>NZ_JBIYDV010000001.1:0-594579 GCF_044909215.1 Bacillus sp. RC252 | reverse complement strand
ATGTATTAGGCACGCCGCCAGCGTTCATCCTGAGCCAGGATCAAACTCTCCAATAAAGTTAGTTTGTCTAGCATCTAAAAATAAAAATTGACGTTTCACGTTGTTTGTTTCGTTTAGTTTTCAAAGTTCAACATCGCGTTTCAGCGACTTTCATAATATATCATAGTATATTATTTTCGTCAACAAGTTTTTTTCGATAACTTGTATCTCTCATTTGCTGACTTTTCCTATTATATACACTTTCCTATTGCTATGCAAGTATTATTATAAAAAAATAAGAGGGGGAGAAATCCCCACTCTTACTCTTCAGAAGAATCCTCTTCATTAGATTCTTCTTCTTCATCTTTTTGCGCTTTTGCTACTGTCGCTACCTCTTGCTCATCTTCTAATCGAATTAGACGAACACCTTGTGTATTACGTCCCATTTGAGAGATTTGATCAACCGGCATACGAATAATAACGCCTGCTGCTGTAATTAACATAATGTCTTCTTCGCCTGTTACAGACTTAACCGCTACTAACTTACCGTTTTTATCTGTAATATTACAAGTCTTCAGACCTTTACCACCACGACTTTGCAGGCGGTATTCATCAATCGGTGTACGCTTTCCATAACCATTTTTCGTTACAATTAGAACATTTACATCCTCTTCGACAATTTCCATACCTACAACTTGATCTTCATCACCTAATGTAATTGCTTTTACGCCAGCCGCATTACGTCCCATTGAACGCACATCTTGCTCATTGAAACGAATTAACATACCGTTACTTGTCCCAACGATAATATCCTTATCACCAGATGTTAAGCGTACAGAGATTAATTCATCCTCTTCACGAAGAGAAATTGCAATTAAACCATTTGTACGTATATTGGCAAATGATGAAAGTGGTGTTCTCTTAGAGATACCTTGTTTCGTTGTAAAGAATAAGAACTGGTCGTCACCAAATTCACGAATTGGAATAATAGCGTTGATCCACTCACCCTTATCTACCCCTAATAGATTAATAATCGGTATACCTTTTGCTGTACGACTATACTCTGGAATTTCATATCCTTTTGTACGGTATACTTTACCCTTGTTTGTGAAGAATAAAATATGATCATGAGTAGACGTTGTTAATAAATGTTCGACAAAGTCATCATCATTCGTACCCATTCCTTGTACACCACGTCCCCCACGGTTCTGTGTTTTGTACGTAGAAGCCGGTAACCTCTTAATATAACCATTATGAGTAAGTGTAATTGCGATATTTTGTTCTGGGATTAAATCTTCATCCTCTATAGCTTCCATACCGCCAATTGTAATTTCTGTTCTTCTCTTATCATTAAAACGCTCTTTTACTTCAGCTAATTCCTCGCGAATAATTTCAAGAACTTTTTCTTCGTCTGCTAAAATTGCTTTTAACTCTGCAATTATCTTCATTAAATCTTGATATTCTTGTTCGATTTTTTCGCGTTCTAATCCAGTTAAACGTTGCAAACGCATATCTAAAATCGCTTGCGCTTGTTTCTCACTTAAGCCGAAACGTTCCATTAAACCTTGTTTTGCAATATCAGCTGTTTTTGAACTACGGATTAAAGTAATAACTTCATCAAGATGATCTAAAGCAATTCGTAAGCCTTCTAAAATATGAGCACGCGCTTCTGCTTTCTCTAATTCATAAGCAGTACGTCTACGAATCACTACCTTTTGATGCTCTAAATAATAATATAGATTTTGTTTTAAATTTAAGACTTGTGGCTCTCCATTTACAAGAGACAACATATTAATACCGAAGCTTGTTTGGAGTGCTGTATGTTTATATAGATTATTTAATAGTACATTGGCATTGGCATCACGACGTACTTCCATAACAATACGCATACCATTTCGATCTGATTCATCACGTAAATCTGTAATACCTTCAATTTTCTTATCACGAACTAATTCTGCGATCTTTTCAATTAATCGCGCCTTATTAACTTGATAAGGTAGTTCTGTTACGATAATAGTTTGTTTACCATTTGCTTTCTCTTCAATTTCAACTTTAGCACGAAGTATAATAGAACCGCGACCTGTTTCGTAAGCTCTTCGAATTCCACTTCGCCCTAAGATTAAACCTGAAGTTGGGAAGTCTGGTCCAGGAATATATTCCATTAATTCCGCGATAGTGATATCAGGGTTATGACTTAATGCCAACACACCATCAATTACTTCTCCAAGTTGATGCGGTGGAATGTTTGTTGCCATACCGACCGCAATACCCGTCGTACCATTGACTAATAAGTTAGGGAAACGCGCTGGTAATACAACTGGCTCTCTTTCAGAACCATCGTAGTTATCTTGATAATCAATTGTATTCTTTGTAATATCGCGTATTAATTCCATAGAAATCTTAGACATTCTTGCTTCTGTATAACGCATTGCTGCCGCTGAATCTCCATCAACAGAACCGAAATTACCATGTCCATCAACAAGCATGTAACGTTGACTAAAATCTTGTGCCATACGTACCATTGTTTCATAAACAGCTGAATCACCGTGCGGGTGATACTTACCAATTACTTCGCCGACAATACGCGCCGACTTCTTATATGCTTTATCAGCTGTAATTCCTAAATCATTCATCGCATATAAAACCCTACGATGAACTGGTTTTAATCCATCACGAACATCTGGTAATGCACGAGACACGATAACACTCATTGCGTAATCTAAAAATGAGGTACGCATTTCATGACTAATATTAATTTCTCGAATTCGTGCTTGTTGTTGATTGTCTGACATCAACGAGCACCTCCTCTTACATTTCCGTTACACATACATTGATTTATATGTAGAAGACAGGAATACTTAGATTCCTGTCATTACTCACTTAAATATCAAGGTTTTTCACGTATTTTGCATTTTCTTGGATAAAGTTACGACGCGGCTCTACTTTATCACCCATCAAAATTTCAAATGTTTCATCCGCTTCAATTGCATCTTGAAGGGAAACTTGAAGTAACGAACGTACTTCTGGGTCCATTGTCGTCTCCCACAGCTGAGTTGGATTCATTTCCCCTAGACCTTTATAACGCTGAATCCCGGGCTTAGGTTGAGCTGGTAATTCAGCTAGTATTTTTTCAAGTTCTTTATTGTTATAAGCATATTGAATTTTTTTACCTTGTTGTACTTTAAACAACGGTGGCTGTGCGATATATATATATCCACACTCAATGATTTGACGCATATAACGATAGAAGAACGTTAATAATAGGGTACGAATATGTGCACCATCAACATCGGCATCTGTCATAATAATAACTTTATGATAGCGAGCTTTTTCAATAGCAAAATCCCCGCCAATATTTGTACCAATTGCTGTAATAATTGTACGAACTTCATCATTTGATAAAATCTTATCTAAACGTGCCTTTTCAACGTTAATAATTTTACCCTTCAGTGGTAAAATCGCTTGAAAATGACGATCGCGTCCTTGTTTTGCAGATCCGCCCGCAGAGTCACCCTCCACGATATAAATTTCGCTAATTGCTGGATCTTTAGAAGAACAATCAGCTAGCTTCCCTGGTAAACTTGAAACTTCTAGAGCACTCTTTCGGCGCGTTAGTTCACGAGCCTTTTTAGCCGCTACACGTGCACGCGCTGCCATAGTCCCTTTATCTATAATTTTACGTGCAACATTGGGGTTTTCCAGTAAGAACTTTTCAAACGCCTCTGAGAATACAGACTCTGTAATCGTTCTCGCTTCACTATTTCCAAGTTTCGTCTTTGTTTGTCCTTCAAATTGTGGATTTGGATGCTTAATTGACACGATTGCTGTTAAGCCTTCACGAACATCTTCACCAGTTAAATTACTATCCGCATCTTTTAAAATATTATTTTTACGACCATAATCGTTAATTACACGTGTTAGAGCAGTCTTAAAACCTACCTCATGTGTACCGCCTTCATACGTATGAATATTATTTGTAAATGAATAAATATGATTTGTATAGCCTTCGTTATATTGAAGAGCAACCTCAACCTGAATCCCATCTTTTGAACCGTCAACATATACAGGTTCTTCATGAATCGGTTGTTTTGAACGATTTAAATGTTCAACATATGATTTAATTCCACCTTCATAATGGAATTCTTTCTTTTGCTTATGTTCACGCTTATCTTCAATTGTTAATTTAATATTACGATTTAAAAACGCCAACTCACGCATACGAGTCGCTAATGTATCAAATTCGTATTCTGTCGTCTCTGTAAAAATTTCTGAATCTGGCTTAAAGCGTGTGATCGTTCCTGTACGATCAGTTTCACCTATTACTTTTAAATCCGCAGCCGGGACCCCGCGTTCATATTTTTGATAGTGTATTTTTCCATCTCGATGTACAAATACCTCTAATTCTGTTGATAAAGCATTTACAACAGATGCACCTACACCATGCAAACCACCAGAAACTTTATAACCACCACCGCCAAATTTACCACCGGCATGGAGTACCGTCATAATAACTTCTACAGCAGGACGTCCCATTTTTTCTTGTATACCAACAGGGATACCACGACCATCATCTGTTACAACAATACTATTATCTTCTTCAATACTGACATTAATTTCATCACAATATCCTGCTAAAGCTTCATCAATACTGTTATCAACAATTTCCCACACGAGGTGATGAAGACCTTTTCCACTTGTAGAACCAATATACATACCAGGACGCTTTCGAACTGCCTCCAGTCCTTCTAACACCTGAATCTGACTTTCATCATATGCATTTTCCTGCATTTGCTTTTGTTCCATTGACACAAAGATCACCTACTTTTCCATTTAAACAGAAATTATTTTCTGTCTATTTCACAATCTACCGTGCCGTTCGTTACATGAATTGTTTTCGCTTCTTTCAATGTTTCGTGTTCAATTCCCTCGACACTCGTCGTTGTCACAAAGGTTTGTACTTTTCCTTGAATTGTATTTAGCAGATGCGATTGACGATAATCATCTAATTCTGATAACACATCATCTAGTAAAAGAATTGGATATTCCTTAACCTCTGAGTATATCAATTCAATTTCAGCCAATTTTAGGGATAGTGCGGTTGTTCGTTGTTGTCCTTGTGAACCAAAGACTTGAACATTTTTACTATTAACGAAGAATTGTAAATCATCACGATGAGGACCAAGTAAAGTTGTACCCCGAAAAATTTCACGTTGTTTCACAGATTGAAAACTTTCATAGTATACTTCCTTTATTTTCGACAAATCCATTGATTCTGATACATCTACACTTGGTTTATAAACGATTTCTAACTCCTCTAATCCCCTGCTAATTCCGCGATGAATTGGAGCAGCCCATTCTTGTAGTAAATGCAAAAACTCAAAACGTTTTCGCAAAATTTTTGCACCATGCTCAATAAGTTGAAGTGTAAATACATCCAACATCGTTTCCTCATTTTTACTATTCCCTTGCATCTTCTTAAGTAAATGATTTCGTTGCGTGAGTACCTTTTGATATTGACTTAATTCATACAAATAGACCGGAGCTATTTGTCCAAGTTCCATATCCAAAAAGCGTCTTCGTACTTGAGGGCTTCCTTTTACAAGATTTAAATCTTCTGGGGCAAACATAACAACATTCATTTCACCAATATACTGGCTCAATTTTTGTTGTTCTAACTGATTTAACTTTGCCTTTTTACCTTTTTTTGAAATATTTAATTCTAAGGATACTGAACTATTTCGCCTTTGTAATCTACCTTTTATATTACCATAATCCTCATCCCAACGAATGAGTTCACGATCGTTCGAAGTTCTATGAGATTTCGCCATCGCCAATACATAAATAGCTTCCATCAGATTCGTTTTCCCTTGCGCATTTTCACCAATAATTACATTGACTTTATCCTCAAAGGAAAGCTCTAAATGCTCATAATTGCGATAGTTTTTTAATTGTATTTCTGTAATAAACAAAGGGATCCCCCTTTATGCCTGAACTTGGAAAGTTCCGCTTCCCGGAATTTCAACAATATCATTTGCATATAACTTTCGGCCTCTTCTATTTTCAAGTTCTTGATTCACGTATACTTCATATTCTTGTAAGAACCATTTCACAGCGCCACCTGTATCAATTACATCAGCTAACTTTAAAAATTGTCCTAGTGTAATGTATTCTGTTGAAATCTTAATAAGTTTCATAAAATCGCTCACTTTCTGAAAGTGTTCATTCTTTCATTGTACTAAATAAACTAGCATTAGGAAAGTAATACCCCACAAATCAAATAAGGGTCACTAGTACCTTTACACTAGCAACCCTTAATCCTTACTTAGTAAGTACGGACTGGTAAAATTAATTGGATAATGGAATCATCATTTACTGTGCGAATTAAAAACGGTCTCATCGCTCCAGTAAAACTAACTTTAATTTCTGTACTATCTAAGGCCTTTAATGCGTCCATCATATATTTTGCACTAAAAGATATTTTTAATTCTTCTCCATCTACATTTTCACATTGAACCTCTTCTACTACTTTTCCGATTTCTGGTGCATTCGAAGAAATCTCTAACATCTGTTGTTCTAATGTCGATAATTTAACAACGTTGTTACGACCATCTCTTGCTAACAACGACGCACGATCGATCGCTTGTAAAAATTCTTTTGTATTTACAAATATATCAGTTTTACTTTCAGCTGGAATTAAACGCGTTGTATCTGGATAATTTCCTTCTAATAATCTTGAGAAGAATAATAAATGTTTTGTACGGAATAATACTTGATACTCCGTAATAACGATATCTACCATTTCTTCAGATTCATCTAGAATTTTACTTAATTCACTTAAGCTCTTACCAGGAATAACGACATTCGCTTGAAATTCATCGGCAATATTATACCCTTCGATTTTTGCTTTACGAAGTGCTAGTCTGTGACTATCTGTTGCAATACAAGTTAGCTCGCTGTTATATACCTTCCAGTTTACACCTGTCAAGATTGGTCTTGTTTCAGAACTTGAAACTGCAAATACTGTTTGACGAATCATGTGCTTTAGTAAATCTGTTGGAATCTTAAATACATGATGTTCTTCGATTTGTGGTAATAACGGATATTCAGCAGCATCTAAACCATTTAAGTTGAACTCTGATTTTCCAGATTTTATTTTTGTCATAAAATGATTTTCCACAGAAATTTCGACAGTTTCTTTAGGTAATTTTTTTACGATCTCACTAAAATATTTTGCTTGTAAAATAATACTTCCTGATTGTTCAATTTCCACAATTTCTTTTCCAGCATCTTCGACTGGGATAAATGATTCGATAGAGATGTCTGCATCACTACCTGTTAAAGTAACTCCTTCTTCAGTTGCTACAACTTTAATCCCTGTAAGAATTGGAATTGTTGTACGAGAAGAAACTGCCTTCATTACATCTTGTACACTTCTTACAAGATAGTCTTTTTGTATTGTAAAACGCATAACGAAAAACCTCCGGTAAGTATAAGATTTTATTTATTTAATAAAGATAAAAAAGTAGTAGTAATAGTAATAGGGCTTGTGGATATGTGGATAACCCTGTTTAAAGATGTAAAAACAGTCTATCTACATGTGGATAGACTGTGCGCAAAATAAGCTAAGTTATTCACACTATTCAGCTACTACTATTTTAAAATATCCTTAACTTCTTCAACGTGTTTTTGTAATTGAGTATCCGTTTTTAATAGCTTCGAAATTTTTTCGTGAGCATGGATTACTGTTGTATGATCGCGGCCACCAAATTCTTCACCTATTTTTGGCAAAGATGAGTCCGTAAGTTCACGTGATAAATACATCGCAATTTGGCGAGGGAATGCAACGGATTTTGTCCGTTTTTTTGCTTTGAAATCTTCTAATTTTACTTGATAGACGCCCCCAACAGCCTTTTGAATATCAGAAATAGAAATAATTCTAGGTATAGAGTTTGGAATAATATTTTTAAGCGCTTCAGCCGCTAAATCAGCATTCATATCTTTATTAATTAAAGATGAATAAGCTACAACTCGAATAAGTGCACCCTCTAGTTCACGAATATTTGAATCGATTTGATTTGCGATATAAAGCATAACTTCATTTGGTATATCAAGACCTTCTGCTTTTGCTTTTTTACGTAAAATTGCGATTCTAGTTTCTAAATCTGGTGGCGTAATGTCCGTAATTAACCCCCATTCAAAGCGAGAACGAAGGCGATCTTCTAAAGTTGGGATTTCTTTTGGTGGTCTATCGCTTGAAATCACAATTTGTTTACTTTCTTCATGTAACGCATTAAATGTATGGAAAAACTCTTCCTGTGTTTGTTCTTTTCCAGCAAGAAATTGAATATCATCTATCAATAAGACATCTACATTACGATATTTATTACGAAAATCGACAGCTTTATTATCACGAATTGAATTAATAAATTCATTTGTAAATTTTTCAGATGATAAATATACAACTTTTGCATTTGGGTTGTGTTCAATTACATAATGCCCAATTGCGTGCATTAAATGTGTTTTTCCAAGTCCAACGCCCCCGTAAATAAAGAGCGGATTATAGGCTTTAGCTGGTGCTTCAGCTACAGCTAAAGAAGCAGCATGTGCAAAACGATTACCAGAGCCAATAACAAATGTATCAAATGTATATTTTGGGTTTAACATACTCTGTGGTAAGTGATTAGACTCATCATGTGCGTGTTTTTGCTTAACAGAAGGAAGATCTATATCCTCTTCTGCCTGACTTTGGGGAATGATAAAACGAATAGCTAGTTTTGCCCCTGTTAAATCATAAAGTGTTTCGGAGATTAGTTCCGAATAGTGAGATTCTAGCCAGTCACGAGCGAATTCATTTGGAGCTGTAATAGTTAATACATCTTTTTTTAAGTTATGAGCAGTTGTTGATTTTAACCATGTTTCATAACTTGGCTTGCTTACCTTTTTTTCTAATTCTTTTAAGGCACTATTCCATAAATCAGAGATATTTTCCAAAGGTGTCCCTCCTTTACAAAGATGGTAAAAGAATAAGGTTGCGCAACAATTGTACAACCTGTAAATACTTCTAATGCATATTTATACGAAACGTATTTTAAAATATAAAAACGTCGTTAGTATCCGAGATAGAGTTTTCGACAAAATAACACATGTGGACAACTATTTACCCACATGTGATTTAAACTATCCACATGTTATACACAAATTGTGGATAAAATAAAGGTGTGGAAAACTTATTCAAAGTGAAAACACAACTATAATATCAAAAAAAAGCAGCTATAGCAATGAATTTAAGAAAGTTATCCACAAAATCAATACCTTGTGGAATAAACTTGTCCACAACACGATATACTGTGTAAAAGTAAAAAAAGAGTTTGTGGATATAAAAAAGAGAAAAAATATTTATCCACAAGGAAATATAGGGACTGTGAAAAAGTATGTGAATAGGTTAAAAATGAATATTTGATGAAAATTTCGAGAACCATTGACATTTTCCTATTTGATTTACTATAATTTATTAGACTGTCTTTAACAGATATTCCTCAGGGAGGTGTCATATAATGAAAAGAACTTACCAACCAAATAAACGTAAGCGCAGCAAAGTACATGGTTTCCGCAGCCGTATGAGCACAGCAAACGGACGTAGAGTGCTTGCAGCTCGTCGTCGTAAAGGAAGAAAAGTATTATCTGCGTAGACCACTGAACGTTCAGTGGTCTTTTTTTCTAATAATAATGAGTTTCCGCTGATGAAATACAGGAGTGTCAAATGATATGAAGAAAAAAAATCGTATAAAAAAGAATGATGAATTCCAGGCTGTTTTCCAAAAAGGACAATCAAATGCCAATCGCCAGTTTGTTGTATACAAATTAGATAAAGAAAAACAGCCGCATTTTCGCATTGGTCTTTCTGTTAGTAAGAAAATAGGAAATGCAGTAGTGCGTAATCGAATTAAGCGTATGATTCGCCAATCGATTATAGAATTAAAAGATGAGATAGATTCTGGAAAAGATTTTGTTATAATAGCAAGGAAGCCTTGTGCAGAGATGACATATGAAGAGTTAAAGAAAAGCTTAATTCATGTCTTTAAACGCTCTGGTATGAAAAGAATAAAAAAGTAGCGTAAGGAAATGAATTACACTATATACATACCGAAACAAGGAGGAGCAGGCTTTGAAAAAGAAAATAGGTTTATTAGCCATGGTTATTATGCTAATGGCAATTGCTACCGGCTGTAGTGAAACAAATCAACCGATTACACCGAAAAGCACTGGGATTTGGAATGAATATTTCGTATACCCGCTTTCTCAGTTAATCACGTATTTTGCAGAATTATTTGGTAGTAATTACGGTTTAGCAATCGTTGTTACAACTCTTATCATTCGTTTTGCATTATTACCATTAATGATTAAACAAACGAAGAGTACGAAAGCAATGCAGGCGTTACAACCAGAAATGGTGAAATTAAAAGAGAAATATAGTTCTAAAGATCAAGCAACACAGCAAAAACTACAACAAGAAATGATGCAGTTATATCAAAAGAATGGTGTAAACCCATTAGCAGGATGTTTACCAATATTTGTTCAGATGCCTATTTTATTCGCGTTTTATCATGCGATTATGAGAACAACAGCAATTAGTGAACATACATTTTTATGGTTCGATTTAGGACAGGCGGATCCGTTCTATATCCTTCCAATTGTTGCAGCTATTACGACGTTTATTCAGCAAAAACTTGCAATGGCAGGAACGGCTGGACAAAATCCGCAAATGGCAATGATGATTTGGCTTATGCCAATTATGATTTTAGTCTTTGCAATTAACTTCCCAGCAGCACTATCATTGTACTGGGTAGTTGGTAATATCTTTGGTATCGCTCAAATGTATATGATCAAAGGGCCTGAAATTAAGGCTAGTAAGGCAGGAGGATCAAGCAAGTGAGTATGATTACTGCTAAAGGACAAACAGTCGAGCTGGCAGTACAAGATGCTTTAAGACAATTAAATGCTTCGAAAGATCGAGTAGATATAAATATTATCGATGAGGGTAAGAGGGGGTTCCTAGGTTTATTTGGGAATCGCCCCGCTGTTGTAGAAGTTGTATTGAAAAAAGATCCAATCCAAGAATGTGAAGAATATTTAAAAAATGTTATTCAAAATATGGGTGTGGAAGTTGAGATTAGAAAAATTGTAAAAGGACGCGAAGTTGAATTTACAATTTCTGGTGAAAATATCGGTGTTTTAATTGGTAAAAGAGGGAATACGTTAAATTCTTTACAATATTTAACAAAACTTGTTGCGAACCGTAATACAAAGCAATATATTGGTATTACACTGGATGCTGAAAACTATCGTAGTAAAAGAAAAAATACGTTAGAATCTCTTTCCTATCGATTAGCAAAACAAGTAGTGAGTACGAAAAAAAGAGTTGTTCTAGAACCAATGCCTTCTTTTGAACGGAAAATTATTCACCAAGCATTATCTAATCATCAAAATATCATTACAACTTCTGAAGGGAAAGAACCACATCGGTATGTTGTAATATCTTCCAAGTGACCGGTTACTCAATTGAGTGCCGGTTTTTTTGAGGAGAAAATAAATGTGGATAACTAAAAAACACTAAACTTATCCACTGTGAATAAGTTTAGTGTTTTTTACATAAGGACATAATAAAATGAGTTATTATTCTTTTGTAGATAGGTTCGTTATGGTATCCTAATAATTTAGTGACGGAAAAAATTCATGTTGAAATAGAGATAAATAAGCAAGTGAGGTGAAAGGACATGGAATTTGATACAATTGCCGCAATTTCCACAGCACTTGGGGAAGGTGCAATTGCCATTGTTCGAGTAAGTGGGGATGATGCGATTGAGAAAGTTGATCGTATTTTTAAAGGGAAGGATTTAACACAGGTTTCTTCTCATACAATTCATTATGGTCATATTGTCGATTTAGATACAAATCAAGTTATTGAAGAAGTTATGGTGTCCATTATGCGTGCACCAAGGACTTTTACACGTGAAAATATAGTAGAAATTAACTGTCATGGTGGACTTGTTTCGGTAAATAAAGTATTACAGCTTATTTTAGCGCAAGGAGCACGACTGGCAGAGCCTGGTGAATTTACAAAACGTGCTTTTTTAAATGGACGTATTGATTTGTCACAAGCAGAAGCTGTTATGGACTTAATCCGTGCGAAAACAGATCGTGCTATGAATGTAGCGATTAACCAAATGGAAGGACGATTATCTAAATTAATCGGCCATCTGCGTCAAGAAATATTAGAAACATTAGCTCATATTGAGGTGAATATAGATTACCCAGAATATGATGATGTAGAAGAGATGACGCATAATATTTTAATTGAGAAAGCTACACATGTCCGTGCTGAAATTGCAAAGATATTAGAAACATCGAAGCAAGGAAAGATTTTACGTGAAGGCATTTCTACCGCGATTATCGGTAGACCTAACGTTGGGAAATCATCGCTATTAAATAGTCTTGTTCAGGAGAAAAAGGCAATTGTAACTGATATTGCAGGAACAACTCGTGATGTTATTGAAGAGTACGTTAATGTGCGTGGTGTACCACTTAAACTTATAGATACAGCCGGAATTCGTGAAACGGAAGATATTGTTGAACGAATTGGTGTAGAGCGTTCGAAGGAAATGATGAGTCAAGCAGACTTAGTGTTAATTGTAGTGAACTATAGCGAGGCTTTAACAAATGAAGATGAGGATCTATTCCGTGCCGTACAGGGAAAAGATTTCATTGTCATTGTAAATAAGACAGATTTACCGCAAGAAATTGATATGGAACGTGTTACAGATTTAGCGGTAGGCAATCGTGTTATTACAACATCTTTAATTGAGGAGCAAGGAATAGATGAGCTTGAAAAGGCAATAGCTGATTTATTCTTTGAAGGAACAATTGATTCTGCGGATATGACATACGTGTCTAATGCGAGACATATCGGATTATTAACACAAGCAGGAAGAACAATTAACGATGCAATTGAAGCGATAGAAAATGGTGTTCCGATTGATATGGTTCAAATTGATTTAACAAGAGCGTGGGAAATACTTGGTGAAATTACTGGTGATACTGTCCATGAAAGCTTAATTGACCAATTGTTCTCTCAATTTTGTTTAGGAAAATAAAGTGAAACTTTAATCAGAGATGATTTAGTAAGATAGAGGTTATTAGGAGGAATAAACAATGGGATACAATGCCGGTTTATATGATGTCATAGTAATCGGTGCAGGTCATGCAGGATGTGAAGCTGGTCTTGCGGCAGCACGAATGGGCTCAAAAACATTAATGTTAACAATTAACTTAGATATGGTAGCGTTCATGCCATGTAACCCTTCTGTTGGTGGACCAGCAAAAGGGATTGTTGTTCGTGAAATTGATGCATTAGGCGGAGAAATGGGACGCAATATTGATAAAACACATATTCAAATGCGTATGTTAAATACGGGTAAAGGACCAGCTGTACGCGCGCTTCGTGCACAAGCTGATAAATTCTCTTACCAGCATGAATTAAAGAAAACAATTGAAGAAACACCAAACTTAACGTTGTTTCAAGGTCTGGTAGAGCGTTTAATTATTGAAGATGGTGTATGTAAAGGGGTAATTACGCAAGCTGGTGCTGAATACACAGCGAAAACAGTTGTAATTACAACGGGAACATTTTTACGTGGTGAGATTATTATGGGAGATTTAAAATATTCAAGTGGTCCAAATAATCAGCAACCATCTATTACATTATCTGAACACTTAGAGGAACTTGGTTTTGATCTTGTTAGATTTAAAACAGGTACACCTCCGCGTGTAAACAGTAATACGATTGATTATAGTAAAACAGAAATTCAACCAGGTGATGATAAGCCACGTGCTTTCTCTTTTGAAACGACAAAATTTATTATGGATCAAATTCCATGTTGGTTAACGTATACAAGTACAGAAACACATCGTTTAATAGATGAAAACTTACATCGCTCAGCTATGTATTCTGGTATGATTAAAGGAACAGGGCCTAGATATTGCCCTTCAATTGAAGACAAGGTAGTAAGATTTAATGATAAACCACGTCATCAAATTTTCTTAGAGCCAGAAGGACGTAATACACAAGAAGTATATGTACAAGGCTTATCGACGAGCTTACCAGAAGATGTACAGCGTGCAATGCTTAGAACAATTCCTGGTCTGGAAAATGTTGAAATGATGCGTACGGGTTATGCAATTGAATATGATGCAATCGTACCAACTCAACTATGGCCAACACTTGAAACGAAAAAAATTAAAAATTTATATACAGCAGGACAAATTAATGGAACTTCTGGTTACGAAGAAGCGGCAGGACAAGGGCTTATGGCTGGAATTAATGCAGCATGTCGTTCTTTAGGTAAAAAAGAAGTTATTTTAGGTCGCGCTGATGCATATATTGGTGTTTTAATTGATGATCTTGTAACAAAAGGCACAAATGAACCATACCGTTTATTAACGTCTCGTGCGGAATATCGTTTATTATTACGCCATGATAATGCAGATCTTCGTCTAACTGAGGTTGGTCGTGAAATTGGTTTAATTAAAGAAGATCGTTATGAGAGATTTACAAATAAAAAACTACAAATTGAACAGGAAAAGGAACGATTAGAGAGTATTTTTATTAAACCGCGTCCTGAAGTTCAAGAATTAATTCGTAGTATTGGCGGAAGTGAATTGAAAGATGGAATACGTGCAAGTGACTTATTACGTCGTCCAGAGGTGACATATGAGCATATTCATCTTTTAGTACCAAGTGAAGTAGCATTAAGTGATGAAATTACGGAACAAGTTGAAATTCAGACCAAGTACGAAGGATACATTGAAAAATCTTTACAGCAAGTAGAACGTATGAAGAAAATGGAAAACAAAAAAATTCCTGTGGATATTGATTATGATGCGATTTCTAGCCTTGCCTCAGAAGCGAGACAGAAATTGAAAGATGTTCGTCCACTTTCAATGGGGCAAGCTTCACGTATTTCTGGCGTAAATCCAGCTGATGTTTCCATTTTGCTTATTTACATTGAACAAGGAAAAATTGCACGAGTATCGAACCAATAACATAGTAAGGAGATATTGCTAGATGAACATAGAACAATTTCAATCTATGCTAGAAGAGAAGGGTATTTCCCTCTCTTCTAGACAGTTAGAGCAGTTCGGAATCTATTTTGAAACATTAGTAGAGTGGAATGAAAAAATGAACTTAACGGCTATTACGGAGAAAGAAGAAGTATACTTAAAACACTTTTTTGATTCTGTTACAGCGGCTTTTTATTATGATTTTTCGAAACCATTTTCTATTTGTGATGTTGGAGCAGGAGCTGGATTCCCAAGTATCCCTTTAAAAATCTGTTTCCCGCACTTAAAAGTAACAATTGTAGATTCATTACAAAAACGTATTAATT
The DNA here is from genome assembly GCF_044909215.1 of Bacillus sp. RC252. Classification (NCBI taxonomy): domain Bacteria; kingdom Bacillati; phylum Bacillota; class Bacilli; order Caryophanales; family Bacillaceae; genus Bacillus; species Bacillus sp. RC252. Next base: position 579,157 of record NZ_JBIYDV010000001.1, on the reverse strand, counting down.
TCTTAAATCACTTAGCGCAAAAGTTAGAATTAAGTGATGTTGCATTTTGTCATGATCGTGCTGAAACATTTGGAAAAAAAGAAGGTGTACGTGAAGCATACGATATTGTAATGGCACGTGCAGTTGCACGTCTTTCTGTATTAAGTGAGCTATGTTTACCACTTGTAAAAGTAGGGGGAACATTCATTGCAATGAAAGGTGCAGCGGCTAACGAAGAAATCGAAAATGGCAAATATGCTTTAGAGGTACTGGGCGGAGAATTGAAAGAAATGTCTACGTTCCAATTACCGTTTGAAGAAAGTGAGCGTAATATTTTATTAATCGAGAAAAAGCGCAAGACACCAAAGAAATATCCACGCAAACCGGGAACGCCCAATAAATTACCTATTGAAAAATAAATCTTATTAGACGTAAGATTAAATTATATAAATGAAAACGTAAATGTTTCATAGGAAACATTTTATGTAGAACAGTCAATAGGCCTAAAAGGTGGTGGAATATGTATGAAAAATACGTTTTCTCGTTTATTTGGCTTTGGAGATAAAGAGAGCGAATTCGAATTACAAGACGAAAGCCATGAAGAAATAGCTAAAAAGGTATATGAAGAAATACAGGAAATTCCGATAGTAAACATTACCCCTAACCGTTATCAACCACGAACAGTTTTTGACGATGCACGTATTGAGGAGCTAGCATTAACGATTCGTACACATGGGCTTATCCAGCCGATTGTTGTGAGACAGTATGAGGATGATAAGTACGAGATTATTGCCGGGGAAAGGCGTTTCCGCGCAGCAACAAAGTTAGGGTGGGAAAAAGTTCCTGCAATAATAAAGAATTTAAATGATACTGAGACAGCTTCTGTAGCGTTAATTGAAAATTTGCAACGTGAGGAATTAACAGCAATTGAGGAAGCTGTGGCATATCAAAAGCTGATTGAGTTACATAATTTAACACAAGAAGCATTGGCACAACGACTTGGAAAAGGACAATCGACAGTCGCAAATAAATTGCGATTATTAAAATTGCCTGAAGAAATCAAAAGTGCATTATTAGAAAAAAGTATTACAGAACGGCATGCTCGTGCCCTAATTCCTTTGAAAAATAAGGAATTACAACTGAAGGTTTTACAAGAGATTGTGGAGAAGCAATTGAATGTAAAGCAAACAGAAGAACGAATTGCAAAGTTACTAGAAGAAGTAAAACCAAAGCGCAAAGCGAAGCAAAAAGCAGTAAGTCGAGATGCGAGAATTGCTATGAACACAATTAGACAATCATTACAAATGGTTGCTAATAGTGGTTTGAATGTTAATTCTGCGGAAGAAGAGTTTGATGAATACTATCAAATTACGATTAAAATTCCGAAGAAAAAATAATTACGTGCTAGAGACCTTATCCTATGGGAGAGGTCTCTTTTACTATATTTTCTTGTTAAAGCAAGAAGGAGTTTAGAAATAAATTTTGAAGTTTAATAAGGACGTAAAAGAAAAACTTTTATTTCATGTTACAATAAACGTAATTGTTTCTAGAATAAGAAAGAAAGGTTGAAAGTAGGTGACATCATGGGAAAAATCATTGCTATTGCTAATCAAAAAGGCGGTGTTGGAAAAACAACAACATCCGTTAATTTAGGGGCTGGATTGGCACAAGTAGGAAAAAAAGTACTTCTCGTAGATATTGATGCTCAAGGAAATGCAACGACTGGTGTAGGGATTGAAAAGTCTGAATTAGATCAATGTATTTATAATGTTCTTGTAGAAGATGCAGATGTTCAAGGTGCCATACGGAAAACCGCAACTGAAAACTTAGATGTTCTACCCGCTACAATTCAATTGGCTGGTGCTGAAATTGAATTGGTACCAACCATTTCCCGGGAAGTACGCTTGCAAAGAGCGTTACAGCCAATTCGTGATGAATATGAGTATATTATTATTGACTGTCCCCCATCATTAGGGTTATTAACGATTAATGCATTAACAGCAGCAGATTCTGTTATTATTCCTGTGCAGTGTGAATATTACGCGCTGGAAGGGTTAAGTCAGCTATTAAATACAGTTCGACTTGTGCAAAAGCATTTAAATAAAAATTTAGCAATTCAAGGTGTATTGTTAACGATGTTGGATGCTCGTACAAATTTAGGAATTCAAGTTATAGATGAAGTGAAAAAATACTTTAGGGATAAAGTATATCGTTCGATTATTCCTCGTAATGTTCGCTTAAGTGAGGCACCAAGTCATGGAAAACCAATTATGCAGTATGACGCTAAATCAAGAGGAGCAGAAGTATATTTAGATTTAGCAGAGGAAGTGATTGCAGGTGGCTAAGGGATTAGGAAGAGGAATCAACGTGTTTTTTCCAGATTTAGATGTGAAAGAAGAAGAAACGATTCAGGAGATTATAGTAACTGAATTAAGGCCGAATCCATATCAACCACGTAAACATTTCAATAAAGAAGCGATTCAGGAATTAGCGGCTTCTATTAAAGAGCACGGTATATTGCAACCGTTAATTGCTCGAAAGAGTATTAAAGGATATGAAATAGTTGCAGGTGAAAGAAGATATCGTGCTGCTAAAGAGGCCGGACTTGAGAAAGTGCCTGCTGTTGTAAGGCAATTAAATGAGCAGCAAATGATGGAATTTGCTTTGCTTGAAAACTTACAACGAGAAGATTTAAATCCTATGGAAGAGGCAATGGCATATCAGATGTTAATGAGCGAGCTAAATGTAACACAAGAACAATTAGCAAAACGTCTTGGTAAAAGCAGACCTTATATCGCAAATTATACTCGTTTGTTAAGCCTCCCTTCATTCGTTCAAGATATGATTGCAAACGGTGAGCTTTCAATGGCTCATGGAAGAACTTTACTTACAATAAAAGATGAAGAACAGTTGAAATCTTTATTGAAGCGAATTGAAAAAGAAGGACTGAATGTTCGCCAATTGGAACAAATTGTCCAGGAAATTAATCAACGTGTTTCACGTGAAACACAACAAGTGAAAAAAGAAAGAAATATATTTTTTGTAGAGCGTGAAACGTTTTTAAGAGAAAAGTTTGGTACGGATGTAAAAATCAAAGAAACGAAAAAAGAAAAAGGTAAAATCGAAATCGAATTTTTTAATAAAGAAGATTTAAATCGAATTTTAGAATTATTATCAAAGGAAAATTAAAAAGCAAACCATCTTATTGTTTATAGATGGTTTGCTTTTTTTAATGCAGATAATTTTTGGTCTGTTTCTTTTATACTTTGTGCAATTACATCAGCCATCTTCATGACTAAACTTAGTCTTGTATTTTGAAGTACGAAAAACTCCATGAAACCATTTAAATTTACGATGCCATGTATATGCAAATCACCAATTTCAGGTAATTTCTTATTCATCGCAGCTCCAGGTTTACTAGGGCCCTTTCCAGTAGTTATAGAACCGATACTTTGAGATTTCCCTAAACATGCATCAACAGCAATAATAAATGAAGTAGGATTTTCTTTCTGTATATTCTGAATTTTCTCTTCTAAATTTAGTGCATGTATTGGTTCGTCTAGTGTGCCGAATACTTGAAGGTTTTTGATTTCAATTTGTTCTAGTTTAGTACCAACTAATGGGCCAAGTGCATCACCGGTGGAACGGTCTGTTCCGATACAAATGAGAATGAGTGGCATATTAGTCTTAATGGGAATATGGGAAAGTAAGAAATTACTGATTGTCTCAGAGGCTTCTAAGTCATGATGCATAACATTTTGAGTTTCTTTTTCAAAAAAAGGTAAGCGAAAACTTCTAATATTCATGAAGCACCCATCCTTTTAATAAATTTTCACAATATGTTATATGGTGTGTGAAATGGAAAATTATAAGTGCATACTTTTTACAAACTGTGAATGAAAACGGAAATAATAGTACTAGTATATATATATTCGTTTCATTTTATACCTGAATGGAAGTTAACAAATGGAATTAAAGTCATAAATTTTTTTCAGAAATCAGAGAGAGTTCTGATACAATAATAAGGATAACTAAAAAGAAATTCTAGCCAGAGAGGTAGAGGGACATGGATTTAGCGTTGAAATGGTTTGAGTCCATTGATTGGACGAATATAGGTGTGAAGTCACTAAAAATAATCGTTATTTTAATACTTGGTGCAATCGTTGTGCGAGTTGCAAGGGCAATTGTACGAAATGCGTTTCGTATGGGAAGCCGTTCGCCGATTCAAATTTCAGAACGTCGTACAGTTACGGTAGCGAAGTTGCTTGAAAATATTGTGGCATACGTTGTTATGTTCATTATGTTAATTGCGATTTTAGGTGTGTTTGATATTAATGCATCAGGTCTATTAGCCGGTGCTGGGGTAATTGGTTTAGCAGTCGGTTTTGGTGCACAAAGTTTAGTTAAAGATGTTATTACAGGATTATTTATTTTGTTAGAGGATCAATTTTCAGTAGGTGATTATGTAAGAATAGGTCAATTTGAAGGAACTGTTTTGGAAATTGGACTACGTACAACGAAGATGAAAAGCTGGACAGGTGAAATTCATATAATACCAAATGGTAGTATTGTACAAGTAACGAACTTTTCCGTTAGTAATAGTGTAGCATTTGTTGATGTATCTATTTCTTATGAAAGTGATATAGTACGAGCGGAGCAAGTTATTGAAGATTTATTAGTGGAACTACCAGAAAAATATGAGAAAATGGTAACAACACCTCAATTGCTAGGTGTTCAAACATTGGCAGCGTCTGAAGTTGTATTACGTGTTATTGCTGAAGTTGAGCCGATGCAGCATGCAGTTATTGCGAGGGCTCTTCGCAAAGAGATTAAAAATCGTCTTGATTTACATGGTATTGAAATTCCATACCCACGTATGGTTTTATATAGTCGCGAAGAATTAGTTAGTGAAAAAGCAATTTAATAGTGGGAGGGATTTAGAGAATGGAGCAAAAGCAATATAACTTGTACGATGTTGTGGAAATGAAGAAAGCCCATCCATGTGGTGAAAATCGCTGGAAGATTATTCGTATGGGAATGGATATCCGCGTTAAGTGCGAGGGGTGTGACCATTCGGTAATGATTCCTCGAAGAGAGTTTGATCGCAAGGTGAAAAAAATACTTGTGAAGCACGAAGAATAGTGAAAAAGCAACAGCTGCAGTAGACAGCCGTTGCTTTTTTTCATTTGGTGGAAACTTGTCATTTTTTTCGTTACTATCTATAATGATGAAAGATTGAGACATAGGAGTGAAAAATATGGGATTAACGGCTGGGATTGTTGGATTACCTAACGTAGGTAAGTCCACTTTATTTAATGCAATTACACAAGCAGGAGCAGAATCTGCGAACTATCCATTCTGTACAATCGATCCAAACGTAGGGATTGTAGAAGTACCAGATGAGCGTCTAAATAAATTAACGGAATTAGTAGAACCGAAAAAAACTGTTCCGACTGTATTTGAATTTACTGATATTGCAGGTATCGTAAAAGGTGCGAGTAAAGGTGAAGGGTTAGGAAATAAATTCTTATCTCACATTCGTCAAGTAGATGCAATTTGCCAAGTTGTTCGTTGTTTTGAAGATGAAAATATTACGCACGTTTCAGGAAAAGTAGATCCAATTGATGACATTGAAACAATTAACTTAGAACTAATCTTAGCGGATTTGGAATCTGTTGATAAGCGTATCGAACGAGTTGCGAAGTTAGCAAGACAAAAAGATAAAGAAGCTGTATATGAGCATGAAATTTTAGTTCGTTTAAAAGAAGCTTTTGAAGAGGGAAAACCAGCTCGTACTGTTGAATTTACAGAAGAGCAAATGAAGATTGTTAAAGGCCTTCATTTACTTACAACGAAAGAAATGCTATACGTAGCAAACGTAAGTGAAGATGATATTATGGATCCTTCTGACAATAAATATGTACAAATGGTAAAAGAATTTGCAGCAAATGAAAATTCTCAAGTAATCGTTGTATGTGCAAAAATCGAAGAAGAAATCGCTGAGCTAGACGAGGAAGAGAAAAAAGTATTCCTTGAAGAACTAGGCATTGAAGAATCTGGTTTAGATCAATTAATTCGTGCTGCATATGATTTATTAGGACTTGCTACTTACTTCACAGCTGGTGTGCAAGAAGTACGTGCATGGACGTTTAAACAAGGTATGAAAGCACCACAATGTGCTGGTGTAATTCATACAGACTTTGAGCGTGGATTTATTCGCGCAGAAACAGTTTCTTATGATGATTTAATGACAAACGGTTCTATGACAGCTGCAAAAGAAGCTGGTAAAGTACGTTTAGAAGGAAAAGAGTATATCGTAAAAGACGGAGATGTTATGCACTTCCGCTTTAACGTTTAATTTAATATTTCCTAGGAAAAATAAAGATATGAACTTGGCAAATATATTATGTGTTTGCCAAGTTTTTTACGTATTGGTGAGTTGATTCATATAACTTACTATGATATAATCTAAACTCGTGAGTAATTACTATAAATTAATTGCTCCTTGCCCATTATGGGCCGTTTAGACCAAAAGGAGGTGAAAGTGTAATGAGAAAGTACGAAATTATGTACATCATTCGTCCTGGCGTTGAAGAAGAAGCTCAAAAAGCTTTAGTTGAACGTTTTGCAGGTGTTTTAACAAACAATGGTGCAGAAATCATTAACACAAAAGAGTGGGGTAAGCGTCGTTTAGCTTACGAAATCAACGACTTACGTGAAGGTTTCTACATGATCTTAAACGTGAACTCTAACTCAGAGGCGATTAACGAATTCGACCGTTTAGCTAAGATCAACGAAGATATCCTTCGTCATATCGTTGTTAAAGAAGAAGAAAAATAATTGATATATAAGGGAGAGTGGTTCGATTGATGAATCGTGTTATCCTCGTTGGTCGTTTAACTAAGGACCCTGACTTACGTTACACGCCCAATGGTGTTGCAGTAGCTACTTTTACGTTAGCTGTGAATCGCGCATTTGCGAATCAACAAGGTGAGCGTGAAGCTGACTTTATTAATTGTGTAATATGGCGTAAACAAGCAGAAAACGTGGCAAATTATTTGAAAAAAGGTAGCTTAGCAGGCGTAGACGGACGTCTTCAAACTCGTAATTACGATGGACAAGATGGTAAACGTGTATATGTAACAGAAGTTCTTGCGGAGAGCGTACAATTTTTAGAGCCGCGTAATGGCGGTGGGGAGCAACGTGGTTCATTCAATCAGCAACCATCAGGAGCTGGTTTCGGTAACCAAAGCTCTAACCCATTTGGTCAATCTAGTAATTCAGGTAACCAAGGTAATCAAGGTAACTCTGGATTTACGAAGAATGACGATCCATTTTCGAATGTTGGTCAACCGATTGACATTTCGGACGACGATTTACCATTTTAATGGTGTGAATCGGCTATTTTTAACAAAGAATGGAGGGAATAGACATGGCAGGACGCAAAGGTGGACGTGCGAAGCGTCGTAAGGTGTGTTTCTTCACATCTAACGGCATCACTCGCATTGACTATAAAGATGTTGATTTATTAAAACGTTTCGTTTCTGAGCGCGGTAAAATTTTACCTCGTCGTGTAACAGGAACAAGCGCGAAATACCAACGCAAACTTACAGTTGCAATTAAACGTGCTCGTCAAATGGCACTTTTACCATATGTTGGTGAATAATAGCGTATGAAATGCACAGTAGAGTCGGACTCTACTGTGCATTTTGCTATGCTTTTCTTTTTGAAAGAGAGGTTAAAATGTGAAACAAGCAAGGTTTATTACCGAAGGCGCAGCGTTATTGGCTGTATATGCAATGTTATTGCTCATATCTATGTATGTTCCGATTTTGGGTACAGTTGTAACATTTGTATTGCCGTTACCATTTATATTGTTAACGATAAAATATGGTGTACCTAATGCCTTTGTGATTTTTACAGCAGCATTTTTCATTGCTGTTATTGTGGGTCAACCAATAGGTCTAGTAAAGACAATTATGTTTGGGTGTACGGGTATTGTTTTAGGATACATGTATAAAAAACAAAGAAAGCCGTTGGAAATTTTGATAGCAGGGACACTTGCATACTTAATCGGTATTATGCTCATTTATGTTGTGAGTATAAAATTTTTCAACATAGATTTAATACAGAAAATGCAAAATATGTTTAGTGAAAGTGTAGTACAAAGTGAAAAGATAGCAAATGCTGCTGGTATGCAGGTTAGTAAGAAACAAAAAGATTTATTCGCACAAATGAATGATATATTACAAACGATACTCCCGAGTATACTTGTAATGGTTTCTGTGTGTCTTTCTTGGATTACGGTTATGATATCAGGTAGTGTTTTGAAAAAGTTAAAGCATGAAGTAACACTTTGGCCTAAATTTAAAGACATACAATTGCCAAAGAGTATTATTTGGTATTACGTCATATTTATTCTGTTAGCAACTTTTATAAAGGTAGAACCAACATCATATTTACATATGGTATTTTCTAACCTATATGTAATCTTTGCACTATTGCTCGTACTGCAAGGTCTGACATTTATCGCCTTTTTAGCACATAGAAAAGGATTTACTAAAGGTGTTCCTATTATTAGTTTTATTGTCTGCATGTTTATTCCGATGATGTTTCCTCTTGTGACAATCTTAGGTATAATTGATTTAGGGATTTCATTGCGTTCTAAAATAGGGGAATAAAATAATATTCCTTACACTATTTTAATTTGTTTAACTAACTGGAAAGTGAGTTAGTTTTACTTTATAGGAGTTGTATACATGCCTGAATTTTATAAGAAACAGTGGTTTTTATATCCTGTTTACGTATTGGCATTTTTTGTGTTGGTGCTAATCTCGATTCTCTGTTATTTTCACTTAATTATGGGGATAGCTGCCTTTTTTATTTTTAGCATCGTTTTCTTTTTAGTTATACGATTTGAACTTAACTTTCAAAGGAATTTTGAAAAGTATACGACAGATATGATTACTAGGGTAAAAAAAGTGAGTAACGAAGCATTCAACCAGATGCCAATCGGTATATTGTTATACAATAAGGAGTATGGGATTGATTGGGCAAATCCTTACTTGTCTTCATGTTTGGGGCAACACGCATTAGCTGGGTGGCATCTGTACGATGTATCAGAAACATTACTCCTTTTTATTAAAGGAGAGACTTCTGACGATATAGTATCTTTAAATAGTCGAAAGTTCCGTGTGTTTGTAAGGAAAGAAGAAAAACTAATTTATTTTTTTGATGTAACTGAGCAAACAGAGATTGAAAAAATGTATGAGGATCAGCGCACCGTTTTAGCTGTTATTTATTTAGATAATTATGATGAAGTTACACAAGGGTTAGATGATCAATTACGCACGAATATAACAAGTCTTGTGACGTCACGTCTAAATGAATGGGCTGTTAAGTATGGTGCATATTTGAAACGTGCATCTTCAGAAAGGTTCTTCGTTGTACTAAATGAAAGTATTTTAGCACAAATGGAGAAAGGGAAATTTAGTATTTTGGATCAAGTGCGTGAAGAAACATCAAAAAGGAATATACCACTTACGCTAAGTGTTGGTGTTGGCTCGGGTGATTTACCTTTATCGGAGCTTGGAGCGATGGCTCAATCTGGTTTAGACCTTGCATTAGGACGAGGAGGAGACCAAGTAGCTATAAAACAAGCGACGGGTAAAGTTAAGTTTTACGGTGGCAAGACGAATCCGGTCGAAAAGCGTACTCGTGTACGTGCTAGAGTTATTTCACATGCATTAAAGGATTTAGTATTAGAAAGCAGTAATGTCATTATAATGGGGCATAGAGCTCCTGATATGGATGCGATTGGTGCAGCGATTGGTATTTTAAAGGTAGCTCAATTAAATGAGCGCAAAGGATATATTGTATTAGATGAAAATGATTCTGATAAAGGAATCAAACGTTTGATGGACAAAGTGAAACAAAATGAAGAGTTATGGTCACATTTTATTTCACCAGGGCAAGCGATGGAATTTGCAAACGATGATTCATTACTTGTTGTTGTTGACACGCATAAACCTTCAATGGTGATGGAGGAAAAACTGTTACACAAGATTGAAAATGTAGTAGTTATTGACCATCATCGCCGCGGGGAAGATTTCATTGAAGATCCATTACTTGTTTATATGGAGCCATACGCTTCTTCAACGGCAGAGCTTGTTACAGAATTACTTGAGTATCAACCGAAAAATTTAAAGATGACAATGTTAGAAGCAACGGCATTGTTAGCTGGTATTATTGTTGATACGAAAAGTTTTACATTCCGTACAGGCGCTCGTACATTTGATGCCGCTTCTTATTTACGCTCGCATGGCGCAGACACTGTACTTGTACAAGAACTTTTAAAAGAAGATATGGGTCAGTATTTACGAGTTGCAAAAGCCATTAAAAATGCGTACATTTATAAAAATGGAATTGCGATTGCTAAAGTTGATGGTGATGAATATTATGACCAAGTACTTATTGCACAATCAGCAGACACATTATTGACAATGACAGGTATCATTGCATCGTTTGTTATTGCAAAACGTGGAGAAAATTTCATTGGAATTAGTGGTAGATCTTTAGGTGAATTGAATGTACAGCTAATTATGGAGAATTTAGGAGGTGGCGGGCACTTAACAAATGCAGCCACACAAATGAAAAATGTTACAGTAGATGAAGCGGAGGAGAAGCTTCGATTTGTTATTGATGACTATTTACAGGGAGGCACACAATCATGAAAGTAATTTTTCTAAAAGACGTAAAAGGTAAAGGTAAAAAAGGAGAAATAAAAAACGTACCAGACGGTTATGCAAATAATTTCTTACTAAAACAGGGGTTAGCTGCCGAAGCGACAAACAGCAGTATGAAAACTTTAGATGCTCAAAAGCGCAAAGAGGAAAAAGATGCAGCAGCAGAAGTTGAGAATGCAAAAGAGCTGAAAGAAACATTAGAGAAATTAACTGTAGAAGTAAAGGTGAAATCTGGAGAAGGTGGCCGCTTATTTGGTTCTATCACGAGTAAACAAATTGTAGATGTAATGCAAAAGTCACACAAGATTAAACTTGATAAACGTAAATTTGAAATGGATGATGCAATCCGTGCATTAGGTTATACAAACGTCACTGTGAAATTGCATCCGCAAGTAACAGCAACAGTAAAAGTTCATGTTAGTGAACAATAAAAATAAATTAAGCAAGGAGGATTGCGCATGAGTGATGTAATGGCTGATCGTACCCCTCCGCATAATATAGAAGCAGAGCAGGCGGTTTTAGGGGCTATATTGATTGATCAAGATGCATTAACGTCAGCATCAGAGCTGTTGCTACCTGACTCGTTCTATCGAACGAAACATCAAAAGATTTTTGAAGTCATGCTTGGGTTGTCTGATAAGGGAGAACCAATCGACTTAGTAATAATGACATCAGCGATGGCTGATCAAGGATTACTAGAAGAAGTTGGTGGGGTTTCTTATCTAGCAGAGTTAGCAGAAGTTGTTCCAACAGCTGCTAACGTAGAATATTATGCACGCATCATCGCTGAAAAGGCACTTTTACGTCGTTTAATTCGAACGGCGACTCATATTGTATCGGATGGATACGAGCGAGAAGATGATGTGGATGGCCTTTTAAATGAGGCTGAGAAAAAAATATTAGAAGTATCTCACCAAACAAATGCAAAAGCATTCCAAAACATTAAAGATGTTCTTGTAGATGCTTATGATAAAATTGAACTTTTGCATAATCAAAAGGGTGAAGTTACCGGGATACCAACTGGATTTACTGAATTAGATAAGATGACCGCAGGTTTTCAGCGAAATGATTTAATCATCGTGGCGGCGCGTCCATCGGTAGGGAAAACTGCATTTTCATTAAATATCGCACAAAACGTAGCGACGAAAACTGATGAAAATGTAGCGATTTTTAGTTTGGAGATGGGCTCTGATCAGCTTGTTATGCGTATGCTTTGTGCGGAAGGAAATATTGATGCGCAAAGACTTCGTACCGGTTCATTAACTTCTGATGATTGGGCGAAATTAACAATGGCGATGGGTAGCCTTTCTAATGCTGGTATATATATTGATGATACACCAGGGATTAAAGTAAATGAGATTCGAGCAAAATGTCGTAGATTAAAGCAAGAACAAGGTCTTGGGATGGTTTTGATTGACTATTTACAGCTTATTCAAGGAAGTGGGAAATCAGGAGAAAACCGTCAGCAGGAAGTATCTGAGATTTCTCGTACATTAAAAGGGATTGCACGTGAATTGCAAGTACCTGTTATCGCCTTGTCGCAGTTATCTCGTGGTGTAGAATCTCGTCAAGATAAACGTCCGATGATGTCTGACATTCGTGAATCAGGAAGTATCGAGCAGGATGCTGACATTGTAGCCTTCCTATATCGTGAAGATTACTATGATCGTGAAACAGAAAATAAAAATACAATTGAAATTATCATTGCAAAACAACGTAATGGTCCGGTAGGTTCAGTAGAGCTTGCGTTTGTTAAGGAATTTAATAAATTCGTCAACTTAGAACGCCGCTTTGAGGATGGACATGCACCGCACGCATAAAGGCAGTATAAAAAAGAAACGCATTTCTTATAATAAGATGTGTTTCTTTTTTTTTTATATGAAAGATAGGGATTTCATAAGGTGAATATGTAATTCTTACGAACGAAAACGTTTTTCTATAAAAAAATGTTCGCTTTTTGGTTGACTTCTCTTTCTGTTTTGGTACAATTATATTGTTTGAATAGATCGTTTGAAAATTGCGGAGGTGCTTTAATAATGTCTTCAGTAGTAGTTGTAGGAACACAATGGGGCGACGAAGGAAAAGGTAAAATCACTGATTTTCTTTCTGAGCATGCGGAAGTAGTTGCAAGATATCAAGGTGGAAATAACGCGGGACATACAATTGTTTTCGGCGGAGTTAAATATAAATTACACTTAATTCCATCTGGTATTTTCTATAAAGAGAAAATTTGTGTAATCGGAAACGGCTTAGTAGTAGATCCGAAAGCATTACTTGAAGAGTTAAAATACTTACACGATCGTGGTGTAAGTACTGATAATTTACGTGTAAGTAACCGTGCGCACGTTATTTTACCTTATCACTTAAAACAAGATGAGTTAGAAGAAGCGAGTAAAGGTGATAACAAGATCGGTACAACCAAAAAAGGTATCGGTCCTGCATATATGGATAAAGCTGCTCGTATTGGTATCCGTATGGCTGATCTTTTAGACCGTGAAGCATTTAAAGAGAAGCTTGAGCGCAATTTAGTGGAAAAAAATCGTTTATTTGAAAAAATGTACGATACAGAAGGTTTCAGCGTAGAAGAAATCTTTGAAGAGTACTTCGAATACGGACAACAAATCGCACAGTATGTATGCGATACATCTGTCGTATTAAATGATGCACTAGATAACAATCATCGTGTATTATTTGAAGGTGCACAAGGTGTTATGCTTGATATCGACCACGGTACGTATCCATTCGTTACATCTTCTAACCCAATTGCTGGTGGTGTAACAGTTGGAACTGGAGTTGGTCCTGCGAAAGTTACTCGCGTTGTAGGTGTATGTAAAGCATATACAAGCCGTGTAGGTGATGGTCCATTCCCTACGGAACTTAATGATGAAATCGGTCATCAAATTCGTGAAGTTGGTCGTGAATACGGAACAACAACTGGTCGTCCACGCCGTGTAGGTTGGTTCGATAGCGTTGTTGTAAGACATGCACGTCGCGTTAGTGGTTTAACAGACTTATCATTAAACTCTATCGATGTATTAACAGGTATCCCAACTCTTAAAATTTGTGTTGCTTACAAATACAATGGCGAAGTTATCGATGAAGTTCCAGCTAACTTAAACATTTTAGCGAAATGTGAGCCTGTATATGAAGAGCTTCCAGGTTGGACAGAAGATGTTACTGCTATGAAATCATTGGATGAACTTCCTGAAAATGCAAGAAAATACGTAGAGCGTGTTTCTGAATTAACAGGAATCCAATTATCTATGTTCTCGGTTGGACCAGATCGTAATCAAACAAATATCGTTCGTAACGTATACGAAGCTTAATTGATATAAAAAATTGATTTTTTTAAGAAAAAACTCATATTTTTATGAGTTTTTTCTTATTTTTTTATAAAAAATAAAAAAAGGTATTGCAAAAATGAAAGATAGCATGTTATGATATGTCTTGTCGTCACGAAAATATGACGTTGGTGAGTATGAGCCATTAGCTCAGTTGGTAGAGCATCTGACTTTTAATCAGAGGGTCGAAGGTTCGAATCCTTCATGGCTCACCATTTTATTTTTCGTGGCCCGTTGGTCAAGTGGTTAAGACACCGCCCTTTCACGGCGGTAACACGGGTTCGAATCCCGTACGGGTCATGTTTTTTTATGTTCATTTTTGGTCCCGTGGTGTAGTGGTTAACATGCCTGCCTGTCACGCAGGAGATCGCCGGTTCGACCCCGGTCGGGACCGCCACTTTTGTTTATACCACCATTAGTGGTTTTATATATAGTTTTGGCTCGGTAGCTCAGTCGGTAGAGCAGAGGACTGAAAATCCTCGTGTCGGCGGTTCGATTCCGTCCCGAGCCACTCTCAGGATATTAAGTGGGCCCACTTAATATCCTTTTTATTTTGTCCAGTTTTACAAATGTGGGTAGTTATTTTACAATAGAATGAGGAGCCTCTAGCAGTTGAAGCTAGAGGTTTTTCTATAGATCGTATAGGATTCCGTGTAAAAGTGGATGATACATGAGTCTATGAGAATAGAGGAGAAATACTTAGACTAAGATTGTTGTCATATAGGAACATACTATAGAAACACCAATATGTTTGAGGATTATTGATCATATTTTTATAAGGAGGAAATAGACGATGATGGGAAAGAAAATTTTAGTAGTTGATGATGAAAAGCCAATTGCGGATATTTTGAAGTTCAACCTAGAAAAAGAAGGTTTTGAAATTGTAATGGCGCATGATGGTGATGAGGCGATTGAAAAAGCAAATGAAGAACAGCCAGATATGGTTTTATTAGATATTATGTTACCGGGAAAAGACGGTTTAGAGGTATGTCGTGAAATACGTAAAAGCTCAGAAATGCCAATTATTATGCTTACAGCAAAAGACTCTGAAATTGATAAAGTATTAGGGCTTGAGCTTGGGGCAGATGATTATGTAACGAAGCCATTTAGTACGAGGGAGTTACTTGCTCGTGTGAAAGCAAATTTACGTCGCCATCAGCAGGGTGGTGCTGCAGAGAAAGAAGAAAATACCGAAATGGTTATTGGACCAATCGTTATCAATTCGAACGCTTATAGTGTAACGAAGCGTGAAGAAAGCATTGAGCTTACACATCGTGAATTTGAATTACTACATTATTTAGCGAAGCATTTAGGTCAAGTTATGACTCGTGAACATTTATTACAAACAGTTTGGGGTTATGATTATTTTGGAGATGTACGTACAGTAGACGTAACAGTACGTCGTTTACGCGAAAAAATTGAAGATAATCCAAGTCATCCTACTTTAATTGTAACTAGACGTGGGGTAGGGTATTACTTGCGTGACCCAGAACAGGAATAGTATATGAAGAAAGTTGGTTTTTTTCAATCTATTCATTTAAAATTTGTGCTCATATATATGCTGTTAATATTAATAGCAATGCAAGTAATTGGTGTATATTTCGTTAGGGAATTAGAAAAAAGCCTTGTAAAAGGTTTTCAAGATTCCTTAACGCAGCAAACAAATTTACTTTCTTATAACCTGAAGCAAGAGTTTGTAAAAGAGCGTCCTAAAGCAGAATCAGTAGATAAAGCTATTAATGATTCGATTCAAAAACTTGCATCGGATCGTAAGAAAGATATTCAAGAAATAAGTGTAATTGATTCTACTAAAAAATTAATGGCAATTTCAGACGCGTCTAAGCAAAATAAAGTAGGACGAACGTCAGCAGACACAGCTGTACAACGGGTAATGGTACAAAAAAAACCAGAGTCAAAGGTTGAGAAAGACGTGAAAACAGGTCATCGGGTTCAAGTGATGATTACTCCTATTCTAAAAGAGCAAGAAGGAGAGGTACTTGGCGTCATTCGTATTGTTGCATCTATGGAAGATGTGTATAAACAAATGAAAGATATAAACCAAATTTTCGCGACGGGGACAGTAATTGCTTTACTAGTAACAGCTGTACTTGGGATTTTGTTGGCTCAAACAATTACAAGACCAATTTCAGATATGCGGAGACAAGCAATTGAAATGGCAAAAGGAAATTATTCGAGAAAAGTAAAAGTGCATAGCCATGATGAAATTGGACAACTAGCATTATCTTTCAATAATTTATCAAAAAAATTACAACAAGCCCGCTCTTCAACAGAGAGTGAAAGGCGCAAACTATCATCTGTTTTATCACATATGACAGATGGAGTAATTGCTACTGATCGAAAAGGTGACATCATTTTATTAAATGATCCTGCGGAAAAAATGTTAAATGTTTCGCGTGAAACGGCATTAGATCAATCTGTCTTAGAAGTGTTAGGAATACAAGAAGAATTTACGCTGGATCATTTATATGAAGAACCTGATTCAGTTTTATTAGATTTTAGTACGAGGAATGAACCATATATTTTACGTGCTAGTTTCTCTGTCATTCAAAAAGAAACAGGGAAGGCAAATGGTTTAATTGCTGTATTATATGATGTAACGGAGCAGGAGCGTATAGAGCGAGAGCGTCGTGAGTTTGTTGCGAACGTATCTCATGAGCTAAGAACACCGTTAACAACGATGCGCAGTTACTTAGAAGCACTTACGGATGGGGCATGGCAAGATCCGAATATCGCACCGCAATTTTTAACGGTTACACAAGAAGAAACAGAAAGAATGATTAGACTTGTAAATGCGTTGTTACAACTATCTAAACTAGATAGTACAGAACATCGCTTAATGAAGGAATGGGTCGACTTTACTGATTTCTTTAATAACGTTATCGATCGCTTTGAAATGTCTAAAGAGCAAAATGTAAGCTTCAAACGATCTTTCTCTAAAAAATCTCGATTTATTGATATGGATACAGACAAAATTACACAAGTTTTATATAACATTATTTCCAATGCATTAAAATATTCGCCAGAAGGTGGCACAGTAACATATCGCCTGCGTGACCGTGGTGAGTTATTAGAAATTAGTGTGAGTGATCAAGGAATGGGTATCCCGAAGGAAAATGTAGATAAAATATTTGAACGTTTTTACCGTGTAGATAAAGCGCGTTCGAGACAAATGGGTGGTACAGGTCTTGGATTAGCCATTGCGAAAGAAATGATTGAGGCACACGGCGGCTCAATTTGGGCGAAAAGTGAGGAAGGAAAAGGAACAACTATTTATTTCACACTGCCAATGGCAACTGATGAAGAGGACGATTGGGAATGAGTATGGAAAACTTTAAAACAATAGTTTTAATTAATTTAGTTGTTATTAGCCTATTTCTTACTTTTAACTTATGGACATATGTTCCTGATTCTACCTCGATACAAAATGCAAAATTTGTTCAAGGTAATGAAGAGATAAATCCAATAAAACTTTCGGAGGTTGTTCGCCCATCCTCTGTAATCGTTCATAAAGAGAAAAATCATTATGTGAGTGAAAACAAGAGTAATGTGGATTTAATTTATAGAATTCTTGAAAATGGAGAGTTACATGATTTAAAGGAAATAACAGGGACAGTTCCTAAAGGTGATTTTCTTTCGTATGTACATGGAGAAGAAAAAATTGAATTTGTTTTTCCTACAAACATTCCACTGGGTACGATTAAAAGTATGTTTAATTTTAAAGATAAAAACATAGAAGGTAATAGGAGTTTCAATCGTATTATAATTGATCCTTCTCGAAGTAAGGACCAAGAAATTAAAATTAGTTTTGTTTCCTATGATACTTATCCTTATCGTAAAATATATGAAGCAAAATTGAGTGGTGTTTACGTAAAGGATGTTATAAATGCTCAAAATCAACTTATAACAGTAGCGAGACCGTATTTTGAATATCAAATAAGTGATAGAAAAAAACTTTACTTACCAGATGGAATTACGGAATTAAGTGAGGTAGAGTATTTTGGAGCTAGGTTAGATGAGGATACATTTAAAAATGCATTATTTAGTGATCCACGTTATTTAAGCCCTATTTCTGAGAAATCAAAGAAAACATTTACAGATGGTATACGTTCTATGGAAATTGATCAGTCAAATGCAATGTTGAAATATAAAAACTCCGCTGTACATAGTGATGAATCTATGGATAATGCAGCACTTTTACAAAAAAGTTTTGACTTTGTAAGTGGGCATAGTGGTGCGTTAAAGCTCTATCGTTTTGATTATATTAATAAGGGGAAAACGTCCTTCCGTTTTTATGAGGATGGGTTGCCTGTATTTAATAGCGATGGAATGGCGGAATTAAAGCAAGCATGGGGTTCAGGTGAAATCATGCAGTATGAAAGATCCTTTTTTGATCCAAGTTTCAAATTACCTAGAAAACAACTAACAACTTCTCTCGCATCGGGTCGTACAGTGATGACATCATTAGAGAATAATCCGCAAATTGATAAAAATTCAATTCAGGATGTTGGAATTGGTTATAAGTTATCATTGGAAGATTCCATTAACGAAGGAAAAAACATTATTTTAAAGCCAATATGGTATGTAAAATGTGAAGAAAATGGTAAGCAAAAAATATTTGAATGGAGTGAGGGGGGACTAAATGGATTGGGATCGAATTAAAACCATATTTATTGTGACCTTTTTTGTTTTAGATCTCTTTCTTATCTTTCAGTTCATTCAAAAGCAAGATAGTAATCAATTGGAACTTGTGACAGAAACAAAAATTGATCAACAATTAAAAGAGTCTAAAATTACTATGGGAAGTTTTCCTAAAGAGCCGAAAAAAGAGTCGTTTATTATGGCGAAAAATAAAAGCTTTAAGGAAGAAGATGTGCAGTCTTTAAAAAATCAAACAGTGCATCTGCAAGAAGAATATAAGATAGAAAGTAAGTTGAAAGAACCATTTTTAAATGCAAAATCGTTATCAAAGGACAAGTATAATGATTTCTTAAAAAACTACGTGCTTGATGGGCAGAAATACGAGTTTGGGGCAATGAAAGATTCAAAAATTTATTTCTTTCAAAAGTATAAGGATAAGCCGATTTTCTACAACAATCATGCAATGATTGTTGTAGATTTGAATGAAAAAAATGAGCTTGTTTCGTATACACAAACAATGTTAACGGATTTGAAGGAAATGGGCGAAAGTGAAAAAACGAAAGAACAAGAAATTATCACTGCTCAAACAGCTTTAGAAAATATATATGTAAAAAATAAAATTGCAGAAAATACGCACGTGAAAGAGGCGCAGATTGGATATGCGACTCTAGCTGAATCTTCTTCTAATATACAAGTGCTTGCTCCAACGTGGAACTTAAAGACAGAGCAGAAAAAGGACTATTTTGTGAATGCAATTGAAGGACAAGTTATGGAATTAGGGGAAACTCAAGTGCCGGAAGAACATAATGGAGTGAGAAAGAATGAGTATGCACTTTAGTGTACTTGCAAGTGGAAGTACAGGGAATATGCTATATGTAGGAACAGATGAAAAAAAATTGCTCGTCGATGCAGGTTTAAGTGGTAAAGCTACAGAGGCCTTATTTAAGCAAGCTGAACTGAATATAAATGACATATCAGGTATTCTTGTAACGCATGAGCATAGTGACCACATTAAAGGATTAGGTGTATTGGCGCGTAAATATGATTTACCTGTTTATGCGAACGAGAAAACATGGAATGCAATGGAACATTTAATAGGTAATATCCCAACTGATCAAAAATTCATTTTCTCAGTAGGAGACGTGAAAACATTTGGAGATATTGAAGTTGAATCATTTGGTGTTTCTCACGATGCGGCAGAACCGATGTTTTATGCTTTTCATAACAATAATAGAAAGTTAGCTCTTATTACAGATACGGGCTACGTAAGTGACCGTATGAAAGGTGTTATTAAGGGAGCGAATGCTTTCGTGTTTGAAAGCAATCATGATGTGGAAATGCTTCGTATGGGACGTTATCCATGGAGCATTAAGCGACGTATTTTAAGCGACGTTGGTCACGTTTGTAATGAGGATGCTGCATTAGCGATGGCGGATGTTATTACAGACGATACAAAACACATTTATTTAGCGCATTTAAGCTTAGATAATAACATGAAAGAATTAGCGCGTATGTCTGTATCACAAGTATTAGAAGAAAAAGGTTTTGGGGTTGGAGAATCCTTTGAAATACATGATACAGATCCAAAAATGCCTACGAAAATTCAATACGTATAATTCTTCATTTTAGTAAACAATAAAGGTGAATATAGTTGTTTTCAGGAAGATAGGTGAACAAATATGTCCTTTATTGATGAAGAAAAATATCGTATTAAACGTGCAGGGAAAAAGAAACATAAAGGTATTGTTATTTCTAGTATAGCGGGAACAATTGTAGGGGCTTCATTATTTGCATTTGGAGCGCCTTTATTTTCAAATGATGAAGGTAAGCTTCCGCAAGTTGAAGCGAGTGAAAAAAATATGGCTGAAGCTCAAAGTGGAAATGTTCCTGTTAAACAGATTAGCTTTGTAGACGCTGTTGATCGTGCTTCAGAGGCTGTTGTTGGTGTTATTAATATTCAACGAGACGATTTTTCAGAGGCTGATTCGGAAGCTGGTACAGGATCTGGTGTGATTTATAAGAAAACAGATGGACATGCGTATATTGTAACGAATAACCACGTTGTTGCTGGGGCGAATCGTATTGAAGTGAGCTTAAGTGACGGTAAGAAAATTCCAGGTAAAGTATTAGGAACCGATGTAGTCACTGATTTAGCGGTACTAGAAATAGATGCGAAGTATGTGAAGAAAGTGATTGAAATTGGCGATTCTAATACCGTTCGTAGAGGAGAACCAGTTATTGCGATTGGAAATCCACTTGGGCTACAATTTTCCGGAACTGTCACACAAGGTATTATTTCGGCTAATGAGCGTATTGTTCCTGTAGATTTAAATCAAGATGGACATTACGATTGGCAAGTAGAAGTATTGCAAACAGATGCGGCAATTAATCCAGGTAATAGTGGTGGAGCGCTTGTAAATGTAGCGGGACAATTAATAGGTATTAACTCAATGAAGATTGCAGCAAAAGAAGTAGAAGGAATTGGACTAGCTATTCCAGTTACGAGAGCTGTTCCTATTATGAATGAACTAGAAAAGTACGGTAAAGTAAAAAGACCTTACGTTGGGATTGAACTAAGGTCTTTAAACGAGATTCCGAGTTACTATTGGTCAAAAACGTTACGATTACCAGATAACGTAAAAGAAGGAGTCTGCATTTTAGATGTGAAAAGTCCTTCGCCAGGTACGGATGCGGGTCTTAGAGAACATGATGTTATTGTGGCGGTAGATGGAAAAGCGGTGCACGATATTATTGGGTTCCGCACGGCCTTATATAATAAAAAAATTAATGATAAAATGACTCTTACGTTTTATCGTGGTACAAAACGAGCGACAACAACGGTGAAATTAGGCATTCAAAAGTATTAAAAACAGGAGGGCCTACCTCCTGTTTTCTATTGTAGAAAAGTGAGGTGAAGAATATGAATTTACCTTGTTGTTTAGAACATGTTGAATTAGCATTAGATATCATTGTGGATGAGTGTGAAGTCGCACCGGTTATTAACAATGTGGATAACTCTAAAGAAGAGAAAAAAACATGTGAATTTTGTCAAAATGAGGCGACATATGTTGTATCGAACACAGATTCTCACACAATATGTGGGTAACATTTGTGGATATGTGGATAAGTCTTGTGGATAACGTGTTTGTAAGGTGGGGAATAAATGTGAATATCTCGATTATTTCAATTGGGAAATTAAAAGAAAAGTACTTAAAACAAGGTATAGCAGAATATTTAAAACGATTATCTTCTTACGCAAAAGTAGAAGTAATTGAATTGCCAGATGAAAAGGCACCAGAAAATTTAAGTGCAGCAGAAATGTTAATTGTAAAAGAAAAAGAAGGTATTCGTATACTAGATAAAATTTCTGATGATACGCACGTCATTGCATTAGCAATAGAAGGAAAGCAAAAATCATCAGAAGAATTTGCGGTAAGTATAGATCGCCTTGCTACATATGGAAAGAGCAAGATCATATTTGTAATTGGCGGATCACTGGGGCTTAGTTCGGAAGTAATGAAGCGTTCAAACGAATCTCTTTCTTTCTCAAAGATGACATTACCACATCAATTAATGCGATTAGTATTGCTTGAGCAGGTGTATAGAGCGTTTCGGATTAATCGTGGTGAACCGTATCATAAATAAATTTTTCATTTGTATATAAAGAGTAAAAAAGACCATTGGACAAAAATCACCGATGGTCTTTTAAACATTAATAGATGGTATGTAGATTTCCTAAAATAAGTATGTTTCTATTTCTAAAAAAATATGCTGTAATATGAAGAGGGAAAAAGTATAAGTAGTCATAGAAGTGAGGAATTAAAGGTGAAGAAGTTTAAGAAGTTTTACTTGGAGATTACGAGTGTATGTAATCTCGCGTGCAGCTTTTGTCCGCCGACGGAAAGGCAGAAGCAATTCATTTCTGTAGAGGATTTTGCTAAAAGATTAGACCAAATTAAACCTCACACAGACTACATTTATTTGCACGTGAAGGGTGAGCCGTTGCTCCATCCGAAAATAGATCAACTATTAGATTTAAGCCATGAAAAAGGGTTTAAAGTTAATATTACAACGAACGGAACGTTAATTAATAAGAGAAGGCATAGACTGTTAAATAAGCCTGCGTTAAGACAAATGAATTTTTCACTGCACAGTTTTGATGGACACCCAGGTTCGCAAGATAAAGAGGGCTATGTAAGGAGTATACTTTCTTTCATTAGAGAGGCAACAAGTCAATCGGACTTAATCGTTTCACTAAGATTATGGAATTTAACTCAGGATAATAAAACAAATGCTGAAATCCAAAAAAATAGGGATTTATTATCTATAATTGAAAATGAGTTTGATCTATCTTATCAAATTGAAGAGAAGCTTACACCGGGAAAAGGTATAAAAATTGCGGAACGTGTCTTTATTAATCAAGACTATGAATTCCAGTGGCCGGCATTGCATGAAGAAGAGGATGATGGAAAAGGATTCTGTCATGGTCTTCGAAATCAGGCTGGAATCTTAGCGAACGGAACTGTTATTCCTTGTTGTCTAGATGGTGAGGGAATTATTAATCTTGGAAATATTAATAATGATTCATTCTCTAATATTATTGAAGGCGAAAGAGCGAACAATATTGTAGATGGATTTTCGAAAAGGGTTGCAGTAGAAGAACTATGTAGAAAGTGCGGATACCGCAAAAGATTTGGAAAGTAAATATAGAATAAGCCCTCATAAAGCGAGGGCTTATTTTTATTCTTGATAAGAACGTTCTAATTCATCAATTAAGGAACCTACGTAAGAAACAGCTTTACGGATTGTATCTGGTTTTGACATGTCTACTCCAGCGTGTTTCATTAATTCAAGTGGTTTCATTGTACCGCCTGCACGGAGTACATCAAGCCAGCGATCAACAGCAGGTTGTCCCTCTTCTTTAATCATTTGAGCTACAGCGGTAGAAGCAGTTAGTCCCGCAGAATATGTGTAAGAATATAAGCCCATATAATAGTGAGGTTGACGCATCCATGTTAAACCGGCGCCTTCATCAATTTCTACGGAATCTCCCCAGAATGTCGAAAGGACCTTCGTTTTTATTTCAGTTAAAGTTGTAGCTGTGAGTGCTTGCCCTTCTTCTGCTAGAGCGTATACTCTTCTTTGATATTCTCCCTCAAGTAGATGGGTAACGAAGTTGTGGTAATATGTGCCGAGTAGTTGCAGAATAACCCATCTGCGCATTCTCTTATCTTCAGTAGTCGCAAGTAAATGCTGGGCTAATAGTAATTCATTCATCGTTGATGGAGCTTCAATGAAGTACATAGATGGACGCACATTCATAATACGCTGATTTTTATTTGCTAAATAAAAATGACCAGCATGTCCAAATTCATGAGCTAATGTGAAACACCCGCGCATCGTACCCTGCCATGTAATTAAAATATAAGGGTGAGAACCGTATGGGCTAGAGCAGAAGGCACCTGTTGATTTTCCTACGTTATCTGCAAGGTCTACCCATCTTTCTTTGAAGCCCTTTTCGATAATGGAACTATATTCATTTCCTAATACTTTTAAAGAATCTTGAATGAGTTTGCCAGCTTCTTCGTAAGTGATTGTTGGATTAAATTCAGGATCTAACGGTGCATGTAAGTCACAGAAAAGCATTTGATCAAGCCCTAATACATTCTTTTTTAAATCTGCAAAACGGCGCATATGAGGCGCTAATTCGTTATAAATAATATCTAGTTGGTTGTTATACATTTCAAGTGGAACTTTTTGAGGCTCTAAAAGCATATGGGTAACGGACTCGTACTTGCGCAAACGAGAAAGCGCCACTTGTTTTTTTACCTCAGTAGCATATGTTGTTGCAACTGTATTTTTATATCGTTTCAATGTGGAAACAAATGATGAATATGCTTTTTTACGTATATATGCGCTTGGAGAAAATTCATATTTGCTTTCGAATAATGCAAACGATACAGGCAAATCATTTCCCTGTTCATCTTGTATAGAAGGGAAATCCATATCGGCTAATTTAGTCATGCCGTAAATTTTGTAGGGTGAACTATGAACTTCGCCGAGTGCAGCAAGAGCTTCTTCTGTTTCAGGAGAGAGAGTGTGCTGCCTCTTTTTGAGTATCTCTAGTAATGATTTACGGAAAGGTTCAAGTTTTATTTCCTCAGTTAAATATTTTTCAATTATTCCCTCCTCAAATGAGAGAATTTCGTTATGAATAAAGGATAGTGCGGTATGTACATTCGTTCCTAGAGCGGAAATTTTGGAAGAGTTCGCTTGAATAACTGAATCTGTACGATCAGCGGATTCTTTTAAATTTGCATATGCGCCGAGTTTTGTTAACTTCATTAAAAGTTCTTCTTCTAAAAGTAGGCAATTTAATAAGGTAGCGGGGCTAGTGTGTAATTGTCCTTTAAATGCATCAAGTTTTTTTATATCGTCTGTTAATACACGTAATGCAGTTTCCCACTCTTTATCAGATTCGTATAAATCAGAAAGGTCCCATGTCAATTCAGTAGAGACTTCCGCGCGAATAAGGCGTTCCTCAATTACATTTTTCATTTGTTATATCCCCCTTATTATAAGTATCTAAAAATATGATACTAGAAAATTCAGTGAAATGAAAATATTTTACATTTTTATACATGAAAAAGAAGGACAAGCATAAAAAATGCTTGTCCTTCTAGTTAAATTTATAAATTAATATACTTTGTCACCGTTGAAAATAGAGTTTTTCACGACTACATAATCTACAGTACGAATTGCGTCTAATTTTGTTCCACCAGCGTAAGAGATAGAAGATTGAAGATCTTGTTCCATTTCGATTAAAGTGTCTTCTAAAGAACCTTTATGCTCAACGAACATTTTCTTACCTTCAACGTTTTTCTTCTCACCTTTTTGGAATTCAGAAGCTGAACCGAAGTACTCTTTATAAAGTTTGCCATCTTTTTCGATTGTTTCCCCTGGAGACTCTTCATGACCTGCGAATAGAGAACCGACCATAACCATAGTTGCTCCAAATCGAATTGATTTAGCTACGTCGCCATGTGTACGAATACCACCGTCAGCGATAATTGGCTTACTTGCAGCTTTTGCACACCAGCGAAGTGCAGCTAGCTGCCAACCGCCAGTTCCAAAGCCTGTTTTAATTTTAGTAATACAAACTTTACCAGGTCCAATGCCAACTTTTGTTGCATCAGCACCAGCGTTTTCTAATTCTCTTACCGCTTCTGGAGTTCCAACGTTTCCAGCGATAACGAAGCTTTCTGGTAAATGTTTTTTAATATGTTGAATCATGTTGATCACAGCGTTAGAGTGACCATGTGCGATATCGATTGTAATGTATTCAGGTGAAAGTTGCTCAGCAGCTAATTGTTGTACGAATTCGTACTCGTCTTCTTTAACACCAACGCTGATTGAAGCAATTAATCCACGTGATTGCATATCTCTAATGAATGAAATTCGTTTCTCTGGTTGGAAACGATGCATGATATAGAAGTAATTATTTTCAGCTAAATAAGTTGCGATTCTTTCATCAATAATCGTTTGCATATTTGCAGGTACAACAGGTAATTTAAATTTATGTTTTCCTAAAGTGACAGTTGTATCACATTCAGATCGGCTATTTACAATGCATTTTGCAGGAATTAATTGAATATCTTCATAGTCAAATACGTTTTCCATCATTTACACCCCTAAAATACGAATATTTTATTTTTATTGATTGAAAATGTTCGTCCATAGGATAATTTACATCATTTTCAGTAAGAAGTCAAAGATTTTCTTAACGTTTTTTTAAAAAGAAGCCAATATTTTTAAAAAATAACGTTAAAAACGAATTTAAATAGATTTCTTATGCATAATGTTCGTTTATAAAAAAGAAAGGAGGGAAATTGAAAATGATTCTGCTAGTTCAGTTATATTAGCCAAACAAGCAAAAGAAAAACGAGAAGTTTTAGCTAATCAAAAAGATGAGGAAGAAAAATATAAGCAAATGCTAGTTAAAGTAGAGGAGTTGAAAAATGAGCAGAAGTTTGCGGATGTAAAAGAGCAACTTAACGTAATTATTAGGGAAACGAAAGGGAAAGAACAGTTTAAAATATATTATCAAAATGCGAATGAACAAATTATACAGAGTGTGCCGAGGGCGGTAGATGTAGATAAAACAAAAGATGAGAACCGTAAGGAAGAAAAAGTAATAGAAGAGAAGCCGAAGAAAGAAAGTGTTATTACCGGTCAGAAGGCAGAATATATTACTAAACTAAATAGTATTGAGGAGAGTTTGAAAAAGCTCGATTACTTATATGAGAACGGAATTACAACTGAAATGAAAGAAGGGGAAGTTAAAAGATACGATGCATGGGATCAAGCTTTAAATGAGATTTATGCTGTTTTGAAAAAGCAACTTTCTACAAGTGAAATGAACACTTTGAGAGAGAAACAGCGTGAATGGATTACGTATCGAGATCGCAAGGCGGAAGAAGCTTGGAATGAATCTGGGCGGGGAACATTATCAGGGATAGCAACTATTTCATCGAATGCAAATAGTACGAGGGAAAGATGTTATCAGTTAGTTGAGCAATATATGGAATAATATTTTTAACAAGTTTTTAAAATAGAAGATCCTTTTGTTTAGTCAGGCGAATCACGAATGATTCGCCTTTTTATGTGAGCTTTCAAGTATAATGAATAAGGTCATAATAAGGTATATGATGATTCATTGATAGGAAAAGCGAAAAAAGAAAATAATACAGAATAAAAAGAGGTTAACATATGAGTAAAAAAAGTTTTGCTGATTATGCATTAAGTAAAGAAATTGTAAGAGCACTTACTGGTTTAGGATATGAACATCCAACGGAAGTGCAAGGAGAGGTTATTCCAGTTGCCTTGCAAAAGAAAGACCTTGTCGTGAAATCACAGACTGGAAGTGGAAAAACCGCTTCATTTGGCATACCACTTTGTGAAATGGTGGAGTGGGAAGAGAATAAGCCACAAGCTTTAGTTTTAACACCGACGAGAGAGCTTGCGGTGCAAGTAAAAGAAGACATTACGAATATAGGTCGTTTCAAAAGAATTAAGGCCGCTGCAGTTTATGGTAAATCTCCATTTGCACGTCAAAAATTAGAGTTAAAGCAAAAAACACATATTGTAGTTGGGACTCCTGGCCGTGTGTTAGATCATATTGAAAAAGGTACCCTTTCTTTAGAGTGTTTGAAGTATTTAGTTATTGATGAAGCGGATGAAATGCTGAATATGGGTTTTATCGATCAAGTAGAGGCAATTATTGACGAATTACCTAAAAAACGAATGACAATGCTATTTTCAGCAACACTTCCAAAAGATGTTGAAAAGTTATCTCGTACGTATATGGATTCGCCAACGCATATTGAAATTAAGGCTACCGGGATTACAACAGATAAGATTGAACATACACTTTTTGAGATGAGAGAAGAGGAGAAGCTTTCACTTCTTAAAGATGTAACAACGATTGAGAATCCAGATAGTTGTATTATTTTTTGCCGTACGCAAGAAAATGTAGATCACGTATTTCAACAGTTAAAGCGGGTTAACTATCCTTGTGACAAAATACATGGTGGTATGGTACAAGAAGATCGTTTTGAAGTTATGGACGATTTTAGAAAAGGAAAGTTCCGTTATTTAGTAGCGACAGACGTAGCTGCTAGAGGAATTGATATTGATAATATTACACATGTTATTAACTATGATATTCCATTAGAAAAAGAAAGTTATGTACATCGTACGGGAAGAACGGGACGAGCTGGTAATAACGGGAAAGCTATTACATTCATGACGCCGTATGAAAATAGATTTTTAGAAGAGATTGAGGAGTACATTGGCTTTGAAATTCCAAAGGCACTTGCACCTTCAAAAGAAGAAGTTATGAAAGGTAAAGCAGTATTTGAGGAAAAGATACATGCTAAACCAATTATAAAGAAAGATAAAAATGCAGGCCTAAACAAAGGAATTATGAAATTGTACTTTAATGGCGGGAAGAAAAAGAAAATTAGGGCGGTAGATTTCGTCGGTACAATTGCTAAAATTAAAGGTGTTACAGCAGAAGATATAGGCATTATTACAATACAAGACAATGTTTCTTACGTTGAAATATTAAATGGAAAAGGACCACTTGTTTTAAAAATTATGAAAAACACAACGATTAAAGGGAAACAATTAAAGGTTCATGAAGCAATTAAGTAAACAAAAAAACTATCCACCTCTAACAGGTGGATAGTTTTTTTGTTTAAGTTTCTTTGAGGTCATCAACTAGTTTCTCTGCTAAACGTCTATACATATTACTCATAGTCACGAAGGATGTTAGTAATAAAAACTTTTCTAGCTTTGGATCTTCTAAGGAAGAAACCTCGTTTACTTCCTTAACACGGTTATTCACGTCTTGCTTAAAGCTTTCCACATTGGTGTCAGTAAGAGAAAGGTAATCTTTATATAGAGTGTTTAATTCGAATGTATCATCGTTTATTAACGGTGCATTTATATTTTCTAAGGAGCTTTTTATATCATTAATGGAAAGAGCTCCTTTTAATTGATAAATTAAGCTGATTAAAATCATATGTTCTTTTGAATACTTTTTATTTTTGATAGGGATGAATAATTTCCCTTTTGCGTAATTGTTAATCATTGTTTTTGTTAATACTTTTTCATCATTAGTTCTCGTTGTATCCACATAAGTATTCTCAAATAGTTGGACAACTTGGTCTACATATAAGTCGACATTTGGGATATCCTCAAGTTTAATACTTTTTTCTAAATGTAATGATTCAAGTAATTTATTTATATTTTCCACGTAGAACCCCTCACTTTTATAACTTAGTGGAACTTAATGTTTAGTATATCTTTAAATATGGTATTACGAAACAAATGAATTGTAAATGTTGACCCGTACGGAAAATATGTATATAATTACATGTAGTTATTAAAACTACATGTAATTATATGAGGGGTGTTTATATGAATGTTTATGTAAGAGAACCAGTTAATGCATTTACTCACTTAGGAGGAGCTGTATTATCATTTATTGCATTATTAGCTATGCTTGTGAAAGTTTCTGTTAAGATGCCATCTGTTGCTGCAATTACAGCTGTTATTTTATTCGGTATCGGGATGATGGTCCTTTATATGGCATCAGCTGTGTATCATAGTGTCGTAGCTAGTGAACGTGTTATTTATTTCTTTAGGAAGCTAGATCATTCTATGATTTTCATATTAATTGCAGGTACATATGCACCCTTTTGCTTAATTACATTAAATTCGGCAAATGGTTTACTATTATTCTGTTTAGTTTATGCAACGGCAATTTGTGGTATTGTTTTTAAAATGTTTTGGTTTAATTGTCCAAGATGGTTATCGACAGCAATTTATCTTCTGATGGGTTGGCTAATTGTTCTATTCTTTGCACCGCTAGCTGAGAATCTAAGTACAGGAGGTATTATTTTCTTAGTACTTGGAGGCATTTTTTATACAATTGGTGGGTTTATTTACGGTGCGAAGCCAAAATGGTTGGAGTTTAAATATATGGGACACCATGAAATTTTTCATGTTTTTGTATTGTTAGGTAGTCTTGCACATTTTCTAAGTGTATATTGTTACGTAATTTAATCAAAAAACGCCACGCGATGTCTGTTATGTGGCGTTTTTTTTATTACCTGATTTGAATCGTGTATTGTACAAAAAATCATGGGATAAAATGTAAGTTTCTGTGTTCGCATAATAAACATATGATAAGAAATATGTGATATACTTTGAGAAGTTTATAATGAATGAAATATGGAGGACTATAATTATGGCAATACTTGTAACAGGTGGAGCAGGATATATTGGTAGTCATACATGCGTAGAATTACTAAAAAACGGTTACGAAATTATAGTAGTAGATAATCTTTCGAATAGCTCAGTAGAGTCTATAAATCGAGTGACAGAGATAACAGGAAAACAGTTTAAATTTTATAAAGAAGATATTTTAAATCGAGAAGCACTTGATACGATTTTTGAAGAAAATACAATTGAAGCTGTTATTCACTTTGCAGGCTTTAAGGCTGTAGGGGAATCAGTAGAAATTCCGTTAACGTATTATCATAACAACATTACAAGCACATTAGTGCTATGTGAAGTGATGCAGAAGCATGATGTGAAGAAGATGATCTTCAGTTCGTCTGCAACAGTGTATGGTATTCCAGAAACATCACCAATTACGGAGGAGTTTCCATTAAGTGCAACAAATCCATATGGTCAAACGAAATTAATGATTGAACAAATTATGCGTGACGTAGCATTTGCGGATGCAGAATGGAGTATCACATTACTTCGTTATTTCAACCCATTTGGTGCACATGAAAGTGGACGTATTGGAGAAGATCCAAACGGAATTCCAAATAACTTAATGCCATATGTAACACAAGTAGCAGTAGGGAAGTTAAAGGAATTAAGTGTATTTGGAAATGACTATCCAACAAAAGATGGCACGGGTGTCCGTGATTATATTCATGTTGTAGACTTAGCAAATGGCCATGTAAAGGCGCTTGAAAAGGTACTTGGCACTACTGGGATAGATGCATACAATCTCGGTACAGGTACTGGTTATAGTGTATTAGAAATGGTTGAAGCATTTGAAAAAGTTTCAGGCAAGGAAGTTCCTTATAAAATTACGGAACGTCGTCCTGGTGATGTGGCAGTATGTTTTGCAGATGCATCGAAAGCGAAGCGTGAATTAGGATGGGAAGCAAAACGCGGATTAGAAGAGATGTGTGCAGACTCTTGGAGATGGCAATCAAATAACAAAAATGGCTATCTAGAAGTTTAATAAACAGATAAAAAAATGACCTTTTGCGGGAGCAAAAGGTCATTTTTATTTATTTATTTCCATTAAGTTTATTAGCAAATTTAGTAAAGAAAGTTCGCCTTTTTATAGGAGTATTTGACTGACAAAACGTATAGTAATCAATATCTTTAATGTAAGTAAAGAGTCTAGAAATAGCATATAAGAATGTAATAGAAGATCCGAGTGCAAAACTAATACCGTAACCATTAAATCCAAATGGAAGTAGAAGAAGACTTAATAACAGGTTTGCAAAAAAGAACAGGACTGATGTTCGAAATGCTCCTTTACGATCTTCAAAATATAAGAGTAGTAATGTGATAACAAGGATCATCCCGTTTGCATAAGCACCAATTATAGTCAGCTGCAAAATAGAGTATTCAAGTGTTACGTTCCCAGATTGCGAACTAAACATCCATATTATAAAAATAATAAGTAAAGAAAAAATACCTTGATTACGAAGTATTCGTTCCATTTCTTGCTTTAGGACAAAGTTCATTGATTCTTTTAATTGTAAAATTGTATTTAATGTCGCCCCATTG
Organism: Bacillus sp. RC252; assembly: GCF_044909215.1. Classification (NCBI taxonomy): domain Bacteria; kingdom Bacillati; phylum Bacillota; class Bacilli; order Caryophanales; family Bacillaceae; genus Bacillus; species Bacillus sp. RC252. The sequence continues at coordinate 547,044 of NZ_JBIYDV010000001.1, read as the reverse complement.
TTAACTGAACCGAAGAACTTCTTATACCGTTCATAAAACCTTGTTTCAATGGATACTACGAAGAAAATATAGGTTGGGATAATGCTTAAATAAGCCCAGAAAACAGATGTATCATAAATTTGATGATAAATAAACGTGTTTTCAATATTTCCTCGCCCTTCTCCGAACCAAATAACAAAGTTACATACCCAAATGCCAATATTGTAAAGTAAGCTTGACCAAAATAGTTCTGGATATTTATCTAAATAAGAAAGAAAGGTAAATTGTTCAGTAGCATCACTATTTGGAAACATTCGTACAATAACTATACTTAACCACACTAATGTAATGAAAGTCCCGATTGTAAAAGAAATTAAAAGTAATAGGGCCAATCCATGTTCTATTCCAAGTGTTGGATGCCAGTAAGCAATAAGCGCAATTCCAGATAAGGAGAAAATGGAACCAATTAAAAATGCAAGAGCGATGGACTGATAATCTTTAGCTGCTGTTAAATAAATGGATTGAATCCAAATGATGTTTAAAGCTAAAAATAAAAATAGCATCACGATTTTATAATACAAGGCTAATGGTGTAAAAATTGCAAACAAAATCCATAAGATAATAGCTAAAAAAAGTGTGATTTTCGTCATTCCTAAAAAGGAAGAAAATACTTTATCAGCTTTTTGCTCGTATAAAAGGTCGGCCACATATCTAGTTACGATGAGCTGTAAGGCACCATATATGATTTGAGAAAAAATGAAGCAGTATGAAATTGAAATTGTGAAAAGGCGCTGTTCCTCAATTGAAATAGAATGGAACAAACTTAAAATGTATCGAATAGCTGTTACTGCTAAAATAACGACTAACCAAGGACCAGCTGTAACAAATAATGAAAATCCGTACGCTTTTATTCTGGAAGAATAGTAGTCTTCTTGGAATAATTTTTGTAAACGAAATCCTATCCCTGCCATGTTTTTTTACCTCTTTCTAAGTAAAGCTTACGATAACTATCAACGACACCTGATAATTGATAGTGCGCTTCAATACGATTGCGCCCGTTATCCCCAAATTGTTGAATGGATTCAGGGTGACGATAATACCACTCTAAATGAATGGAAACTTGTTCAGGAGATACAGGTGGTACAACAAATCCACATTGTCCGTAAGGATCTTCATCTTGTCCGTAAATTAATTCCTTACAAGAGCCGACATCTGTAACAACCCATGGTAATCCTACTGCCATTCCTTCTAACATAGCTAATGGTTGTCCTTCAGATATACTTGTTAATACGAGAATATCTGTTTGTTTTAAGTAATCTTTAATATTTACTTTGCCGGTCATTATTACATGCTCTTCTAATCCTAATTGTTGAATTAAATCACGACATTCCTGAGCATATTCTGCTTCTTCTGTATCAGGACCTAGTAAGTAAAATATAAATGGAATATCTTTTTCTAATAATAATTTAGCTGCATAAATCATTGTTTTTACATCTTTAATTGGCACAACTCGTATAATAGCGGAAATGATGAGTTTATCCGAATTGTATTTTGGCTTACGTAACCCTTTATAGTCAGATAAAGTAACGCCATTTGGAACGATTTTTAGTTTATGGGCCGGAGCACCTAATTCTTTTTGATATGCACTATTTCGGCCGAACAACGTAATTACATCAGCGGCTTGTTCATATGCTTGATGAGACAAGTGATGAAAGAAAGAAACCCATCTTTTTTTATATTCAATTGGTATCCAAGTAGATTGTAGTATTTCTTCTTCACGCTCCCGAGAATAAATACCGTGTTCAGTTAGAATAAATGGTATATCGGACTTGGCACTAATTGCAGCACCAAGCAATCCACCATACCCTGTCGATACAGAATGAATAAGATCTAATTCAGGAAAATCAATTTGTAAAATTTGAATGATTGGTGTGAACATAGATCTCCACATCCAAAAGTAATTTAAGAAGGATCCACTACTTTCTTCATATAAATAGCTTTCTTTAACAATTGCATAAAACTCACGGCTTTCGAAGAAGGAATGGAGTGTTCCTAGTTTTTGTTTATTCCCTAATATTTGTAATGCTGTTGTATCGTTGGCTTGAAATGTAAACCATTTTTGAAGTGTCTGTACTTCTTGTTTAGTTAAATTAGTTTTTATATGTTTTGCTTCATTTTCTGATTGCAAAGGAATCAGAATGATGTCTTTTACATTGCTTGGAATTTCATATTGATATTCATCTTCTGTTTTTACTTGAGGGACTATCGCGAAAATCGTAAATTCATGTTCTTTAAACTGCTGGATAATCATTTGAACCCAGCTTGCTACCCCTCCACTTACAAAGGGATAGCTGCCTTCAACGACCAAACCTATTCTCATCTGTTATGCTCCTTTAATTGGAATCGTAGCGCTGGCTTTCGTTAACGTAACGCTATAAATTTGGGAATCAAGCTTTTTAACTGTACCGTAAGAGAATGAGCTAGGTTGTATCTTCTTACCTTCTTCTACACGTATAATTGTTGAAGTATGGTTTGGTAACCCTTTATATGCAATGTGAACAGCATCATCTTCATAAGAAACATCTAGGTCACCAGTTTGATAAATTTTCATAGAAGCAGTTGCTTCACTTTGGGTCATACTTTTTATATAAGGATATCTTTCTCGTATTTCTTTAATTGTCTTTTTATAAGCTTTAAATAATTCTTCCCATGTTAAATTACCTGAGCGTTTTTCATCAAGGATATCATCTGGATGGACGAAATGTGAGATAACCCCTAAATTTGCGGTAACATCAGTTAAGATAAATTGCTCTTCATCTGTGATAGCATAGCCGCTCGTAATGCGCGGGAAGTGATAAATGTTTTTATTATGTTCATCTGGTCCAAATTCTTGAATTAAACTACCGTTATTTTTACTTCCCACATATAGAGAAGCAACTGTTTCCATAGTTGGAACTGCGTCGTTTAATGCACTTAATCCAGCTGTATTTATAATATTGGATGGTGGTACATAGGTTTTTAATTTTTCGTTTGGAAAGAAGTTATACACGAGTTTTTGCAGAGCATCTAAGGAGCTCTCCATATCCTCTTTTGAATTCCATGGAACATATTCAAGTGCTTTATCTACTGGATCTGGTGGTAATAATAAAGGTTGATGGTTATAGCCATGAATGCCTATTTCCCCGCCGTGACTTAGTAATTCTCTCCCAAATAATAAATAGGTATTTCTATTTTTACCTGTGAAATCTTCAAAGGGTGGCGTTACTTTATTTTGGTACGTCCCAATGGCAACACCCGTATATTTAATATCAAGATCTTCAGAGATATCCTTCATATTTTTCCACCAATGTTTTTTATAAAATTCTTCAACAGAAATTTTTTCTTTCGTTAAGTTTTTTAGTTCTCCACTTGGAATCGGAGATGGGAAGTCATCGATATACATAATCTCCGCTCCAAGTTGTGCTGAAGCGAAAGTCGGGAAAATAGTACCCAGTGATTGAACGAACATACCTCTACCTAATTTATCGTTCAATGCTGTTGTATTCCAATATAAGACTTTTCCTTCACCGTAGTCATTGGTCCAAAGGATGGGAGTATCTTCCGCTGTAATCCAAGTATTAGTTGTATTCTCATCTAGCGTAATATTCATTGAGCTATGAGTAAACAATGGAGAAGAACTTGAGAGATCTGGATAACCAGGGAATAAAACTTCTTCAAAGGTTAATCCTTTCGCATCTTTGAAACCTTCTTTTTGGGTAATACCAAATAATGTGTTCCAGGAAGGATCTGAATCAAGTCGGTTTGCGATAATAATTCTTCCGCCCATTTGTACAAAATTTTGAATATCAGCTTGTGGAAGTTGCTCCATTATTTCACCTGTAATAATAATCCCTGTATAGGGAGAGGGTGTAAGTCCCTTAATTTCATTAGCTGTAATATCTTTATAGTGTAGGTGTGCGTAATCCATTGCCTTCTTCGTATTAAATTCGACTTGTTGCCCTAATGTATTATCCGTTTTTAAAACGTATAATTGCATTTTTTGTCCATTTTGAGCTACATCTTTTGCTTTGAGTGTTTTAACAGTATCTGTTTCTTTAGTTTTAGGAACAGAAAACTTTTGATGAAAATTTTCTGTTCGATATATAAGGATGGATAAAATTAAGAGAAATAAAATGATACTAATAATCCCGATATATATATTAATCCCCTTTTTCAATGTGTGCGCCTCCAAACTGCCTTACAAATAATTGATATTTACGCGGTAGTATATGAACTCTTTTTGCATCCGTTAGATTATTGATTAAGTTATAGAGCTCGTCCCATAACTGTTGCTCATAATATATTTCAAGTAAACCAACGTAACCGTAATATGATTCAGGATAGAAATGAATAAGCTTTAAAAATTGTTCTTCAGACTTTGCATATTGTTTTGTGTGTAGAAACAGATTTCCAAGATGGAAAGGGTAAAGAGGTTCGTTAGGGAATAGTTCTACACCTTGTGTAATAAAATTCATAAATTTAGCGATTATTTTTTCTTTTTGCTGATTAGAAAGAAGACCACTGTTTATATATCTTAAATAGTTAGAAACCAATTCTTTTGCAATTTCATTTTGTGGATTTTGTAGAAATTGCTTATTTAAGTATTCGATTTGTTTTTCGTACCGTTCATTTAGTAAATTAATAGTAGTTGCTGCGTAATGCACAGTTTCAGGATCTTTATGGTGAATGGCTTCTTTCAATAAGCCTCCTTCATTAGCAATAGAGGAGGAGCTTAACTGTACAATGAGTTGTTTATGTAATTCAGGCTTATCTAGTTCTAATCCAGAAGAAAATGAAATTAAGTCCATATCTTGTTTTGCTGATTCCAAAATATCTTCGTAATTATCAACGTGAAAGGCAACATAATTAGAGTATTGCTGTAACCACTCGGTTTTGGAACGTCTTATATTAAGTAATAACATGATTGCTGATACAATAAGTCCGATAAGCGGGAAAAGAAGAGATAGAATCAAGCAAAATTCAATAATTCCTTTTTTATCTTTAGTAATCAAACTTTTCGTAAATCGAAATAAAAGAAAAACCAAAATAACATAAATAAAATAAAGAAGGAGTAAAATCATTAGACTATCACTCCTTTAGAAGAAAGAGCGTTTTGTATACGAGTTTGAACTTGTATACAAAAATGTTCTTCAGTGCCAGGTAATAAAATCATGATTTTCTGCTCGGTCGTACTATAACCGAATATATCGATATCTCGCAAATGGTCTTTTAAAATAGAATTTATCATTCCTAAATAATCTTGTGGAGCATTGAACTCAAAATAGGAATATGGATAAGATAGTGTTTCGTAACGTTTCTTTTCTATTTTTAGTAAATGTTTAAATTCATCTTCATAATAAATGCTTGTTTTAGGGAATGTACGATCCTCTTGACTGGATAGCCAAAGATTAGAAGCGTTTTGTAAACGATCACCCATCCAGCGTAAATACCATGTGAAAAGTTCGAATTGCTCAGAAGTTACTTTTGAAAATTCGATTTCGTCTAATATAATGACGTATTGTACATCATCTTGGAATAGGACGGGACCAACTAAAAGTGGAGCGTCTTGAAAATCCTCATCTGTACGGAAAAAAGGTCGATTATGCGCTAGCGCATTTTTGATGACTAAGGAAGCGTTTTTAACGAAAATAGATTGAGATAATGTATTTTTACCAGTTTCAGCTCTTAATTTAATACGAAGCGATTGTTTATTGTTATCAACGTGATAGATACCAATTTTTTTTGCTCCAAAATACATTTTTAATACATTCATTCCTTCATCCAGTACAATTTCAGGATGTGTATGATTTAAAGCTTTAAACATATGATACATTTTAGATAAGTGGTTATTTGATTCAAGTACACGAGAACGTAGTGTAATACGTGTTTCATCCAATTGTTTCACGACATATTTTAATTCTTTATTTTCAGCTTTCAACTCATTATTTATCATATGTACATCTTCATAACGTTCTTTTTGTGCAGTGCTCATCAGTCCACAGCATAAACTAATAACAAGTAAGAAAATCCAACTTATCCAGTAATCTAATGAATAAAAGTACAGTAATACATCATTTTCTTTATATATACCGCTTATGAAAATATAAATCATTGCTTCCAGAAAGGCAAAAAGGGCAATAGATATGCCATACCGGCTGGAGATAATTAATGTAATAAATAAGAGTAGGAAGTATTCATACGTTGGTGTAAGAAAATCAGTTAGTATTGATAGAAAAAATAGTGCAATAAAGAGAATCGTAGGTTCAATCATCTTTTGGAATATATTAGATTGTCTATAGTGCATAAAAAAACCCCTTCTTTCGTTTGCAAATTTAATTTTGAGGAATAGTACACTGAAATAAAATACATAATTTAAAAGAATTATTTTAAGATATATAATATATAAAGCCCAAATCATTTTATCAACAGAGATGTAGTAAATTCAAGTGAAATAAATTCTAATTTCTGTTAATGTATTGCATTTATTGGAATTTTTATAAAAATCGAGTTTGAAAAAATGTAGAATGTTATGGTATTACTATATTTGTATTAACATTTAAAACAATAGAAAATTACAGTTGTATAGGGGGTAATATTATTATGGAGTGGAAACGTTCCGTATGCTTTTTAGCTATATTTTCTTTTATTTTTTCCTCAAGTACATCCGCACAAGCAAATGTTGTGGAACCAGTTTTAAAAAATGTACGAAGTTATAAAATTTATTATGGTGAAGCAAATGAGCAAGTAATTGAGAGACTTTCAAAGTATGACATGGTTATTATAGAGCCATATGCATTTACGAAAGAACAGGTTCAGCAATTAAAAAAATCAGGAACGGTAGTTCTTGGCTATGTTAGTGTTTTAGAATTAGAATCGTGGCATAAATCGCAAGTAGTTGAATCAGACTATTATTATAGAGATGGTAAGAAAATGAAAATTGAGCAGTGGGATACATATATTATGAATTTAGCTGATGAACACTACCGTGGGATTGTTGTGAATAAGGTGAAACAGCAAGTCATTGGAAAAGGAATAGATGGGGTGTTTTTAGATACAGCTGGTGATATTGATGACTATTTTTATGATCAGCCGTCTACACAAGGGAAATTTCGAGAAGCATATGTAAATTTATTAAAAGAAATTAAAAGTGTTGATTCCAACCTGCTTCTTATACAGAATTGGGGATTTGACACAATCAAAAATACATCCTTGAATTTTATACATGGTGTATTGTGGGAAGACTTCAATAAACAAGTTATTGCGAAAGATGAATGGAGTCAAAATTGGATGCGTTATTTTAAACAACAAAGCAATAAAATTGTAACGTTTACCGTGACCCCAGATAATGTATCTAAAAAATATAGTTCTACAAATGGATTTGTTCCTACAATAAATCCGAATGATATTTATGATAAATAGCAAGTGTTCAAAATGAGAAACTATCAAGATTGACTATCACGCTTTAGGTCAGTAATACGATTATCTTATAAAGATAAATGTATTACTGACCAGCCCCTTTCACATAATAGGGGAGATTTAATGAATTCGAACGAGTTGTTTATGGTATACTGTATTACCTTCTTGGCTTGTATATGGCGGGATACTTCGCCCAAAACAATTTGCAACAATATTGGAGTGGCCAGGATAAGAAATACGGATTTCATACAAATCAATAGAGTCATCTAAATCAGCATAAAAAACTGCTAAGTGGTTGCCTTGTAAAATATATGGGAATGCTACTTCCGTATTTTCACCAAGTAGTACAGGTAATTTTACAGGATTAGAATAGTTAGACCAATCCCAAACCTCTATAGTTACATGGTGTGTGTAATATGCATCTAAATTTACAATGTTTACTACTGCTGAAACAGTTGCAGGCTCTCTTGTTAATACACCTGTGGAGTGAAAAACAAAATGATTTGGATAATGAAGAGGCATAAATATCAAACCTTTCTAAATTAATATGAGTGTACGATATTCTATGCAAATAATTAATAGAATGAGATAGGGAAAATGTATCATTCTACTAATTTTTTATAGAAATTCAAAACGTAGTATTGAAAAGTATTCCAACACTTGTATCATTGTTAGAGTACGTTTATAATCAAGGAATCCTATTTCATGTTTTGATAGGGTTATTTATTATTGAAAGCGTTTTAAATTTGTTATTTTTTAAGGTAGGAAGTCTGACTTATTCAGATTAAAAATTATGTATGTAGTTTTAAATAGGAAGAAAAATAATAAAGTGAAACTTTAATCAGTGGGTGGGGGTTGTTCATCCCCACTGATTATTAGCCTTCACCAATCGGGCTTTACGGGCAGTTGATCTCCCACTTAACTTCTTTGCTCCAGCTGAATTTTGAGGTGGGAGTTTTACTGCTCGTTAATGCGGGATAAAGTATCACTTTATATTGTGGGGAGGTTAAAAGTGTGAAAGGGAAAGATTTTCACACGAATATATATGGGTTACGTAGGATTATTACTTTCAGGTGCAGCTTTATTTTTAAATAGTCTTGTCATATTAGGCAAAGTAGAGATGAAAAGTGCAGGTGTCTTTAATTTATTTGTGGGGGCATTACAAATTATCATTCCGTTCTATTTGATTATGATTTCTGATCAAAGTAATTGGACGGTATATTCATATGCGGCTACTTTTTTATTTGGTTTAACTTATTTATATGTAGGCGTTACTTTTATTAAAGGAATGGATAGTAGTGGACTAGGCTGGTTCTGTATTTGGGTAGCAATTATTGCTTTATTCTATATGATTGTTTCATTTGTTCAATTCCACGATGTTGTTAATGCGTTAACATGGTTTATGTGGGCATTACTTTGGTATTTATTCTTTGTATTAAATGCACAAAAAAAGAATATCAATCAATATCTTGGCAGAATTGCCTTTGTACAATCATGGGTAACATTGACGTTGCCTTCACTCTTTTATTTTATGGGAGTATGGGGCGAGGGATTCATATATGAACTATGGGTTTATGTATCAGTAATTTCTATTTTATATTGCTGCTATTGTATTTTTAAATATCGAGTACGTTAATGTATCGTGTGTAGAAAAAACATGGAATCGTTAAACTGATTCCATGTTTTTTTATTTTAGCGTTTATAATAATAGAGGTAGTATTTTACAATTTTTGAAAACGGGGATGATGAAGGTGAAAAAAGTATTGGTGCTAGGGGGAACAAGATTTTTTGGTAAACATTTAGTAGAAGTACTGTTGCAAGCTGGACATGATGTAACGATTGCGACGAGGGGAGTTACTGAAGATTCCTTTGGAGATGCAGTAAAAAGACTGATTGTAGATAGAGAAGATGAGAGGCTACTAGAAGAGCGTTTTGAAGGTAAAAGTTATGATATCGTATACGATAATTTATGCTATAGCTCGAATGCAGCGAAGATAATATGTGAAGTGCTAAAAGGAAAAACGAAGAAATACATTATGACATCTTCAATGGCTGTCTATGAGCCTGCGCTAGGCCTGTTAGAAGAAAACTTCAATCCGTACGAGTATACAATTACGTATGGAGGTAGGAATGATTTCAATTATAGTGAAGGTAAGCGATTAGCCGAAGCAGTTTTATTTCAACATGCAACATTTCCAGTTGTCGCAGTGCGTTTTCCAGTTGTTATTGGAGAAAACGATTATACGAAAAGATTACAATTTTACGTTGAACATGTTGTGAAACAAGAGTCTATCGTTGTGGATCATGTAGATGGAGAGTTGTCATTTATACATGAAAAGGAAGCAGGACAGTTTTTAGCTTGGTGCGGGATGGGAAACATAGAAGGGCCAATTAATGCTTGTAGTAACGGGGTGGTTTCTACCAGAGAAGTTATTCGTTTCATAGAAGAGAATACCGGGAGAAAAGCGCTCATTCAAGAAGTAGGAGATAATATAGCTCCTTATAATGGAGTGATTAATTGTACGTTACATAATGGAAAGGCTCGTGAATTAGGATTCCCGTTCCGAGAGTTGAAATTAGAGACGGAAAAAGTTTTACGTTATTACATAAATACAATGAAATAATCATAAATCCCCCGGTGGCAATCCGGGGGATTCTGGAGGATTTCGACAATACTAATTTTACATTACCAAATTTACCTTATACGCACGACTAATGTGTTTGTGATTGAATTGCTTGTAAATACTTTTCATTTACCAGGTCCCAGTTCACCGTATGCCACCAGTTGGTAACAAATTCTGGACGCCGATTTTGATACTTTAAATAATAGGCGTGTTCCCATACATCGATGACGAGTAATGGAATTTTACCTTCTTGCAAAGGTGTATCTTGATTGGGTGTACTCATAACGGAAAGTTCCTCACCGTCAAGAACAAGCCATCCATAGCCACTTCCAAAACGACTAATAGCTGCTTTGGAAAGTTGATCTTTTAAGTTGTCAAAGGTATTGAAATAATAATCAATTACTTTTGCAACGTCTCCATTAGGCTCACCGCCACCTCGCGGGCTCATTAATTCCCAAAAAAGACTATGACAATAATGTCCACCACCGTTATTTCTGACAGCTGTAACAATTTCTTTTGGTAAAGTTTCTAAATTACATAGTAACTCTTCTAAAGATTTATTATGTAATTCCGTATAGTTTTCTAAAGCGGCATTCAAGTTATTTACGTATGTCGCATGGTGCTTTCCATGATGAATAGAAAGCGTGTTGCTATCGATATATGGATCTAGTTCATCATAGTCATATGAAAGCTTTGGCAATTGAAATGAAGACATAACATTCCCTCCTTTCTTATTAAAAAGTTGGTCTAGGTAAAAATAATTTACCTGAGTCAAAAATACACCTATTTTTTATACAAGTCAATAGTAATCTCTTTAATTTTCTGAAAAATATTACAATAAAAGTAACACTTCGAATTTCATTTGTGACTCTTATTCTTTTTGCTTATACTGTAAAGTAGTAACGTTTTGTTGAAATAGAAGGAGATCGTTTATGAGTAAAACGAAACAATTAATAGAGGAAGCGAGTCATTTTATTACGGTTTGCTATAAAGAGCTTAATAAAGAACAATTCATAGAAGAGAGAATAAAAGAAATTCAAGTTGAGATAGAGAAGACGGGGACGTATGAGCATACATTTGAAGAACTTGTTCATGGATCACGAATGGCATGGCGCAATAGTAATCGATGTATCGGAAGACTATTTTGGAGTAAGATGCACATATTAGATGCACGTGAGGTAAATGATGAGGAAGGTGTATACAATGCATTAATTCATCATATTAAATATGCAACGAACGATGGGAAAGTTAAACCGACAATTACAATTTTTAAGCAATATCAAGGTGAAGAAAATAATATACGAATTTATAATCACCAATTGATTCGGTATGCAGGATATAAAACAGAAATGGGAGTGATTGGTGACTCTCATTCCACTGCGTTTACAGATTTTTGTCAGGAACTTGGCTGGCAAGGAGAAGGTACGAATTTCGATGTATTGCCACTTGTGTTTTCTATAAACGGGAAGGCACCTATATATAAAGAAATTCCGAGAGAAGAAGTAAAAGAAGTGCCAATTGAACACCCAGAATACCCGATTTCGTCACTTGGAGCAAAATGGTATGGGGTTCCAATGATTTCAGATATGTGCTTAGAAATTGGCGGTATTTCTTATACGGCAGCCCCGTTTAATGGATGGTATATGGGAACGGAGATTGGGGCTCGTAACTTAGCGGATCATGATCGCTATAATTTACTTCCGGCTGTTGCGGAGATGATGAAGCTCGATACATCGAGAAACGGTACGTTATGGAAAGACAAGGCGCTAATTGAATTAAACGTGGCTGTTTTACATTCTTTTAAAAAACAAGGAGTTAGTATTGTGGATCACCATACAGCTGCACAACAATTTCAACAATTTGAGAAGCAGGAAGCGGCATGTGGGCGGGTTGTAACAGGTAATTGGGTGTGGCTCATTCCACCGTTGTCGCCAGCTACCACTCATATTTATCATAAACCGTATCCAAATGAAATTTTGAAGCCGAATTTCTTTCATAAATAATAGCTAGTATAGTTTTTTTTCTGCAAAATATAATTTTTTTTAATTACTGTTACGTAGCAAATGGAAGCCTTTACTATCGGCTATTTTTGGAAAGGGCTTTTTGAACCAAGGAGTTCCTTATGTTATAATCAAATTTCTGTTTCGAAGACCTTATAGAAATATAAGGTCTTTTGTTTTGCTTTTTTATGTAATAGGAATAGAAATTTTCTTTTAAATAAGGGATTTAGCATATTTTTAGGGACAACATAAGTGTGTAGGAAATTGATGAATTATTATGCTTATATAATCATTGTGTTTTGGGTGTAAACAAGAAAACATAATAAAGTTGTTTTTTTAGATTGCTGAGGAAGGAGGAAGTGTAAATGAGGATGAAGAGTCGAAAAACGGATTGGCCTGTATTTCTTATTAGTGGTGGCTCACTTTTATTATTTGTAATTGCAGTTATTTTAAATAAAAGTTACGTAGAGGGAGCCATTAATAGCAGTTTTGCAGCTTCAATTAAATATTTTGGTGCCTTTTGGCAGGTTTTATTAATTGGTACATTTGTTGTTGCAATGTGTATGGCGTTTTCGAAATATGGGAGAGTTAAACTTGGGGGACTAGAAAAACCTGAGATTAGTACGACAAAATGGCTCGCTATTATTATGTCTACATTACTTGCCGGAGGTGGCGTTTTTTGGGCAGCCGCAGAGCCGATGTACCATTTGATGACGGTGCCACCAATACATGAAGGTATAACTGCTGGAACGAAAGAAGCGGTAATGCCGGCTTTAGCACAAAGTTATATGCACTGGGGTTTCCTGGCTTGGACGATTTTAGGTACAATTAGTGCGGTAGTTATGATGTACGGGCATTATCATAAAGATATGCCTTTAAAACCTCGAACGCTTTTATATCCTATTTTTGGAGAGAAATTACGAAAGAGTTGGCTTGGAACAATGATCGATGTATTTGCCATTATTGCGGTAGCTGCAGGGACGATTGGTCCAATCGGATTTTTAGGCTTGCAAGCAAGTTATGGGTTACAAGCATTGTTTAACATTCCTGATGTGTTTACTACTCAATTAGCCATTATTGTTTGTGTAGTAGCTGTTTCTACTATATCTGCGGTAACAGGAATTGATAAAGGGATTCAAATTATAAGTAATTTAAATGTTAGGTTAGCAGTTCTATTAATGGTATTTGTATTACTATTTGGACCAGGTGGATTTATTATCGATTCATTTGTTTCTTCGTTTGGATTTTATATAAATGAATTTATTCCAATGAGCACATATCGTGGTGATACAGCTTGGTTAGGATCGTGGACAATCTTTTTCTGGGGATGGTTTATTGGATATGGACCGATGATGGCAATTTTAGTGAGCCGAATTTCAAGAGGAAGAACAATCCGAGAAATCATCGTTGCAATTGGAATTATTGCACCTATTATTACAACGTTTTGGTTTACTATACTAGGGGGATCAGGTGTGTTTTATGAGTTAATGAATCCTGGTTCTATCTCGACCGCATTAAGTGAATCTGGTATGCCAGCGGCTATGATTGCAATTACAGAGCAACTGCCACTATCTAATATTATTGGACCTGCATTTCTTTTATTAACAATTTTATTTGTAGTGACAACAGGAGATTCAATGGCTTATTCGATTTCAATGGCAGTGACTGGAGATGGAGATCCTAGAATTAGTTTGCGAGTTTTTTGGTCGCTTATTATGGGCGCAGTTGCGGCGATTCTTTTATATATGGGTGAGGGAAGTATTAACGCCTTACAATCCTTCATTGTAGTGACGGCTGTTCCGGTATCTATTCTGTTATTCCCAATGCTATGGCTAGCGCCTAAAGTCGCAGGGGAATTAGCGTTAAAACAAGGTATTGTAAAAGAAGAAGATAAAACTAGCTTCTTGTTCCAAAAAGCTAGTAAATCAAAATAAATAATTGTATTTATATAAGAAGAGGAAGCATTTCATTTGAGATGCTTCCTCTTTGCTATTTATCCAAATACTTTTCCTGAGGGGACAGTATTTGGATAAATATTTCGTATAGTTTCAATCTATTCTAATACTTTATCTTTCGTCTCTGGGACACATAATAGCATTGTAACTAAACCGATTGGATAGATAATGAAGATGAGAGATAATGCTCCCATTAAATTACCACCTGCAGCAAGTAAGCCGATAATAACAGGTCCAAATCCAGCTAACCCACGTCCTGTACCGAAAATAAAGTTCTCTGCTGTCGAGCGAGCTTCAGCAGGATAGTTTTCAGCTAAAATTGCTCCGAATCCCCCCATCATGCCATTGGCAAAGAATCCAAGCAATGCACTTCCCCATAACAACGATGTTGAGTCTGTGAATAAGAAGAAGTAAATGAGACAGTATATAGTACCACCGACATAATAGATTGTAAAAGTTTTACGGCGACCAATTTTATCGGCTAGAATACCAAAAGTCGCAATTCCAATTAGCATGCCGATCGTAGAGATGAACATCCAGCCGCTCGCTTTTGCTAATGTGTAGTTATATTTATTCGCTAAAATAGTTGGCATCCATGTGAAAATTCCATAATATCCGAAGTTCTGGATGAATGACATAATAATAAGACCAATTGTTGTTATCGTTACTTTTTTATTGGCAAATAACTTTCGAAGTGGGAACTTTTTCATTTGCTTTAGTTGTTCTGCCTCAGTAGTTGTTAAATTACCTTTAGCTTCTTTTTGTAACAATTCTTTTTTGTATCGTTGTTTTTGTTCCCATATTTTCGGTTCACTTAAACTTTTGCGGACGTAAACAGCTAGTAGAGCGGGAATGAGTCCAAATAAGAAAACAGCTCTCCATCCGAAATGCGGGACGATAAATGCCGGAAGGAGTGAAGCGACTAGTACGCCAAATTGCCATCCAAGTGCAACAACGGATGTCGCCTTAGCGCGCATTTCTTTAGACCATGTTTCAGTTACGATGGCCATCCCAATCCCGAATTCACCACCAACTCCCATTCCAACTAAAAAGCGAAGAATTAATAATTGCCAATAATCTGTTGCGAAATAAATAAGTGCTGTTGCTAGTGAGAATAGTAAGATTGTGAAGGCCATCGTACGGATACGCCCAAATAAATCAGCAATAAATCCAAATAAATAAGACCCGATTAGCATTCCTATTGTGGTAGCTAATGTTAAGTTTCCACCTTCAACAGGGCTTAAATGAAATTCTTTTAAAATGTAGACGAGTACGAAAGATAAGAGCAACATGTCTAAACCTTCTGCTGCATATCCTAGCGCAGAACCAAACAATGTTTTATATCTTTTCTCTTTCGTCTCCTCTGTTGTTGATTGTACATCAGTAGTGACGTTCATCATTACTCCTCCTTATTTTCTTCTACAGTCACTATGGAAGAATAACAAAAGGCCTTCTCACCTGATATGATGAGAAGGCCAAAAAAGCATACGTATCCCTAAAAAAGACCATACGTATAGTATATTCCGACTTCCTTCTCAACCTCACGGGGTTGGGTTAAAGGACTGTATTATATTACTTTATTTTTAGCACTCTTCTGTTAGATTGTCAAATAAAGAGGGGATAGTTATGTGTAAAATATTTCAAAAAACATTTCATTCTCCTTGACGCACGCTTCATTATTTTCCCATAATAAAACTAACTAATATAAAAAGGAATGAATCACAGATGCTAAATTTAGTACTTATGATGATTGAACGCGTCGGACTTATTGTTATTTTAGGATTTTTACTCTCTCATATTAAAACGTTCCGGCGTCTTCTTCATAAGCAAGACGGATATGTAGATAAGTTTAAGCTTATTTGTATTTTTTCAGTGTTTACAATTGTAAGCAATTACACAGGGATTGAAATAGCAGGAAATACTATTATGAATGAAAATTGGTTACAAGGTGTTTCATCATCCAGCACAATTGCGAATACACGAATCATGGGTGTTGGAATTAGTGGATTGCTTGGCGGTCCTATCGTCGGAATTGGAGTAGGTTCTATTGCGGGTATTCATCGTTATATGCTTGGCGGGACGACGGCGGTAAGTTGTGCAATTTCATCAATTTTGGCTGGGATTATAACAGGTTATATTGGATACATTTTCAAAAAATATAACCGTACTATTACTCCTAAATTTTCTGCGATTTTAAGTGTTTTTATCGTTACTTTAGAAATGCTTATGATTCTATTAATTATAGAAGATGGACTTAGTGTTGTGAAAACAATTGCGCTACCGATGATTCTTGTAAATAGTTTTGGCAGTTTCATTTTACTTTCGATGATACTAGCTATTTTACGACAAGAAGAAAACGCAAAAGCTTTGCAAACGCATAAAGTATTACGAATCGCTGATAAGACGTTACCATATTTCCGCCAAGGGTTAACAGAAGAGTCTTGTAAACATGTGGCACAAATTATTCACCGCTTTACGGGAACAGATGCGGTATCCTTAACAGATACAGAGGAAATCTTAGCTCACGTTGGATTAGCATCAGATCATCATATTCCTTCACACAGTTTAATAACAGGTTTATCAAAAGAAGTATTAAAAACAGGGAAAATAATGAAGGCAAAATCACGTGAGATTATTAATTGTCAACATGAAGGGTGTCCATTACAAGCGGCAGTTGTTATTCCATTAACTTCACATGGAAATACGATAGGAACATTAAAACTTTATTTTAAAAACCCTAATCAATTAAGTCGTGTTGAAGAAGAGTTAGCGGAAGGGCTAGCGAAAATATTCTCCACACAGCTTGAGTTAGGTGAAGCTGAGTTACAAAGTAAGTTATTGCAAGATGCCGAAATAAAAGCGTTGCAAGCGCAAATCAATCCGCATTTTTTATTTAATGCAATTAATACCGTATCGGCTTTATGCCGAACAGATGTAGAAAAAGCGAGGAAATTATTATTGCAGCTTAGCGTTTATTTTCGTTGTAATTTGCAAGGGGCACGACAATTACTTATTCCATTAGAACAAGAGTTGAATCATGTACATGCATATTTATCGTTAGAGCAAGCGAGGTTTCCGAATAAGTATGAAGTGAAGATGTACATTGAAGAGGCACTAAAGGTGACTTTAGTTCCACCATTTGTGCTTCAGCTATTAGTTGAAAATGCATTGCGCCATGCTTTTCCGAAAAAGCAGCCAGTGTGCCAAGTCGAGGTACATGTGTTTGAAAAAGAAGGGATGGTTCACTTTGAAGTAAAGGATAATGGACAAGGGATTGAGAGTGAACGTCTAGAGCAATTAGGAAAAATGGTAGTTCCATCAAAGAAAGGGACGGGAACAGCCTTATATAATATTAATGAACGACTTATCGGGTTATTTGGGAAAGAGACAATGCTTCAAATTGAAAGTGAATTAGAGCAAGGGACAAAGATCCTCTTTGTGATTCCGAAAAGAGTAGAGGAGGAAAAACGGAGTGTTAAAAGTATTAGTAGTTGATGATGAAATGTTAGCACGGGATGAATTGAAATATTTATTAGAGAAAACAAAAGAAGTAGAGATAATTGGTGAGGCGGATTGTGTAGAGGATGCATTAGAAGAATTAATGAAAAACAAACCAGATATTGTTTTTCTAGATATTCAATTATCTGATGATAATGGATTTGAAATCGCGAATATATTAAAGAAAATGAAAAACCCACCTTCAATTGTGTTTGCTACTGCATATGATCAATATGCGTTGCAAGCATTTGAAGTAGATGCGTTAGATTACATTTTAAAGCCATTTGATGAAGAACGTATCGTACAGACATTAAAGAAATATAAAAAACAAAAGCAAATAAAGTTAGAAACAAAGCAAGATGTAAAGAGTGTAGATGTAACGGCCGAGATGCATAAATTAGCATTACCAATTGAAGAATCGATTGTACTCGTAAATATTGAAGATATTATATATGTAGGACTTGTGGACGGAAAGGTGACAGTAAAAACGATGAGAGAAACATATGTAACACACGATACACTTGTAATTTTGGAAAAGAAGTTGCCGCAAGCAAGTTTTATGCGTGTCCATCGCAGTTTTATTGCAAATATTAATCATATTACAGAAATACAACCATGGTTCAATTCTACATATAATTTAATTATGAAAGAAGGATCAAAAGTACCTGTTAGCCGTACATATGCAAAAGAACTCAAAAAGCTACTTCGTATTTAAGAAGTAGCTTTTTGTATTTCGTCTGCCTATTTTTGTAACTAATTTTGTATATTTGACGTTCTGTTATGTAAACGCTTACAGCTTTGTTTTTATCTTATACAATAAAGGTACCAAATCGAAAGAGGTGGCCAAAATGAGTACGAAAAAAGTATATAGTTTCTTATCACAAGCATTCATATTTTCAGCTATTATGTTAGTTTCTAATATTATTGCAACGCATTTACCAATTCCGATGCCTTCATCGGTGATCGGATTAGTTATTTTATTTAGCCTATTATGTTTAAAAGTTATTAAATTGGAACAAGTTGAATCACTCGGAACGGCTTTAACAGGTATTATCGGATTCCTTTTCGTTCCATCAGGTATTTCGGTTATTAATTCTCTCGGTGTAATGGGACAATATTTTGTACAAATTTTAACTGTAATTGTTGTCGCAACAATTATTTTACTCGCTGTAACAGGATTATTTGCACAATTTATTTTAGGAAAAGACGATAAAGAAATAGAAGATACGAAAGAATTGAAAGTAGTAAATAAAGGACGTAAGCACGGAAAAGTTGCGTAACCAATTTAGTATATATTGTTAGGAGGGAATGAACATGGCAAGCACAATGACTCCATATTTTGGAATCGTCGTTTCGTTAATTGCATACGGAATCGGAACGTTTTTATTCAAACACTCAAAAGGATTCTTCTTATTTACACCACTATTCGTAGCAATGGTATTAGGGATTGTATTTTTAAAGGTAGGTAACTTTACCTTTGAGGAATATAATACGGGCGGGAAGATGATTAGTTTCTTCTTAGAGCCAGCAACAATCGCCTTTGCAATTCCATTATATAAACAAGTTGATAAGTTAAAAAAATATTGGTGGCAAATTTTATCGGCTATCGTGGTTGGATCTATTTGTTCAGTGGTTGTGGTGTTCATTGTCGCAAAAGCAATTGGTCTAGATACAGCTGTAATGAACTCAATGTTACCGCAGGCAGCAACAACAGCAATTGCATTACCAATCTCTGAAAGTATCGGTGGTATTCCAGCAATTACATCATTTGCAGTTATCTTTAATGCTGTTATCGTATACGCATTAGGAGCTTTATTCTTAAAAACATTTAGAGTTAAACATCCGATTGCTAAAGGTTTAGCGCTTGGAACAGCAGGACATGCGTTAGGGGTTGCAGTAGGTATCGAAATGGGTGAAGTAGAAGCAGCTATGGCCAGTATCGCTGTGACAGTGGTTGGTGTCGTAACAGTGGTGGTTATTCCAATGTTCATGCCGTTTATTGGATAATAAAACTTACTAAAAAAAATATAAAAGCAAGTTATTTGTAGGACGGATTTCTACTGATAGCTTGCTTTTTATGTTACAGTAGTGGTAAGACCTATTGAAGGATAAAAGTTTCCTTAAATCTTCATTAATACTACGTATAATGCGTTCTGAAATAGGTCATTGTATTGTAAAATAAGAAGTAACATAATATATAGCACAATTAACGGGTGGTTAGGGTTGAATATAAATTGCTCGCAATGGCTTTAATATTAAAGGATAATTATAAGTAGAAAATAGAGAGAGATCTACTTGTTAACGTTTTACTTTATAGGACAGGAGAGAGTACTCGTCGATTATGCAAATAAAAAACCTGTTTCAAAGCAAAGGATTTCAGAGGTTAATCGTATTAGTATTACTTGCTCTCATATTGTATGGGATGCAAAGTATGTTAAATTTAATTTTAATTACGTTTATGTTGACGTATTTAATGGATCGATTCCAAAAGTTTATTTCTCGTAAATTAGATCATTTCATGCCAATTAATCGAAAAATTATTATAGCGCTTTTATATGTAATGTTAGTGGCAGGAATTGCCATTACGCTATTTAAATATTTACCGGTATTAACAATACAAATTTCACAATTGATTTATCAATTTAATGTATTTTTAAGAAATCCACCTGATAGTGAATTAATTAAGTATGCAGTTAATGCTGTTAATCATATGGAGCTTTCTAAATATGTGGGGCAAGGCGTAGACATTTTGTATAAATCTATTACGAATGTTGGGAAATTTGGCCTTCAAGTTTTACTTTCTGTAATTTTAAGTTTATTTTTCTTACTTGAAAAAGCACGTATCGTTGCTTTTACTTCGAAATTTAAAGAAAGCCGACTTGCAATTTTCTATAACGAAATAGAGTATTTCGGAAAGAAATTTGCACGCTCATTTGGAAAAGTAATCGAAGCACAATTTTTAATTGCAATTGTTAACTGTGTTTTATCTGTTATTGCATTATGGATATTAGGATTCCCGCAATTACTAGGTTTAGCGTTAATGATTTTCTTGCTTGGTTTAATTCCAGTGGCGGGTGTTATTATCTCGTTATTCCCACTCTGTATGATTGCTTACAATATTGGCGGTATTATGTATGTCGTTTATATTGTAGTTATCGTAACAGTAATTCATGCACTTGAGAGCTATGTATTAAATCCGAAGTTTATGTCTCAAAAAACAAACTTACCAATCTTCTACACATTTATGGTATTAATTTTCTCTGAGCATTTCTTAGGTGTGTGGGGACTTATTATCGGTATTCCAATCTTCATTTTCTTATTAGATGTCTTAGATGTGACAAGTGATGAAATGGAGAAGGACGTTGAAAAAAATAAAGTGAAGTAAAGAAAAAGCATCGATGTTCGATGCTTTTTCTTTTATAACATGACGTTCCTTATGCCATACTGTAAGGAGAAGATAGAATAGGGGTGAAATAATGGCTGTAAATGAAAAGATAGAGTTAGCTACGTTTGCCGGAGGGTGTTTCTGGTGTATGGTTTCGCCATTTGAAGAGATGGAAGGGATTATACAGGTTGTTTCAGGCTATACAGGTGGCCATAAAGAGGATCCAACGTATAAAGAAGTGTGCTCGGAAACAACTGGGCATTATGAAGCAGTACAAATTACATTTGATGCAAATAAAATGCCGTATGAAGAGTTGTTAAATATATATTGGAGACAAATTGACCCGACTGATATAGGGGGACAATTCCACGACCGCGGGCAGTCTTATGAAACGGTGATTTTTTATCATAATGAAGAACAACATAAAAAGGCAGAGGCTTCAAAAGAAGAGCTCGAGAAAAGTGGGCATTTTTCGAAGCCAATTGCGACAAAAATATTGCCAGCTGCTACGTTTTATCCAGCTGAAGAATATCACCAAGGATATTATAAGAAGAATACATTTCGCTATGAGTTATATCGTAAAGGCTCAGGTCGAGATGCTTTTATTAAACAACATTGGCCAAAGAATAATGCTCATTTAAAAGAAAGATTAAACGAGATGCAGTTTTATGTAACACAGGAAAATGGGACAGAACCGCCTTTTCAAAATGAGTATTGGAATCATAAAGAAGAAGGGCTTTATGTAGATATTGTTTCGGGGGAACCATTATTTACTTCTTTCGATAAGTTCGATAGCGGCTGTGGATGGCCGAGTTTTACGAAACCAGTTATGTCAGCTAGTGTGAAAGAAAAAATGGATGTTAGCCATAATATGACGCGTACGGAAGTGAGAAGTAAAGAAGGAGATTCACATCTTGGGCATGTATTTTCAGACGGCCCGGGACAAAACGGCCTTCGTTATTGTATTAATTCGGCAGCGCTACGCTTTATTCAAAAAGAAGATTTAGAAAAAGAAGGATATGGTGATTTCCTAATCTTGTTTGGGAATAAAAAATAACCTCGCAGTCAGCGAGGTTATTTTTTTATTTTACTTTTTTCTTTTTAAATTTGCTTAATGCTTCATAAACGATTGGAACAATAAGAAGTGTTAATAATGTTGAACTTGTTAATCCACCAATTACTGTTACGCCAAGTCCTTTAGAAATTAAGCCGCTACCTTCAAATCCTAATGCAAGCGGGATAAGAGCCCCGATTGTTGCAATTGCAGTCATTAAGATAGGACGCAGGCGTGTTGTACCAGCTTCTAATAATGCTTCACGTGTTGATAGGCCGTCATTTTCTTTATGAATAACACGGTCAATGAGCACGATTGCGTTCGTTACAACGATACCAATTAGCATAAGAGCCCCAATCATCGCAGATACGCTTAACGTTTCGCCAGAAATTAATAAGGCAACGAGTGCACCAATGATTGTGAATGGTAGCGAGAATAAAATTGCGAATGGTGCAAGGGCACCGCCAAATGTAACAACAAGAACGAAGTATACAATGGCAATCGCAGCTAACATCGCTAAGCCAAGTTGCTTGAATGATTCTTGAATATCTTGTGTAACACCACCCATAGAAACATCTATACCAGAAGGAAGATCCATTTTATCTACTTCTTTTTGAACAGCGGCAGATGCTTTTGAAACGTCATCAGATGTTAGTTTTGCACTAACTTCCGCATAAACACGGCCATCACGATGTGTTACTGTGTTAGAAGTTTCACCTTCTTTTACAGTCATAACATCTTTAACAGCAACTTCATTACCAAGTGGTGTTGTAATTTTACGATTTGTTAAGTCATCGATCGTTTCATAGTTTTGTTTTTCAGTTTCTACATATACATTTATATCTTTATCATCTTTTTTAATTGTTGTAAGAACAGGGCGGTCATGTTGATTAGAAAGTCCCATTCCAATTTGAGCAGCAGTTAGCCCCATTTTACTTAACTTTTCTTGATCAGCGACTAAAGTATATTCTGCATATGTTTTTGCAACACTAGAGTCTATGTCTTTTAAATCTTTATTTTTCTTCATGATATTTTGAATGTCTTTCACGACAGGCTTAATTTCTTCAGAGCTATCTCCATAAACGTATAGCTTAATTTCGTTACTACCGCCACCTGCTCCGAAATCTTGGTTTTTCCATTCACCTTTTCCAGACATCTTTTGTAAATCTTTAACGACTTGTTCTTTCTCTTTTTCAAAGTTTTTCGTATCGTTATCATATTGAACGAAGAACATCGCTTGATTTGTTTGACCAGGGCTCATTGGGTTTTCGCCGCCTAATGAGAATTGAATCGTTTTGACGTCTTTTTTATCTTGGAAATGCTTTTCAGCTTTCGTTGCAATTTTTTCAACGTCGTCTAACGTTTGACCTGGCTCAGGTTTGTACGTTGTGATAATCATTTTTTCTTCTTCAGATGGTAAGAAGCTGACACCGATGATTGGTACAAGTGCAAGGCTGCCTACTAATAGGAGGACTGTGATACTTGATGTAATAATTTTATGGTTTAACGCCCATTCAAGTATACGTTTATAGCCGTTTGCTAATTTGCTTGGTTTTTCCTCATGATGTACTTCTTTTTCTCTCATGCTTTCCTTCTTAAATAAGGAATGTGCTAGCATCGGCACAATTGTAACTGCCACAAGTAAGGAAGCAAGTAGGGCAAAAACAATTGTTAAAGCAAATGGTAAGAACATTTCACCAATCATACCCTTTACAAGCCCAAGAGGTAAGAATACAGCGATTGTTACAATTGTAGAAGACATAATCGGGATAAACATTTCTTTCGTAGCTTCACGAATTAAATCTTTCCCACGTAATTTCTCTTCTGATAAAGACATACGTCGGTAAATATTTTCAATAACAACAATTGAGTCATCAACAACGCGTCCAATAGCAACTGTCATTGCTCCAAGTGTCATAATGTTAAGGGTAATATCCATTTGTTTTATTACTAAAACTGCAATTAATAAAGAAAGTGGTATAGAAACGACAGAGATTAGTGTTGTTCGAATGTTTCGCAGGAACAACATAATAATAACAATCGCAAAGATAGCACCGAAAATAGCTTTGCTAAGCATTGTTTCGACTGATTTTTCAATAGGCGCACCTTGATCGAATGTTGAAATAATCTCTAAGTCTTTATATTTTTTCTCAAGGTCTTTTACTTTATCTTTAACTGCATTTACAACATCAACTGTATTCGCATCAGCAGCCTTCACAATTTGAATACCGATTGCTTCTTTTCCATTCGTTCGAGAAATGGATTCCGCTTTTCCAACTTCTTTAATATCAGCAATCTCTTCTAATGTAACCGTTGGTATGCCATTCATAGCGGCCGGATTCATCTGTGGTGCTTGTGTTCCAGCACCAGCGTTTTGACTACCTTGACCATTCGGTGATGAAGGGATAGCTGGAATTTTTAATTCTTTTAATGCTTTAATTGTTGTAATGTTACCATCGACAACAACTGATTTTTCCGTATCTTTAAATGTATATAAGCCAAGTGGTAACGATACGTCCGAACCTTTAATCATATTTTTTACAGTATCTTCACTTAAACCTAATTCTTTCATCTTATCTTTTTTGAAGACAAGCTGTACTTCATCTACTTGTTGACCTGCGATTTGAACAGATGCGACACCATCAAGTCCTTTTAATCCAGGAACAACATTTTTTTCTACATTTTCTGTTAAGGCAGCTAAAGATTCATTTTTACTCGCTACGCTTAATGAAATAACAGGAAAGGCATTAAAGTTTACTCGTGAGACTTTCGGGTCTTTCACACCTTCTGGCAGTTTCACGTTTGCGAGCGATTCTTTAATTTCCGTTTCGGCTTTTTCCATATTTTTATCAAAATCATATTCTACCTGAATAGAAGATGCGTTTTGATAAGATGATGAACTAACAACGTTTACACCGCTTAAATTTTGGAGTTGCTCTTCCATTGGTTTTGAAATTTTATCGGCTACTTCTTCTGGTGTAGCACCAGGATAAACCGTGGTTACTGTTACAATCGGTGTTGTAATATCAGGAATTGTCTCCAGCTTCATATTGAGTCCAGAATAAATACCCGCAATAGTAACAATAATGGTTAGTAGCCAAACTGCGAACTTATTTTTTAACGTGAAATTGATGATTTTGTTCATGTTTGCGCTCCCTTTTTATTATATTGACCAATCGGTCAGTCTAATACATAATATAACTGACCGATTGGTCAGTCGTCAATGAAAAGAGATGGTATAATAAAATCAAACTGTAAGTAGTCGGTTTCCTATTCTTTTTCTGATCATTGGCTTTTACTAACCGAATTTTATAGATGGAAAGGCTTCTATATAAACCATTTACTCCATTAAATTTTATATGGGGAGTTTTATTTTCAGTTAATGTGGAATAAAATCAAGTTTGAATTTACATAAGATGCGAGATTAAATTTAGGAGAGAGAATATGAAAGAAAAAGAGCGCTTAATTATAGAGATGGCTATGAGGTTATTTGCAACTAAGGGTGTAAATGCAACGTCAGTACAAGAAATCGTAACCGCATGTGGTATATCAAAAGGAGCTTTTTATTTATATTTCAAATCAAAAGACGAGTTATTATTGGCCACACTTCGATATTATTATGACAAGATTCAGAAGAAAATGCTGGATATTGAAAAAGAATCTTTATTACCACGTGAAAAATTTGAAAAACAATTATATTGTCAGTTTACTGATGTGCAAAAACATAAAGAATTTATTATTATGCATGCAAGAGAAAATGCAATTCCGTTTAATAAAGAAGTAGAAGAGTTTATGATGAGGATGAAATTAGAGTCTCATGCATTTTATCGGAATAGCTTACTGTCCATTTATGGTGAAAAGGTTATTCCATACTTGTTAGATCTAGTAATTATGGTGGAAGGGATATGCCGTGGGTATTTAGAATTAATTATTTTAAATGCACCAGAAATTGATTTGTCCTATGTCTCAGCTTTTATTTTAAAAAGGATAGACAATTTAGTAGAGGGGCTTCTAGAATCTTCGGAGGAACCTGTCCTACATGAAGAGAGACTAGGAGAATTTCTTTGTAGTTCCGAGCTTATTAAGGAACGGGTGAAGGAACATTTTCTAAGTGAAATTATTGTATTTAAACGAACATTAGCTGATCAATTAGAAAATGATGAGTTACTTGTAACTTTAGATGTTTTAGAAGCAGAAATGAGATTGCAAAATCCAAGAATTCCAGTTATTCGAGGGATGTTAGCGAATTTGGAAACGTATAATGATTTGAATGATTTTAGATTGAGGTTAGCCCGATATTACTATATAAATTGAGACTATAATCAGTGGGATTGAAATCCCACTGATTATAGTTGAAAATAAGTTTTTATTTTACATTTTGAAATTTATACATATCACCATAAACGTTGGTGTCGTTGTATATAAACAATATAATATCTGCATTTTGTTCTTCTATTTGCTGTTTCACACTTTTTCCTTGAGTGTAACGAGGATCAATAAAAGTTGTTTTAGCAAAATTACGCGCAAATAAAGGATATGTAGCATCAGCATACGAATCTTTTAAGATAACAATGTGTAAATCGTTGTCTGCCTTTTCATTAATGATGTTTATTTCAGGGAAATCCGTTTGATAAACATTAGCATATCCAGGAGCAGGACTATTTTTTTCTTTTCCGTAAAACTGAGCCATAGATTCCTTAGCGGTATCATCTTTAATAGCACCATAGTAAACTGTGTAGTCGTCCCAAGATTCACCCGAATTATAATGGACATACGGAATTTGTACAGATGAAGTATCAATTAAGCGGTACAATTGATTATTCCAGCTACCAACAAACTTTCCTTTCGGTTTTTCCCAGTTAATGGTGTAGTCATCTTTCTTTATTGGTTGCCCTTTATATTTGTTTGAATGAGAATTAATAAAATTCATCGTATCCTCATATGCATAAAAGGCACCTTCCATATTCCAATGATGGTCTGTAGTTAAATACATTCGTTCTAGTTCTTTGTTAGTAAAACTTTCTTTAAACATCGGTAATACATCAATAATAGGGAATTTAGTTTCTGCCAATTTCTCAGCAAGGTGATCCCTAAGTATTTGTTCGTACCCAAGATTTAGGTAAGAGGGAAGCTTATATTGTAACGCTGTTTGCTTACTAGGAACTAAAGAAAAATAGAATTCTGTTTGAGGAAAATCTTTTTTCAAAGTATTTAATTCATGAACCCCAGCATCAACATCGTTTAAATGATTTTCCATATTAGGCCTATTAAAAATAAATTGATCGTTTGTAACATGAATGTTGTTTACGAATGTTCGATTCATAGACAATTGGAACTTTATATAACTTTCAAGAAAGAAATCTCTAGGTCCAATATGATCTGTAAAATGTGTTTCGATACCTTTAAATAATTCGCCAGTTTTTATAGTGGAAGCATTTACAGCAGGTCTAATTGCTAAGTTTCTGTTCTCAAATTCAGAAAATGTTTTTTTATCTATAAGGATAACTTTTGCTGTCCAAATACCCACTCCAAAAATAACTGTAAGAAACCCCATTATTAAAGTGAGGTTTTGAAATTTTTTCATAGTGAACCTCCTTTAAAAACGGAAATAAATAAATGGATTATAAGTTGCATTTGTTAGGAATACTAAAACAATGACTAAAATACTTAAATAATAAATTGGCGATAAAACAGCAAATCTTTTTGTTGATAACACTTTTTGTAACCATGGAAATACGGGCGCTGCAGTAATAATAGCTAATAGGAAAATTCCCCAATAATTCATTACATAGAAATAACTATTAATGTCTGTTAATGGACCGTTAAATCCGAACATGGATTTTAAAAATTCAAGGCAATAACTGAAATTATCTGCTCGGAAAAATACCCATCCAATAATAACTAAAAACATAACGTAAATATGTTGGAGAGGACTCCATAATTTCTGAAGTAGGTTTTCAAGTCCTGCTTTTTCAAGTGCAATTAGAATTCCATAATAAATACCCCAAATCATAAAGGTCCAACTGGCACCATGCCAAAACCCGGTTAATCCCCATACAATGAAGAGGTTACGATAAATTTTCCAAGTTGTAACGCGATTTCCTCCAAGAGGAATATAGACATAGTCACGGAACCAAGAACCGAGCGAAATATGCCAACGACGCCAAAATTCAGAAATGGATTTTGAGATATATGGATAATTAAAGTTTTCTAGAAAATCAAATCCAAACATCTTTCCTAATCCAATTGCCATGTCACTGTATCCAGAAAAATCAAAGTAAATTTGTAGCGTATAGGCAATGGCTCCCATCCAAGCTAATGATACACTCATATCAGAAGGATTCATTGCGAAAATCTCATCGGCTATAGCACCTAATTGGTTAGCAATTAAAACTTTTTTCCCCAAACCAATAATAAAACGGCGAACTCCTTCAGAGAATTTTTCGGCATCAACAGTTCGCTGGTGTAATTGGTGAGAAATTGTATTATAACGAACAATTGGTCCTGCTACTAATTGTGGAAATACAGTAAAGTATAAAGCCAAATCAAAGATATTTCGTTGAGCATCGACTTTTTTCTTATAAATATCGATAATATAACTCATCGCATGGAACGTGAAAAATGAAATACCAATTGGTAAAGGTATTTTTTCAAGAATAATATTGGTATGGAAGATAGAATTGATATTATCCACTAAAAAGTTTGCGTATTTAAAATATCCTAAAATAGCTGTGTTCATTATAATTGCAAACGTTAATAATAGTTTTCTTTGCCCATTTGTGAAGCGACTATTCCCTAACAAGATACCAAACCAATAGTTAACAAAGATAGAGAACAGCATTAGGAAAACATAGATGGGTTCGCCCCAAGCATAAAATACTAAACTAAAAAATAATAAAACTATATTTTGTAGTTCTTTGCGTACAGCATAATAAATTAAGAGTACAGCGGGTAAAAATAAACATAAAAAGACAAGGTTACTAAATACCATTTTAATTAATTCCTTTCCTATTTTATCTAAATGATACCAAAATTATCTTCTAAATGTAAGTTTATAAAATTAAGGATATTATTTACATTTTTAATTTCTTTATATTGTGAGAAGTTCTCTTAAGTGGTGAGAGAGAAAAGAATCTTTGTTTATAAAAAAAGGCCGTCCCTAATTACCTTTTAGGAACGGCCCTTTTTTACTGACATGAAATAATTTAGTTATTTTTTTCTGCCCATTCTTCAATATTCCAAACTTTTGTTATCCAGCCTTCATAAAATTCTGGTTCGTGACATACAAGAAGGATTGTCCCTTTATATGCTTTCAGAGCTTTTTGAAGTTCTTCCTTTGCTGTAACATCAAGATGGTTTGTTGGCTCATCGAATAGGATCCAGTTACTTTCTTCACCCATTAGCTTACATAAACGAACTTTTGCTTGTTCACCACCACTTAATTGATTTAGCGGGCGAGAGATATGCTCATTTTTTAATCCGCATTTTGCTAACATTGCACGAATTTGATGTTGGTCCATGCTAGGGAATGTGTTCCAAACATCATCAATTGGTGTTATATTATCCGCTTTTACTTCTTGCTCGAAGTATGCAGGCTCTAAGAAGTCACCAAGGCTCGTTTTACCGCTTAAAGGTTTAATTTTTCCTAAAATTGTTTTTAGTAATGTTGATTTACCAACACCATTACATCCAACGATGGCAATTTTTTCACCGCGTTCAATTGTCATTGTTAGTTTTGGTAGTAATGGGTGTGTATATCCGATTTCTACATTTTCACCTTCAAAGACGAAACGGCTACTTGCGCGACATTCTTTAAATGAGAATTCTGGCTTAATTGCTGTTTCAGGACGATCGATAAGCTCCATGCGATCAAGCTGTTTTTGACGACTCTTTGCACGACCTGTAGTTGAATAACGAGCTTTGTTCTTTGCGATGAAGTCCTCTTGCTTTTTAATAAACTCACGCTGCTTTTCATAAGCGTTTATATGTTGATTTTTATTGATTTCTGCTAGTTCTAGGAATTTTTCGTATGTCGCAGTATAGCGCGTCATTTTTGTAAATTCTAGATGGAAAATAACATCAACGCATTTGTTCATAAATTCCGTATCATGAGAAATTAATAAGAATGCATGTGGATATTCTTTTAAATAATTAGTTAACCAATGAATATGTTCAACGTCTAAATAGTTAGTAGGCTCATCGAGTAATAACACTTCTGGTTGCTCAAGTAATAGCTTTGCAAGTAATACTTTTGTACGTTGTCCACCACTTAGTGCTGAAACATCACGATCTAAACCGATTGCATCAATTCCAAGACCTCTTGCTGCCTCTTCGATTTTCATATCTAGTAAATAGAAACCACCTGCTTCGAGAGCATCTTGTATTTCTGCCATCTGCTCAAGAAGGTCCTCTAATTCTTCCGGTGTTGCCGTTCCCATTTTTTCTGCAACTTCATTTAAAGCTTTTTCTTTTTCAAATAAAGGTAAAAACGCGTCAGCTAATACATCACGAATTGTGCGACCAGGTGTTAAAATTGTATGCTGGTCTAAGTAACTGTAATTTGTACCAGGTGTCCATTCTACACGGCCTTCATCATGGATAAGTTGACCAGTAATAATATTCATAAATGTTGATTTACCAACACCGTTTGCACCGACTAATCCAACATGTTCTCCTGCTAGTAAACGCATGGATACATCTTTAAATAATGTGCGATCGCCAAATGTATGGCCTAGTTTTTCTACTGTTAATAAGCTCATAGTATCCTCCGTCCAACTTGAAATAGTACCTTGAATCATGATACTAAATTATTGAGTATAATGCTATCCTTTCAAAATGTATCTTTTTTCAAGAATTATTTTGCGTTAATTTTTTTGGGAAATATAATAGTAAAAAAGTTACTTCTATTTACAGAAGTAACTTTTTTACTAAGCTTTTTGTTTTACTTTACTAACTTTTTTTTCTGCTACAATGAAATGTGGTCTACGCTTTGTTTCATAATAAATACGACCGATGTATTCACCGATAACCCCTAGGAAAATGAGTTGAATACCACCGATAAATAATATGGCAGAAATTAATGTAAAGTATCCTGGTACATCGACGCCGCTAACGGTAATTTGAATAAATGTAGTGATTACATATAAAACAGCTAAAAGCGTTGTTAATAATCCAAGGTATATAGATAATCGCAATGGTTTATTGTTAAACGAAATTACACCATCTATCCCGTAATTTAATAACTTAGAGAAAGTCCATTTACTTTCTCCGTCAGAACGTAATACATTTTCGTATTCAATAATTTGTTCTTTGAAACCAATCCAAGAAAATAAACCTTTTGAAAAACGATTGTATTCAGTTAGAGATAGTAGTGAATCGACTGCACTTCTACTTAAAAGTCTAAAATCACCGATGCCATCTACTAGCTCAATATCAACGAATTTATTCATGACTTTATAATATAAGCTAGAAACGAAAGAACGTACTGGTGAATCACCCGTTCTAGTTCGCTTTGCAATTACTTGATCATAGCCGTTATTATAGCCGTCTAGCATATCTTTTATTAGTTCGGGTGGATGTTGTAGATCAGCATCCATAATAACCACAGCGTCGCCTGTAGCATACTTTAGACCGGCAAGCATAGCAGCTTCTTTTCCAAAATTCCTACTAAATGATATATAATGCACACTTGAGTCTGAATCGGCTAGGTCACGTAGAATTTCTAGTGTGTTATCTTTACTTCCATCATTGACGAAAACAAATTCATAATCAGTAGTTAGTTTATGAATTTCAAGAGAAGTCTCTGAATAGAAAGCTCTGAGTACCTTCTCTTCATTATAACAAGGTACTACTATTGAAAGGGTCATGTTAGGACCTCCTTAGGTGTAATTTTAAACTGGGCATGAAGTAAAAGCTCAAGCAATTATCTTCAACTTTTACTTCACTTTATTTTAATAACTTTTTTTAAAACGACTTTTAAATTTTTTATATCGATCCTTATCTCCAAGAACTAGAAGCGAGATACAAATGATAAATGAAATGATAGAAATAACGAGACCCATTTTGAAATAAGGTGTGACGTATTTCATTTCAACTACATGCTGCCCTTTTGAAATAGGAACACCAATAAAGGAAGAATTAGCCTTCGTAAACTCAGTTTCTTTACCGTCAACCTGTATTGACCATCCTTTACTATACGGTACAGATAAATATAGTAATCCATCTTTAGTAGAATTAATATTACCTTTTAAGTAGTTACCTTTATAGTAAATATTTTGTAGGCTATTTTCTTTTAAAGTATTCACTTTTTTCGGGACAGTTTTATAGTTGGTACTGTTGACTTGTAAGTCTTTCAACTCGTATTGGCCAGGAGTAGGGATAGAAATGATTAGCTCAGTTGGCTTCGCATCTTTTCCTAAATTGTAAACAAATCTTTCTAACGGGTAAGCATAAGCTCCATCTTCATTACCTTTTATCATAGATTTGTCATTCACAGTAACCCCAAATGATTCCTTATTTATATTTCTAATTTTAATTTCAACAAGGAGATCACCTAACATATCGGTATTATCAACAGGTACTATTATACGCCCATTTTCATGAACAGTGAGTATATCTTTCTCTTTATCTATATTTTCCCACTTAATTTTATTTGGATTAATCTTAATTTGTTTTGAATCTAGCTGTTTTGTATTAAATTGTTTTAACGGAAGACTTCCAACATTATCTACAACTACAGCATCTAATAAAAGTTGATCTCTCTCAGCAAAATTAAGTTTTGAAAATTCTTCATCACTTATTCCAGCTTCGTATACATAGCCTAATGGTAGTGCAAATTCGTTTTTATAAATGTTGTAAGGACCTACTTGTTGTAAATATTTATAACCATACGGAATATCAGTTTTATTAGCACCTTCACTTAATACATAATATTTTACCCCTAGCATGTTCTCAAGGAATAGTCGTTTATCTAACTGGAAGAACATAGATGGACTATCATATCCTTGGAAAACATTGTACTTATTTTTCATAAAGTCATGAACATCACGATTGACTAAGCTTTGATAAGTACTTGTACCATGATAACCTTGCAGCATCGGTGTATTCTTATAATTATTGTTTGGATTGATAATTCGATAAAAATCTTTATCTTGATTTTGTATATAATGAATTGCGTCAATTTCATCCTTATTATCGAGACCTGGACCATGTAATGATTCTTTTGTTGCGCCTGCTTGATTAAAGTGTTTACTAAGAGCTGTATCTGCATAGATGTAATTAATACATATTACATTGACCAGTACATTCAATATAATGAAAGATTGTAAGACTGCTTTTGACAAATAGCGCCATAGTAATATTGTAATAATAGATAAAACAGTAGTACCGATTAAAATTTTATCAATCGTTTCTAGTGGTTGTCCGTTTATATTTACTTTTCTATAGAATGCGTAAATAAATAGTGCTGTTGCTAGCAAAGGACCTATTAAAGAGTTGACCTTCTTTTTGTTAAGTAGCATCCAATCTAAAATGTAGGCGGCAGTTTGCGCAACTACAAATGCAAATAAGTAAAACCATCTGTATTGCATAGCGGAAAAGCCATTAAATACGGAATACGTATATGGAAGCATATATAGAACTAACATAAACCCAGTAAAGAGTAACTTATTTGTGACAAGTTTATTGCGTATTAGAAGCGCACTTGTAATAAGGAAGAGGATGAAAACTGGGAATGCGAGCTGATAATCCTCTGTATTATTAATGAAAAAGATACTTTCTATTAAGTTTTTATAAAACGTATCTTCAAAAAATAATGGAATAGTAAATTTTGTAGCTAGTCGATCTGAACTAAATACCCCATTTACAGATGGTATAAAGCAAACAGCGGCTAAACCTAGTGATAAAGAATATAGGAAAGCAATTCTAATATAATAAGTTATAAATGTTTTAATTGTTTTATTCTGCTGTGTAGCAAAATATTGGAAAAAGGCATAAATATAGATGAAAATACTAGTAATGAAAGCAAAATAGAAATTTGATGCAAGCATAAGTGCTGTTGCAAGCAGGAATAATCCCTTTTTTCGCTCTAAAATATATTTATCTAATCCCCATATTACTAAAGGTAAAAACACTATAGCATCTGCCATGAAATCCCATAATAAAGAATGGCGAACAAAAGTCACACATCCTCCATATATAATGGCAGAAATGAAAGAAGAAAAAATAGTTTTATTATGATAACGTAAAGAACCATACATGAATAACATCGCTAATGTACTTTTTAAAATACTCATATATAGCTTCATCTCAAAGATTTGGTCAAAATTTAGTTTAGGAAGTAGAAGCGTAAGCCAGAAAAATGGTGCTGTACTATAGTAATAACTAAATTCCCCGAATAAATCTCCACCTAAGCCATAATCCCAAGACCAAAATAAATTCCCATCTTTAAATGCATGTTGTAAAAGGAATGTAAAGAAGCTGAATTGTGATAATGCATCTCCCGTACTAGAAAATACACTGTCTGATTTTAAGAAAAAGTAATGAAAAGCAAATGCACATATTATTAATAATGGAATGATAATAAGTGTGCTTTTAGTAAAAAATGTTCTTTTATTTACCTCTGAAGTCATTAAATGAATAAGCCTCCCCAATACAATTATTAAGATTTAATCCATATTCTCCATATTTAGATATTGTCTTATAATGAAGAAAAACTATGGATGAATCGACGATTTTTAACGGTAGTAATAAAGTTTTCTGTTGTGTAATTTATGGTGTAACGAGTTAATGTTTGTATAAAAGATTAACTGCGAATTGCTTTAATACTAGGTGTTGTACATCTAGGGCTGTTCGTTTCCAAGTATAATCATTCCAGAAAGGCAAGTCAATTTAAGATATAGATTGAAAACAGGGCTCATTCTAAGTGAAGAAGATAAAATAAAAACTTCAAATTAAATTTGAAGTTTTTATTTTTATTTATTTTCGAGCCAGCTTTTTATTTATAGATCCTAAAATCAATCCACGTATTTGTGGGTCAATGGCAAGACCGATAATACCGTACAATATACCAGTAAGTGTTAAAGCTATTAGTGGGGGTAAGTTAATTAATGCTGTACGGTATATTGCGTAACTGATTATAAACGCTAGTGCATTGAATATTATTCCTTTGAATAGTAATGAAAAACCTTTACGAACGAATAAAGTAAATCCGATCAGTAATGTAATCTCGGTAATGATCGCAGCTGCCGCAGCTCCCATCATTCCAAATTGGCTGCCTAATGCGATGTAACTTATGATAGCGACAGCTAATCCAATTCCCATCGTTGTCGCACGCTTCCACTGTTGACCAATAGTTGTTAAATTATCAGCAAGTGGATAGTTGATAGATTGTAAAATAACCATAAAGGCTAAGATTGCAAGAGCATCACCAGCTGGTGCATATTCTTTGCCTAATAAAGTAACAATCCAAAAACTTGGATCGGCGATAAATGGAATCGAGATTCCCATCCCTAAGAAAGACATAAGTTTTAATTCGAACTGAGATAGCTTTCTATGTTCATCAATATTCTTTTCATTTCCAAAAGCAAATAACTTTGGGTAAAAGGCAGCTGCAATCACACCAGGTATTTGATAAAGTACGGCAGGTATTTTATAGGCAGCCCCAAAGAATCCAACTTGCTCATGTGTTGAAACTTTTTCTAATATAATAGGACCTAACTGCGGTAAAAGCATAATGATAATGCCATTGATTGTGAAAATAAGCAGTTGATCTAAAATACCTTTGTCCCAGCCTTTATGAACTGTTGTATGGCGGAGCACCATTATGAAGGCGATGACTCCTGTTATAAGACTAGAGACCCCGTACATGGCAGCGACCATCATAAGTGACCATTTAAATGACATTCCTAGTAGAAGCGCAGCTGCGGCTGTTACACCTTGTAGTACAGAAATAATCGCTGTAAATTGCATACGTTCTGTTACTTGGAAATAAGCCATTCCAACGCCTTGTAAAGTTGCTCCAAACATTGTCGGTAGTACAACCCAATATACCATGGCACGTAAGTAGGCATCCGTATAGAAGAACTGAGCAAAAATAGCGAAGAGTACAGAAATTACGACAGCTAATACGAAACGAATACGTAAATAACTACTGATTAATACGCTAATGTTAGCGCCGCTTCTTGTTCCTTCACGCATAAACGTATGTGTCAAGCCTGCATCTGTAAAATAACAAATGACAGCGGAAACTGCTAATGCAACTGTAAACATCCCATACTCATCTGGTGAAACATATCTTGCAAAGAGAATCGTCGCAATAGCAAGTACAAATCGAACCGTAATATTTCCTACAAAGAGGTAGGAGGCATTTTTAAGGATTTTGTTTGTTTTCATGGAAAAAGACCTTTCTATTCTTTAGGACCTTGTTAGTTTGTCCTATTTGTAAATTTGATTTGTTTATGGAAAGAGAGGTGAGTACTATATTTTCGGTTTAAGAAAACAGAAATTTAATTCGTACAAACCAAAGCATTGCATATAGTTTTTTACTACGCTTTCCGTTTTTTGAATAGATTTTACGGCAATATTTCTTTATATCTTTTTTGATTAATTGAACTTGGGAATTATCTAATTGAGAGTTTTCTTTAATGTATATACAAGCATTATTGATAACCGTATAAGGGAATAAATAGGTCTCAAGAATCTCAATAAGTGACTGAGGGTCTTTCGTAATGAAGTCTTGAGATTTATTATGTACCCAGTCTTTCATACGATTGAATACTTCCAGTTCTTTAGTTGTTTTTAAGTCGTAATCTTTATATTTAGAAGAAAGATTTCCTTCTGATAAAATTCGATAATATGTCAAATATTCATCTACATAGCATACGTTTGTTACGCTCATTAATTTAAATAGAAACTCTAAGTCTTCTCCCCAGCTACATCCTGGTGTGAAACGAATGTTATGATCCATCACGATAGATCTTTTGAAAATCCAAGTACTCGTTTGAGCAACAACCTGATGCGTTAAGAAAGGTTTGGTCATATCACCTTTAATAAAGTTTGTTGTATGCTCAACCTTTTCGCCTGTTTCTTCGTAGAAATTCATATAACCACAATAGCACGCGTCCATGTTGTTTTTATGCATACTCTCGACTTGTTTCTCAATTTTAGTTGGATGCCATAAGTCGTCACTATCAAGGAAAGCGACGTATTCTCCGCTAGCATTTTCAATCCCTGTATTACGAGCTACTGAAACACCTTGGTTTTTTTGGTGAACGTATTTTACTTGACCCGGATATTTTTCTGCAAGATTTTTTACGATAGAAGGTGATTGATCTTTACTTCCATCATCTACAATTACAATTTCAATGTTTTTATATGTTTGATCCAGTATTGACTGCATCGTTTCTTCAATATATTTTTCTGTGTTATACAGGGGTATGACAACAGAAACAAGTTGTTTTTGTTCCATCATAGAATTTTTATCTCCTCAAATTTTTTATGTCTTGCACCATATATACAAGCCTTTTGAAAGGAAGAAGATTACAAGAACATCTGTATCAGTTTAACGCATATAAACTTTGTAAATCAACTTTCTATTATTGTACTTTGTATAAAAAGTATTTATTATAGAATATATTGCCTTGTAAAAATATAGAAATATAATTTGAAAATTATGTATTTGAAGGGAGAAGATGAGATGTTAAGGCGATTTACTCGCAAATCTAATGTAATCCTTTTAGGGATTATTATGATAGTCGGTTTTGCGCTTCGTTTTGCAACTTTACAAACACATGGTGCAGATTTGACTATAGCTAGCGATGATATAGGCTATCAAAAAACGGCAACCATT
Source organism: Bacillus sp. RC252 (assembly GCF_044909215.1). NCBI lineage: Bacteria > Bacillati > Bacillota > Bacilli > Caryophanales > Bacillaceae > Bacillus > Bacillus sp. RC252. Next base: position 509,247 of record NZ_JBIYDV010000001.1, on the reverse strand, counting down.
TTATTGGAAACAGGAATGTTAACATATCATGAGCCGGATAAACCAACTATTCATATTATGCCAGGTTTTCCAGCGTTTTTAGCTACTGTATTTTACTTTTTTGGAAATGGTAATGAAGGCCTTTTTGTAGCTAAATTAATTATTATCCTATTAGGGGTACTTAGTATTTTACTAACTTATAAGATTGGTACTTATTTATTGAATCCCGCTGCAGGATTAATAGGTGCTTTCTTATTAGCTGTGTATCCTCCAGAGATTGTTATAGAAAATTTAACTTTAACAGAAGGACCGTTTTTATTCTTTTCATTGGGATTATTATATTGGAGCTTAAAATTAGCTGATACTCATAAAACGAAACATTTTCTAATTGTATTAATTTTCTACTTTTTAGCATTGTACTTACGCGTACAAGTTGCTTTATATCCAATACCATTATTTGTATATCTCTTAATGAAGCGCTATCCATTCCGCGTTATGATGAAGCAAGCGATTATAAGTATAGGAATAGGACTTATCGTACTTGGACCATGGTGGGCCCGCAATTACATTCAATTTGATAAATTTATTCCACTAACTGCTGGGGCAGGGAATCCGTTATTACTTGGAACGTATCAAGGGAAAGGCTACCCAGAAGGTAAGGATATGGCAACACTTGAAATAGAATTACACGCAAAGTACCCTAACCTGGAAGCACATGAATTTATGGAATTAGAAGAAAAAATAGCGAAAGATAAAATGAAAGAATGGTGGAAAACAGATAGGAATTCCATGATAGAGAGTTATTTAATCTTGAAGCCAGAAATTATGTGGAAAAAACCGTATTATTCTATAGAGCATAATATTGAAGTATTCAATGTTTCTGCAAAGGATATGAATGAAATACATAATTTTATTAAGGCGATATTCTTAATATGTACAATACTTTCATTTATCTTCCTTTTAAAAAGGTGGAGAGAGACTACATTTTTATGGTCAATCCTTTTACTGCAAACAGCTTTAACATGCTTTTATGCTGCATATGAAAGATATGCATTACCATTAATCCCATTCTTATTTATTATAATTGGAGTAGGGACCGTGGCAACGGTTATGAAAATTAGTAAACTATTAATTAGAAACAAATAGTTTGAAATGAAAAGCCCCTTGATTCTTAGAAGGATTAAGGGGTTTTTTTTATATATTAGTATTTAAATAGAAAAAATTATTCGTTATCTGTTTCAGTTTGCGTTACGTTTAACTTTTGCTTTAATAATGCATAATCTTGCGTTAATGTTACAAGTTGATGGTGTAGCTTAGAGATTTTTCTTGTTAGGTCAAAAATTAAGATGAAACAGAATAATAATCCAAATAAGAATAAAATGGATGGTGGATATTCTACTTTTAATAGTTTTCCAATCCAATTTATAATTTTATCAGTAGAACTTAAAATAGCCATTGCAACACAAACGAAAATCCACAAAATAGCATATTTTGTTTCTAAAGTCCCGCGACGAATAGAATTAATAATTAAGAAGAATAATAACAAAATAAAGATGAATGAAAAGGTAATTATATGCATTCACTATCAACCTTTCACGATTTTTTGCATCAATATAGCAAGGCTTACTTTAACCATGTAATATGCAGATTTAAGAGGTGTGATGGAAGATTGTCCACCTTGTCGCTCTTGCATATTTACAGATATCTCATTAATGCGAAGTTTTTTCTTTTTTAAATGAATAAGGACTTCTGGCTCTGGATAATCTTTTGGATAATTGTGTGCAAAAATCTTAATTACTTCTCGATTGATAGCACGATATCCAGAAGTTGGATCCATAAATGTTTGTTTCGTTAACACTTTCAATAGGGCGGTAAAATAAAAAATACCGATTCTTCTTGAAATACTACCTTTATAAGCTGTTTTTTCTGTAAAGCGTGAACCTAGCACCATATCGCATTGGCCTTCAGCAATAGGCTGTATAATTTTGTATAAATCATCCGGATTATGTTGTCCATCAGCATCGAACTGAATTGCAATATCATATCCATTCTCATATGCGTATTTATAGCCAGTTTGTACAGCTGAACCGATGCCCAGATTATATGGTAAATTAATAAGATGAACGGGGAAATTTTTTACGATTTGAGCTGTTTTATCTTGTGAACCATCATTAATAACGCAAATGCTTAATCTTGTAAAATGTTGTTTTAGTTCTAATAATCTTGTTAATGTATCTGCAATTGCTTCTTCCTCATTATATGCTGGAATAATAATTAGCGTTTTTGGTATTGAAATTGGTACCTCGATAGACATTATCGCACCACTCCTTACATATTTAACTACATTATGGTTATTTTCAAACAACTTTACTTAATATACCATTAATAGTATAAGGAAATAAAGGAAAAACTAATGGGTGACTTTAGGAGGGGGCCACTGAATATATAGGCAAGAAATAGTATTTTTTATAATAAAAAATACATGCAAGGAAGAGCCCGTGCATGTATGATGAGAAGATTATGTTAAATATTCCAAGGCTTACTTAAAGTTAAAACTTCAGCCATCTCTTTACTTTTTAAACGTCCCTTTTTTCGATTTTCCGCGCGTTCTAAACCGGTTGTGTGTAACCAATGTTCTTCCTTAGTTTCAGGGAGTACTTGTGGTACGGACGAAGGCTTTCCATCTTTTATTGCCACAAATGTAATGAAGCAAGTAGCAGCAATTCTACGTTCGCCTGCTAATAAATTCTCTGCAATTACTTTTACGAAAACTTCCATTGAAGATTTCCCTGTATAACATACAAATGCTTCATAACAAACAGAATCTGCTTGGTGAATTGGAGTTAAAAAATCAACGGAATCGATAGATGCTGTTACGCAATGTTTGCGGCTATGTCTCGCAGCTGCAATTGAAGCAATACTATCAATTTCTGCTAATAATTTTCCCCCGAAAAGTGTTTGGTGATTATTTAAATCGTTCGGAAAAACACGTGTTGTTTTAATTGCTTTTGATTCTCGCATGAATTTCTTTTCCATATATTCAGCCCCTATAGTCTGTTTTCAATCAGAATGAAATGTGTAAGTGGAATACTCATATTAGATACTTAATGAAGTAAAGTGTATTCTAAAAGATGATTAGTTAAACTTCTGTATTTGTATTCATGTAACTGAAAGAAAATTTATTTTATCTAAAATGTAGTGTAAAAGAGGATTCGCTTACATTGCAAGTGAAAAAGTAATGACCATGTATTTGTCATAGAAATTCCCTGTTAACCTTGTGCCTATTCATGATAGAATCGTTTTGTTATGAATGGAAATAGAGGTGCAATGGACATATGAATCATATAAGAACAAATTTTTCTTCTTTCTTTAGTAAAATAATGATTGGTACGATACTCGCATTTTTTGTTTATAGTTGTTGGTCGGCTTTTGAAACAAGTAAGCAATTTTTTGGAGGAAGTACAACAAGTATTACAATCGTATTAGTGATTTTTATTATTCTTATTTTGTTAATAGCATCGATTTTGCAATATCGTTTTACAGATAAGCAATTTCTTATTTTTCTTATAAGCATATCTATAGTTGCAAGACTGATTACAGTTCTATTTGTAGACAGTCCGATGATAGGTGATATGAAAGCTATGTATGAGTCTGCAAAGCAGATTGCAATTGGCAATAATATAGAAAATATAGCACAGTTACCTTTTATTATTTATGAATCGATCATCATTCGTATATTTGGTGATACGGTATTCGCTTTACAATTATTTAATATTTTATTTTGTACAGGAACTGCATTTTTCATTTATCGCATTGCGTCAATGGTCTTTGGAGAAGAGTGTGGTCGTATTGCATCAATGTTTTACGCTTTATATATTCCAAATATATTTATGAGTTCTGTATTAACGGCGGAATCACTCGCAATATTTTTATTTTATTGTGCTTGTTACATATTTTTATATAAGGGATTAGACCATCCTTATATGTGGGTAATTTCAGCCATTTTATTTGCGCTTAGCAATATGATTTTCCCGATGGGGTTATTTTTACCTATTTTTATAGCTGCATATGTGCTGTTAATTGAAGTGTTTCAATCAGGGGCGAAACAAAAATTACTATTAAAAATGATAGGACTCCTTATTGTATTTTATAGTACTCATTTTGGTGTGAGTTATGGTATCAAGATGATGGGAATGTCACAGTATACAATTTCTAATGAGACTTATGTTCAAACTGTTTTAATTGGAAAAAGTCAAAGTGAAGAAAAAATATTCAAAAATCAAAGTGTAAAAGAGCATATTGATCAAGAGTTGAAAGAAATTGAAGAAGAAAGATTTAAACCCTTAAAACCGGTTATTAACAAATTTTCAGATGAGGGAACAAACTCTATTCTATTTAAAAGTGAAAAGCTTATATATATAGTGGTGACATTGTTTATGGCCATAGCTTTATTACATTTTCTAATCAAGAAACAACAAAATGAAGGATATATGTTGTTTGTATTATTAATTACCGGATATGTGTCGTTAAGGCTCTTCCGAGTAGATATGGCATATTATAATATTAGTATGCCAGCTTTGTTTATTTTACAAAGCTTTGGCGTTTATATGAGTTATTTTTATTGCCAAAAAATATTTTTCAGAAAATAAAAGAATCCATTTTGGATTCTTTTTTTGTAGATGGATGATAAGGATGAATGCAAAGTGGAGATTCGTCTTATCGGTTTAGTTCTAGTTGTAAATTATCCGCTGTTAAGGCCATTGTTGAGGAATCGTCTTGAATACTCTTCATTACTTGTGAGATAGTCTCTAATTCATTTTCAATTTTTTTATTTTGTTCTTTAGAGTTAGACATATCTTTTACGATTTCTTGGAAATATTGATCTGTCGCATGCATACTATCTGTCCCTTCAGATACGAGAGAGCTTATTTGTTCCACGGAAGAAGAGACGTGTATAATTTGTTCATTAGTTTTTTCAACGAGTTTTGTAACGTTGGAAATTGATTCTTTCGTTTGCTCTGATAACTTTCGGATTTCTCCCGCTACGACTGAAAAACCTTTACCAAATTCGCCAGCACGTGCAGATTCAATAGCAGCATTTAATGCTAGTAAATTTGTTTGCTCGGCGATTGATTTTACAATATCAATGATTTCGTTAATTTTGTTAGAAATATCAAGAAGCTCATGAGTATCAGTAATGATAGTTTCCATATTCGTTTGGATGCTTTCCATTCGTTTGTTTTGCAGATTTAATTGTTCTTTTCCTTTATTGGCCTTTTCTTCTGATGTCGTAGCTAATGATGTACCTGTTTTTGCAATTCCTACGATACTTTCTGATTTAGATGTTAACTGTTGAATAGAAGAGCTTGTTTTTTCAGATACTGCTGCTAGTTCTGTTGCAATATGTGTAATCGTCATAGCTGTCAGTTCTTTTTCTTTTTCATGTTCTTTTTGGATTCTTTCATATTCGGATTCATAAGCTGCAATAACGAGTTCTTGTTCTAATGTTAATAATTTATTTATTACGTTTATAGAATAAGAAAAATCGTCTATCGTTGAAATTTTCGTTTGCAAAATCTTTATGACGGAGCGGAATAATTCTTGATAAGCAGCGGTATACCATTTTCTATGTAAACCAATTTGTACGTGCCTTTTTGCAATTCTAACACGTTGTTCAATAAAATCTTCATTCATATTCCCGCTGAACAATTCTTTAATATGTGTCTTTAAAGTTTGTTTTAATTTTGGAATAGAGCTGTAGCGTTCAATAACAGCAATTAAATTAGGTTGTTTTGTGATGTTGGTGTAGAATTTTTCTGTTATCCAATCTATTTCCTCATAAATAAATGGCTGTAATACTTTAACAATTTGTAAATCTTCCTTTGAAATATGTAGCATATCCATTTGAGTTTTTAGTTCAGAATTAGCAGGCACGTTAAATATGATTTGTTGGCCTTTGCTTAATTCAATTATACTGGTGTTTGTTTTATTTTTTTTAAAAACCCCAAGCATCATTCTTCCCCCTGTTTATAAAACGTTTTCATTTTTTTATTCTAATGTAATTATATATTTTTATATACAATTACTCTATAGTATATGGAATTGTATATAAATTAAGAGAATTCTATGCAGAATTCTCTTAATGGCCTTTATTAATTTTTACATGTGTTTTAAAGAAAACTGGGAAATGTACATTATATATTACGGTGACTACACGAATAACGAATGTTATTAATAAACAAACATAGAAAGCTAAGACGTGTGCCCCCATTGCATGTGTAATTAGGAAACTAACTGCTCCTAAAATAGAAGCAATTGCATATATTTCTTTTCGGAATACATACGGGATATCTTGAGCGCAAATGTCGCGTAAAATACCGCCCCCAATACCTGTAATAACTCCCATTGAAACGACTAAAAACGAGGCGTCAACGTGATGTGACATTGCTGCATTTGCACCAATAGCTGTAAATACACCTAAACCAACAGCATCAGAAAGCATAATAACGACTTGAAGTTTATTAATGCGCTCAAAAAACATACATGTGAATAATGCTGATAGTACACTTACGAAAAAGTAAATGGGTTTTACAAATGCGACAGGAGGCAGGTTACCAATCATAATATCACGAATAATACCGCCGCCGAGCGCAGTAGCTACAGCTAAACAAAGGACACCAAATAAATCTAGATCTTTTTTCAAACCAACTAATGTACCAGAAATGGCAGCGGCGATAATGCCAAGAAACGTAAATATATCGATTAATAACATGGCTTTAATTCCTTCCTCTTAAAGATGTTCCAGAGAAAAAATATACACTAAAGTTTTGGAAATAACAATTACTTTTCGCTACATGTAGAAAAATGGATGAAATAGCTAAAGAAAGCGTTTGAAAATGCTTGATAAGTAGCGATAAAGTAAAGTGAAAAAGTGTGGGAAGATTCATTGCATAGTTTTTTTGATGTAGCTTAGTTAGAGGGATGGTACAATAGGAGAAGTCCGTTTTGTACATTTGTATAAAATGATAAAAAAATATTTCTGTACGGTCGAAAATAAGTGTATATGTGTTAGATAGTTTTTATAGGGATAGGGAAGGATAGCTAAAAGACAATGTTTTCGGTTACTAATAATGCTGGATTTGACTAGTTTCGGCATGAAAAATAGTTCTCAATTTAAATATGAGTTATGTTATAATTGCTAGGTATGTTTAAACAGTAGAAAACTATGATTAAAAGATAATGTGAAGATTTTGTATGGAGGTCTTGGAATGTTAGCAAATCAAGCTAGGGTTAGATTTGAGCATTTTTTGCTCATTTTTATTATTTTACAGCCTGTTTTAGATTTATTAACGTCTCTTAGCATTGAGTTATTAAAAGTAAATGCGACAGTTGGAATTATGGTAAGATTCCTCATTATGGCAATGGGTGGTATTTATATTTTAATTCAGGCAAAAGAAAGAGAAAATAGGAAGTTTTTGATTTATCTTGTATTACTAGGAGCTATATTAGGAATAGGATTTATTAATAATAAGTTAATCAAGAGTCCTATTGTAATCGCAGAAGAAGTTAAATTCATTGGAAAAGCATTATATATATATATTATGCTTGTTTCATACATTTTAGCTTTAAAATCACTGAAGAAGACAGTAAATATTAGCGATAAAGTTAGAAATAACATTGTGTATTCAACATTAATTATTAATGCTATTATGGTTATTTCTATTACAACTTCTACAGACTTTGGAAGTTATGAGTGGATGAAGGTTGGTTCCCGAGGATGGTTCTATGCAGGTAATGAACTAGGGTCAATCTTAGCTATTATTTTCCCTATTGTGGTATTATATTCTATTCAAAAAACAAAGAGCGTGAAGCACGTTTTATATTGGATTCCATCGCTTCTAATGATTTACTCTTTAATTCAAGTTGGTACGAAAGTAGGAATGGGCTCAATTGGTGCTACATTAGCGGCAGCAATCGGGATTATTGTACTACAATTATTATTTGATAGAAGAAATCCGAACAAAAAATCTCTTGCACTTAATGCATTAATTGCGATTGTCCTATTAGCTGGTGTAGTTGGAACATTTAAAATGACGCCATTAGCACAAAATATGGGCATTCATAATAACTATTTAGCAGAACAAAATGTAGCACAGCACGGTCAAAAAGAACAAGAAATTAAAGATAAACTGAAAAAAGAACAAGAAATTAAAGAAAAAGAAGAAAAACAACATAAAGTTGAGAAACCAGAAGAAAAGGCGAAGGTAGAAGCTGAAGTTAAGAAAGAGCTTGAGAAAGAGCAAAAGAAAGAAAATCAAGAGAATCTTATTTTCAGTGGACGTCAAGTATATGAAGAGAGACATAAGCAGTTCTTTAAAGAAGCGCCAACGTCACAAAAGTTATTAGGAATGGGTTATGCAGGTAACTATAAATATAATGAACAAAAGCAGCCAGATCCGAAGCTAATCGAAATGGACTTCCATGATTGGTTTTATGATTTCGGAATTATTGGTTTTGCGTTAATGATGATTCCATTTATTTATTACGGCGTAAGAATCCTACTAGCATTTATTACAAGATTTAAGGAAATATTTAATGTGAAATATGGAATGATTACAGCAAGCTTAGTATTAGCATTAGGTATTGCATATATTGCAGGACATATTTTGACAGCACCAGGAGTAGGGATTTACTTTGTAGTGGTGTTAGCTTATCTAATCGTAGATTTAGAAATTGAATGATAAAAATAAAAGCTAACTTTTGTTAGCTTTTATTTTTTAGTACAGTAAAATAAAGATAGATGGAAATGTAGCGAGGATTTAAAGGAGGAAAAAATATGAGGATATTGCATATGAATGCAGGAGCAGAAGATGGTGGAGGAAAAACACATATTATTTCACTGCTCGATCAATTTCCGAATGGTGAAGTAGAATTAGCAGTATTTGAAGATGGAATTGTTGCGAAAGAAGCAAGAGAGCTAGGAATAAAAGTTCATGTGTTTTCACAAAAATCTCGCTATGATTTATCCATTTTAAAGAACATAAGTGAATTCATTAATAAAGAAAAATTTGATGTAGTTCATACACACGGTCCTAGGGCGAATTTCTTTGTTTCTCTAATGAAGAAGAAATTCGCGGCAAAATGGGTTACGACAATTCATAGTGATCCATTTCAAGACTTTACTAAACAAGGCTTAAAAGGCTGGATTTTTACTAAATTAAATTTGAAAGCTTTAAAAAATATAGATTTATTTTTTGTTGTAACGAATAGGTTGAAAAAAAGCTTAGCCGCATTAGGTATTTCAAATGAAAAGATGCATGTTATCTATAACGGGATTGAATATGATCAGGAAAAAGCAGATGGCTATAATAAAAAGGAAATGTTTAATATTGATGAAGATGTGTTTACGGCAATCCAAGTAGCGCGTTTGCATCCTGTTAAAGGACATGAAGTTTTATTCGATGCGTTACAACAAACAAAATTGGAGAAAATTAAAGTGTTATTAGTTGGTGACGGGCCGTTAGAAAGAGAACTAAAGGCGTTAGCTACTGAAAAAGGGATTAATGATAAAGTTGAATTTTTAGGGCATCGTCAAGATGTGAAACAATTATTTGCTTCATCACATGTCAATTTGTTAACTTCCCATAGTGAAGGATTTCCATTAGTTTTATTAGAAGCGGCAAATCAACGTGTACCATCAATTGTGACTAGAGCTGGAGAAATCGAACCGTTAATTGCAGATGAAACTTATGGGTGGATTGTACCAACTGGTGATGGAAAAGCATTGGCATCGGCATTAGAAGAGGCGTATGATAAGTGGAAAACTGGAGAGTTATCAGTAATGGGCAAGCATATTTATGAGCATGCTACTATGAACTTCTCACTTCAAAAATTATATGAAGATACGAAAGAAACATATAAGCAATTAATAGCAAAAAACCTTTAATGATAGAGAGGATAGTTAAATATGGCAGTACAAACGGTTGATATTCTAGGTGTTCCTTTCTCAACAATGACAATGGATGAAACGGTCCAATATTTAAAGGAACAACTAGAATTGGAGCAAACTCATACTTTTCAGGTAGTAACAGCAAATCCTGAAATTGTTATGTGTGCAAAAAAGGATGAAGAGTTCCATAAAACATTACTAAATACCGATTTAATTACACCTGATGGTATTGGGGTTGTAAAAGCAAGTGGTATGCTTGGTACACCTGTAAAAGAACGTGTAGCAGGTTTTGATTTAATGTGTAATTTATTTGCGAAGTTATCAGAAGAGAATAAACCAGTATCTGTTTTCTTATTAGGTGCAAAACCACATGTTGTACAAGCCGCGGCTGATCATTTAACGAAGACATATTCGGCTGCATCTATCGTGGGGATACAAGATGGATATTTTAAACAAGAAGAAGAAGAGAATATTGTTTCACGTATTCAAGAGGCAAAACCAGATCTATTACTTGTCGCACTTGGCTTTCCAAGACAAGAAAACTTTATCCAAAACAATAAGCATCGTTTAGAAACGAAAATGGCTGTTGGAGTAGGCGGTAGTTTAGATGTGTGGGCTGGGGAGGTAAAGCGTGCGCCAAAATGGATTCAATCTATTCATTTAGAGTGGTTTTACAGATTATGTAGTAATCCAACACGTTGGCGTCGTCAGTTAGTATTAGCTGAATTTTTAAAAGAAGTAATGCGTTCAAAAAAGTAGCGGAACATCGCTACTTTTTTTTATTTATTTTTGATAAACATTTTACTTTTTGGGAATGATGAAGGGGAATTTTTTATAAGAAAGTATTTTACTTATGCAATACACACATGTAAAATGATGTGTAAAGACAGCTGTGTAAGGAGGACTTCTTGTGAGCAAGGTAAAAGAAATTTCGAAGCGAAAGCTACTTGGTATAGCAGGGCTTGGCTGGCTATTTGATGCAATGGATGTTGGAATGCTTTCATTTGTAATCGTAGCACTCCAAAAAGATTGGGGATTAAGTACTCAAGAAATGGGTTGGATAGGTAGCGTTAATTCAATTGGTATGGCAGTAGGAGCGCTCCTTTTTGGGATACTATCAGATAAAATAGGACGGAAATCGGTCTTTATTATTACATTATTACTATTTTCTATCGGTAGTGGTTTAACTGCTTTAACGACGACATTCGCGATGTTCCTCGTTTTACGCTTTTTAATTGGTATGGGACTTGGCGGGGAACTTCCAGTTGCATCTACTCTTGTATCAGAAAGTGTTGAAGCGCACGAACGTGGAAAAATAGTTGTACTATTAGAAAGCTTTTGGGCTGGTGGTTGGTTAATCGCAGCTCTTATCTCATATTTTGTTATTCCTAAATACGGTTGGGAAGTTGCTATGGTATTAAGTGCAGTTCCAGCGTTATATGCTTTATATTTAAGATGGAATTTACCCGATTCTCCAAGATTCCAAAAGGTTGCAAAAAGGCCATCTGTTATTGAAAATATAAAATCGGTTTGGTCTGGAGAATATCGTAAAGCAACAATTATGTTATGGATTCTATGGTTTTGTGTGGTCTTTTCCTATTATGGAATGTTCCTTTGGTTACCTAGTGTAATGGTACTGAAAGGCTTTAGTTTAATAAAAAGTTTTCAGTACGTGCTCATTATGACTTTAGCTCAACTTCCAGGATATTTCACAGCTGCATGGTTTATTGAACGTCTTGGTCGTAAATTTGTATTGGTTACGTATTTAATTGGTACAGCATGTAGTGCTTATGTGTTCGGAATTTCGGATTCATTAACAGCATTAATAGTGGCGGGTATGTTACTATCCTTCTTTAATTTAGGTGCTTGGGGTGCATTATACGCTTATACACCGGAACAGTATCCAACAACTATTCGCGGTACAGGTGCAGGAATGGCAGCTGCATTTGGGCGTATTGGTGGTATTCTTGGACCACTATTAGTAGGGTATTTAGTTGCTTCACAAGCTTCACTATCGCTAATATTTACGATTTTCTGTGGATCAATTTTAATTGGGGCACTTGCTGTAGTTATACTTGGTCAAGAAACGAAACAGAGGGAATTAGTATAAAGAGAAACCTTAATCAGTGGTGTTTTGTCCATCAACCACTGATTATTAGCCCACACCAATCGGGATAAAAGAAAAGGGGAACCAAAGTGGTTTCCTTTTTTCTGTTTTTTTAGATAAATAATGGTATAGTAAGAAAAAGGGAATGTTTCTTACTAAAGCGAATGTATACAACAAGACATATGGACAAAGGAATTAGGTGGCTGGATAAATGAAAATCTTACTTATCATGGAAGAAACAGAAGAGCGAAGAAAATTAGTTGAGAACTTTACTGAAAACATTCGAAATGTAGAATGTTTTGAAGCGAAAACTGGAACAGAATCTTTGCTAATAATGAAAAAACATACACCTGATTTTGTTTTTTTAAATTCGCAATTAATGGATGGTACTGGCTTTGAATATTCGAGTTTGTTACGAGAAGTGAATTGTTATACGAAATTTATTTTTATTGGTGAGGATATAGAAGAGGCAATTACAGCTTTTCGTTTCCAAGCGTTTTATTATTTATTACGACCATTTCGTGAAGAAGATTTACAATTCATTTTATATAAAATGGGAAAAGAACAAGGTGAGAAAGCAAAGAGTCATCTGCGTAAACTGCCGATAGAAGGCCATGAGGGGATTAGATATATTCTCCCGGAGGATATTGTATATATTAGTAAAAATAAGGAAAATAAAACCGTTTCAATTTATACAACGAATAATCAGTATATTTCAACATACACACTCCAGGAATTAGAAAATAAACTAAATGCATATGATTTTTTACGTGTACATAAAAGCTATTTAATTAATATGTCATATGTACAAGAACTTAAACCTTATTATAATGGCACGTATAATTTGCATTTAGACAGGTACGATGAGCAACCGATTCCAGTAAGCCGTAATTATGTAAAACGGCTTCGAAATAAAATTGAGCTATGACAAGTAATGAGAGAATTTTAACATAATAGCCTAGAAATCCTTCATGATAAGGAGGATTCAAATTAAATATTCAGAAAATTTAGTACAATCTCCTCTAAGAAGTAGTAATGGGGGGATTGTACGTGAAAACATTGAAATCAATTTTACTTTGGGGAGTTATTGCAGCGGTAGGAGCATCTGCTTTTGGTGTAATAGCTTTATCACAAGGTGAGACAATTAATGCTGTATGGCTATTAGTTGCTGCTGTATCAGTGTATGCGATTGCTTATCGCTTTTATAGTAGATTTATAGCAAGGAAAGTTTTTGGCCTAGATAGTAATAGGCAAACGCCTGCTCATACGTTAAATGATGGGAAGGATTATGTTCCAACAAATAAATGGGTTTTATTCGGACATCACTTCGCTGCGATTGCAGGGGCGGGTCCTTTAGTAGGACCAATTTTGGCGGCGCAGATGGGGTATTTACCTGGAACTATTTGGATTATCGTTGGGGTAGTTATTGCCGGAGCTGTACAAGATTTTGTAATTTTATTTGCTTCGATGAGACGTAATGGTAAATCATTAGGAGAAATGATTAAAGATGAAATTGGTCCTGTTACAGGATTAATTGCGATGATTGGTATTTTAGGTATTATGATAATTTTATTAGCAGTATTAGCTTTAGTAGTTGTGAAGGCACTTGTTGGAAGCCCATGGGGAATGTTTACAATCGCAGCAACAATTCCAATTGCTATTTTAATGGGAGTTTACATGCGTTACATTAGACCAGGACGAGTAGGGGAAGGGTCAGTAATCGGTATTGTTCTACTAGTTCTATCGCTTATTGGTGGACAGTATGTAGCAGAAAATCCAACACTTGCAAGTATGTTTACTTTTAGTGGTGAAACAATTGCTATTATGCTTATCGTATATGGATTCATTGCATCGGCATTACCAGTTTGGATGCTCCTTGCACCACGTGATTATTTAAGTACATTTTTAAAAATAGGAACGATACTTGGATTAGCAATTGGTATTTTAATTGTAGCTCCAGATTTGAAGATGCCGGCAGTATCTAAGTTTATTGATGGAACAGGCCCTGTCTTCTCCGGGAATTTATTTCCGTTCTTATTTATTACAATAGCTTGCGGTGCTGTCTCTGGATTCCACGCTCTCGTTTCATCAGGTACGACGCCGAAAATGATTGAGCAAGAAGGTCATGCACAGCCAATTGGTTATGGGGCAATGTTAATGGAATCATTTGTAGCAGCGATGGCTATGATTGCAGCTTGTGTATTAACACCAGGAACTTATTTTGCAATTAATAGTCCAGCAGCACTGATCGGAACAGATGTATCACAAGCGGCTCAAGTTATTTCTTCGTGGGGATTTGCTATTACACCGAATGAATTAAAAGAACTTGCTGTTAATGTCGGAGAACAGACCATTTTATCACGTACAGGTGGCGCACCAACATTAGCAATTGGTATGGCACATATATTTTCACAAGTAATAGGTGGAACGGCGATGATGGCATTTTGGTACCATTTTGCGATTCTTTTTGAAGCACTATTTATTTTAACAACGATTGATGCTGGAACACGCGTAGGACGATTTATGATTCAAGATATTTTAGGGCATGTGTACAAGCCGTTTGCGAAAACAGATTCCACAATAGCGAATGTGGTTGCTACAACGTTATGCGTATTAGGCTGGGGGTACTTCTTATATCAAGGGGTGGTTGACCCTCTCGGTGGAATTAATACGCTATGGCCACTTTTCGGTATTGCAAATCAAATGTTAGCGGGGATTGCACTATTAATTGGAACGACAATTTTATTCAAAATGGGGAAAAAGGCATACGTTTGGGTAACGCTTATTCCGACTATAGGATTACTTATTGTAACGATGACAGCTGGTTATCAAAAGTTATTTCATGAAAATCCTAAAATAGGATTTCTATCACATGCGAAAGTATTTCAGGGAGCATTAGATGATGGTAAGGTATTAGCTCCAGCTAAAAATGTTGCGCAAATGAAACAAATTATTTTTAATGACTATATTGATGCAGCACTTTGTGGAATTTTTATGATAGTTGTAATTGCTGTATTAATTTCTGCACTTCGAATTTGGATTCAAGTATTAAGAAATAAGCCAATGCCGTTAAAAGAGGCACCATATATTCCAAAAGATGAAAGTGAGTCGAGGAACTATGCTTAAAAATTTACGGAACGTATGGGGAAAGAGAAAGCAATTTATTAGTTTACTTGTCGGAGTTCCAAGTTATGAAACGTATGTAAATCACATGAAATTACATCATCCAGAAGAGAAAATTTTATGTCAAAAGCAATTTTTTGCTGAGGCACAAGAAGCTAGATTTAATGCAAAAGGCGGAAAGATATCGCGATGTTGTTAATGGAGGAGACGAAATTTCGTCTCCTTTTTTATTTTGCTGTTCCACGTGGAACAATATAATAAAAAAGTTTGGGAATTATAGGGATTTCGTAATACAATAACATATAGAAAGGGATAGATGGAAAAGAAAAAGTAGGGAGATTATTTTATGTTTAGAGATCTATTTGTAAATATGACAATCATTCTGTCCTTTATCTTTGTAGGTGCTCAGCTTTTAAGAGATAAGCCATTAAAAGAAGGATTCTCTTTTTGGCAGAAATGTTTGGTCGGTATTTTAACTGGAATATTAAGTATATTATTGATGCATTTTGGTGTGCATATTGAAGATATTATGTTGGATTTACGTTATTTAGCTGTTGTTTTGGCGATTATAATCGGTGGCCCGATAGCTAGTAGTATAACAGTTATGATCACTTTAATAACACGGGTATTTTTTACTGAATATTCTTTAGCCTCTGAATTGGCCTGCTATACTATCGTGGCAATAGGGATTGGCATTACTCTCATTTGGCGGATGAAGATTTCTATATTTACAAAATGGATATGGTTTAATGTGTACAGTTTGTCTATTTTAATACTACCACTTTATATTTTATTTAAGGATATATATGTAGTGGTATTATATTTAATTTGTTGTATTGTAGCGGCATACATCACATTTGTAAGTGCAAGTTACGTATTGCAATCCAATGAATTATTTCAAACGATGAAGCATTATGCAACGATAGATGCATTAACGAATCTAGGAAATGTAAGACAGTTTGATTTCGAGATGAATCGTCATATTGGTAGCAAGCATATGAAAAATGATTCACTTTGTTTATTACTTATAGATATTGATCACTTTAAGTATGTAAATGATACGTACGGTCATCCTGCTGGAGATGAAGTGTTAAAACAACTAGGGCGTATTTTGTTAGAAAATGCACCATTCCCAAATTTAGTCTTTCGAAAGGGTGGCGAAGAGTTTGCTCTGTTGTTACCGAAAAAAAGGGTAGCATTTGGAACTCGTATAGGGGAACAAATTCGACTAGCAGTTGAAAAGCATTCATTTCAACTGCAAAATGGGGAAAAAATTAAAATTACAGTTTCTCTTGGGCTTTCAGAATATAAAAAATCACCTGAGCAATTTATTCAATCAGCGGATGATGCGTTATATTATTCAAAAAGAAATGGTAGAAACAAGGTTAGTTCAGCATCATAGGAATTTGGGGAGTACTTTAAAACATTTCTGTAAAGTAATTAAAACCCACAGAACAATAAATGTTCTGTGGGTTTTAATCTATTTTTAAATTTATTAATAAAAAGCTTTGTGTTAGACAAGTTCTTTCGGTGCAACGAATTTACGGTATGCACCGTGATGTGTTGGTCCTACATATTCGTTAATCTTAAATGAATGACGAATTGCAGCTGTGATGAATTCTTTCGCAGTTTTTACTGCTTCTTTCACCGTTTTTCCTTTTGCAAGTTCTGCTGTAATTGCAGCAGAATATGTACAACCTGCACCGTGTGTATTTGTCGTATCAATCTTTTCTGATTCTAGAAGATCGAATGTTTCGCCGTCATATAACACATCAATAGCAGTTTCTGTGCCTAGTTTGCTACCACCTTTAATCAGTACGTATTTAGCACCTAAAGCATGGATTTTTTTTGCAGCTTCTTTCATGTCCTCAAGAGAATTAATTTTCACACCACTTAATTGATATGCTTCAAATAAGTTTGGCGTTACGACTAATGCCTTTGGAACAAGAACGTCACGTAAGCAGTCATTTGTTTCAGGATGTAACGCTTCATCCGCTCCTTTACATACCATAACAGGATCAACTACTACATTTTCGAAATTGTGCTTTTCAATTGTTTCCGCAACCATTTCGATAATTTCTACTGATCCAAGCATACCCGTTTTTAAAGCATCTACGCCAACGCCTTCAATTGTCGTTTCTAATTGTGGTTTTAATGTAGAAGCTGGGATTGGGAATACGTTATGTGCCCAACCGTTATGTGGATCCATTGTTACGATTGTCGTAAGAGATGTCATTCCGTATACACCAAGTTCTTGGAATGTTTTTAAATCTGCTTGTATACCAGCACCGCCACTTGTGTCAGAACCAGCGATAGTAAGTGCCTTATTCAATGTCATTATGAAAGCCCCCTCAAGTGATATAATGAAAACTATGTTTTCACCATTATATCAATGTTACGAATAAGTACAAAGTGAAAAGTAGATGATTTATGTTAAGTACTATTTAAAATCTTGTATGTAGGAGACGAATTATGTTTCAAGAGAATCGTACAAATGAATTAGTTATATTAAAAGAGATTGCAGAAACGTTAAATACCTCAAATGATACATATCACGTACTTCAAGCTGTGCTGGAAAAGCTGTTGAATGTAACTGGTTTAACGACAGGATGGATTTTCCTTGCGGATGAAAATGGTAGATATACAAAATTAATTGATTACCAATTACCAGAGGGATTGAAATTCGAAAATAAACGACCGATGTGTGAGGGGAATTGCTGGTGCTTACACCGTTTTGTGGAAGGAAAACTAGAGCGAGCAGTTAATATTATTGAATGTAAGAGAATTAATAATGCGATTGAATACAACTGGGGAGATACAGAAGGGATTGTACATCATGCGACAGTACCGCTAAAAGCGGGAGAAGATGAATTTGGCGTGTTAAATGTAGCTAGCCCAGGTAAAACGCATTTTTCGGAAGAAGAATTAGTACTATTACAATCAGTTGCCTTTCAAATTGGAACGGCATTAAAGCGTACAAAACTGTATGAAAATGAAAAGAGAAGAGCTCATTATTATGTAAAGTTAGAACGCTTTATTCAAGCTTTAAGGACAATTCATAAATTTAATGCATTACCAGAAGAGATTGTAATGCAAATAGGGAGCTTATTTCTATGGGAGCAAGTTGTATTCTTTATTAGAGAAGAAAATGAACTAGCTGTGAGAGCTTCTTATAAGAAAGGTGAACTACAAGATGATTTGAGGGCAGCAGCACAGGAAGCGTTGGAAAAAGAAGAATCTGTTTTGTTGAAGCGTCAGGTTGGTAATATAGAGCATCCCAATAGGGCAGTTATCGCTATTCCGATACATATTCAAGATCATATATTTGGAGTATTAAGTGTAAGTTCTAATAATGGAGAATTTGATATAAATACGATAGATGTAGTACAAGCGTTAGCAAATCATATTTCATTAATGATAGAGAACTTAAGATTAAATGAAAAACGCCGCGAACTTGTACGAATGGAAGAGCGTAATCGTTTAGCTAGAGATTTACATGATTCTGTTTCACAAAAGTTGTTTTCATTAACGTTTATGACGAAAGGCGCTGAAGCTGTCTTAAAGGGTCAAAATGAAAAGGTAGATCAGTCTTTGTATGAGATGCGTGAATTAGCACAAGGTGCCTTAAAAGAAATGAGGACATTAATTTGGCAGCTCCGTCCGGCTGGATTAGAGAAAGGGTTATTACCAGCTTTAAAGCAATATGGTGAAAGTTTAGGATTGAAAATTCGGGAACAAGTTACAGGTGTACGTGATTTGCCGCGTGTAGTAGAAGAAGCGCTATGGCGAATTGGACAAGAAGCTTTAAATAACGTAAGTAAGCATGCGAATGTAAGAGAAGCGACGATTTATTTCAAAGTGACGGAGAAAAATGTATCATTAGAAATAGTCGATCAAGGAAATGGGTTTGTAGAAAAGGATATAAAAGAGAAGAAATCACTCGGTATGACTACGATGCGTGAAAGAGTAGAATTAGTTGGTGGAACAATTAAAATTGTAAGTAGTAAGAAACGAACGAGTATAAAAGTAAATGTACCATTATGATGTGAAAATGAGGGAAGTTTGTGAAAATAAAAGTATTGTTAGTTGATGATCATACAGTTGTTTTAAAAGGATTAGCATTTTTTCTAAGCACACAGGAAGATTTTGAATTAGTTGGTGAAGCAAATAATGGGAAAGAGGCGCTAGTGAAAGTAGGCGAAACAAGTCCAGATGTCGTATTAATGGATTTATATATGCCTGAGATGGATGGAATTGAGGCAACAGCTTGTATTAAAAAAGAATATCCAAACGTGAAAGTAATTGTATTGACTAGTTTCTCTGATCAAGCTCATGTATTGCCGGCACTAAAAGCTGGGGCGAGCGGTTATATTTTAAAAGATATCGAACCAGATCAGCTTGTTGAAGCTATTCGAAGCGCGTATAAAGGTAATATTCAATTACATCCAGATATAGCAAATGCCCTTCTTTCTCAAACATTACCACAGGAAGAGAAAGAAGAAGAACCTTCCGTTCAAGTGGATGTATTAACAGCGAGAGAAAATGAAGTATTGCAGTTATTGGCGAAAGGGATGAGTAATAAAGAAATTGCTTCTGTTTTAGTTATTACAGAAAAAACGGTAAAAGCTCATATGAGTAGTATTTTGAGTAAGTTACATTTATCCGATCGCACACAAGCAGCATTATATGCAGTGAAAAATGGAATCGTATAAGACAAAAGTCGTAAGACCTAGTTCGCCTTTAGAAGGTGGACTTTTTTTATGGAAAAATACGTCTATGTGAGGACGTAATTGTTTTGATATAAAGATAAAATGTATTTGTAAGCAACAATAATTATAAGGGAGTACCCTTTTTCGTAAGTGATATATAACAACATAAGAGTGAGTAGTAGGAGGAAAAACAATGGCAACAGTTTTATTTGTAAAAGCAAACAACCGCCCAGCGGAACAAGCAGTTAGTGTGAAATTATACGAGGCATTTTTAGCAAACTATAAAGAAGCGCATCCAAATGATACAGTGGTAGAACTTGATTTATATAAAGAAGAATTACCATATGTAGGCGTAGATATGATTAATGGTACATTCAAAGCAGGTAGAGGATTTGATTTAACAGAAGAAGAAGCAAAAGTCGTAGCAGTTGCTGATAAGTATTTAAATCAATTCTTAGAGGCTGATAAAGTAGTTTTCGGTTTCCCGTTATGGAACTTAACGATTCCGGCCGTATTACACACGTATATTGATTATTTAAACCGTGCTGGTAAAACGTTTAAATATACACCAGAAGGTCCAGTTGGGCTTATTGGAGATAAGAAGATTGCGTTATTAAATGCACGCGGTGGCGTATATTCTGAAGGACCAGCAGCTGATATGGAAATGGCTGTAAAATATGTAGCGAGCATGATGGGCTTCTTCGGCGCAACAAATATGGAAACGGTAGTTATTGAAGGACATAACCAATTCCCAGATAAAGCAGAAGAGATCATTGCAGCAGGTCTTGAAGAAGCGGCTAAAGTAGCAAGTAAATTTTAATTTAAATTATAATCGCCACTCAAAAAACAGCATTAACTTTTATGTTAATGCTGTTTTTTATATTTTTAGCTCGTCAGCAAGTTTTTCTAATTGATTTCGATCTTGTATATAATATGTTCGTCCTTCCTTTTTTAAGTAGTTTTGCTGGCAAAACTGGTTTAATACATATAAAAGGTGACGGTAGCTGACATTTAAGTATTCCGAAGCCTCAGTATGTTTTTCTGTATAACTGTTATTTTGTTCTGTTAATAGAATAAAAGCCGCTAATTGATTTTCGAACGGATAACTATTGTTTTTGGCGTAACTTTCTGTTCGGGTAATTGTTTTTTCGCCGATAAATTTGCATAGTTTCTGTAGAAAGGTAGCATCTTGCAATAAAAGATGCTGACAATCTTTAAGAGGAAGCGCTAGGCAAATACAATCTTCAATCACCTCAACCGCTTTCGTAACAGATTCTACGCCAATTAATCCTAATTCCCCAATGAATGAAGGTGCTTGAATAAAATTAATTAAAGAAACTTTCCCATTTTTATGGCTCATATATATTTTGGCTTTCCCGGAAATTAAGTAATAGAGATAAGGGAGGTCGATTCCCTCCTTACATATCCTTTCTTTCTT
The DNA here is from genome assembly GCF_044909215.1 of Bacillus sp. RC252. NCBI lineage: Bacteria > Bacillati > Bacillota > Bacilli > Caryophanales > Bacillaceae > Bacillus > Bacillus sp. RC252. Next base: position 487,942 of record NZ_JBIYDV010000001.1, on the reverse strand, counting down.
TTGAAAAGAATGTAGTTCAGCATACGGTAAGACATCAAAAGAAAAAAGAGTATGGAAGTTATAAGTTTGCATGTAATGAGAGATTTCTTCGCTATTTTTACTGACTTTCATGTTTTCACCTCATGTTTAGTATGAGATATCTCCTATTATTTTTACAAGGAAGAATGATACGATTTATGTAAATTTGTTTTTGTAGAAAAGAGAGTGTGAGGGGTTTATGAAAAAATATAAAACATTGCTATTTGATGTAGATGATACATTGTTAGATTTTCAGAAGGCAGAGAAAGTGGCGTTACGTATGCTCTTTGAAGAGAAAGGGATTCCTTTAACTAGCGAGGTTGAAGCGCAGTATAAAAAAATTAATAAAAGCCTTTGGGATGCTTTTGAAGAAGGTGAAATAAACCGTGATGAAGTCGTAAATACACGATTTTCGATTTTGTTTAAAGAGTACGGGGAAGAAGTAGATGGGATATTATTCGAAAATAATTATCGTATCTACTTAGAAGAAGGAAACCAACTCATGCAAGGTGCATTTGAATTTATAAATCAAATCCAAAGTGAGTATGATTTATATATAGTGACAAACGGTATTTCTAAGACGCAAGATAAACGTTTACGTAATGCAGGATTACATTCATTGTTTAAAGATATTTTTGTTTCTGAAGATACGGGATTCCAAAAGCCGATGAAAGAGTATTTTGATTATGTTTTTGAAAGGATTCCTAATTTCGCTTTTGAAGAAGGGCTCATTATTGGGGATTCGTTAAGTGCTGATATTAAAGGTGGATATGTAGCGGGAATTGATACTTGTTGGTTTAATTCAGAAAAGAAACCAAATAATAGCGAGATTGTGCCAACATATGAAGTGCATAGTTTTGAAGAGTTATACGCGCTATTAAAGCAGCATGTGTAATAAAGTGAAACTTTAATCAGTGTGGGTTTTGGCCATCGCCCACTGATTATTAGCCTTCACCAATCGGGCAGTTATCTCCCACCCAACTCCCTCGCACTCGCCGGATTTTGAGGTGGGAGTCTTACTGCTCACAAATAGCGGGATAAAAACAGGCAGTGGAACTTTTGTCCCTACTGCCTGTATGTATTAGTTTGTAGCTTCATTGTTTTTAGGAAGCGGAAATGCATTCCCAATCGCTGCTGCCCCGAGCATCGGTAATAATAAATTGAGCGGGAAAAACATGAGTAATAGTAATGTTATAGCTATTGGTTTTCTTAATGCATAGCTTGAAATAGCTGTCGTGACGATGGCTACAGAAGCTATTGGATCTATAGGGATAATAGAAGCTATAGCATATCCGATACTTGATCCAGCAAATATAATTGGGAAAATATGTCCGCCGCGCCAACCCGTATTTAAACAAACGGCAGTAATACATAATTTTAAAACCCCGGAAAGAAGTAGTACCGAGAAGGATAATTGGCTCCATTCAACGACTAAATCTTTTAATTGATGTTCCCCTGAAAATAACGTGTACGGGAGAAAAGTTCCTGTGATCCCCAATAAAATACCGCCTATAATTCCAAGTGATACCTTGTATTCCTTGAAGGGGTGGATTAATTTCTCTAATGTGAATTCTAATTTGAAATAAAAGAAACCAACTATAGCACCAATGCTAGCAAGTGGTAGAAAGGCGATCCATTCATTAAGAGCAAGAGACCCTTCCCCAAAATCAACAATAAAGGATCCACGATTATCGAGTTTACTAAGCAATAAGTAAACGGAAAAACCGGCAAAAGTGGTAGCTAAATATACAATTGCTTTTTTTCCTTTCGAAAATTCATTAATTTGTTCACCCTCATTTTCATTCGGAGCTAAATAACCGAATAATGGTGCATTAAAAATAACACTTAAAGTGGCACCAATTCCAACCTCTGTTAGTTCATTCATTCCCTTTAAAGCAAATTTAAAGCGATCTCCTACCCATGTACAAAGTCCACCGATAATTCCAACAAGTGCAGCTTCTGGTCCTAAACTTGCTCCAAATATTAAAACGATAATCGCAGTTAAAGTAGCTTTATGTACAAAACGGTATTCAATTCTACCTGTTTTTTTATATTCAGCCATCACTTCGGGCATAAGACGTGGATATGTACCGAAGTATTTTTGTGTTAAACCAACGAGGATACCACCGATGATTGTTACACAAATGGTGTAATAAGGGGGAGAAGAGAAAAGAGTAGGTAAGTATCCCCAAATAAAGTGAATTCCGATATTTATTGTGACTAAAAATGACCAGACCGTGACTCCGACTATAGAGCCTAAAAGAATGCCATATAGGACGAGTATATGGTGCATGTCCTTTTTATTTGTCATGTTGTACCTCCGTTATGTAAATTTTCATGTAGAAAGGATTAAATATGCTAGTGTGAATTGAATATATATATAGTATCTTTTTGAGGGGGTGGCTTATTCAATATATTGGGATCTCATGAAAATTTGAAACCAACGCGGTTAAACCACTTATTTAATTCTATATATGGATTGGAGTTTTTAAAAGGTCTTTTTCAAATGAATATGGAATATATTTCTTTTATTGTTTGTGTTAAATTCCTTGCATTTAATTTAGAACATTCAGAAAAACTATTTGACATCAGGAAATTATTGCTATAAAATCAACGGTAATTGCATAGTCTTATCAAGAAAAGGTGGAGGGACAGGCCCGATGAAACCTTGGCAACAGCCGTATAACGGAATTGTGCCAAATCCTGCAGGTAATAATCCTGAGAGATAAGAAAGATCCTTTAGAGCGTGTTTTCAAACTGCTCCTTTCTTGTTTTCAGGAAAGGGGCAGTTTTTTATTTTGCATAAAGTGAAACTTTAATCAGTGGGGGTTTTGTCCCTCCCCCGCGGATTATTAGCCCACACCAATCAGGTAGTTATCTCCCGCCTAACTTCCTCGCATTCGCCGAATTTTGAGGTGGGAGTCTTACTGACCGCAAATAGCGGGATAAAAGAAAGGAGAATGAGAGATGGGAGAATCATGGGGGAAAGGAACGATTTGTGTGCAAGGCGGCTATACGCCAAAAAATGGTGAGCCGCGTGTTTTGCCGCTTTATCAAAGTACAACGTATAAATACGATACTTCAGATGATTTAGCAGCACTATTTAATTTAGAGGCAGAAGGATATATATATACGCGTATTGGAAATCCTACTCTAGCTGCATTCGAGCAGAAGTTATCGGATTTAGAAGGCGGTGTAGGGGCTGTTGCAACAGCTTCTGGGCAGGCAGCTATTATGCTTGCGGTTTTAAATATTTGCAGTAGTGGAGACCATTTACTTTGTTCTTCAACTGTTTACGGAGGAACGTTTAATTTATTTGGAGTGAGTTTGCGTAAGCTTGGCATCGATGTTACGTTCTTTAATCCTAATTTAACGGCAGATGAGATTGTGGCACTTGCCAATGATAAGACAAAACTCGTTTATGCAGAGTCGTTAGGAAATCCAGCAATGAACGTTTTGAATTTCAAAGAACTTTCAGCAGCAGCAAAAGAATTAGAAGTACCTTTTATCGTTGATAATACATTAGCGACGCCTTATTTATGCCAGGCGTTTGAACATGGGGCAAATATCATTGTCCATTCTACAACGAAATATATTGATGGCCATGCAAGTTCTCTAGGCGGCATTGTAATAGACGGAGGGAACTTCGATTGGACAAATGGAAAATACCCTGAGCTTGTCGAACCTGATCCGAGTTATCACGGCGTAAGCTATGTTCAAAATTTTGGAGCAGCAGCGTATATTGTGAAAGCGCGTGTTCAATTATTAAGAGACTACGGAAACTGTATGAGCCCATTCAATGCATATATTAGCAACATTGGCCTGGAAACATTGCATTTACGAATGGAGCGTCATAGTGAAAATGCTCTCGAAGTTGCTAAGTGGCTTGCTAATCATGAGCGTATTGAATGGGTGAATTATCCGGGGTTAGATAGTAATGAAAATTACTCGTTAGCACAAAAATATTTGAAAAAAGGTGCTAGTGGAGTTTTAACTTTCGGTATTAAAGGCGGATTAGAAGCAGCAAAAGAATTTATCGCAAATGTAAAACTTGCAACTCTTGTAACGCATGTAGCTGACGCAAGAACTTGTGTAATACATCCTGCTAGTACGACGCACAGACAATTAAGCGCAGAAAATCAGCGTTTAGCTGGCGTTACATCTGATTTAATCCGTTTATCGGTCGGTATAGAAGATGTTTCTGATATTATTGCCGATTTAAAAGCGGCGCTAGTCGGAGGCAAACAACATGCCGATCATAATTGATAAAGATTTACCAGCTCGCAAAGTATTGCAGAAGGAAAATATTTTTGTAATGACGAAGGAGCGAGCAGTAACACAAGATATACGTGCTTTGAAAATTGCTATATTAAATTTAATGCCTACAAAGCAAGAAACAGAGGCGCAATTACTTCGTTTAATTGGAAATACGCCGTTGCAATTAGATGTACATTTACTTCATATGGAATCGCATCTGTCTCGCAATGTAGCGCAGGACCATTTAACGAGCTTCTATAAAACATTTCGTGATATTGAGGATGAAAAATTTGATGGACTCATTATTACAGGAGCACCAGTTGAAACTCTTTCTTTTGAAGAGGTAGATTATTGGGAAGAGCTTGGACGTATTATGGAGTATTCAAAAACGAATGTAACATCTACGCTTCATATTTGCTGGGGGGCACAAGCAGGTTTGTATTATCACTATGGTGTGCCGAAGTATCCTCTTGCGGAAAAAATGTTTGGTGTATTTGAACATGAGGTTCGCGAGCAACATGTGAAATTGTTACAAGGGTTTGATGAAGTGTTTTTTGCTCCGCATTCTCGTCATACAGAAGTAAGAGAGAGTGATATTGAAAAGGTGAAAGAATTAACGTTATTAGCCAATTCTGAAGAAGCAGGTGTTCATCTTGCTATTGGGCAAGATGGAAGGCAAGTTTTCGCACTCGGACATAGTGAATACAGTTGTGATACGTTAAAGCAAGAATACGAACGGGACTGCCAAAAAGGGTTAAATATTGATGTGCCAAAAAATTATTTTAAACATAATAATCCAAATGAGAAGCCACTTGTTAGGTGGAGGAGTCACGGGAATTTATTATTCTCTAATTGGTTGAATTATTACGTGTATCAAGAAACCCCTTATGTATTGTAAATGATTGTGTAACACGTGGTAGCGTTTTCCTTGTAAAGATTAGCCTTTATTTTTCCGAATGTTCTAAATTCATTGTTTTTCAGATTTTTCATCTATATAATTCATCTAAACACAATTTTTGAGGGGTGGACAGTATTATGAAAGAAATTCAAGTGGGGTTATTAGGTCTTGGGACAGTTGGTAGTGGTGTAGTTCGTATTATTACAGATCATCAAGAACGACTTATACACCAAGTAGGTTGTCCAGTGAAAGTAACGAAAGTATTGGTGCAAAATATTGAGAAAGAGAGAGAGGTCGACGTGCTTTCTACTCTATTAACACAAGATGTGAATGAAATTTTAGATAATCCTAATATTGATGTTGTCATCGAAGTGATGGGTGGCATTGATGATGCAAAAGCATATATTTTACAAGCTTTACAAAGTGGGAAGCACGTTGTGACTGCAAATAAAGATTTAATGGCGTTACACGGAGCGGAATTATTAGCGGTAGCAAAGGATAATAAGGCTGATCTATTTTATGAAGCAAGTGTAGCGGGAGGAATTCCGATTTTACGAAGCATCGTAGAAGGACTTTCTTCAGATCTTATTACGAAAGTAATGGGAATTGTAAATGGAACGACAAATTTTATTTTGACGAAAATGTCAGACGAAGGGAGAGCATATAACGACGTGTTAAAAGAAGCTCAGCAGCTTGGATTTGCAGAAGCAGATCCAACATCAGACGTAGAAGGTTTAGATGCAGCAAGAAAAATGACGATTTTGGCTACTCTCGGTTTCTCTACAAATGTAGAGCTTGGAGATGTGAAGGTAAAAGGGATTACTTCTATTACAGCAGAAGATATTGAATATAGTAAGAGCTTAGGCTATACAATTAAATTAATTGGTCTTGCAAAGAGAGATGGTGAAAAATTAGAGGTTACAGTTGAACCAACGTTACTTCCAAATGCACATCCTCTTGCGGCAGTACAAAATGAATATAATGCTGTGTATGTGTATGGTGAAGCGGTAGGAGAAACGATGTTTTATGGTCCGGGAGCAGGAAGCTTACCGACAGCGACAGCTGTTGTGTCAGATCTAGTTGCTGTAATGCAAAATATTAGGTTAGGTGTAAACGGAAATAGTGCTGTAGTCCCGCAATATCAAAAGGTACTAAAAGAGCCAGATGAAATTATTGTGAAAAAGTTTTTAAGACTTCATGTGAAAGACGAAATTGGTGTATTTGCAAAAATTACATCATTGTTCTCTGAACGCGGTGTTAGTTTTGAAAAAATCATTCAAATGCCACTTGAAGAGAAAGGGAAAGCAGAAATCGTAATTGTAACGCATCGTGCTTCTCTTGCGGATTATGAGTACATTCTACATACATTGCAATCGTATGAAGAAATAGATTGTGTGAAAGCAAATTATCGAATTGAAGGAAATGCTAAGTAGTATCACTTCTAATAAAACGAAAAAACCTATTAAGCGGCTTGCTTAATAGGTTTTTTTCTATTTAAAATCTGCGTACCAACTTGAATAAAAGCTTGAATAATCCAACCTGTTGTAAAGGATAAGATAATTGTTCCAAAATAGATTGGCCCATCTAATAAGAAGCTTAATGTTAAAAATAAAAAAGCTAATGAAATTTCTGTTCTTCTAAATGTCCATTTCTTTTTCTCAGCAACAGTTAAAACGAAAGCCTCTTGAGGTGCTGCGCAAAGGTTAGTAGAGACGTAAAGACCAATTCCGGCTCCGACGAATAGATTTCCGCAAACAAGTGTTATATATTTTGGAAGAGAGCGGATAGCATCCATAATAGTCGTAATAGAACCAACCCAATCAACAAAAAGAGAAATAAGAATCATTGTGACAATTGTGCCGATTGTAATTTGTTTTTTGTCCCAAAAGAGTACGATCAGGGTAAAAACAAAGTTAATCATGAAAATCCAAAAACCAATACTTATCCCAAAATTTTGATATAGTGCAATAAAGAAGGAATCATAAGGGCTAAGTCCAAAGGAAGTAATTGTCGTCATCATATTAATACCGATGGCGAGAATGAGTAAACCGCCAATGAAAAATATATATTCTAGTTTGAATCGAAGCATAGTTGTATATCCTTTCAAAATGTATTTGCTAAGAAAGGATATACTGTGGAAAGCTTACCAGGTCAAGCGGGAATTTTTGAGGGGAAGGGGAGAATGAGATGACTAATATAAGAAAGATTGCTGAACTTGCTGGGGTATCTGTTTCAACTGTTTCACGTGTACTCAATAATCATCCGTATGTGAATGAACAGAAACGAAAAGAGATTTTAGCGATTATTGAAGAATTAAATTATACGCAAAATGTGAATGCGATTCATTTAGTGAAAGGAAAAACGAATGTAATTGGCGTTTTATTGCCGCACGTAAATGATCAATATTACAGTGCCATTATTGGGGGGATATCAAAGGAAACCGCAAAGAACAATTATAATATGATGCTTTGCCAGACAAATTATAGCGAAGAAAAAGAGCTTGAAATTTTACATATGTTAAAAATGAAAAAGCTTGATGGAGTAATTATATGTTCACGGACAAATAGTAAGGAAAAGCTTGAAGAGTATACGAAGTTTGGTCCAATTGTGATGTGTGAAGAAATAGATTCGAAATTCATTTCGAGTGTACATATTGATTACTACAAAGTATTTTTGCGCGGGATGAAAAGCTTAATAGATGCTGGTCATACACGTATCGGATATTGCATTGGAAGAAGTAATAGTATTAATAGCCAGAGGCGAAAAAAAGCGTATGAGGATTCACTTCAACAGATTGTTGTAACACCGTTAGATGCCTGGAAGTTTAAGGGCTGTTTTACGGTGGAAGATGGGCGCAATGTAGTCAGGGAATGGGCTCGTATGTCTGTAAAACCGACGGCTTTTCTTGTATCTTGCAATCATATTGCTGCAGGAATGGTAACGGAGGCGAAAAAACAAGGAATTCGTATCCCAGAGGATATTACGATTATCGGATGTGATGATCAAGAGGTGGCAAATATATTAGGTATTACGACGATTTCGCATTCCAGTAAAAATGTTGGTGTAAAGGCATTTGAATTATTATATGAAAAGATTAATGATGAGGAAATAGATGTGAAACATGTAGAGTTATTACCAAATTTGGTAGATAGGGAAACGACATAATAGAGAAGGTGTGAAAATCGCTTTTCGAAAATTCGTTTGGTATAATTATGGACAATCTATAGGGGCTAAAAGGGGTTTTGATATGAGATCAAAATTAGTAAAAGTAATTCTACTCATTACAATTGCGTCTTTCTGTTTATTTGCATATGGTTTTGTTTCGGGTGTAAATGATGTATTAAATCCGAAAGCTTCAAAATTAATTACGAAGACTGACGTAGTGGAAAAAGAGAAAAAGAAAACAGGAACGTTACAAGTAGTTAGTTTAGGTGATTCGTTAACGCGCGGCGTTGGTGATAAAGAAGGAATTGGCTATATTGGACGAATGAAAGAGAATTTACAAAAAGATTATAAACAAAAAGTTGCACTAAGCAATTTGGCAGTTAGTGGTGCGAAAATGCCCGATTTGTTAAAACAAATCGAAAGCAGCGGAGCTCAATATTCAATTAAGCAAGCAGATGTAATTGTTTTAACAATTGGAGGAAATGATTTGTTCCCAGGATGGGAATCGCTCGGAAAGATAGATTTAGAGACGTATCGTCCTGATACGGAAACGTTTCAAAATGAAGCGAAGAAAATTATAGAAGAAATTCGTAAATTAAACACAGATAGCCCTATTTTTTGGTTAGGATTATACAATCCTTTTGAAGATGTAGAAGATTTGAGAGGTTCATCAAATATTGTTGTTGATTGGAACGCTTCTTTAGAGAAGTTAGCATTAAATGATAAAAACGTATATATTACACCGACATTTGATTTATTCCAAAATCGTGGGAAAGATTTATTATACTCAGATCATTTTCATCCGAATGAAGTAGGTTACACATATATGGCGGAGCGTTTAGTCCAAAATGTTGTAAGTAAATTAAAACTAGAGCAAGGAGGGGTAAAATGACGACGATACTTTCTGTACGAGACTTGAAGAAGGTAATTGGAAAGAAGACTCTTGTAGAGGACATTTCATTTGATGTAAAACAAGGAGAAGTGTTTGGCTTTTTAGGACCGAACGGAGCCGGGAAAACGACAACAATTCGAATGTTAGTCGGACTGATTAAAGCGACAGAAGGTACTATTTCTATCGGTGGTTATTCTATTAAGGAAAATTTCAGAGAAGCGATGCGTCAAATTGGAAGTATCGTTGAAAACCCAGAGCTTTATACATATTTAACGGGATGGGAAAACTTAAAGCAATTTGCGCGCATGCTTGGTGATATATCAGATGAACGTATTGTTGAAATTGCAAAAATGGTTCATTTAGATGAGCGTATTCACGATAAGGTAAAAACATATTCCCTTGGTATGAAGCAGCGCCTTGGAATTGCACAGGCGCTACTTGGAAACCCGAAATTGCTCATATTAGATGAACCGACGAATGGTTTAGATCCAGCTGGGATTAGAGAGCTTAGGGAATTTATACATAAGCTTGTAAAAGAAGAAAATATGAGTGTATTTATTTCGAGTCACTTATTAAGTGAAGTGCAACTGATATGCGACCGTGTTGCTATTATTCATAAAGGAAAAATGATAACAGTTGCACCTATTGAAGAGTTGATCAAAACAGCGAGTGATCGTGTGGAATGGGTCGTTACACCGATTTCCAAAGCGAAAGACATGTTAGACGCTGCTGAAGAGATAGAGGAAGTTAGTGTAGAAGATGAGCGTTTATTATGTCGTATGGATGTTGCGTCTATTAATGTTTGGAATAAGCACTTTGTAGAAAACGGGATAGATGTACATAGCGTCAAAGAGCTTGTATTTACGCTAGAAGATTTATTTATTGAACTCACAAGGGGTGAGCAACATGCGTGAATTTGCGAATCTAGTTTTAAATGAATCAGAAAAGATTTATCGTAAGAAACGGATTGTTGTTGTCATGCTTATTTTAGCAATCTTGATTCCACTTTTTGTGTATGCTCAGTATCGTGAAATAGAAACGACGCAAAAAAGGCTTGGTACGACTGATTGGAAAGTATCATTACAGCAACAAATTGTTGATTCACAAAACCGCTTGAACAATTCTAGATTGCCAGAAGAATGGCGGGATTGGTTAAAAGTAAGAGTGGAACAACAACAATATTATTTAGATCATAATATTAATCCGACTGCGCCAGGAGCACCGACATTTGTGAGGGCGTTTATTGAACAAGGAATAACGTTATTTATTCCATTGCTCGTTATGATTGTCGCCATTGATATTGTTTCAGGAGAACGAAGCGATGGTACGATGAAAATGCTTCTGACGAGGCCAATTCGGCGCTGGAAAATACTCCTTAGTAAATATGTGACGATGTTATTTTTCATTTCGCTCATATTGCTTCTTGTCGGTTTGTTTGCTTACGCATTATCAGGGCTTGTATTTGGATACTCTGGATGGAATTTACCTGTGCTAACAGGATTCGTCATTGATAAGGAAACGTTAAATACAAACTTTGTACACCTTATTCCGCAGTGGCAATACATTTTAATGGCGTACGGACTAGCTTGGTTTGTTGCTATCGTTGTTGGAACTATATCATTTATGGTCTCTGTTTTAATTCGTAATACACCAGCTGGTATGGGCGTTATGTTAGCTGCGTTAATTGCAGGCGGCATTTTAAGTTCATTCGCAACGTCTTGGGAAGGTGCGAAATACATTTTTAGTGTCAACTTATCGCTAACAGATTATTTATCAGGAAAACTTCCTGCATTACAAGGGTTATCAATGGGATTTTCTTTAATAAATTTAACGGTTTGGGCAGTAGTATCTCTTATCATTTCGTTTGTAGTATTTACAAGGCAGGATATGGTGAATTAATTGGATAGGAAGTGAAGGCATGGAAAACATTTTGCAGAATGATTGGGGACCATTACTGGGGTCAGCATTTGAGAAAGAATACTATCAAAATTTAGCTAACTTTTTAAAAGAAGAGTATGAGGAGCATGTGATTTATCCAAAGAAAGAAGATATTTTTAACGCTCTAGAGTATACAAGTTATGAAAATACAAAGGTTGTTATTTTAGGACAAGACCCATATCATGGACCGAATCAAGCACATGGTTTAAGCTTTTCGGTACAACCTGGTATTAAAACGCCGCCATCATTGCTAAATATGTACAAAGAACTTCGAGATGAATACGGTTATGAAATTCCGAATAATGGTTATTTAGTAAAATGGGCGGAGCAAGGGGTTTTACTATTAAATACTGTGTTAACGGTTCGTCAAGGTGAGGCGAATTCTCATAAAGGAAAAGGATGGGAGCATTTCACAGATCGCGTAATTGAGCTATTAAATGAACGTGAAAAGCCAGTTGTTTTCATATTATGGGGACGCCATGCTCAGGCGAAGAAAAAGTTAATTACGAATACGAATCATTATATTATTGAGTCCGTACATCCAAGTCCATTATCAGCAAGACGTGGTTTCTTTGGAAGTAAGCCGTACTCTAAAGTAAATGAGATTTTATCTAACATGGATGAAAAAGAAATCGATTGGCAAATTCCGAATATATAAACGCAAAAAAGGTAGCTAACGATTGTTAACTACCTTTTTACTATTACTGTTCATTTTTTAGTTTTGCATCTAGTACAAAAGTACCAAATGGGATAACTGATGCAACAAGTGCACCAAGTGCCCATAAAATTGTTTTACGGTGTACGATTGTTACTTGAATTACCGCAAAGATGAATAGAATAAATAAAACGCCATGAGCCATACCTGTAATTTTAACAGCTGTTGCAAACCCTGCAAAATATTTTAATGGCATTGCTACAAATAATAGTAATAGGAAAGAAATCCCCTCAATTAAGCCGATTGCTCTTAATCTTCCGATTGGTGTAGATAACATGAAGTAGCCTCCTTTAATGTATGCTTGTATATAGTAAATTTGTATTCTTTTTCAAAATGAAATAGTCTATTTTGTTTAATTATATACAAAAAGAAAGTTTACACTACGAGAATAGTGCAAAGTTCAAAATATAGTCACAAAAGCATTGCAATTTAAATAAAAACCTATTTGAAGTATTTGACTTCAAATAGGTTTTATGAATGAAAATATTAAACAAGCGCTTTGCTTTTTAGTACAAATTTCTCTACAACTTTAGCAACGCCATCGTTCATATTTGTATCTGTTACATAGTTTGCAATTTCTTTAATATCATCTGGTGCATTGCCCATCGCAACGCCAAGACCAGCAAATTCAATCATCGCTTGATCGTTATAGCTATCGCCCATTGCGATAACTTCTTCGCGTTTAATACCAAGTTTTTGGATTAATTGGTTTAAGCTCGTTCCTTTCGTAACACCATGTTCAGTAAATTCTAAGAAGAATGGTTTAGAGCGCATAACACTTAATTGACCTTCTAATTGTTTTTGTAGTTTTGTTTCTACCACTTGTAAGTATTCTGGCTTTTCTACCATTAGAACTTTTACAACTGGTTGTTGTACAGCATCTTTAAGGTTACTTACCTCTACGATTGGCATACCAGTAATTTGACCTTCAATTTCGGTATAAGAGTTATTTTCTTCAGTTATAATATCGTCACCAATGTATGTATGAATCCATACATTTTCTTCTTTACTAATATCATATAAACTGTGAACGATTTCAGGAGATAATGTACTGCTGAATAATTCTTCATCCGTTTTGCAGTTAATGATTTTTGCACCGTTAAATGAAAGAATAAAGCTTCCATATTCCGCTAAATGTAATTCCTTTGCAATCGCACGCATTGCGAATGTTGGGCGCCCAGAAGCAAGTACAACTTTAACTCCTTGCTCTTGTGCTGTCATTAAAGCCTCTTTCGTACGAGGTGAAATTGTATGGTCGTCGCGTAATAAAGTATCATCTAAATCTAAAACAATCATTTTATAAGTCATATAGAAAATTCCTTTCTTTGTTGAAATAGAAATAAATTTTTATGAAGATAGTGGGGAATATATAGTAAGACATCGAACTTCTTTGCATGAAACTAGGAGAAGTTCTGCATTGTTAGTATAAATTATCATGAGCGTGTTGCCCATGATAATTTATCCCGCTATTTGCGGGCAGTAAGACTCCCACCTCAAAATTTAGCTGGAGCAAAGAAGTTAGGTGGGAGATTAACTGCCCGTAAACGCCCGATTGGTGCGGGCTAATAATCAGTGGGGATGAACACCCCCCCACTGATTAAAGTTTCACTTTATCATTATCGTAACAACTCTAAAGATAGAGTGCAATAATGGAAGTTTTCCAATTTACGATGGTTGTTTTTCGTGCGAACGAGAAAATAATATTTCCAGCAAGATAGCCATTACAGATCCAAGAACAAGACCGTTACTTAAAAATGATGCTAAAAATGGTGGTAGCGTAGAAAACGCTCCTGCTGGAACGAACATAACGCCGACTCCTGTAAAGATTGAAAGACCTGCTACTTTAAATAATTGTTCTTTATTTTGTACAGTGTCATATTCGCGGAAAGCTAGACCAATCATGCTTGCAAATACAGGATAAATTGCAGCATACCCAACTGCAATGGGGATGGCTGCAAAGAATGAAGTAATCTTTGGGAATATACTAACAAGAATGATAAAGCTTGACCCTAACATAAATGGAAGGCGCTTATAAATATTTGTTGTTGCAATAAACCCTGCGGATCCAGAAATGGCAACAGGGCCAATGGCTGAAAATAGACCGCCTAGCAATTGATTTATTCCTGTTATAATGCCAGCTTGTTTGAAGCGATCTGGAGCATTTTCTTCATACTTAGAAACAACCTTTTGTACAACGCGAATACTTGCTAACATATTTGTTAGAAGTAGTAGTGTGACGAAAACTACCGTAATTGCCATGTTCCATTCAATGCGAGGCATTCCGAAAACAAACAGAGATGGAAGAAGAATTATATCTGTCACAGGTGTTACTGGATTAGATAATCCGAAGCACGCAAATAATATCCAGCCGCAGACGATACTGAAAAGAACGGAATATTGTCCAATAATAGGTAGCTTCATAATGAAAAAAGATAGTAAAATAACAATGAGTGAAAGAATAAATACCTTTGGCTGTACTTCTGTATGTTGTCCATCAAGGCCAAACATGCCTTTTAAGAAGGAGCCACTAAGTTGTGCGACCAAAAGGAATAAATACGTTCCAATTACTGTCGGTGTAAAGTAACGAACTAGTTTATCAATAAGTCCAAAAACACTAAGAATAATACAAATGATGCCACTTAATAGGAAAGCGTACTGAAGGACCTTAAGTGTTTCATTGCTTGATCCAAATAATACGACGCCTAAACTTGCATACAAGGAGAAAATTCCCCACCAAAGGCCTGCAGGACCTTCTTGGATAGGAAGTTTATGACCAAATATAGCTTGCAAGAGACCGGCAAAACCGAGAACAAATAATGTTCTTTGTACAAACGCGATAGCTTCAGCGCCATCAAGGCCGTAACTAGTTGCGACACTAATTGGTACAATAAGACTTCCAGCTAAAATAAATAGTGCCCATTGTAAGGCAGAAAGAAATAGCTTCATTATATCAACCTCTTTCATAGATTCCGTTTTCTAGTATATACGTATTTCATTTCCTCTGGCAAAGATTGTAGATAGAGAAAAGAGTTGAAACATAATATGAATGTACGGAAGCAATTATGGATAGCGATTATATGTATGACTTTTGTTGTAATTCTAGGAATGCTATGATTTATGACAATTGAAGAGATTAGCCTGTTTCAAGCATTTTGGATGACGATGATTACGGTATTAACGGTTGGATATTGCGAATCCGTTAACAGTGCATTATATTGATACAGTATTGTATAGAATAGAGCAATCATTTGTAATCGAAGAAATTCAAGTTGGTAAAGATTCTAACTTAGCTAGTAAATCGTTATTAGAGAGTAATGTGAGAAATCAATTTGGTGTAACAATTTTAGCGATTTTAAGAGATGGGGATATTATCCATAATCCAACGGGGCAGGAAAAACTGCAAGAACATGATATGATAATAGTATTTGGTTCAGTGGAGAAACTGAGGCAATTTGAGAAAGAACTACAAAGTAAGAGGTGACAAGGAATGCAAGTATCTAGCGATAAGGTTTTAAATAAAATGGCGAGTGAAATTGCAAAGGCAAAAAGTAGTGAAGGACAAAAATCAAAAGAGCATTTATTAGTTGTGCGTGCATTATGTGATTTATTATTAGATGAACAAGTTGAGCCTTCTACGTATAGAGAACCACAAGTTCAATCACAAATAATCGGATCTCAGCCTATAACAACAGTTCAACCGGTTATGCCAGTTTCTGGAGAACCTGTGTATATAAAAGAAGAAGGTGCAAATGGTAATTCTTTATTTGATTTTTAGGGATTAAATCGTTTGGATTATATGTGAAAATTGCTTATGATAAAAATAAAAAGGGGAATTAAGATGAAAATTTTCTTTTTACTAGGTTGTATTGCAGCGGGGCTATCTGTTGCATTAGGGGCTTTTGGAGCACATGGTTTAGAAAATAAAATTTCTGCAAAAATGTTAGAAGTGTGGAAGACAGGCGTTACATATCAAATGTTTCATGCAGGTGGCTTATTCGTAGTTGCTCTATTAATGGACAAAATGCAATCATCACTTTTAAGCACTGCGGGTTGGCTTATGGTAGCTGGGATTATTATGTTCTCAGGCAGTCTTTATGCATTAAGTACAACAGGTATTAAATTCTTTGGTCCAATTACACCCCTTGGTGGTGTAGCGTTTATTGTGGCGTGGATTTTAGTCGGAACTGCAGTTGTAAAAGGGTTATAAAAAACAAAAGCTGGCATTCGCCAGCTTTTTTTTTATGGTCTTGGAGCATAAGTTGCTTGTTGACCAGGTAAATACGTAATTTCTCCTGGAAATTCTACATAATCTAAATAAATCATTAGTAGTAAAAAGCGTTTTCCAGATTTCGGCTCACTAATTACGATATGATCACGGCCAGCTGCCTCGATGATCCCTGTATAAGATTGTGTACCAAGCGAACTACCGCGTTCATAAGTCATTACAACTGTAGCTGGCTTACCTTTATTTAAACGAAGGATGTTTTCAATATACGATTGCTCTAGTGGTAACATACCTTGAGAAACTGCAAGTTGAGCCTGAGCAGCTTGTTGTTGCATCGCTTGCTGTTGTTGCTGTTGCTGCGCGGTCATTTGTTGCGGTTGCACATAAGTTCCAGATGGTTGATAAAAACCTGTTCCGTAGTACGGGTTTTGTTGCTGTGTCATTCAAAAATCCCTCCTCATTTTCATTCCTTAATATACGCTTGGACAATCCTCCCCGGATGGTTGGAAGAAGCAGTGCTTTTTAAAACGTCCAGAGTTTTGCTGGTTATACCAAGTTGGTGGGCAAGGACCTTCAGGTCTAAAAAACCATAAAGCGAAATTTGCAGGCCAAAAACGTTGCCCTTGAATTGTTCGACGGGCTAAGGCAATATCTTGTTCTCTTGCTCGTTGATAAAAATACCCTTTTTGAGTAGCTTCAAAACCACCAGGATTTTGATAAACCATCTGACGTAAGTTCCGTACTTTTTTAAAATCTAAACAATTTCCGCGGACACGATTTACACCGACATTTCCAACCATTAGCATGCCTTGTTGCCCTTCTCCTTCAGCTTCAGCACGCATGAGTCTAGCTAATAACTTTACATCTTCTTCTGTATGTGCGATAACACCCATTATGTGTCACCTCTCTTTTTGGAATACCCTTTGGAAAGAGGTTTTTCTTAGATGAAGTGTGGAACAATTACTAGTTCATACGTATGAGAAAAAGGACGCAGATATGACAACCAAACGAAGTTTTACATCTAGAGGGGAAAATAAAAAAAGCTAGCGTGAGCTAGCTTTTCATCATTAAAATACTTTAGACCATAAATTTGAGAAGAAATCGCCAATTGAATGCATTGTTAATACGAACCAATTTGCTTTTTCTACTTCTGCAGTCGTTTTTGCAGTAACTTTTATACTTTTATTTCCGTCTAAGAAACCATATTTATCAGATGGCTCTAAGACGATTGAACCTACCTTTGCATCTTTCTTAATAGGAGCAACTAAATGCCCATCTTCAGCAAGTGATTTATCTGCTTCAGTAGAAATTTTGTAAGGTGATTTGCTACCTTTTGCAGTAACTACTGTCACTTCTTTTTCTGGTGCAACTGTTACGTAGTCTTCTTTTCCTTTTACTACAGAAATTTTGTTGTTTTTATCTATTTTTAATTTCTGTTTTTCGAAGTTATTAAATCCATACTCAATTAATGCGCGAGATTCTGTGAAACGTTCGTCCATTGATTTCGTTTTAATAATAACAGAAATAAGACGTAAATCACCGCGTTTTGCTGTAATGGTAAAACCATACCCAGCGGTATCAGAGCTTCCTGTTTTTAAACCATCTGCTCCTTCATAAGAGAAAGCAGCACCTGGTAACATCCAGTTCCAATTTTCCATACGAATTGGTTTTGGATGATTATCTGGGAAGTTTCTAAATCTTTGTTTTGTATCCTCTAGCATTTCTGGATACTTTGTAATAATTGTTTTTGAAAGAATCCCCATATCGCGAGCTGACATGGAGTTTTCTCCATTCGGATCAGTTCCTTCAGGATGTTTTCCTTTTAAATCAGCGTTATTTAACCCCGTAGCGTTTACAAATTTATATTTCTTTAACCCTAGTTTTTTCGCATGTTCATTTGCGAGATTTAAGAAGTTCTTTTCACTGCCTGCAAGTAATTCTGCTAAAGCAATACTAGATCCATTTGCAGAGAAGATAACGATAGAATGGTATAATTCTCTTACAGTATATTGACGTCCTTTTTCGAACGGCACATTAGAGAATTCATTATTACGTGAAACTTCATAAGCGTAATCAGAAATAGTTACTTTCGTATCCCAAGTGATTTTTCCTTCTTTAATTGCTTCTAATACGGCATAAATAACAATTAATTTTGACATACTAGCGATAGCTAGTAATTCATCTGGATTTTGTTCATGCAGTATTTTTCCTGTATCCGCATCAAATAGAAGTGCAGCAGCTGCCTCTATATGTATTTTTTCTTCCGCATGGGATGTTGTTACTTCTAAGGAAGAAAATGACAATAGAGACACTAGTAAAATAGACAAGATTTTCTTCATATACATTATCACCTTCGCATCGTTATTAGCATATAGCTCGTACCATTTTAGCATAAATTTGGATATAGAAAGGTTACAATTTTGTAAGGAAATTGAAAAGAATTTGTCGATTTTTGTTCAAATTTGCAGAGAAAAGAAGTTTTTTGAGGAGAAATATAGAGGGTAATAAAAAAAGGAACGAAATTCGTTCCTTTTTTACGATTTATATGTGTAAAAATTTCTCTACCTTTTCGTCTGGTAAAATGTTTCCAACGAAAAATGTTCCGAATTCACCATAACGAGCACTTACTTCATCGAAGCGCATTTCATATATAAGTTTCTTAAATTGAAGAACATCGTCAGCAAATAATGTTACGCCCCACTCAAAATCGTCAAATCCAACTGATCCTGAAATAACTTGGCGCACTTTACCTGCGTACTGGCGACCGATTTTGCTATGGCTGTACATAAGTTTCTTACGTTCATCCATAGGAAGCATATACCAGTTATCATTACCTTGGCGACGCTTATCCATTGGATAGAAGCAAATGTGATTTGCTTTCGGTAACTCAGGATATAAGCGAGCTAAGATTTGTGGGTTTTGGTATGGGTCTTCATCAGCTGGAAGATAGTTGCTTAGTTCAACAACAGATACGTAAGAATATGCAGGAACTAAATATTCAGCTAATGTTGTTTTATTTAATTCTGTTTCGATTTCATTTAACTCTTCCATTGTTGGACGTAAGATCATAAGCATAATATCTGCTTTTTGACCAACAACTGTATACATTGCATGACTGCCTTTTTTTGCAGTAGCTACTTCGTTCCATTTTTCAACGACATTTAAAAATTCAGACACTGCTTGTCCGCGTTCGTCACTAGATAATGTTTTCCATGCTGCCCAATCAATAGAACGTAAATCATGTAAACAATACCAGCCATCTAACGTTGTTGTTGCTTCACTCATTCTATTCACCTCAGTTAATGATATTTTACACGTTAACTATAGCATATATAGGATTAAAAACATCTACATAAAGTTTCGGCGCATAAAACTGTCACATTTATATTTACTGGAAAACGGGAGAAAATAAGGGTTAAGTAGGCATTATTTCTCGGCTGAATTTTATGAAAATATAATCATTTTCATTTTATCTATTTTTTGGGAGCTATAAGTTTAAAATATAGCTGAAAAGAAGTATTCTTAAAGGTAGAGTTTTTAACATTTGTAGGAGGGTTTATTCGTGAGCAATTTATTTACAGCAGTAAAAGAAAAAGTTCAAGGAAAAGGCATTTCTATCGTACTTCCTGAAGGAACTGATGAAAGAATTTTAGGCGCTGCAGAGCGTTTAGCAAAAGAAGAGTTAGTAAAACCAATTTTAGTTGGTAATAAAGAAGAAATTAGCGCAAAAGCTGCTAGCATGAACTTAACATTAGCAGGCGTTGATATTTATGATCCAGCTACATACGAAGAGATGGATGCAATGGTAGCATCTTTCATTGAACGCCGTAAAGGTAAAGCAACAGAAGAAGATGCTCGTAAAATTCTTAAAGACGAAAACTACTTCGGTACAATGCTTGTATACATGGGCAAAGCACAAGGTTTAGTAAGTGGTGCAGCTCACTCTACAGCTGATACAGTTCGTCCAGCACTTCAAATTATTAAAACAAAACCAGGCGTTACAAAAACTTCAGGCGTATTCATCATGGTACGTGAAGAAGAGAAGTATGTATTCGCTGATTGCGCAATTAACATTGCACCAAACAGCCAAGATTTAGCTGAAATTGGTATCGAAAGTGCGAAAACTGCTGAACTATTCGGCATTGACCCACGCGTTGCTATGTTAAGCTTCTCTACAAAAGGTTCTGCGAAATCTTCAGAAACAGAAAAAGTTGTAGAAGCAACTCGCATTGCGAAAGAAATGGCTCCTGAATTAACTTTAGATGGAGAATTCCAATTCGATGCTGCATTCGTACCATCTGTAGCTGAGAAGAAAGCTCCAGGTTCTACAATTAAAGGTGATGCTAACGTATTCGTATTCCCAAGCTTAGAAGCTGGTAATATCGGCTACAAAATCGCTCAACGCTTAGGTAACTTCGAAGCAGTAGGACCAATCTTACAAGGTTTAAATATGCCTGTAAATGATCTATCTCGTGGATGTAACGAAGAAGAAGTGTACAAGTTAGCTTTAATTACAGCAGCTCAAGCACTTTAATTCTATAACGAATTAATATGAAAAAAGACCATCCTATTTCTTTTGAAATAGGATGGTCTTTTTGGTTTCTATTTTTCTAAACCAAGTGCCTTATTATTACGGTCAATAATACGTTGTAAATTCGTCTCATATAAAGGAACTTCATCTACTGTTAGCTGAGATGATGTTAACTTTGGAGTGAATTGTTGCAACGTTTTTAAAAGGCGCATCATTAAATCTTGCACTGTAATTGTTTCGCCAAGTAATTCAGATAGTGAAGCCATCGTACTCGGTACAATTTCAGGATACGTAAATCTTGTTTCTTCGCCTTGAATTGCTACGTTGTAAAAATCACGAACGAGTGCGGCACGCTCAGATCCGCTTCCTGTCGCACATAAGTAAATTTGTACAGCAACGCCTCCGCGAATACGACGCTGAGAAATACCAGCAAATTTTTGATCGCGAATGCTCAAATCGTAGCTACCAGGACAATAAGAACCAACAATTTCTTTTGCCTCGATAGTAACATCGTAATCTTTTAACATTTCCTTAATTAAATGCCACATCGTATCGTATCCAAGGTCGATATCGATACCCTTTTCTGTTTCTTGGAATAAAAGTGATACGTTTAAAACACCTTCATCAAGTACAACAGCAAGTCCACCAGAATTACGAACGATAACATTGAAGTCGTTTTCTTTTAAAAAGGAAATACCTTCTTCTAAATGTGGTAGACGTGAATCTTGAATGCCAAGAACAATTGTATTGTGATGAACCCAAGAACGCATTGTTGCAGCGGATTGGCCTTTTCCGATACTTGTGCATAACGTGTCATCCATTGCGAATGACTGAAGTGCATGAAATGTTGGTCCTAAACTAGACTGATCCACAATACGCCACTCTGGCTGAGATAAAATCGAACGGGAATTGCTCATATAACTAACCCCTTATTTTTAAAATGACAATCTCTATTATAGCAAAAAATGTAGAAAGGGGTTTTCCCATATATAAAGGGAAAGTTTAGAGGTGAAAGAATAAAAAGGATGCATTGCATGCATCCTTTTTATTCTGCAATTTTTTCTAAGTTACCGTTTCGATCCATGCGGAAAGATGTTTGTGAGCGTTCCTCATCATCCATTACTGCTAATTTACGAGCACGGTTCATAATATTCATAAGTGTTTCGTAATCCTCTTGTACAGTATGAGATTGTTGTTCTAATTTTTCTAGTTTCTTTTCTAGTTCTTCATTTCGCAGGATTTGCGTTTTAATTTCTTGTTTCAATCTCGTATTCTCGTTTTCAAGAGCTGTTACTTTTATATTTGAAGATCCAACTGTTTGTAAAAAGTAAATAACATCTTGCATTGTTATTGAGCTTTTTGGAGCAGGGACAGTCGGCTTTTGATATGGAGTAGCTTCTGTATATTGAACAGCTGTTTCATACGATACGTGTTCTTCATAATCAGTTATTGCCGCCGCTGAAGCTGGTGGTGTGTAAAGCAAACGTTTTTTTGTCTGTTCACCGCCCGCAGCACGCATTTTATCTTTACGATGTTTTTTTGCTAGTTGAAGAGCTTGTTCATAGCTATAGCGAACAACAGCATTCCAGCGGAAACCACAAGCAGCAGATGTGCGATTTAACTGATCTCCTACTTCTTCAAAAGCATTTAATTGAGTACTTCCTTCTCGAACATGGCGAAGCACCGTTTCAGCAAGTAATAAATCGTCCTCGTCTGTCCAAGCATCTTGTCTTACTTTCATAGATTCAACTCCCTTTCTTTTTATGAACTTCCTATTTTTATAATGGGCAAAAAAATGAGCTTTTATACAAAGCTTTTAAAAATATGGTAGATTTCAATGAAGAGAAGAAATGTGGCTATGAATGATGAAAGCTTTTGAAGGAGAAAATATAAAAAATAGGTAGCTTTATATAGGAATAGAGCTACGCCCGGAGACTTGCAACAAGCTTCAAAGAGCGGTAAAATACCATTTAGTGTTTATTTTTAAATGTACTTGTGAAAAGTTTAAAATAGAGGAAGTGTTATATATAATGGGAAACGAATTTCGTGTGTGTGATGATTGTCAGGCAACGAACGTTAAAACGTTGATTCCGAAGTTAAAAAAAGTAGATTCATGTGCAACGATCGAGGTTGCATGTCAGTCTTACTGTGGCCCTGGTCGTAAAAAATCATTCGCGTTTGTAAATAATCGTCCAGTTGCGGCTCCAACAGAAGACGAATTAATTATAAAAATTGAAGCAAAGTTAAATAAGTAAGAAAAAGAAGAGTGAACAGATTACTCTTCTTTTTTATGTCCATAAGATAGCGTTTTGTATGAATTCGTATTTCAAAATAATGGTTGACAGTCTTTTGACGTGGTAGGTAGAATAGAAAGTGTCTGATTCTGAGAATCATTATCAGGAAAAAGGTCAATTCACCTAATTTTTTTATTATTATTTGAGAATAAATTTCATTTTATTAAATATATGTTGTTGGTTAGGATGGTTGAGGGATGGAAGCGAGCGCAAGGAGTATAGAACAGCAAGATGTGAATGTTAAAGAGATTAAGAGCAGACCGCTCGTTGCTTCTATTATTTTAATAGCAGGTACAATTTTGTTAGCTTTAAGCATGGCAGTTTCTATTTCGTTTGGTGCAGCAGATATTAGTTTAAAGACCGTTTGGCAAGCTGTATTTCAGTTTGATGGGTCTATAACGCATCATAACGTAATTCAAGAACTTCGCATGCCTAGAGCAATAGGGGGCGTAGTTGCAGGTGCCTTTTTAGCGGTATCAGGAGCAATTATGCAAGGTATGACACGAAATCCACTTGCATCCCCATCGTTAATGGGGATTACAGATGGTGCTGTATTCGGGATTGCAATTATGTATGCATTTTTCCCTAATTCACCTTATTTAATGTTTGTTATTGCATCTTTTATTGGAGCTGCGTTTGGAGCGAGCATTGTATATGGTATTGGGTCTTCTTCACCAGGTGGATTAACGCCTGTGAAATTAGCTTTAGCTGGTGCGGCAATTAGTGCTTTATTAGGGGCAATTTCATCTGGAATTGCATTGTATTTCAACCTTGCCCAAGAGGTAAGTATGTGGAATGCAGGCGGTGTTGCTGGAGTGAAATGGCAAAGTATTAATATGTTAGTACCGATTGGTCTTGTTTGTCTCATTATAGCAATTATGATGTCGAGGTATATTACCATTTTAAGCTTTGGTGAAGAAATTGCGATTGGACTTGGTCAAAATACGACATTAATTAAATTTATCGGAACAGTACTTGTTCTTGTATTAACAGGTTCTGCGGTTTCTATGGCAGGATCGGTTGGATTCGTTGGACTTGTAATTCCGCATATGACTCGTTTCCTTGTAGGCTCAGACTATAGATGGGTTATTCCATGTTCTGCAGTCTTAGGTGGATTGTTAATTGAATGTGCAGATATGTTATCTCGCGTTATTAATCCACCATTTGAAACGCCAATTGGAGCAATTACAGCGCTAATTGGAGTTCCATTCTTCCTCTACTTAGCACGTAATGAAGGGAGAGGAAAAATGTGAGGACGAGCGTCTTAACAAAAAAGAACATTTCTATTTTAACAATTTTAGTAGGATTAATCGTTGCTGTATTTTTAGTAAGCTTAAATACAGGAACATTTAAAATACCTCCAATGGATGTATTAAAGTCATTGGTTGGATTAGGTGCAGAAGATCAATCTGTTATTTTATTTGAATTTCGTATGCCACGTATGGTTATTGCTATATTAGTCGGTTCTGCATTAGCTATGTCAGGTGCAATTTTGCAAGGGCTGTCACGAAATCCACTTGCTGATCCAGGTATTATCGGTATTAACGCC
Organism: Bacillus sp. RC252; assembly: GCF_044909215.1. Classification (NCBI taxonomy): domain Bacteria; kingdom Bacillati; phylum Bacillota; class Bacilli; order Caryophanales; family Bacillaceae; genus Bacillus; species Bacillus sp. RC252. Next base: position 463,460 of record NZ_JBIYDV010000001.1, on the reverse strand, counting down.
GGAGCGGGATTAACAGTTGTAGTATTCGTCTACTTTTTCTTTGGAAAAGTTGGAACTGGTACATTTTTATCTGTATTTATCCTTCCATTCTTCGCGCTAGTTGGTGCGATATTAGCAGCGGTTATTATTTATTTACTAGCATGGAAAGACGGTGTTTCATCCACTCGATTAATTCTTGTTGGTATCGCTGTTGCAGCCGGATTTGGTGCTGTTAGTTTAATTTTTTCTATGAAGATGACATCGAACGACTTCCGTTTTGCAACGATTTGGTTGGCAGGAAGTTTATGGGGAACAGATTGGAAGTTCGTACTAAGTGTACTCCCATGGATGGTTATTTTCTTACCACTGGCCATTAGTAAAGCGCACATATTAAATGTAATGAATTTAGGCGACTCTACAGCAGTTGGTCTTGGTGTAAACGTAGAAAAGGAAAGACGTAAATTATTATTTATTGCAGTTTGTTTAGCTGGTGCATCTGTCGCTGTTGCGGGCGGTATTGGTTTTATCGGTTTAATGGCTCCGCATTTAGCGAGAAGCCTCGTTGGTGGTAAACATCAAATTATGTTACCAACGGCTGCATTAATAGGAACGTTTTTACTTTTATTTGCAGATGTAATTTCAAGAAGTGTGTTACCAACTTCAGAAATACCGGTCGGTCTTGTTATTTCTGTAATTGGCGCACCATATTTCATATATTTACTTATGAGGACAAAATAAAGGGAGGCTTTTTGTATGGCAACTTTAGCAGTTGATGCGGTATCTGTTGGGTATAATGAAGGGTTAATTATAGATGGATTAACGGTTGAAATTCCGGAAGGACAAATTACAACGATTATTGGACCAAATGGTTGTGGGAAATCCACATTATTAAAAACGGCTTCTCGTATTTTGAAAGCAAAACGAGGTACTGTTTATCTTGATGGAAAAGCAATTGAGAAACAGCCAACGAAAGAAATCGCAAAGAAAATGGCGATTTTACCACAAACTGCAGAAGTGCCAACAGGCCTTACTGTGTTTGAACTTGTTTCATATGGACGTTTTCCTCATCAAAAAGGATTTGGAACATTGAAAGAAGAGGATTATCGCTACATTCATTGGGCACTTGAAGTGACGGGGATGACAGAATTTGCAAATCGCCCAGCAGAAGCTTTATCAGGTGGTCAGCGTCAGCGTGTATGGATTGCGATGGCTCTTGCACAAGGAACAGATTTACTCGTGTTAGATGAACCAACAACATACTTAGATATGGCTCATCAACTTGAGGTATTAAACTTACTGAAGAAGTTAAACAAAGAAGAAGGCAGAACGATTGTTATGGTTATTCACGATTTAAATCATGCTTCTCGTTTCTCTGATCATATGATTGCATTAAAAGCTGGGAAGTTAATGAAACAAGGAACGCCAGATGAAGTTATGACAAGTGAAACGCTTCGTAACGTATTTGAAATCGAAGCTCAAATCGTTCCATGTCCAGTAAACTGTAAACCAATTTGTTTAACATACGATTTAGCGATGATTAATAATCAATTGCGTAAAAAAGCATAATTAATAGAATTTCCCCCTCTTAAAGAGGTGAGAGGGGGAGTTCTAATGGACGTTGAGCTTCTTACCCACGGATGGGAAGTTGAACGCCCGTTAGAACGGGTTATAAACAACAATTAATAAAAATATATTAATTAAATGTTGTTTTCGTTTCTTATAGTTACATGCAAATTATAAGAGAAATACAGCTAGAAGGAGTCGGAATATGAAGAATTTTAAAATGGCACTATTAGCAATGGTACTAGTTGTTACTTCTGTACTATTTGCAGCTTGTTCTAACAAAGAAGAAGAAAAGAAAGCAGATGCGAAGACTGAAGAGCGCACTGTACAACACGCAAAAGGGGAAATTAAAATTCCTGCAAATCCAAAGAAAATTGCTGACCTTAGTGGTTCAACAGAAGAATTATTAATCTTTGGTATGAAACCAATTATTACTGCTAATACATCTCAAGAAAAAATTGATGCACATATTGCAAATAAATTAAAAGACGTTAAACCAGTTGGTTCTGCTTGGGGCGATAAAATTAACATCGAAGCAGTGGCTGCTGCAAAACCAGACTTAATTATTGTAAACAATCGTCAAGAAAAAATTTATGATCAATTATCTAAAATTGCACCAACAGTTATGTTAAAAACTCCATTAGACCAATGGCGTCCAAAATTCGAAGAAGTAGGTCAAATCTTAGGTAAAGAGAAAGAAACAAAAGAATGGTTCAAACAGTATGATGAAAAAGCAAGCAAATTACATGACAAAATCATCGCTAAAACTGGTGATGCAACATTCATGAAAATGGCTGCATATCCAAACGCATTCCGCGTATACGGTGACTACGGTTACGGTAGCGTAATCTTTAATGACTTAAAATTACCAGCAGTTAAAGGTACACCAACTGATAAACCGCTAGTACAAGTACAAAAAGAAGCTTTAATTGATTACAACCCAGATTACTTATTCGTATTTACAACGGGTGATGGTTCTCAGCGCTTAAAAGAATTCCAAGAAGAATCAATTTGGAAAAACATGAACGCTGTTAAAAACAACCACGTATTTACAATTAGCAATGAAGACCTAAATAAAGGATACTTCCCACTAGGTAAAGAAATGATCTTAGACGAAGTTGCTGAGTTTGTTTTAGGAAAATAATATATAAAGAAAAATCACTTTTACTTCGGTAAAAGTGATTTTTCTTTATATACAAGGAATTAATACAGTCTTTCATTTCTTTCTGTTTCCTATATCGTTTATAATATATAGTAAGAATGCAGTAAAGAAAGGGGGATGTCGGAAGGTGGTATATTTAAACGACAAACTCAGCGAAACAAAAGTGTTTAAAGACCCAGTACATAAATATGTGCACGTGCGTGATCGTGTTATTTGGGATTTAATCGGAACGAAAGAATTTCAACGCTTGCGCCGTATTAAGCAGCTTGGAACGACATTTTTTACATTTCACGGTGCAGAGCATAGTCGCTTTACTCATTCGTTAGGTGTATATGAAATTATTCGTCGTATGATTGATGATGTGTTTGATGGCAGACCAAATTGGAATGCTGAAGATAGATTATTATGTTTATGTGCGGCATTACTTCATGATGTCGGTCACGGCCCGTTTTCTCACTCGTTTGAAAAAGTATTTTCGTTAGATCATGAGAAATTTACGCAAAAGATTATCGTTGGCAATACGGAAATTAACGATGTGTTAAGCCGTGTTGATAAGGAGTTTCCGCAAAAGGTAGCAGATGTAATTGCGAAAACATCTACTAATAAATTAGCGATTAGTATGATTTCAAGCCAAATTGATGCTGATCGTATGGATTATTTATTAAGAGATGCATATTTTACTGGCGTAAAGTATGGGAATTTTGATATGGAACGTATACTGCGTGTCATGCGCCCGTACGGTAATCAAGTTGTCATTAAAAATAGTGGTATGCATGCTGTAGAGCATTATATTATGAGCCGTTATCAAATGTATTGGCAAGTATATTTTCATCCGGTAACACGTAGTGCAGAAGTTATTTTAACGAAGATTTTACACCGAGCTAAATCGTTGCATGAGAAGTATTATGCGTTTAAATATCATCCTGTTCATTTCTATTCTTTATTTGAAGAAGAAGTGACAGTAGAGGATTATTTAAAATTAGACGAGAACGTAATGTATTATTACTTCCAAGTATGGCAAGAGGAAGAAGATCCAATTTTAAGTGACTTATGCCGTCGTTTTATGAATCGAAATCTATTTAAATATGTAGAGTTTACAGATAAGCACGGTTTAGATAATTGGATGGAATTAAGTAGCTTATTTAAGAAGATTGGACTAGATCCAGAGTATTATTTAGTTGTTGATTCAACATCAGACTTACCGTATGACTTTTACCGTGCAGGAGAAGAAGAAGAGCGTCTGCCAATCTTACTCCTTATGCCGAATGGGGAACTTAGAGAGCTTTCGCGTGAATCGGATATTGTTGAGGCGATTACGGGTAAGAAGAGAACGGATCAAAAGTTATTCTATCCGCATGATTTAATCTATGAAGATGGAAGAAAAGGAAAATATAAAGAGAGAATTATCGAGTTGTTAGAAGGAAAGAAATAAGAAGCAGCTAAGAGCTGCTTCTTATGAAAAAACTTGAAATTATTTGTCGCTTAAGCGTTTTCCGCCAACTGCATAATGGTTTTTAGACATTTCTTCGATGAAAACAACGATGTTTTCTTCAGGAGCACCAGTTGTTTCGCTTACTGCTGCGGTTACTTTCTCAGCAAGAGCTTTCTTTTGTTCTTCTGTGCGTCCTTCTAGCATTTTCACTGTTACGTATGGCATGTACAATCGCTCCTTTTATGTAAGTTACACTCTTATTATAGCGGATTATGAAGAAGAACAATCGGAAAAACAAATAATTTCTTTTTTTGACATATTGAAGAGGAGATGAGTTATGGATCAGTTATTTAGATACCCGTTGCAACAAATTCCATTGGTAGCAATGGCGATTATTATTGCGCTATCTGTGCATGAATTTGCACATGCGTATGTTGCATATAAATTTGGAGACGATACAGCGAAAAAACAAGGACGGTTAACGTTATCACCGATGGCTCATTTAGATCCTATCGGGATGATTGCTGTATTAATTCTTGGATTCGGTTGGGCAAGACCCGTGCCTGTTAACCCATATAACTTTAAAAGACCGCGTCTTGCAGGAATATTAGTTTCTATTGCGGGACCGATAAGTAATCTTATTTTAAGTGCAATTGGTTTAATTATTTGGTATAGCTTAATAACATTTGGTGTGTTAGATGCGATGCCACTTGCAGTAGCAGATACGCTGGATCAATTTTTCCAAATTTTTATTATGCTTAATATTGTTTTACTTGTATTTAACTTATTACCAATCCCGCCACTTGATGGGTATCGCGTTGTGGAAGATTTAGCACCAGCAAATATTCGTGCGAAAATGACACAGTATGAAAAGTATGGATCAATTGCGTTATTAATTCTTGTTATTACACCGCTTAGCAATTACACAATTCAACCTATTTTCAATGTTGTTATTCCATATGTATTAGTATTTTTACAAAATATCATTGCGCCTATTTTCAGGCTTTTTTAATCATTAAGTGAGGAGGAGTTTACATATGACAGAGAAAAAGAAAAAAATCGGTTTTAATATCGTGAAAAATGATTCAACAGATGGACATGGTGGTTTTGGCGTTGGGGCATTAAGTTTAGAAAATATTTCTCCTGTATTTGTTGATGTATTAGAGAAAACTGCGTTCGTTGATATCGGTGCGATGCATGCGCGTAGTACAGTAGAAAAAGGAATTAAGTTTTTAACAAATAAAGATGAAGTTCCAAACGGAAAACCGTTTTGGCTCGTTTGGGTAACAATTGAAAGAACACCAAACGGTGCTTATTACGCAGGTGCAACAGCCTGTGAAATGACAGTTGATCGTGAAATTCGCCGCGGATATAAATCACTTCCAGAGCATGTAAATAAAATGGATAAATCACTAAAGCGTCACATCATGATTGATCATATGGATGAATCATCTAAAAAAGTGCTTGGTACATTCTTAAAAGAGCATAATGAAGCAATTTGGAACGAATCTAGTGAAGAATTGCGCCACGCATTATTAGGCGAATAAAAATAGCTGACGGATTTCCGTCAGCTATTTTTTTACCACGGGAGATATTTTTTCCACCAACCCGCCTTTTTCTTCTCTTCACTAACCTTTTCGAACTCTTCCTTATCATCAACGTGATCCATACAATACTCTGTTGGCTCTGTACCTTTTGCGAAATACATTTTCACAGAAATGGGACAGTTTTTTGTAGCAATCTTACCGTTTTCAGGATTAACATCGACTGCAACAACATCTGCTGGTTGTTTGAATTCTTGTTTAGGCTGTCCATCTAATCCTTTTTCCATTGTATCGGTCCATATTTTTTTTGCGTATCCTTGTTCTGCTACGTTTGAAATGGATTTAGGTTGATCGTATCCAATCCAAACCCCTGTTACAAGTTGTGGGGTAAATCCAATCATCCAACTATCAGTTTCTGTAGAACCAGACTTTCCAGCATATGTTCTTGATAGTTTTGATAACATCGATTGACCGGTCACAGCGGCATAACTGCTTAGTTTTTTATTAAACATACCTGCCATCATTTCTTCCATCACAAAGGCTTTGCTTTTATCTAGAACTTGTTTACTTTCTAAATGAGCGTCGTATAGCATATTTCCTTCGTGATCAACGATGCGCCTTATAAAGATTGGTTTTACTTCTTTCCCGCCGTTTGCAAACATGCTATAAGCATTGACCATTTCAATTGGTTTTACAGGAGATGTGCCGAGAGCAAGAGACGGAACATCTTTTAATGCGCTAGTAATACCGAATTGCTTCGCTGTTTTTGTAAGAATGTCCTCGCCTAAAAATAGATTTGTCTTCACAGCATATACGTTATCAGAAACAGCGAGTGCTTGTGCCATTGTCACAAAGTCGTCTGCATAATAGTTTTTATAATTTTTCGGTTTATATTTGGAAACACCGTCACCTAAAGTGAATACAGTATATTCGCTTTTTAAGCGCGTAGCAGGGGTGAATCCTCGTTCTAAGGCTGCGTAATATAGGAATGGCTTAAATGTAGAGCCGGGCTGACGAGCGGCTTGTGTAGCTCTGTTAAATTGACTCGTATTATAATCAGTTCCACCAACAAGGGCAGCCACTTCACCCGTTTTTGGATTCATAGAGACGAGGGCAGTTTGGATGTTTGTTGTTTCAGGTATATGATTTTTTACAGCTTGCTCTGCTACAGATTGTAATTTAGGGTCTAGCGTTGTATAAATACGTAAGCCACCTCGCTGTAAGGCTTGCTCATCTAATCCGATATCACGAAGAAGAGAAGCTTGTACAGCATCTTGGAAATAAGGCGCGACCTCTGCCACTTTTTTCGTATCTAATGAGGCGAAAGTAAGTGTTTCCTTTTTTGCTGAGGTAGCTTGCTGTTTTGTAATATAACCTTGTTCTACCATTTCATCTAGTATGAGAGATTGACGCCCTTTAGCACGCTTTTCTTTTAAAAAGGGAGAGTAGAAGCTAGGTCCTTTCGGAATGCCTGCGAGCATACTAGCTTCTGCTAATGTTAATTCTTTTGCAGTTTTATCGAAATACAAGCGAGAAGCAGCTTCGATTCCGTAAGCACCATGCCCGTAATAAATTGTATTTAAATATCCTTCTAAAATATGATTTTTATTATAGTTCACTTCAAGGCGAACGGTATACATTGCCTCTAATAGTTTACGCTTCCACGTTTTATCATGATCTAAGTATAGGTTACGAGCATACTGTTGTGTAATAGTACTAGCACCTTGTACTTTTGCCATTGCTTTTAAATCGGCAACAATGGCACCAACAATGCGCTTTATATCAAATCCATGATGTTTGTAGAATCGTTGATCTTCAATAGATAGTGTTGCCTCTTTTACATAAGGAGAAATTTCATCAAGAGATACATTATAGCGCTTTTGTGTTTCGTTACTTTGTCCTATAACAGTGTCATCATTAGCGTAAAAGACACTCGTTTGCGGCACTGCAACAGGGGGAGGCCCCATAATTTTTGCAGCTATAATGATAATAAAAAAGGAAAAAACGAAAAAAAGAACACAAGAAAACATTACGGTGAAGAAAAGACGTTTATATTTTTTAAGTTTTGGATTCATAGTTTGATCCATCTTTTTCAGCCCCTCAATACTAATACAAGCATTATTGTATTAGTATTGAGGGTTTTCGTTTATTTTAAACAATGAAATTTTGAAAACAAAAAAGCCCCTTCAATTAAGAAAGGAGCTCAAAGGCACGTGCTGGCCAATCGGTAATGATGACATCTACACCATAGTCAATCATAGTTTGTAAATCTTTATATTCATTAATGGTGTAAGGACGAAAAACGTATCCTTGCCCCTGTGCTAATTGGACAAACTCTTTCGTTAATAATTGAAAGTTTGGATGTAATCCAGTCGCCTCGCGCCTTTTTGCTTCAGCAATAGGATCTGCAAGTGGTGTATCGTACAAAATCGCTCTTGGAATTTCTGGAGCAATTTCTGCTAATAATGAAACGGAATCGTGGTTAAATGATGAAAATGCAATTTGATTGGATAGATGATATTCACGAACAAGAGCAACAACTTTTTCTTCAATATTTGGATAATGAAGAACATCTGTTTTTAATTCAATGTTAAGTTGTAAATTTGTTGTAGAGAGCCAAATAAATACTTCTCGTAATGTTGGGATTTTCGCCTCATGGAAAGAAGGATCTTTATGGCTACCAGCATCTAAAGCTTGTAATTCCTCTACAGTTTTTTCAGAAACAAGTCCTATGCCATTTGTTGTACGATCGACGGTTTCGTCGTGAATTACGACAAGTTCACCATCTTTTGATAAATGGACATCAAGTTCAATTCCATGAGCACCAATGCGTTCGGCTTCTTGAAAGGCAATCATCGTATTCTCTGGATGTGTCCCTTTTACCCCGCGGTGAGCGAAAATAAGTGGTTTATTCATGTGAAAATCTCCTTATCATCTCTTTTTCTTCATTATGAAACTGCCTTGGAAAAAATACAATTGAATAGGACAAACATTTACAAAAGTCTAACAGTTGCATAAAAGTTAACGTTAACGTAAAATGTAACAATCAAGTGAAGGGAGGAATAAACATGTATAAAATCGATGAAGTAACAAAGCAAGTTGGTTTAACAAAGCGTACACTTCGTTATTATGAGGAAATTGGTTTAATTCATCCCCCAGAACGAAGTGAGGGGAACATTCGCCTGTATACAGACGAGGACATTGCGAGAATTAAAAGGATTGTGGAAGCGAAAGAAGTACTAGGAATTACGCTTCAAGAAATGCAACATTTCTTATCGTTAAAAGAAAGAATGGAACAAAGAAGAAATAGTGAGAATCCGCGTGACCGTGAAGTGATTCAAGAAATTAAAGAGATGCTTGAAAAACAAGTGCAAACGTTAGACGAAAAAATGGAGCAAATGCAGCGTGTTAAGGCAGAGCTAGAGGATAGTTTAAGCCGTGCAGTTACATTTTTAGAGAATACAAAAGGAGAGTAATCAAAATGGAGAGCAAACAAAAATTAGGGAGATTGATTACAGTGGTGGCTACCTTCCTTGCCTTTTCAGGTATAGGAGTAGTCGACCCAATTTTACCAAGTATTGCTGAACAAATTGGTGCTTCGCATTGGCAAGTCGAGATGTTATTTACAGCTTATATTTTAACGATGGCAATTATGATGTTACCAGCTGGAATATTTGCATCAAGATTTGGTGATAAACGAATGATGACAATCGGTCTTGCGATTGTAACTGTATTTGCATTTATATGTGGTATATCGCAAACGATTGCTCAATTATCTCTTTTCCGCGCGGGGTGGGGATTAGGAAATGCGATGTTCTTCGCAACGGCGATGACATTATTAATTGCATTAAGTAAAGAAGTTCATGAAGCAGTAGGATTATATGAAGCAGCTATCGGTTTAGGGATGGCAGGTGGCCCATTGTTAGGTGGTATATTAGGTGGACATTCTTGGCGTTACCCATTTTTTGCGACGAGTATTTTAATTTCTTTAGCATTTATTTTAGTTTTCTTTTTTGTAAAAGAACCGGAGCGAAAAGTGAAGCGTAAAGCAGCAGGCGTAGGTGAATTACTTAACCTGGTGAAGTATAAACCGTTTATGCAAGGTGCCATTTCCGGGATGTTATATTACTACGGATTTTTCGTCGTGTTAGCATATTCACCACTTATTATGCATTTATCTGCTATTCAATTAGGATTTGTATTTTGCGGATGGGGATTAGCATTAGCTTACGGATCAGCAATTTTAGCGCATAAGCTAGAAGGTAAATATGAACCGAAAACATTGTTAAAAGGTAGTTTACTCGTATTTGCGATTTTCTTAATTGCACTATTCTTCGTTAAAATTATGTGGTTACAAATCGTATTAATCGTTCTATCAGGATTAGCATCAGGCTTAAATAACGCGTTATTTACAAGTTATGTAATGGATATTTCACCTTATGAAAGATCTGTTACATCAGGTGTTTATAACTTCGTTCGTTGGTTAGGGGGCGCGATTGCTCCAATTTTATCAGGAGTCATCGGTCATACAGTTTCACCACAAAGTCCGTTTTTAGTCGGTGGAATTGTTGTGTTAGTTGGTTGCGTAATGATCTTAATTCCGATTCGTAAACCGGTAGAAATAGAGACAGAAGCCCTTTCTTAAGAAAGGGTTTTCTTTCCTATTACAGAGCAAACCCTTTTTACATATATGTTAGAACCCTCTGACTAAAATATATTTTCGGTATTTTTTTACTTTTAACTATACTTTTTGGATGTTTTGTTTTATTTTTGGTAGGGGACATTAATGATGTCCCCATTATAAATTTGCAGCGAAAGGCGTGATTGTACGATGGAACTATGGTTCACTGAAAAACAAACAAAGCATTTTGGAATTACGGCGCGTATTAACCGCACATTACATACGGAGCAAACAGAATTTCAAAAGCTTGATATGGTTGAAACGGAAGAGTTCGGAAACATGCTTATTTTAGACGGCATGGTTATGACGACAGAAAAGGACGAGTTCGTTTATCATGAAATGGTAGCGCACGTACCTTTATTTACACATCCAAACCCTGAGAACGTATTAGTTGTTGGTGGTGGCGATGGTGGTGTTATTCGTGAAGTGTTAAAACACCCAAGCGTGAAGAAAGCAACTCTTGTTGAAATCGATGGAAAAGTAATTGAGTACTCTAAGCAGTACTTACCATCAATTGCAGGTGCATTAGATGATGAGCGTGTAGAAGTAAAAGTAGGAGACGGTTTCCTACACATCGCAGAAAGCGAAAACGAATATGACGTAATTATGGTAGATTCTACTGAGCCAGTAGGTCCAGCAGTAAACTTATTTACAAAAGGCTTCTACGCTGGAATTTCAAAAGCGTTAAAAGAAGATGGTATTTTCGTTGCCCAAACGGACAACCCTTGGTTTACACCAGAACTAATTACAACTGTGTTTAAAGACGTAAAAGAGATTTTCCCAATTACTCGTCTATACACAGCAAACATTCCGACGTATCCAAGTGGACTTTGGACGTTCACAATCGGATCTAAAAAACATGATCCATTAGAAGTAAGTGAAGAGCGTTTCCATGAAATCGAAACGAAATATTACACAAAAGAATTACACAATGCAGCATTCGCATTACCGAAATTTGTTGGCGATTTAATTAAGTAAGAAAATCGAGTTTGAACAAATAAAGTGTAAGTAGTTCATTTAAGGTGTTTGTCCAGAAGACTTGAACATGCTAGCTACTTACACTCCTATATATAAAATAGTCTTCTTATCGTTAAAAAAGAAGACCCCGGTAAATCGAGAAAGAGGAGCAATGCGCTCCAAATTTGAGAAATAGTGAAAGGTTGGGATACCTTAAGTTCCACATAAGGAGGAAAAGAATATGCGTTTTGATGAAGCTTATTCAGGTAAAGTATTTATTAAAAGTCATCCAAGTTTTGAAGAGTCAGAGGCAGTTATTTACGGGATGCCTATGGATTGGACAGTAAGTTTCCGTCCAGGATCTCGCTTTGGCCCTGCACGTATTCGTGAAGTATCAATCGGTCTTGAAGAATATAGTCCGTATTTAGATCGTGAACTAGAAGAGGTAAAATATTTTGATGCGGGTGATATCCCATTACCATTTGGGAATCCACAGCGCAGCATAGACATGATTGAAGAATATGTAACAAAACTATTAGATGCCGGTAAGTTTCCACTAGGTCTCGGCGGAGAGCACTTAGTGTCTTGGCCAATTTTTAAGGCAATGGCAAAAAAATATCCGGATTTAGCAATCATCCATATGGATGCTCATACTGACTTACGTGAGTCATATGAGGGAGAGCCTTTATCCCACTCTACACCAATTCGTAAAGTGTGCGATTTAATTGGTCCGGAAAACGTATATTCTTTCGGTATTCGTTCTGGAATGAAGGAAGAATTCGAATGGGTAAAAGAAGTAGGTATGAATTTATATAAATTTGACGTATTAGAACCGTTAAAGGAAGTATTACCGAAACTTGCAGGACGCCCAGTCTATGTCACAATTGACATCGACGTATTAGACCCAGCTCACGCTCCTGGAACAGGAACATTAGAAGCTGGAGGTATCACATCTAAAGAACTATTAGAGTCCATCGTAGCAATTGCAAATTCAAATATAAAAGTAGTCGGAGCAGACTTAGTAGAAGTAGCTCCAGTCTACGATCATAGTGATCAAACACCAATCGCAGCAAGCAAATTCGTGCGGGAAATGCTGCTCGGCTGGGTGAAGTAAAAGCGGAGGCAGCTCGCTCAGAATCGCAGGTCATTGGAACGCTCGACCGAGAAGCGCTTTTGGCTTCGAACGAGAGTGTGAAATGGCCGGAGATTCTAGCTGCTGTAGCTGGATAAAATAAAAGCGCAAGCGGCTCGCTCAGAATGTGAGGGGGATGGAGCTTCAGACGTAGAGGCGTTTTTTGCCTCGAAGGAAGAAGCGAAGCCACGGAGCATTTTAGCCGCTGTAGCTAGATAAAATAAAAGCGAAGCCGACTCAAAAAGTGTTTTGAGCCGGCTTCTTTTATTAATAGGTAGGTTATTATTGTCTTATTTAGTAGTTAAGTCGATATCCTTTGTCGAAACATCGATATATGCGGAGTTGTGTTCAATATAATTTCACTTACCGTCACGCGACATAAAAAAGAGCTATTCTCAAACGATGAGAATAGCTCCCTTTCTTTACGCAACCTTCTCTTCCGAAGTAATTCCGCGAATTTCATCAGCAGAACGGATTGGATATTTGCGGAACACAATGGAACCGACGTATCCAACAATAGTGGTAACGATTCCACATAATACGGCAGCAATCGTTACTTTTATTACATCATTAAATCCGAACAGTACGAGAAGTCCTGGAATTGGTGATGCTGTCCCTGGTGCATTATTAACGAGCTGGAATAGCGACGTAATAATACCGGCAAGCGCACCGCCAACAAAGTTTGTCATATAGATAGGAATTGGATTTGCTGAGACAACATCGGCCTGTGTTAACGGCTCGATTGCCACGGCGATTGTATCTTTCTTTGAACAGATTTTTAGTCGTTTAAAGAAAATGAAGTTCATTGGGGCAGAAGCTGCTACGGCAAGACTACCAATTGCCATTGGTAAACCAGTTAATCCAAGCATTGCAGTTAGTGCCATAGAACTTAATGGAGATGTAGAAATAACTGTTATTAATCCACCAAGCATAATACCCATAATGATAGGACTTTCTGTAGTTGCAACTGAAATCATAGAACCGATTTTACCGAGTGTTGCGTTAACGAGTGGATCCATAAGCATGGCCATTCCACGTGAAATTGGTGCGGCAATACATAGGATTGCTAAAAATTCTACACCAGCTGGTAATTTCTTTTCGAGAAATTTCACGACGAAAGCACAAACGTATCCAGCGAAAAATCCTGGTAAAATACCGAATCCGCTAGTAGCGATACCGATTAAAACAGCGTATACGGGTGAGACACCGATTGCCAATGCGACTAAAATTGCCGCTGCGACACCGCTCATACTACCAGAAGCTTCTCCTACTGATTGTAAAAAGTCATTATGAAACATTTCTCCACCAATATAACGGTGAAATGCTTCAATAAGAAAACTTGCGATTGCTGCATTAGCTAAAGCGCCCATTGCTTTCATTCCGTAAGGCGCACGGTAACTGAAAAGTGTAAATAGAGAAAGTACAACAAGTAATAGTGCTAAACCTTGCAAGATAGCCATTTGAAAACTGTCTCCTTTGATTTTTGTAATAAAAATTTGTATCATTCAATAATAATATAAAAGTTTGTTAAACGGAAAAAATTTTTATTGGGAAATTGCTGTAAGGTGAAAAACTCTTACAATAATGTAAGGAAAGTGTAAGGCATTTCGATAGAGTATAGTATGCCTTTTTTCGTATAATACAGGTATAGACAGACAGTGAGAAAGAAGTGCAAACAGGAGGCGCATTTATGAAATTGGTAATTAAAGTTTTAGCTGTGTTCGCCATTATTTTAGGTGGAACAGCATATTATTTAAACACGAAAACAGAAGGTGTGCATGCTTTTGTAGACAACTTCTTTTCAAATAAAGAAATACAAGATTATTATGCTGTTATAGATAAAAGTGAAAAAAAAGACGATGAATATTTGTATACATTTAAAGGGTATACAGAAGATGGAAAGCTACAAGTTATTAAAAGAATGGTGAACCGTGAATTGCATACGGGTGCTTTTATAAAAATTTATGCAAAAGGTATGCAGGGAAAAGGATGGGCTGAAATCTCGAAAGAATCAATCCCGCAAAAAGCGTTGCAAAAAATAGAAAAGCCATAAAAGGAGCGAATCGTTCGCTCCTTTTTTAGTGAGTTAAAATGGTGATAGCTGAACTTTCTTTATTAGAAATGATTTTTGCCCTTCCACCAATTGGGAAAGTAAAGATTGGAGTTGTATGTCCGAAACTGGCATTCGCAATAATAGGGATATGTGCAAGTTCAGGCTTTGAAGCAATCATTTCTTGAATGTCTTCTATCGTACATTCTGCTCCTTTTTGCATTCTTCCTATAACGATGCCTTTTACGTACTCAAAATCAGTTTGCTGCATAAGAGAATGTAAATATCGATCAAAAGTTTTTAGGGTAGATTTTCCTGTTAAACTATCCTCTTCAAGAAATAAAATTTTGCCCTGTAAGCTTGGTATATATGGTGTACCTTGCAGTAAATTAAATGTGCTCATATTGCCACCAATAATATCTCCGATCGCTTCCCCTTCTTGAATTGAAACATATCCTTCATTTGTAATAAATTCTCGATTTTCTTGATCCATATACCAAGAGTCATCGCTCCAAGTTTCAGCTGGTAGTATTTCAATAGGTTCATGAGAAGTTAAGCACTTTAAAAAGTAATCGGTCGTATAATTGAGCCCTTTCTCCATTCCAAATGAAGAGAAGTGAGGACCTGAATATGTAACTAAGCCTGTTTTAGCATAAATCGCGTTACTTAAAGCGGTAATATCAGAATAACCGCAGAAAATTTTCGGATTTTCTCGAATTAAATCATAATCGAGATGTTTCAATAAACCATTAGAGTTGTATCCGCCAAGTGTCGTCAAAATGGCTTTTACATTAGGATCTCTAAATGCTTCGTGGAGGTCTTGAACTCGTGAAGAAATAGAAGAGGAAGCGAATCGATCTATCTCATCAGCATATTTTGAGAATGTAACTTGAAAGCCTATGTCGGTTAATCTTTTTATAGCAAGGTCTCTGTTTTCATTTGAGACAATACTTAAACTACAAGATGGTGAAATAACCCTTATTTCATCACCTTTTTTTAACTTTGTTGGTAGCACCAAATTCACCCCTTGAAATGAAAGAATATTTAGATTTAAAAAATATTTTAACATATGAAATAAAGTGAAGGTGAATTATTTTTTGAAAAGGAGTTTTCCTGATTTTTCAGCAGACAGACAGAGTCTTTTTTTGATATGATAGGAAAAGTGATTTATTATAAGTAGTATTTAATATCTATAACATTTGAAGGGTGTGCAAGACGTGAAGAAACAACTTGCAGGCTTGCCGGTACACGTTCATTTCGTAACAGAAATCCGTGAAGGGGCGAGGAAGGAAACCGTTGCTTTTGAAGCAAATGGTCAATACTATGTAAAAGGTCAAGGTACATATATAACATTCCAAGAGCCGAACGAACAAGGCGAAGTGAAAACAATTATTAAAATTCAAGATGAACAAGTTCTCATTATGCGTTCAGGTGCTATTTCTATGCGTCAGACGCATGTGAAAGGTGAATGGACAACTGGTACGTATACGAGTGAACTTGGTACGTTTGCATTGCAAACGAAAACTGATAACGTTTTTTTTAAATGGTCGGATGAAAAGAAAAAAGGACAACTCTTCTTAACGTACGCATTGCTTCTAAGTGAACAAGAAGCTGGCAGATATACAATTACACTTAATTTGAAGGAGGCAAAATAATGAATTCTTTAGAACAAGTAAAAGGATTGATTAAAGAAGAAATTCAAGCTGCTGTATTAAAGGCAGAACTAGCGACAGAAGAACAAATTCCAAACGTTGTATTAGAATCTCCAAAAGATAAAACAAATGGTGACTTCTCTACAAATATGGCAATGCAACTTGCACGCGTTGCGAAAAAAGCACCTCGTATGATTGCAGAAGAATTAGTTGCAAACTTCGATAAAGCAAAAGCTTCTATTGAAAAAATTGAAATCGCTGGTCCTGGTTTCATTAACTTCTACATGGATAATAGCTACTTAACAGACTTAATCCCAACAATCGTCAACGCTGGTGAAGCATACGGTGAAACGAATACTGGTAAAGGTGAAAAAGTACAAATTGAGTTCGTATCTGCGAATCCAACAGGCGATCTTCACTTAGGACATGCACGTGGTGCGGCAGTAGGTGACACTTTATGTAACGTATTAGCAAAAGCAGGATATGATGTATCTCGTGAGTACTACATTAATGATGCTGGTAACCAAATTCATAACTTAGCTCTTTCTGTTGAAGCTCGTTACATGCAAGCTTTAGGTTTAGAGAAAGAAATGCCAGAAGACGGTTACCATGGTGCGGATATCATTGGAATCGGTAAACGTTTAGCTGAAGAGTTTGGCGATCGTTATGCAAAAGCTGATGCAGAAGGAAGCTATGAATTCTATCGTTCATACGGTTTAAAATATGAGTTAGCAAAACTTCAAAAAGATTTAGCAAGCTTCCGTGTTAACTTCGATGTGTGGTTCTCAGAAACATCATTATACAAAAACGGAAAAATTGATCAGGCTCTTGCTGTATTAAAAGAGCGTGACGAAATCTTTGAAGAAGGCGGAGCAACTTGGTTCCGTTCAATGACTTACGGTGACGACAAAAACCGTGTATTAATTAAAAATGACGGTTCTTACACATACTTAACGCCAGATATCGCTTATCACCGTGATAAATTAGAGCGTGGTTTCGATAAGCTAATCAACATTTGGGGTGCTGACCACCACGGTTACATTCCTCGTATGAAAGCTGCTATTCAAGCACTAGGTTACGATAAAGAAACACTTGAAGTAGAAATCATCCAAATGGTACAACTGTACCAAAATGGTGAAAAAATGAAAATGAGTAAGCGTACAGGTAAAGCAGTTACACTTCGTGAGCTTATGGAAGAAGTAGGCGTGGACGCAATGCGATACTTCTTCGCAATGCGTAGCGGTGATTCTCATTTAGACTTCGATATGGACTTAGCTGTATCAAAATCTAATGAAAACCCAGTATACTATGCACAATATGCACATGCTCGTGTATGCAGTATCCTTCGTCAAGGTGAAGAGTTAGGATTAGCTACAGGTGGAGGCGTAAATTACAAACTTGTTACTTCTGAGAAAGAAGTAGAGTTACTGAAAAAACTTGGTGAATTCCCAGCTGTAGTTGCGGATGCAGCGCAAAAACGTCTGCCACACCGCATTACAAGCTATGCATTTGAATTAGCAGCAGCATTACACAGCTTCTACAATGCAGAAAAAGTATTAAACCAAGATAATTTAGAATTAAGTAAAGCTCGTTACGAATTAATGAAAGCAGTACGCACGACACTTCAAAATGCATTAGCAATCGTAGGAGTATCTGCACCAGAAAAAATGTAATAAAGAAAAGATGTCTATTTTTGTTTAGAATTGATATACAAGTTGATATATAAACTTCTGATCAGTCTATAGACTGATCAGAAGTCAAAGAAAGAAGATCAACGAAAAGACGTATGGGGGAGAACCTCACGTACGTCTTGATGAGGGTAAACTGAAATAAAAAAGAGATGGCAGAGCTGTCTCTTTTTTTTATTTCAGTTTTCTAATATAAATACATGTGACAAATATATGTTATGGTGATGAAGTGAAAATAGTAAAATACCAATTAACTATTGATTTTTAGGAACGATTCTAGAATAATAGACTGTTGGGGGTAAAATTATCAAAAATCCATATATGTATTATTAGTTGGTGGAATGTTACTAGGAAATGGTGTGATTGTTGTAAAAAACATTGTTACAGCTATGCCAAATACTAAAATAACAATTCATCTAACCAATTAGTAATTAATCTTGAAAACTTCCAGCTTAGTCAAGAAACTAGGGGGATATGTTTAAAATAGTACATATAGTACAATTGAAGTTTTCATGATTTGATAAAAAATAATGAAAGGATATAAATCTCTCGGTTTTGATATTATCATCATATATAAGCTCATTTTAATTCTTCGACATAGCCATGGAACCCATTAGGCAAAGTGTTTTTTCTCGACACTCATTTATATACTCCAAAAATGAAAAGGCTGAATTTCGTATTTCTATACGATTTACATGAAATCAGTTGACAATCATACTCTTTTTTAGTTACCCCCAAATTCGGTCCACTGTATTCAAATTTGGAGAATATGACTATCATCTTGCATAGGCAAACAAACAATACTTCATCCAGAGCGTTTTTAATTATATAATGCTGGCGGTGGAACGCTTCTTGTTCTACTTGTTTCGGTGTGTAGGTCGGCTGTGTAACTAAACACAAAACGTTTTAACATATGGCCAATTTCACCTCAACTCATAATGGCAGAAAACGCATCTTCAATAACATCTTTTAGAATACGAGTATCCAAGTATGTTTCACAGTTCGAACTTTCCTCGGTTGATATGCTAATTTCGATTATAGATGGTACTTCTTGTTATTCTTTTGGAGGATAAGTATGGAAGTTGGCCAAATGCATATTCGCTGTGAAATAGCTGGTCTATATTTGCCCACACTACAATTTTTGGTGTTGTTGCGCAATCGTTTGCGGTAGATGTGAAGAAGTTTTGGAAACTTTACGGCATAATAAGACGAAAGACTTTCATGCGTTTTATCGTGAGTGCTTTTTGAATTGTCTTCTTCTGACTTTGAAGTTATTCTATGGTCCGTCCATGTGTATTTGCAATTTGAATTTCTTAATCTGTTTTTGTTAAACAATATAGACCAGAAATAACATAGTTTAGACATGTCGGAGAAATGAGATGAATCTATATAAAAGTCAAACTTCAAGTTTCTAAGTAATAGAAGGGTTGAAAAAAGAGAAAAAGATGATAATAGCTATCAAAAATATTTAAGTGAAATAGCTTAATGACATTGAATAATAGAATCTTTGTCATAGTATGTTTGTACCAGGATCTATCTATTTTTAATTTTATAGGAGGACAACATAAAATATGTATTTAAAAAAAGTTACTTCGATTTTTTCGATTATAATGATTTTCATGTTTACTATAGGTCAGAGTCTTTTACCTATAGTAGCTAATGCGCAAGAGCTAAACACAGCAGGACTTGTGGATAGTTTTCAGATTGGTAAAACAAATCTAAGTACCACAGAAAGGACTAAAGTAACTGTAAACTTCAGTGAAAAAGATGGACTTAGGCTGAAGCCTGGAGACACACTAACATTAACACTGCCTCCAGAGTTAAAAGGATTAAATAGCGAGTTTCTATTAAATGACTATGGTACTTGTAAAGTTACAGCAGGTACTGTGGTATGTACATTTAATGATAAAGTGGATACATATGAAAATATTCAAGGGTATTTAAACTTTTTCGTGGAAGCTACTAATGTAGGAACGGATCAAAAGAAAGAGATTGAAACCAATTTTGGTACAACTGTAGATAAGCAGTCTGTAACAATTACCGGTCCAAGTAGTGGTGGTGGCACAGATCCTGGAAAGCCACCGTTTTTTTATAAAACTGGTGATATGAACTCAGGTAAGGACAATGAAGTACGTTGGTTCTTGAATATAAATTTAAATAAAGAAGAGTTAAGTCGTGATATTGTTGTGACTGATAATTTACAGGAAGGTCAAACACTTAATAAGGATAGTTTCTATATAAGTGTAGATGATTATCTAGGTCGTCGATCTTTAACGCTACAAGAGTTTGAAAAGCAAGGTTACGGAACGATTACCTTTACTGGAGACAGATCATTTAAAGTTATGCTTAATAAGGATAAAGCACGTCTTGCTGCCTTTACGATTGGTTATACATCTACTATAACGGAAGCTGGGAAGAAGCAAGAGTTTTTTAAGAATGATTATACGATTGATTACCAAGTCCTAAACAAAGAACCAGTTACTGAATCGGGTACTCATCCAGTCGAAAATATGACAGCTGGTGGTGGTGCTACTGGTAACAAGGTTCCAAAAGGAAAGCTGAAAATTGTTAAACATATTGAAGGAAATAAAGAAAAAGTAATTCCGAATGTCTCGTTTAAGTTGTATAAAGAGTCTGGTGAACAAGTTGGGGGCGAATATAAAACAAATGAAAAAGGGATAGTTGAAACTCCTCAATTATCACCAGGTAAATATTATGTACAAGAGGTTTCAGCTCCAGA
Organism: Bacillus sp. RC252; assembly: GCF_044909215.1. NCBI lineage: Bacteria > Bacillati > Bacillota > Bacilli > Caryophanales > Bacillaceae > Bacillus > Bacillus sp. RC252. The sequence continues at coordinate 442,880 of NZ_JBIYDV010000001.1, read as the reverse complement.
CTATATTGATTTCGATCCTCAGAAAAAAGTAGAGTTTGAAATAAAATCAGATGATGAAAATGGAGTCGAACTGGATATTCCAAATAAAGTGAAAACTACATCTGTTTCAGGAACGAAGATGTGGAAAGGCGATAACGAGAAAGATCGTCCAAGTTCAATCAAAGTAGAATTACTACAAAATGAGAAAATAGTAGACACAAAAGAAGTAACAGCGGCAGATGGTTGGAAATACAAATTTGACAACCTAGCAGTCTATGATGCAAATGGAGTGGCGTACAAGTATGAAGTAAAAGAACAACCGATAGATGGATACACAACAGAAGTAAATGGTTATGACATTACAAATACAAAAGTGGTACAAACAACCAAAGTAGAAGGAACGAAAACATGGAAGGACGGAAATGCGGAAAATCGTCCGAATATGATTAAAGTAGACTTACTACAAAATGGCCAAGTAATCGCAACGCAAGAAGTAACAGAAGCAAGCGGTTGGAAGTATGAGTTCAAAGATTTAGCGGCATATGATGCCGAAGGTAAGGCATATAAGTATGAAGTGAAAGAACAAGCAGTAGATGGATATCAAACAGAAGTAAAAGGTTATGACATCACGAATACAAAAGTAGGCAAGACGAAAGTAGAAGGAACGAAAACGTGGAAGGATGATAATGCGAAAGATCGTCCGACCATGATTAAAGTAGACTTACTACAAAATGGCCAAGTAATCGCAACACAAGAAGTAACAGAAGCAACAGGTTGGAAATATGAATTCAAAGATTTAGCGGCATACGATGCCGAAGGTAAGGCATACAAGTATGAAGTGAAAGAACAAGCAGTAGACGGATATCAATACGAAGTAAAAGGTTATGACATTACAAATACAAAAGTAGGTCAAACAAAAGTAGAAGGAACGAAAACGTGGAAGGATAACAATTCACCGGATCGTCCGAAAACAATCAAAGTAGACTTACTACAAAACGATAAAGTAATCGCAACGCAAGAAGTAACAGAAGCAAGCGGTTGGAAGTATGAATTCAAAGATTTAGCGGCATATGATGCCGAAGGAAAAGCGTACAAGTATGAAGTGAAAGAACAAGCAGTAGATGGATATCAATCCGAAGTAAAAGGATATGACATTACGAATACAAAAGATGCAAAAACAACAGTAGCAGGAACGAAAACTTGGAATGACAACAATGCATCAGATCGACCAACAACAATCAAAGTAGACTTATTGAAAAATGGCAATGTAATTCAAACACAAGATGTAACAGAAGCAACCAGTTGGAATTATACATTTGCAGACTTAGCACGATATGATGCAAATGGTGTTCCTTATACGTACACAGTAAAAGAGCATCCAGTAGCGGGATACAAATCGGAAGTAAATGGCTACAACATTACAAACACAAAAGTAGCAAAATTGACAGTAGAAGGAACAAAGACGTGGAAAGACGGAAATGCAATAGACCGTCCGGCAATGATCAAAGTAGACTTACTACAAAACGGTAACGTAATCAAAACACAAGATGTACTAGCAGTAATGGGTTGGAAATATATATTTGCAGATTTAGAAGCATACGATGCGAATGGAGTAGCTTATCAGTATGAAGTGAAAGAACAACCGATTGCGGGATATAAATCTAGCGTAAGCAGTTATGACATCACGAATACAAAAGTAGGCGAAACGAAAGTAGAAGGAACAAAGACTTGGAACGATAACAACGCAACAGATCGTCCGACGATGATTAAAGTAGATTTACTACAAAACGGTAAAGTAGTAGACACAAAAGAAGTAACAGAAGCAACAAATTGGAAGTACACATTTGAAAACCTACAAGCATACGATGCAAACGGAGTAGCTTACGAGTATAAAGTGAAAGAACAAACAGTAGATGGATATAAATCGGAAGTCAAAGGTAATGACATCACAAATACAAAAGTAGGCGAAACGAAAGTAGAAGGAACAAAGACTTGGAACGATAACAATGCAACAGATCGTCCGACGATGATTAAAGTAGACTTACTACAAAATGGTAAAGTAGTAGACACAAAAGAAGTAACAGAAGTAACAAATTGGAAGTACACATTTGAAAACCTACAAGCATACGATGCAAACGGAGTAGCTTACGAGTATAAAGTGAAAGAACAAGCAGTAGACGGATATCAATCGGAAGTAAACGGTAATGACATCACGAATACAAAAGTAGGCAAAACAAAAGTAGAAGGAACGAAAACGTGGAAGGATGATAATGCGAAAAATCGTCCGACGATGATTAAAGTAGACTTACTACAAAATGGCCAAGTAATCGCAACGCAAGAAGTAACAGCGGAAAAAGGTTGGAAATATGAATTCAAAGATTTAGCGGCATATGATGCCGAAGGTAAGGCATACAAGTATGAAGTGAAAGAACAAGCAGTAGACGGATATCAAACAGAAGTAAAAGGTTATGACATCACGAATACAAAGGTTGGTCAAACAAAAGTAGAAGGAACGAAGGTATGGAAGGACGGAAACGGTGAAGAGCGTCCGGAAACAATCAAAGTAGACCTACTACAAAATGGCAAGTTAATCGATACAAAAGAAGTGAGCGCAGCAAGCGAATGGAAATATGCGTTTACAGATTTAGCGGCATATGATGCCGAAGGTAAGGCATATAAGTATGAAGTAAAAGAGCAACCAGTAGACGGATATCAATCCGAAGTAAAAGGTTATGACATTACAAATACAAAAGTGGCGCAAACAAAAGTAGAAGGAACGAAAACATGGAAAGACGATAATGCGAAAAATCGTCCGAATATGATTAAAGTAGACTTACTACAAAATGGCCAAGTAATCGCAACGCAAGAAGTAACAGCGGAAAAAGGTTGGAAGTATGAATTCAAAGATTTAGCGGCATACGATGCCGAAGGAAAGGCATATAAGTATGAAGTGAAAGAACAAGCAGTAGACGGATATCAAACAGAAGTAAAAGGTTATGACATCACGAATACTAAAGTTGGTCAAACAAAAGTAGAAGGAACGAAAACGTGGAAAGACGATAATGCGAAAGATCGTCCGACGATGATTAAAGTAGACTTACTACAAAATGGCCAAGTAATCGCAACACAAGAAGTAACAGAAGCAAGCGGTTGGAAGTATGAATTCAAAGATTTAGCGGCATACGATGCCGAAGGCAAGGCATATAAGTATGAAGTAAAAGAACAAGCGGTAGATGGATATCAATCCAAAGTAAAAGGTTATGACATTACAAATACAAAAGTAGGTCAAACAAAAGTAGAAGGAACGAAAACATGGAAAGACGATAATGCGAAAGATCGTCCGAATATGATTAAAGTAGACTTACTACAAAATGGCAAGGTAATCGATACAAAAGAAGTAAGCGCAGCAAGCGAATGGAAATATGCGTTTACAGATTTAGCGGCATATGATGCCGAAGGTAAGGCATATAAGTATGAAGTAAAAGAACAAGCAGTAGACGGATATCAAACAGAAGTAAAAGGTTATGACATCACGAATACAAAGGTTGGCAAAACAAAAGTAGAAGGGACGAAAACATGGAAAGACGATAATGCGAAAGATCGTCCAACAATGATTAAAGTAGACCTACTACAAAATGGTACAGTGATTGCGACGCAAGAAGTAAGTAAAGCAACAGGCTGGAAATACGAATACAAAGATTTAGCGGCATATGATGCCGAAGGTAAGGCATACAAGTATGAAGTGAAAGAACAACCAATCGACGGATACAAATCCGAAGTGAAAGGTTATGACATCACGAATACAAAGATTGGTCAAACAAAAGTAGAAGGAACGAAGGTATGGAAGGACGGAAACGGTGAAGGGCGTCCAGAAACAATCAAAGTCGACCTACTACAAAATGGCAAGGTAATCGATACAAAAGAAGTAAGCGCAGCAAGCGAATGGAAATATGCGTTTACAGATTTAGTGGCATACGATGCCGAAGGTAAGGCATATAAGTATGAAGTAAAAGAACAACCAGTAGACGGATATCAATCCGCAGTCAAAGGATATGACATTACGAATACAAAAGTAAGCAAGACGAAAGTAGAAGGAACGAAAACATGGAAAGACGATAATGCGAAAGATCGTCCAACAATGATTAAAGTAGATTTACTACAAAATGGTAAAGTAGTAGACACAAAAGAAGTAAGCAAAGCAACAAATTGGAAGTACACATTTGAAAACCTACAAGCATACGATGCAAACGGAGTAGCATACAAGTATGAAGTAAAAGAACAAGCAGTAGACGGATATCAAACAGGAGTACATGGTTATGACATCACGAATACTAAAGTTGGTCAAACAAAAGTAGAAGGAACGAAAACGTGGAAAGACGATAATGCGAAAGATCGTCCGACGATGATTAAAGTAGACTTACTACAAAAAGGCCAAGTAATCGCAACACAAGAAGTAACAGAAGTGACAGGCTGGAAATATGAATTCAAAGATTTAGCGGCATACGATGCTGAAGGTAAGGCATATAAGTATGAAGTGAAAGAACAAGCAGTAGATGGATATCAATCCGCAGTCAAAGGATATGACATCACAAATACAAAAGTAGGCGAAACGAAAGTAGAAGGAACAAAGACTTGGAACGATAACAACGCAACAGATCGTCCGAAAGCAATTAAAGTAGACTTACTACAAAATGGTAAAGTAGTAAACACAAAAGAAGTAACAGCAGCAACAAATTGGAAGTACACATTTGAAAACCTACAAGCATACGATACAAACGGTGTAGCTTACGAGTATAAAGTGAAAGAACAACCGGTAGACGGATACAAATCTAAGGTAAACGGTAATGACATCACAAATACAAAAGTAGGCCAAACAGAAGTAGAAGGAACGAAGACATGGAAAGACGATAATGCGAAAGATCGTCCTTCAATGATCAAAGTAGACTTACTACAAAAAGGCCAAGTAATCGCAACACAAGAAGTGAGCGCAGCAAGCGAATGGAAATATGCGTTTAAAGATTTAGCAGCATATGATGAGAATGGTGTAGCTTACAAGTATGAAGTGAAAGAACAAGCAGTAGACGGATATCAATCAAAAGTCAAAGGTAATGACATCACAAATACAAAAGTAGGCCAAACAAAAGTAGAAGGAACGAAGACATGGAAAGACGATAATGCGAAAGATCGTCCTTCAATGATTAAAGTAGACTTACTACAAAATGGCCAAGTAATCGCAACACAAGAAGTGAGCGCAGCAAGCGAATGGAAATATGTGTTTACAGATTTAGCGGCATATGATGCTGAAGGAAAAGCATATAAGTATGAAGTGAAAGAGCAACCAGTAGATGGATATCAATCCGAAGTCAAAGGATATGACATCACGAATACAAAAGTAAGCCAAACAAAAGTAGAAGGAACAAAAATGTGGAAAGACGATAATGCGAAAGATCGTCCGAAAGCAATTAAAGTAGACTTACTACAAAGCGGTAAAGTGATTGCGACGCAAGAAGTAAGCAAAGCAACAGGCTGGAAATATGAATTTAAAGATTTAGCAGCATATGATGCAGACGGAAAAGCATACAAGTATGAAGTGAAAGAACAAGCAGTAGACGGATATCAAACAGAAGTACATGGTTATGACATCACGAATACAAAGGTTGGTCAAACAAAAGTAGAAGGAACGAAAACGTGGAAAGACGATAATGCGAAAGAACGTCCTTCAATGATTAAAGTAGACTTACTACAAAGTGGCCAAGTAATCGCAACACAAGAAGTGAGTACAGAAAGTGATTGGAAATATGAATTTAAAGATTTAGCAGCATATGATGCTGAAGGTAAGGCGTACAAGTATGAAGTGAAAGAACAACCAGTAGCGGGATACAAATCCGAAGTAAATGGTTATGACATCACGAATACAAAAATCAAGGACGAACCAGGTGTAGATCCAAAAGATCCAAGCACAGATCCAAACACAAATACAGACAAAAATAGCGATTCAAAAGTTCCACCTAATAAAGAAAATGATAAGCCAACATTACTTCCTAACACAGGAGGAACATCAGCAGAAATGATTTCAATTCTTGGAGGTATGGTATTGTTCCTTTTAGGTGGAATTCTATTCGCTCGTCAGCGAATAGAATAATAAAAAAGCTTTAGATTATTGATTACATCGTAATCTGAGTAGCAGATAAATTAAAAAATTACTATTGATATTGCTCCCTTTAGGTAAGTATTCAAAAACACTTCACGATAAAGTGAAGGGAAGAATGCAACCTGAAGGGTTTTTTTTATAGAAAAAAGAGAACAGTTTCAAGTTGGACTCAATCAGCGGCCCAATAATATGGTCAGCTTTCATAGAGATAAGCGGCTCTAAAGCGATAATAAAACTGCAAGAATAATTTTTTCATAATGGAAGAGCCTCTTTATTAGATGTACTCACTATTATTACAATTTTTATTCTACATGGTAGTACCATGTAATGGATATTTTATTATGAGTATATTGCAATTTTTATTATACATGATAAGTTGTGTAATAAATATGTTATTATGCATATATTTGAATTTTTTATTCTATATGGTAATGCCATGTAATAAATATGCCTTTTTACATATTTATTTTTCCTTAATAAAAAGCTACCGATTAATCGGTAGTTTGAAATAGTGTTAAGCGGCTTTTTGTCCTGTTTTCACGGTAGGTTGAAGGCTATTATAGACACCTGTACCAATGACCTCTAATGCCATTTTCATACGTTCTGGTGAAATGTTCTCAAATACGTTATCTTGAGGCGTGTGATATACCTTTTCGATATGATAGATTAATGGATTCCAACTATCGACGCCCATCCAAATAAATAGTGCAGAAGGGATACCCACTTCAGCAAATGGTACGTGATCACTAGAGCCAAATTTTCCTTGAAGAACGAGGTTATTATTTAATTGTTTACCTGCTTGTAAGGCAGCATCTGTTACAAGGTTTGTTGAGCCATCAGGAGTCATTGCATATAAATTTTTTGCTTTATCATAATTTGTTGCAACCATGTCTGCGTTAAAGACACCTAAAATTCGATCACGTTCCTTTTGGGACAGACTATTAACATAATAATCAGAGCCAAGTAAGCCAGTTTCCTCAGAACCAAAAGCAATAAAACGAATTTCTTTATCAGTTTCTACATTTTGAAAAGCACGAGCCAGTTCTAATACTAATCCTGTACCAGAAGCATTATCATTTGCCCCAGGTGCTCCAACGACACTATCGTAGTGTGAACTTACAACGACGGCCTTTTCATTACCTGTACTATTTTTTGGTTTCTTTTTAGCGATGACATTTAAGGATGTTAAATTAGATTCATGTCTCGCTTTTAGGGAAAGAATTGTTGTCTCTTTTTTAGCGATTTCTTCTTTAAATGCATTTCCTTGAGCGTAAGCAAGACCGAAGACAGGGATAGCCTGTTTTTTAGCTAAGCGAGGATTGAAAGTTTGTCCATAGTTTCCGCGTCCGCCAATTAAGCTGTATAAAAGAACACCTTTTGCCCCTTTACTAACAGCATTTTCAACCTGTTTATTATAATCTGCTACTGTTGCACCTCTTTCGAATAAAACAATTTTTCCGTTTACCTCATTTGGAATATCGTCTAATTTTGTACCACCTTGAACAAAGATAAGCGGAGCTGTAACAGCTTCTGTAGAAATTAGTGCATTTGGAGCAGCACCAGCTTGCCAATTACGCTTTATCCCTAATGGTGATTCGATAAATCCAACGTATTGATCCGGCACTTGAAAGGGCTGATACTCTACTTCATATCCCATTGATTTAAGCTGCATACTAACATAGCGAGAAGCCCATTCTTCTGATTTTGTACCACCTGGACGGGGACCGATTGTTTCGGATAAGAAACGGATATGTTCGATGGCGCGGTTTGCATCAACTTGTTTTGTAATAGGTGGGGTCTGTGTAATTTCTGACGTGGAATCAGCTTTTGCTTGCCCGATTGGAGCTAAGCTAACGGTGAGTGATACAGCAAGCAAGGAGCTTACTATTTTTTGTTTCAGCGATTTTCTCATTTTTTCCTCTCCCATTCTTCTATTCTCTCTGACTGACAAAAGAAGACGGATAACGACTTTATTTTATCTTTATATGTTTGAATTTTCAATAATCGGATGTTGAGAAATAAAAAACGCTATATGCATATTTGCATATTTTCAGCTTAGATATGTATGCTATCATTTTAAATGAAGGATCGCTTTCTATTCTGAAGGCTCCTACATTGCATGAATCTAGTGTACCCAAACTTTAGATTATGTGGGGAAAAGGGATCCGTTATAGGGTTTCTTTTCTTTTGTTTGAATCATGTGATGGTAACTATGTTTCCGCATTTCATAATTATCATCAGTGATATATGTAAGGCATCCATATGAAAATACGAGGCTGTTCAAGAGTTTTCCATACTTTTGGACAGCCTCACCCCGTTAAAAAGGTGATACTTTGATGCATCACCTTTTTATTATATTTCTGTTAAAATAATTGGTTCGCCGCGTGTTACGACAACTGTATGTTCACATTGTGCAACAAGGCTTTTATCTGGTGTAACGAATGTCCAACCATCATCACCGCGCTCAATAATATGATCAGCTTTCATAGAAATGAATGGTTCTACAGCGATAACAAGGCCGTCTTTTAGAAGTGCATTATCCATTGGATCATAGTAGCTTAAGATGTGATTTGGGGCTTCGTGTAAGCTAAGACCAATGCCGTGACCAGTTAAGTTTTGAATAACGTTATATCCACTTTTATGTGCAAAGTTAGAAACAGCACGACCAATTTGATTTTGTTTTGAGCCAGCTTTTACTTTTTTCATTGCTTCCCAAAATGAGTCTACTGCTGCTTGGCAAAGCTTTTCTTTTTCTTCATCGTCGCCAAGAACAAATGAGATACCTGTATCTGCATAATATCCGTCAAGTGCTGCTGATACGTCTACGTTTACTAAATCGCCTTCTTTTAATACGCGATCGCTTGGAATGCCGTGAGCAACTTCTTCGTTTACACTAATGCAAGTTACACCTGGGAATTTATATTCTTTTTCAGGCGCTGAAATAGCACCGTGCTCATCTAATACTTTTTTACCAATTAAATCAAGCTCTTTCGTTGTCATACCTGGCTTCGCTTGCTTTTTCATTTCTTCGCGTGCAAGTGCAACGATGCGGCCGATTTTTCGTAAACCTTCTAAATCTTGTTCATTACGAATAATCATGAAAACCACTGTCCTTCCTCGAATATATGTCTTATCCGATTGTATCATGTTTATTTTTGTACTGCTACTCGCGTGCGGTATGCGGGTTGATTCCTCTCATAAAGAATACATGACAATTGTCATATTGATGCCATGACGCATCATACTGTTTCCCAAATTTTCCAGAGCATACAATGTAAATATAAGAAACGGCGGGGGTGGAGAGATGGAAAAGATTATTGAAGTAAATGGTGTTTCTAAAACATTTAAACATAAAAAAGCAGTAAATAACGTTTCATTTCATGTAAATAAAGGGCAAATAGTAGCATTACTCGGTCCAAATGGTGCGGGGAAAACAACGACAATTTCAATGATGCTCGGATTAAAAGATCCGACAGAGGGGAATGTCTCTATATTTGGAAAGAGTCCGAAGCATAGAGATGTTCGTAATAGCCTCGGTGCGATGCTGCAAGAAGTAAGTGTCATTGATAGCATCACGGTAGAAGAGGCAATCGAGTTATTCCGTAGTTATTATACGAATCCTGTAGAGAAAGAAATATTACTGCAGTTGTCAAACTTAGAATCAGAAAGAAAGCAAAGATGTGAGAAATTATCGGGCGGTCAAAAAAGAAGGTTAAATTTTGCGCTGGCACTTGCAGGGAATCCAGACTTGTTATTTTTAGATGAACCAACTGTAGGGATGGACATAACATCTCGAAAAACGTTTTGGGAAACGATTAGAAAATTAGCAAGTGAAGGGAAAACGATTATTTTAACAACACATTATTTAGAAGAAGCGGATGCGCTAGCAGATCGAATTTTATTATTTGCGAACGGAAAGATTATCGCAGATGGCACACCAGATGAGATGAAAGCGACGATTTCTCGAAAAACAATCTCGTTTTATTCGAAAGAGAAAATTCCTAAGAGTTTACTAAAGGAATTACCGCATGTAACAGAAGTACAGTCAAATGAAGGGCGCTTCACTTTAACGACGGAAGATACAGATGCCACTTTACAATCAATTTATCAGAGGAATCTACCTGTAACAGACGTTTCAGTTGAACGTGGAAGCCTCGATGAAGCATTTGAACAGTTTGTTGCAAATCAGAAGGAGGGAATCGCATGAGAGCATTATGGATGCAATGTAAAATAGAGGTTTTACGTACGTTCCGCAATAAATTATTCATCTTTTTCTCATTATTAATGCCAGTTATGTTTTATTACATCTTTACAAATGTTGTTCAAGTCCCGCAAAACGGAGATGCATGGAAAGCACATTATTTAATTTCAATGGCGACTTTCAGTATTGTAGGGACTGCCCTTTTTAGTTTCGGTGTGAGACTTTCTCAGGAAAAAGGGCAAGGATGGACACATTTGTTAAAAATTACACCGCTTCCAGAGGGAGCATATTTAGCAGCTAAAATTATTGCTCAAACAGTAGTGAATGCTTTTTCAATCTTAGTTATTTTTATGGCAGGAATATTAATTAATAATGTTGAGTTAACGATAGGCCAATGGATTGGTGCAGGATTATGGCTATTACTAGGCGTGACACCATTTTTAGCCCTTGGAACAGTAATAGGTTCAATTAAGAAGGCGGATGCAGCAGCTGGTTTAGCCAATATTTTAAATATGAGTCTGGCTGTAATTGGCGGGTTATGGATGCCAATTGAAGTGTTCCCGAAAATATTAAGATCTATCGGTGAATGGACACCAACATACCACTTTGGAAGCGGTGCATGGGATATTGTAGCTGGAAAATCAATTGGATGGGAAAATATCGCGGTACTAGGAGGTTACTTCTTTATATTTGTTGTAGTATCAATATATATAAGAAAGAGACAGGAAGCGGTATAGATGATAGAGAAGAAGAGGTTTGAGTTTTTTCCAAAACATATGGGTTTCTTCCCGTATATGTGGTTCGTTTATCTGTTATTTCCAATTTATAATTTAACACAAGTATCGGGAGGGAAGCTTGTAATAGGTATTGGTATATTGATGGTTTTCATCGTCACGTACCGTCAACTTTATTTCGTTCAAAAGACGTTCATTTTATGGGCGTGTATTCAAATGATGCTCACTTTCTCATTTGCTTTATTTTATAATCCCTTCATGATATTGTTCGGATATTTCACGGCGAGCGCGATGGGATTTGCGCCAAGTAAGAAGGCGTTTCGTGTGTTGTTATGTTTATTAGTTGTAATGCTTGGAGCTTTTATATTTATAAATGTTAAACAACTAACAATCCCGAGTTTAGTGAATATCGTTCCGATGTTTATTTTAATGCTACTTACGCCATTTGGAATGCGTAATTTTAATCAGAAAAAGATGTTAAAAAATCAACTAAACGAAGCAAACGAACAAATTAAAGACTTAGTAAAACGTGAAGAACGTCAGCGAATCGCAAGAGATCTTCATGATACGTTAGGGCATACGTTATCTCTTATTACTTTAAAGAGTCAGCTTGTGGAGAAATTGATTGTGAAGAATCCAGAACGCGCAAGTATAGAGGCGAAGGAGATTACACAAACATCTCGTACTGCTTTAAAACAACTGCGCGAGTTAATTTCTGATATGCGTATGATTACAGTGGAAGAAGAAATTGAGCAAATAAAAGCGATTTTGCAAGCTGCCAATATTGAATTAGAAGTAAAGCAGGAGGCTAATTCTAGCTCATTATCACCAATTGAACAAAATATTTTAGGTATGTGTTTACGTGAAGCTGTTACGAATGTCGTGAAGCATAGTAAGGCAAAGTCATGTACAGTTTCTATATTAGAATCACAAGGTGAGTTGATTTTGAAAGTAGAAGATAATGGCGTAGGTTTGGAAAATCAAAGTCATGATGGAAACGGTATTCGAGGTATGAAGGAACGGATTTCCCTTATTGATGGAATAGTTGAACTGGATACGATCAATCCAGGGACACTGTTAACGGTGAAAGTTCCAATTGTAATTAGAACAGGAAAAGATGAGGTGAGGGCATGATTCGAATTATTATTGCAGAAGATCAGCGGATGCTTCGTGGTGCATTAGGAGCCCTGCTTGATCTGGAAGATGATATTGAAGTAGTTGGGCAAGCTGCGAATGGTGAAGAAGCGTTAAAATTAATCGAATCGTTAAAGCCAGATATAAGTATTATGGATATTGAAATGCCGATCCAAAGTGGTTTAGATGTTGCTGAAATTTTAAAGAAAGAACAATCATCTTGTAAAGTAATGATTTTAACAACATTTGCGCGTCCTGGTTATTTTGAAAGGGCAATGAAAACTGGTGTTCACGGGTATTTATTAAAGGATAGCCCGAGTGAAGATCTAGCTTCAGCAATTCGAAATGTCATGAAAGGGAAGCGAGAAATTTCGCAGGAGCTAATGTTTGGCTTATGGCAGGAACAAAATCCGCTATCAGATCGTGAAAAAGAAGTGCTGGTACTTGCGAAAGAAGGAAAGACTACAAATGAAATTGCTAAGATGCTCTATCTTTCGCCTGGTACAGTGCGTAATTATATTTCGGAAGTATTAGCAAAACTGGAAGCGAAAAATAGAATTGAGGCAATTACAATTGCGGAAGAAAAGGGATGGATATGAAAAGAAGTTTACCTACGAGTGGTAAACTTCTTTTTTCTTATAAACAAGTATTTCAATAGAAAGTTTCGTCGCAGTCGCATCGCTCAGAATTTGAAGTATATCGCGTAATTTAGATTTTACTTCATTTTTCGACAAAAAATTTGTTATAGTAAGATTAAGTTGTTGGTCTAAATTTTGGACAATTTTACCACTAACAGTTGTAATTACTCCATTTTTATCTACTTTTACAATAAGATCTTGGCCATATACTTTATAATTTTCGTAAGTTTGTGCAAGGCGAACTTCGGTTTGACTTTCTTTTGTTTCTTTATTTGTAGGTTGGGAATCTACATTCATTTCAGTTGTCACTCACTCTTGTTGAGCTTTAGCCTCGTTTATCTCATCTTTTAAATACTTTTTCGCCATATTTTTTCGTATTATTTTGAGGTTGTGTTAATTTTTTTATCGTTAAACTAGGCTGAGCAATTTCAACTTTTACTTCATTTTTGTCTAATTCTTGGGTGTGAACAGCTTCTGCTGATAAAGGATAAAGAAGACCGAATGTAACGAAAAGCACGAGCAAGTTTTCTATAATTTATCTATAAAACTTCTAATCTATTATTGTATGTGAGATGAATTATATGAAGAATTTGCGGAATTTTATATATATTATGCATTATTTCATATCAAAAATTGTCGAATTCACATTATTGTAGTGGTATGACAACTTGAAAAAATTAGATTGTTATAATGGGACGGTGAGCAAGTATGCACGCAGAAAAACTAGGAAGCGAAATAAAGAAAATTAGGGGAATGAGAGGATTCACACAGAAACAACTCTCCGACAATGTATGTCATCAATCGGAGGTGAGCAGAATTGAGTCGGGCGCGGTATACCCAAGTATGGATATATTGCAAGGTATTGCAGCAAAGTTACAAGTTCCCATTATTCATTTTTATGAGGTACTCATTTATTCTGATATCGAGAGGAAAAAGCAGTTAAAAGATCAAATCATTATGCTTTGTAAGCAAAAGAAATATAAAGAAATATATAATAAAGTATGGAATGAACTGAAAAAGGAAGAATATCATCCTGAGTTTCAGCAGTTTCTTCAATGGCAATATCATGTATCTGCGTATGTGCTAAAGAAGATTGATTATGAATATTGTATTCTGGAGCTAAAAAAGCTACTAAATCAACAGTTAACTGGAATAGACGTGTATCAAAAACTTTATATAGAAAATGCAATTGCAAATATTTATGCTGAAAATGGTTATTTTAAGAAGGGTATGGAGTTATTTGAAGGTATATTAAAGCAATTAGAGGCATTGCCTGAAAATAAAGAGTTTGATGTGAAGGTAAGACATAATCATGCAAAAACATTATACTTAGATAATCAATATGAAGAAGCACTTTATCAAATAAATAAAGCCATTGAAATATCATGTCGAATTAATAGTATGGCATTGATTGGACAGTTATACTATCAAAAAGGTGAATGCTTAGAAAAGCTAGAGTATGATGGGGCAGAGATTGAAGATGCTTATGAAAAAGCTTGCTTCTTTTTCGATATATTAGAAATGCATGCGTATAAAGAAACGCTTATAAAAAAAATGAAGAAATAAAAACGACCTAAAAAATAGATATGCATAATTGCATACGATATGGATAAATTTTCATGATATATTAAAAGAAAAATGTGGGTGATGGAATATGAAAAAACTACTTATTGGTAGTCTATTAACGTTAGCGATGGCATGGGGTATTTCATTAGCAGATACAGCTTTAGAGAAAAGCCAAGTAATTTCTCATAATGATCAAGAGGTACAATTAGCTTCAGATATGCCTTTTGAGTATTAAAAAACAACCGTCTTACTTAGACGGTTGTTTTTTTATGGAGTAACATCCAAACATCTTTACTAGAAACAGGTTTGCTAAAGAGGAATCCTTGAATGTGGTCACAGTTTTGCTCGTGTAAAAACTTCCATTGTTCTTCTGTTTCTACACCTTCCGCAATAACCTCTAAATTTAATTCTTTTGATAGCGTAATAATGGAAGCGATAATGGCTTCTTCTAAAGGGCTATTTGTAATTCCACAAATAAATTCTCGAGCAATTTTTAATGTATTGATTGGATATTTCGTTAAATAAGCTAAAGAACTATAACCAGTTCCAAAATCATCAATTGAAATTTGAATACCGAGATTTTGAAGTTCTTCTAGTTTAGCAATTACAGAATGATTTTGATTAATCGCGATACTTTCCGTAATCTCAATATCTAGTGCTTCCGGTTTTAGTTCGGTTTCTTCCAAGACTTTTGAAATAGTTGGGATTAAATCTGAACGGTTAAATTGAACAACAGATAAATTCACACCAACCTTTAAGTGAGAAAACCCTTGGTTATGCCACTTCTTTGCTTCTAAGCAGGCTGTACGTAAGATCCAATTACCAAGTTCAATAATAAATCCTGTCTCCTCTGCTAGAGGGATGAATTGGGCAGGTGATACAATTCCGAGTTTTGGGTGTTTCCAACGAATTAACGCCTCGAAACCGATAATTTGTTTTGTTTTTGTGTTTACTTGTGGCTGGTATTCAAGGAAAAATTCATTTTGTTGTAGTGCTTTTGAAAGCTCACCTTCTAGGAAGTGTATTTCATTTTGCGCAATACTCATTTCTTTTGAGAAGAAAACGAATCTGTTTTTTCCATTTGCTTTTGCTCGATACATAGCCATATCTGCATTTTTCATTAATTCGGTTACATCGGTTCCATAGTCAGGGTACATTGCAATTCCGATACTCGGTGTAACAGAAAGTTCTTCATCTTTAATAAAGTAAGGCTTATTTAAGATAGTTAAAATTTGTTCAGCTATAAAAGAAGCACTTTTTTCAGAGTACATATCTGGTAATAGAATCGTAAATTCATCTCCGCCTTGGCGGGCAACGATATCTTTTGAACGTAAACATCCACGTAATCTTTTTGCTACTTCAATTAATAATAAATCCCCGACATCATGGCCGAGTCGATCGTTAATTTTTTTAAATCGATCTAGGTCGAGGAACATAACCGCAACGTCATTAGTGTTGTTTTGAGCTAGATTTAAAATCGTTTTTAAATCTTTTTCGAATTTCCGTCGATTCGGTAGTCCTGTAAGTGCATCATGGAAAGCCATATGCTCTACTTGCTTTTGTTTTTCATATAAAGTTGTAATATCACGTGCTATACCAAACATCCCAACAACTTCTTTATTTATAAAAATAGGGATGAATGTAATGTGAAGGTGATAATAATAGCCTTCTTTTTCTTTTGTACGAATTTCTAGAGTTTGTGGTCTACCTTCTTTTGTAATTTGTAAAGATTTCTTCAATAATTCATGATCTTGTGGATCAATGAAGTGTTGAAGAGAATAGCTTGTTACTTCACAATAATAGGCTGTAAATAAACTTTCACAAGCCTTATTAGATTGTTGAAAAATCCCGTTCATATTTAAAGAAAAAACAGCATCAGGATGATCTTCGAATAAAGATTTATAACGTTGTTCACTTTTTGATAGTGCAGATGCGCCTTCTTCAACTTTACCTTCTAGTTGTGTAGTCAACTGTTCGTACGTATCGATTAATACTTGATTATCTTTCCACATGTAAAGTTGTCGTAGGAATAATAAGATAAGTGATAATACGAGACCGATTAACATGAACTTATCATCCCAAGGTTGAATGACAATAAAGGAAAAAGTAATGATTATACTAAAATAAGGTAATATAAAGCGTACATAATCGAATCGATAATATTTAGTCTTAGTTTCATGTTGCATTGGTTTATCTAAAATGTATAGTATGGACGATAAACCGATTAATAAAATTGAAGCAGTATGTATTAAATAAGAGACTTCAGAAGAAGTTTCCATTCCTGATCTTAACTGGAACAGGTGTATATATCCGTAAACAAGTATGATAGTGAAGCCGACAATTAATGAGATTCTACTAGAAGAATACTGTTCTCTTCTATATAAGCTAATAACGGCGTAAATTACTAATGATTGTGCAATGAAATATCCAATTAAAACCCATGTATCTGTTGTTAACATACGAAAGCTTGAAATGTCTAAAATAAAGGTTAAGGTAAAGTAAATATTCATAATGACAATAAAGATGCTATCGAATGAAAATTGAGCAAGGCCTCTAATAGAGTAATGTTTTATAAACTTTATAGCAAAGCCAGAAAAGAGCAAAATATATTGTATGATGAAGAAAGGCAATGCCTTATATGAGAATATGACTTGATCATATATAGAAAGTGAATGAAGAAATAAAGTTATCTCCATAGCTAATCCACATATACAAGTGCATAGTACTAGAACCCAAAATAGTTTGTCACCGTGCTTCATCTTCTTAATTGCTTTATATAAGCAATAGCAAGAAAAGAGTGCAGCAAAACAAAATAAGAAGAGAATTCCAATTTCTTTTATATTCAAGTCCTTAGGGATAAGGAATATCCAAAGAGAAAATATAATAATATACATCATGACAAATTGTACATATTTTTTTTGATTGATCATATAATGGCTCCGTTTCAATAAAGTTGAATCACAGGGGGAAAATGCTAATTTAAATAATAGCATATAAAACAGGAGCTTTTTTACTATAAGAAATACTTTTTGAAAAAAATAGCGCAACGTTACAATTTACCATTGTATTGTTGCGCCTTTTATTCTTTTCACTCCCCTTATAGAAGAGATTTCATCTATTAACTGAAGAAGTGCTAAATCCTTTTGTTTACTTTCAATCATAATATCGAAATCATGGTCAATTTTTTTTGTAATGTGTAAAAAGGGTTTAATAAACTCCAAATCAATATAATTTGCGTGAGCCCTAAATTCTTTTACGGATTTAGGAGAAGAAATATGAACTTTAGGAAGGACATTTGTATGTGACCAAGTTTTAAATATCATAGGAAGTAATTCTTCTAGCGGTTCATTACAAAGGTTCGCTATGTGGTGATGATAATCGAACACGAAAGGGATTTGCTCTTTTTGACAAATAGCCAAAGTTTCAGAAGTTGTATATGTTTTATCGTCATTTTCAAGAGTCATTTGTCTTTTTACATGGCATGGAAGTTTTTGTATGTTTTCATGAAAACGTTCGATTGCCTTTTCCTTATTTCCATACGCGCCACCTACATGGATATTAATGTAGGAAGAATCTGCAATTCCCATAGCATTTAACACGTTATAATGATAGGTCATATCTGTAATTGCATTAGTTGTAATATGTGGTTTGTCGCTTGTAAATAGTGTGAATTGGTTTGGGTGAAAACTTACGCGTAAATTGTGTTCTTGAATTAATGCTCCTATTTTACGCCATAGTGGAGCAAATATTTGAATGTAATCAAATTCAACTTCAGGATGTGTTGCAAGCGGGACGATAGAAGATGATAAACGATATAATGGAATTTCGTGTGCAATATTGTAATGAAGGATGCGTATTGTGTGTTCTAGATTTTGCAGTGTAACATTATATAATTTATCTTCACGCTCTTGTTTTTTTAGCTTTTTCCAGCTTGTAAATGTCATTGTTTTGGCAGGCGAACAGTCCCATAATGCCGTAGCATGTGAGACATATCCAAATCGAATTATCATATGTGATGCACCTCCTTGGCTCTTGAAATTTCTCTATAAAAAGAACGCGAGTATCGTTCCTATCCATTCCTTTCCTCTATCGATAATGGAGAGGGGGCTGACATCTTCAAAGGAAAGTAATGAGGAGCGTCCCAAATCTTCCTCGAATTTACGTTTTACTTCTTGTATGAAATGTTTATCGTATAAAAGGCAATTGATTTCATGGTTAATATATATACTTCTCATATCGAAATTAGCAGTTCCGATATCACAAGTATGATCGTCTACTATAATAATTTTTGCGTGGAAAAATCCTTGCTGAAAAGCGTAAATATTACAACCAGCTTGTATTAACTTTCGGCAATATGGGAATTTTGCTTCTCGAACGAGGGCGTGATCAGCCTTTTGTGGAACGAGAATAGTTATTTGAACCCCACGTTTTCGCGCTTTTAATAATGCATTCATAATTTTTTTTCCAGGAATAAAATATGGTGTACCGATAAAGAGTTCTTTTTTCGCGCTTTCGATTAAATGTAAAAATGTATTTTGTAAATAGGCACCATCAGTAGGGATGAAACGATGTAGAACGGTCCCTGGCTGTTGCGTAGGAAAATAAAGAGATGAATCTAATAAATTTTGGTCTGTATCGTCGAGCCAATCATGTAAAAATTGTTTTTGTAAATCTTGTATCCCTTCTCCTGTAAGACGTAAATGATAATCTCGCCATAACCCTAACCTTTGATTATGCCCTAAATATTCCTCGCCAATGTTAAATCCACCAATATAACCAATTTTCCCGTCAATAACTGTAATTTTTCTATGGTTTCTTTGATTTGCAGAAAAGAAAGGAAAAGGAAATTTCACTTTATGACAAAATGAAAAAGAGACACCATGTTTTTGTAGGGAGTAAATCGCTTCTTTTGATAAATAATGACTTCCAAACCGGTCGAGTAAAAGTCTTACTTCAATTCCTTCTTGTGCTTTATCGATAAGTAACTTTAAAAACGTACGACTTATATCATCGTTTTTTACAATAAAAAATAAAACGTGCACATGGTGTTTAGCTTGTTTTATATCAGTAAAGAGAGCATCGTATAGATCATTTCCATATGTATAAAGGCGAAAATCACTTTGACGTAAAGGGAAAGAACGAGAACGTACACGCTTTAAATGAACAATTCTCCCATATGAAAGGTCGATTGTAATCCAGAGAGCGCTGCCTAATAACAAGAGAGATAAGAAAAACATAAGTGAATTCCCTCCTTCACGGTCTTTTCACCATCGATTTTTTACAAATCAAAATTTCACTGTATCCCGCTATTTGCGGGCAGTAAGACGCCCACCTAAAGCAAAGAAGTTGGTTGGGATTCGGGCCGCCCGTAAAAGCCCGATTGGTTAGGGCTAATACTTAGTGGGGAGGAATAGCTCTCCGCCGATTAAAGTTTCACTTTATAGTTTCACCGAAATAAACAGCTTTATTAAAAAATGTGTTGTTGTATAACAAAAAACTGTTGACTGAATGCTCACTCATTATATAATGGGAATAGGGGATATAATTCAGAAAATTATATATTTTCGAAGATTCTAAAAAAGAAAGAGAGCTTACAAAGAGAGGGGTAGCATAAAATGAATAGCTTACTAATCATTAATTGGCTGGCTGCCATTGCTGTTATTGCTTATGCGGGGTATTTGTTTGTATATCTTATACGAACAAGGATGGCCTACATACAATTAGGAAAAAAGATCGAATTTGACCGTCGTTTTAAAGAGCGTTGGGATCTTCTTAAGGTCAATGTTTTCGGTCAGAAAAAGCTGCTGAAAGATAAAAAGAGCGGCATCATTCACGTTATGTTCTTTTACGGATTTATTCTTGTCCAATTTGGAGCAATTGACTTCGTTTGGAAAGGACTTGCACCAGGATCGCATCTTCCACTTGGACCACTATACCCTGCATTTACATTCTTCCAGGAAATTGTCACACTCGTTATTTTAATTGCAGTCTTTTGGGCTTTTCATAGACGCTATGTTGAAAAGCTTGTTCGTTTGAAACGTAATTTCAAATCAGGTCTTGTTCTTATCTTTATTGGTGGCTTAATGATTTCTGTGCTACTTGGTAATGGGATGGGAATTATATGGCACGGCGAGGAGCTTTCATGGAGTGAACCTATCGCTTCTGCAATCGCTTACGTTTTCTCGGGATTAAATGAAACCGCAGCCATTTCAGTGTTCTATTTCTCTTGGTGGGTGCATTTACTAATTTTGTTAACGTTTTTAGTTTATGTTCCACAATCAAAACATGCGCATTTAATTGCTGGACCAGTTAACGTATTTTTTGGTCGTCTTTCAAATCCAGGAAAACTTGAAAAAATCGATTTTGAAGATGAAACGCAAGAAACATTCGGTGTTGGTAAAATTGAAGACTTTAGACAAAATCAACTTATCGACTTATATTCCTGCGTCGAATGTGGTCGTTGTACAAATATGTGTCCGGCAACAGGAACAGGGAAAATGTTATCACCGATGGATTTAATTTTAAAACTTCGTGATCATTTAACTGATAAAGGAGCAGCGGTAACATCAAAAGCACCGTGGGTTCCAGTTGTTGCTTTTAATAATACACAAGGAAATCAGTTAGCGATGATGGCAGCTGGAAAAGGACAACAAGAATCAGCGGCTACAGCGCTAGCGTACGACCCAAGTTTAATCGGAGACGTTATTACAGAAGAAGAGATTTGGGCATGTACAACGTGTCGTAACTGTGAGGACCAGTGCCCAGTTATGAATGAGCATGTTGACAAAATTATTGATTTACGCCGCTATCTCGTTTTAACAGAAGGAAAAATGGACGCGGAAGCGCAGCGTGCAATGACAAACATTGAGCGTCAAGGTAATCCGTGGGGACTGAACCGTAAAGAGCGTGAAACATGGCGCCAAGGTGACGATGAAGTAACAGTTCCAACTGTAAAGGAGAAATCAAAAGCTGGCGAAGAGTTTGAATACTTATTCTGGGTTGGATCAATGGGTTCGTATGATAATCGCAGTCAGAAGATTGCGATATCATTTGCGAAGCTAATGAACGAAGCAGGCATTTCATTCGCAATTCTTGGTAATAAGGAAAAGAACTCTGGTGATACACCGCGCCGCCTTGGAAATGAATTTGTATTCCAGGAAATGGCGACTAAAAATATTGAAGAATTTGAAAAAGCAGGAGTGAAGAAAATCGTTACGATTGACCCTCATGCTTATAACACTTTTAAAAATGAGTACCCGGACTTTGGCTTACAAGCAGAAGTCTATCATCATACAGAATTACTAGCCCAGTGGGTGAAGGAAGGTCGTTTAAAACCTGTCCATTCTATTGAAGAGACAGTTACGTACCATGATTCCTGTTACTTAGGAAGATACAACGAAGTATACGAAGCACCGCGCGATATTCTAAAAGCAATTCCAGGTGTAAACCTTGTAGAAATGGCGCGTAACCGTGAAACGGGAATGTGCTGTGGTGCGGGTGGCGGCCTAATGTGGATGGAAGAAACGACAGGTTCTCGTATTAACGTTGCTCGTACAGAACAAGCGCTAGCTGTACAGCCGTCAATTATCGGTACAGGATGCCCGTATTGCTTAACGATGATTAGTGACGGCACGAAAGCGAAAGAAGTTGAAGAAACAGTTCAAACTTTGGACGTAACAGAGATTTTAGAACGCTCAGTTATCGGACAGAAGAAAGAAGCAATGTAGTTTGTAGGAATGCATTCAAATTTAGAAAGAGGTGCAATAATTGCACCTCTTCTAGGCGCAAGGATACCGAGCGAGCGCTCGGTGCTAAAAAAAGAAATGGGGGAAAGAAACATGAGTAAAACAGTTATTTTAAGTGCTGCAAGAACACCGGTTGGAAAATTTGGAGGAACTTTAAAAGACGTGAAAGCAACAGAGCTTGGAGGAATCGCAATTAAGGCAGCGCTTGAAAGGGCGAATGTTTCCGCTAGTGATGTTGAAGAAGTTATATTTGGAACGGTTATCCAAGGAGGGCAAGGACAAATTCCATCACGCCAAGCAGCAAGAGCGGCCGGCATTCCTTGGGAAGTGCAGACAGAAACAGTAAATAAAGTTTGTGCATCAGGGCTTCGCGCAGTTACGTTAGCAGATCAAATTATTCGCACTGGTGACCAATCACTGATTGTAGCTGGTGGAATGGAATCGATGAGTAACAGCCCTTACATTTTACGAGGGGCAAGATGGGGATACAGAATGGGTAACAACGAAGTTATCGATTTAAACGTTGCAGACGGTTTAACGTGCGCATTTTCAGGTATACACATGGGTGTTTATGGCGGAGAAGTTGCGAAGGAAGATGGAATCTCTCGCGAAGCACAAGATGAATGGGCATATCGTAGCCATCAACGTGCGGTTTCGGCACATAAAGAAGGGCGTTTTGAAGAGGAGATTGTACCAGTAACAATTCAGCAAAGAAAAGGCGATCCTATCGTCGTGGCTAAGGATGAGGCGCCACGCGCGGATACAACGATTGAAAAATTAGCGAAATTAAAGCCTGTATTTGATAAGACGTCAGCGGTGACAGCAGGTAATGCTCCGGGACTAAATGATGGCGGTGCTGCACTTGTATTAATGAGCGAGGACAGAGCGAAGCAAGAAGGAAGAAAACCATTAGCGACAATTTTGGCGCATACGGCGATTGCGGTAGAATCGAAGGATTTCCCAAGAACACCAGGTTATGCAATTAATGAATTGCTGAAAAAGACAGGTAAGACAATTGAAGAAATCGATTTATTTGAGATTAATGAAGCTTTTGCAGCGGTAGCAATTGCAAGTACAGAAATCGCAGGGATCGATCCGGAAAAATTGAATGTAAATGGCGGTGCTGTAGCAATGGGGCATCCAATTGGAGCGAGCGGAGCACGTATTATCGTTACACTTATCCATGCACTGAAGCAGCGCGGCGGCGGAATTGGAATTGCTTCTATTTGTAGCGGTGGGGGTCAAGGTGATGCAGTGATGATTGAAGTTCACTAATTAAGATTAGAAGATATATAGTTTATTAACAATTAAGGGGGAAGAAAAAATGAGTGTACAAAAGATTGTTGTAATTGGTGCAGGGCAAATGGGTTCAGGTATCGCACAAGTGTGTGCAATGGCAGGCTATGATGTGAAAGTGCAAGATTTAAAGCAAGAGCAATTAGATAGAGGGCTAGCTGTTATTTCGAAAAATTTAGCCCGCCAAGTAGAAAAAGGCCGTATGAAGGAAGAAGAGAAAGATGCGACTTTAAATCGTCTTACATGGACGCTCGATTTAAATAGTGTCAAAGAAGCTGATCTTATTATTGAAGCAGCTGTTGAAAAAATGGATATTAAAAAGAAAATTTTTGCGAATTTAGATGAAATCGCTCCAGAACACGCAATTTTAGCGACGAATACGTCATCGTTACCAATTACGGAAATTGCAGCGGTAACGAAACGTCCTGAGAAAGTAATCGGCATGCACTTTATGAATCCGGTTCCAGTTATGAAACTCGTTGAAATTATTCGTGGTTTAGCTACAGATGATGCAGTGTACGAAACGATTGAGGATATTACGAAAAAAATCGGGAAAGTGCCAGTTGAAGTAAATGATTTCCCAGGGTTTGTATCGAACCGTATTTTATTACCGATGATTAACGAAGCGATTTATACGTTATACGAAGGAGTAGCGACGAAAGAAGCGATTGATGACGTAATGAAGCTCGGTATGAACCATCCGATGGGACCACTTACGTTAGCTGACTTTATCGGTTTAGATACGTGTTTATACATTATGGAAGTGTTGCATGAAGGATTAGGAGATAGTAAATATCGCCCATGTCCATTATTACGTAAGTATGTGAATGCAGGATGGTTAGGACGTAAAACGGGTCGTGGTTTCTACGTTTACGAATAAAGGCCTCCCTTTATTGAAGTAGTGGTCTTACCAGATTGTTAAAAAGATATATAGCAAACGGAGGCGAAGTACATGAATTTTCATTTTACTGAAGAGCAACAAATGATGAGGAAAATGGTTCGAGATTTTGCACAGAAGGAAATAGCTCCCTTTGTTCCTAGTATGGAACAAGGGGTGTTCCCGAAAGAGATTTTGCAAAAGATGGGTGAGCTTGGACTAATGGGTATTCCAGCGCCTGCAAAATATGGCGGGGCAGAAATGGATTTTATTTCTTACATTCTAGCAATTGAGGAAATTTCAAAGGTAAGTGCAACGGTTGGTGTAATTTTAGCTGTACATACGTCAGTTGGAATGAATCCGATTTTATACTTTGGAACAGAAGAACAGAAGCAGAAATATGTTTCTAAATTGGCGACTGGTGAGTATTTAGGCGCATTTGCTCTAACAGAACCGAATGCAGGATCAGATGCAGGTAGTTTGAAATCAAGAGCTGTAAAGAAAGACGATCACTACATCATTAATGGATCGAAAGTCTTTATTACAAATGGTGGTGAAGCAAGTACATATATCGTCTTCGCGTCTACAAATCCAGATGCGGGGAAAAGCGGGATTTCAGCATTTATAGTAGAGAAAGATACACCAGGCTTAATCATTGGAAAAGATGAGCATAAGATGGGTCTTCTTGGTTCTCGTACAGTGCAACTTACGTTTGAAGATATGAAAGTGCCGGCCGAGAATTTACTTGGCGAAGAAGGACAAGGATTTAAGGTGGCAATGGCGAATTTAGATGTTGGGCGAATTGGAATCGGAGCGCAAGCATTAGGAATCGCGGAAGCGGCGCTTTCATGTGCGATTGATTATGCGAAAGAGCGTGAGCAATTCGGAAAGCCAATTGCGGCGCAGCAAGGACTCGGATTCAAACTTGCAGATATGGCAACAAGTGTAGAAGCATCGCGATTACTTGTATACAGAGCAGCATCGCTAAGAGCACAAGGATTACCATGCGGTAAAGAGGCTTCTATTGCGAAATTATTTGCTTCTAAGACGGCTGTTGAAGTTGCGATTGAAGCGGTGCAAGTATTTGGTGGTTATGGTTATACGAAAGATTATCCAGTAGAAAGATTTTTCCGTGATGCGAAGATCACACAAATATACGAAGGAACGAGCGAAATACAAAAGCTTGTAATTAGTCGAGCTTTATAAAAAGGCAGAGGGGGAGACGGGAATGCATTTTAAATTATCAGAAGAACATGAAATGATAAGAAAAATGGTTCGGGATTTTGCAAGGAATGAAGTAGCACCGACAGCAGCTGAACGTGATGAGGAAGAAAGGTTTGATCGCGCTTTATTTGATCAAATGGCAGAGCTTGGTTTAACCGGTATTCCGTGGCCTGAAGAATACGGCGGAATTGGAAGCGATTACTTGGCGTATGTAATTGCCGTTGAAGAATTATCCCGCGTTTGTGCTTCTACAGGTGTAACGTTGTCTGCACATACTTCACTTGCTGGATGGCCAATTTTTAAATTTGGAACGGAAGAGCAAAAACAAAAGTTTTTGCGCCCAATGGCTGAAGGGAAGAAAATTGGTGCATATGGCTTAACAGAACCAAGCTCTGGATCAGATGCTGGTGGAATGAGGACGACTGCAAAACGAGATGGAGACCATTACATTTTAAATGGTTCGAAAATCTTTATTACAAATGGCGGTATTGCTGATATTTATGTTGTTTTTGCATTAACAGATCCTGATTCGAAGCAGCGCGGCACGAGTGCATTTATTGTGGAGAGTGATACGCTAGGATTTTCGGTTGGGAAGAAGGAAAGTAAGCTAGGGATTCGTTCTTCGCCAACAACTGAAATTATATTTGAAGACTGCCGTATTCCTGTAGAGAATTTACTAGGGGAAGAGGGCCAAGGATTTAAAGTTGCGATGCAGACATTAGATGGCGGCCGTAATGGTATTGCGGCACAAGCAGTCGGTATTGCACAATCCGCTTTAGATGCTTCTGTAGAATATGCAAGAGAACGTCATCAGTTTGGGAAGCCAATTGCAGCGCAACAAGGAATTGGCTTTAAACTTGCGGATATGGCAACGGATGTAGAGGCAGCGCGTCTTTTAACATATCAAGCGGCTTGGCTTGAATCTGAAGGGCTTCCGTATGGGAAAGAGTCAGCGATGTCAAAAGTATTTGCAGGTGATACAGCGATGAAGGTAACGACTGAAGCGGTACAAGTATTTGGTGGTTATGGTTATACGAAAGATTATCCAGTAGAGCGTTATATGCGCGATGCAAAGATTACACAAATATATGAGGGAACACAAGAGATTCAAAGGCTTGTAATTTCTCGTATGTTAACGAAGTAGGAACGAAAGCGTAGGTATTTTCCTACGCTTTTTACTTCCAAAAATAATAGAGAGAGGTGAAGGGATGGTTAAACATAATGTACATGCGTCAGTGAAAGATGAAAAATTAGTTGCGTTAAGACGTGAACAAATGATTAAAGGTGCGGTGCAGCTGTTTAAGCAAAAAGGATTCCCGCGTACAACAACGAGAGAAATTGCGAAAGCGGCTGGATTTAGTATCGGAACACTTTATGAGTATATTCGCACAAAAGATGATGTATTATATTTAGTTTGTGATAGTATTTATGAACATGTAAAAGAGCGGTTAGAGGAAGTAGTGTGTACAGAGAAGGGAAGTATAGAAAGCTTAAAGATAGCGATAATGAATTATTTTAAAGTGATGGATGAATTGCAAGAAGAAGTATTAATTATGTATCAAGAGGTACGTTTTTTACCGAAAGAATCACTCCCATATGTATTAGAAAAAGAGTTTCAAATGGTCGGGATGTTTGAGGATATTTTAGAGCAGTGTACGGAAAATGGGACATTTACACTAAATAAAAAGGAGATACAGCTTCTTGCACATAATATTTTCATACAAGGACAAATGTGGGGATTTAGACGTTGGGCCCTGCAAAAACTGTATACTCTCGAAGAATATACAGAAATGCAAATTAGGTATGTACTGCAAGGAGCACATATGTCTCCGAAATAAAGAATGGACAAATTATAATTTTATTGCCCGTAAATAGCGGGATAAAAGTTTCCCGTTTTTTTTGTAGCATATTTGTGCGACTTTTGTTTATAATGAATAGTATGGATTTTTTTAAGCAGACCGTTATATATAAGCTTATATTTGAAGAAAGGAAGTGCCGCATAAGTGGGTTTTAAGCAATATTCACCAGAAGAGCTAAAAGAATGTTCAATGATTGAAGTTGTACATAGTGTTTTAGGGAATAAAAGACAAGCAACGACATTCAACGAGTTGGTTCAAGAAATCGCTCAAGTGCTGGGACTATCTCAAGGGCAAGTTAATACGAAACTCGCACAATTTTATACAGATTTAAACATCGATGGACGTTTCATTAATTTAGGAGAAAATCGTTGGGGGCTACGTAGCTGGTACCCATATGAGCAAATTGATGAAGAAATTCTGCCTCAGCCAAAACCGAAGAAGAAACGCAAAGTTGAAGAAGACGGTTTTGACGACTACATTGAAGAAGATGATGTAGAAGAAGAAGCAGAAGAAGTAGAAGAAGATGTAGTAGATTTGGACAAAGTTCTTGAAGACGAAGACGCAGACGATGAAGATGATGATCTTGATGATTTAGAAGAAGATAATGAAGACTTCGCAGAAGAAGAACTTGAGTATGATGAAACTGAAGAAGAAGAAGAGGAAGAGCGGTAGTTCTTGACTTTTCATTATCGTCCATGTAGAATCATTTTTGGGCTCTTTAAAAAAAGACGATAATACTTTTAAAGTGTAAATATAAAAGAAAATTGCTCCCTACTTATTACTTTATGTGATGAGGGGAGCAATTTTCTTTTTTGTTTTTTGTTTAGAAAATAAAAAGAGCCTAACAATAAGATAGATACAGTGTTATCTACATACGTTGCGCTTTGCAACGGTGATTATATAACAACGAAGTAGAAGGGAGTATTTTCATGACTAAGTATATTTTTGTAACAGGCGGTGTAGTATCGTCTTTAGGTAAAGGTATTACAGCAGCATCTCTTGGAAGACTTTTAAAGAATCGTGGTTTAAACGTAACTATTCAAAAGTTTGATCCATACATTAACGTAGACCCAGGGACTATGAGCCCCTACCAACACGGTGAGGTATTCGTAACAGATGATGGTGCAGAAACGGACTTAGACCTAGGTCACTATGAGCGTTTTATCGACATCAACTTAAACAAATACAGCAACGTAACAACAGGTAAAATTTACTCTTCAGTTCTTCAAAAAGAGCGTCGTGGTGAATATTTAGGAGGAACAGTTCAAGTTATTCCTCACATTACTAACGAAATTAAAGAACGTGTATATCGTTCTGGTCGCGAAACAAATGCCGACGTTGTTATTACAGAAATCGGTGGAACTGTTGGTGATATCGAATCTTTACCATTCTTAGAAGCAATTCGTCAAATTAAGAGCGACATCGGTCGTGACAATGTAATGTACATTCACTGTACGTTAATCCCGTACTTAAAAGCAGCGGGTGAAATGAAAACAAAACCAACGCAACATAGCGTTAAAGAGCTTCGCAGCTTAGGTATTCAACCAAATATTATCGTTGTTCGTACAGAACTACCTGTTTCTCAGGACATGAAAGACAAGCTTGCATTATTCTGTGACATCGATACAAAAGCAGTTATCGAAGCACGCGATGCAGATACTTTATATGCGGTTCCATTATCTCTTCAAGAACAAAACATGGACCAAATCGTTTGTGATCACTTGAAGTTAGACAATCCAGCTGCAGATATGACAGATTGGACTGCGCTAGTTAATAAAGTACGTAACCTTTCTAAGAAAACAAAAATCGCTCTTGTTGGTAAATACGTAGAGCTTCAAGATGCATACATTTCTGTTGTAGAAGCGCTTCGTCATGCAGGTTATTCATTCGACACAGATGTAGAAGTAAAATGGGTAAATGCTGAGCACGTAACAGCAGAGAACGTAAAAGAATTAGTTGGCGACACAGATGGTATCCTTGTACCAGGTGGCTTCGGCGATCGTGGTGTAGAAGGTAAAATCGTTGCAATTCAATATGCTCGTGAAAACAAAGTTCCATTCTTAGGAATTTGCCTAGGTATGCAACTTGCATCAATCGAATTTGCACGTAACGTATTAGGATTAGAAGGAGCTAACTCTTCTGAAATTAATCCTGACACACCTTATGCAATTATCGATTTATTACCAGAACAAAAAGATGTAGAAGATTTAGGTGGTACACTTCGTCTTGGTCTATATCCATGTAAGCTTGCTGAAGAAACAAATGCTTACAATGCTTACAATGAGCCGGTTGTATATGAGCGTCATCGTCATCGTTATGAGTTCAACAATCAATTCCGTCCAGATATGGAAAAAGCAGGATTTGTATTCTCTGGTACAAGCCCAGACGGTCGTCTAGTGGAAATTATTGAATTACAAGATCACCCTTGGTTCGTGGCAGCACAGTTCCATCCAGAACTTGTATCTCGTCCAAACCGTCCACAACCATTGTTCCATGACTTCGTAAGTGCTTCTATTACGAATAAAGAGAGCAAGTAATAAAAAAAAGCGCCTGAAATAGGGCGCTTTTTTTAATATTCGTTTAACATTTCATCAATTGTAAATTTCAATCCGTGATAAGCAAATAAAGCTATAATTAAACTTGGGAACCCATAGCGGTTACCTTCATCATCTGGAATAAGACCTTTTAACAGCTTTGTATCAATATGTACATCTGTATATTGTTCCAGTGATTCAACACCTTCTTGAATAGCCGAGATTCCAACGATAGATTGGCCTTCTTCATGAAGTTTTTTCGCGGTTTTTATAATTTCTTCATCTGTCGAAAAACGACTAATAAGAAGTACGCGGTCCGCAGAAGTCACTGCCGCCGGTTCACCGTTTTCTATTAAACGTTTTGCTTGTTTCATTGGTTCGGCGCCAAATAATGCTTCTGAAACAATACCTTCCATTTCGTTTGTACCATGCAAGTAAATGAAGCCGTCGCCAACTAACGCCTGGGCAAGTAGACGAGCGCTGTCTTCTATATTCAATTCCTCTTTTTGAGAAATTCGAGAGAAATATCCACTTAATTGAGTCGAGAAAATTTTTAACATGTTGTTGCTCCTTTCTTTCGTGTTAGCTGGTTCTCATTATAGCTTATTTTTTTTGGAAAGGGGAAATAGTAGGGTGGCATAACAAAATAGGAAACGGTAAAATAAGAAAGAATAGGAAGGGATTTGGCAAAGAGTAGCGAAAATAAACCGATAAGATATAAGAAGCTTTAAATCTTGTACTTACACAGAAAGGTTGGGAGTTATGGAAGGGAAAATTTTAATCGTTGATGATCAATATGGCATTCGTGTTTTATTGCATGAAGTGTTCCAAAAAGAAGGTTATCAGACGTTCCAAGCAGCGAATGGATTTCAAGCTTTAGATATCGTGAAAAAAGATAATCCGGATTTAGTAGTGTTAGATATGAAAATCCCAGGTATGGATGGTATAGAGATTTTAAAACATGTAAAAGAAATTGATGAGAGTATTAAAGTGATTTTAATGACTGCTTATGGAGAATTGGATATGATTCAAGAAGCGAAAGATTTAGGAGCTTTAATGCACTTTGCTAAACCGTTTGATATTGATGAGATTCGTCAAGCAGTGAGAGATCAGCTTGCTGTAGAGGCGTAAAAAATGAATTTTTTATAAAAAATATGGAAAAAAGCGTTTACATGGACTATTGAGCAGGTGAATACAGTTGAGTTTTTGAGTACAAGTTGTTATCCTATTGAGTGTAGAAAGAAGTCCGGTATGTAAATATACATATTTTACCTTATTCTGGTCATACTACCAGCGATAAGAATTTATCGGATACAAAAAACGTTTTTTAGGAGGATTCACCATGCCTTTAGTTTCTATGAAAGAAATGCTAAACACAGCACTAGAAGGAAAATACGCAGTTGGTCAATTCAACATGAACAACTTAGAGTGGACTCAAGCTATCTTAGCTGCTGCGGAAGAAGAAAAATCTCCTGTAATCTTAGGTGTATCTGAGGGTGCAGCTCGTCATATGACTGGTTTCAAAACAGTTGTAGCTATGGTTAAAGCTTTAATCGAAGAAATGAACATTTCTGTTCCTGTAGCGATTCACCTTGACCATGGTTCAAGCTTCGAAAAATGTAAAGAAGCAATTGATGCAGGTTTCACATCTGTAATGATCGACGCTTCTCACCACCCATTCGATGAAAACGTTGAAACTACTAAAAAAGTGGTAGAATACGCACACGCTCGTAACGTATCTGTTGAAGCTGAGCTTGGAACAGTTGGCGGACAAGAAGACGACATCATCGCTGAAGGCGTAATTTACGCTGATCCAGCAGAGTGTAAGCACCTTGTTGAAGCAACAGGTATCGATTGCCTAGCTCCAGCTTTAGGTTCTGTACACGGTCCTTACAAAGGTGAGCCTAACTTAGGATTCGCTGAAATGGAACAAGTTCGTGACTTCACTGGCGTACCTTTAGTATTACACGGTGGTACTGGTATCCCAACTGCTGATATCGTAAAAGCTATTTCTCTAGGTACTTCAAAAATTAACGTAAACACTGAGAACCAAATTGAGTTTACAAAAGCTGTTCGTGAAGCATTAAACAAAGACCAAGAAGTTTACGATCCTCGTAAATATATTGGACCTGGCCGCGACGCTATCAAAGCAACTGTTGCTGGTAAAATGCGTGAGTTCGGTTCTAACGGTAAAGCGTAAGAATAAAATTCCGTTTTGGAAACCGTCTAGTCTTTTAGACGGTTTCCTTTCGTTGTATAATGAAAGCGCGAACAAGTCTAAAGATTTTATAAAGTGAATTTTTGGTTTGCAAATATAGAAAATAATGTGCATAGTCCTATTAATAAATGTGGTAAGTATCTGAATTGAGTAATTTGATTCGATGAATAGTTAATCTTCATCTATTTGTACAGCAGGGGAGCTAAAGGTGATGGTTTTCTACTTATTGAGTTTCAGGATGGAAAGAGTGATTGAGATTCTTAAGGGGGAATCTTCTACTTCTTATAAAGAAGTAGAAGATAAATACATTCACAAGAAGGGAGCTCAATATGGAAAAGTTGCTAATTGAAGGCGGAAGAGCTTTAAATGGAACGATTCGTGTGAGTGGTGCAAAGAACAGTGCTGTTGCACTAATTCCAGCGACAATTTTAGCAGATACTCCAGTAACTATTGGCGGTGTTCCTAATATTTCGGACGTGAAAATGTTAGGAGACTTACTAGAGGAAATTGGAGGGAAAGTAACTTATGGGCAGGAAGAAGAGATGGTAGTCGATCCTTCTAACATGGTTGCGATGCCTTTACCAAATGGAAAAGTGAAAAAATTGCGCGCCTCTTATTATTTAATGGGTGCAATGCTTGGCCGTTTTAAAAAAGCTGTTATTGGGCTTCCAGGTGGATGTCATTTAGGGCCACGACCGATTGATCAGCATATTAAAGGGTTTGAAGCGTTAGGGGCATATGTTACAAATGAACAAGGTGCCATTTATTTAAGAGCAGACGAACTACGTGGGGCACGTATTTATTTAGATGTTGTTAGTGTAGGAGCTACGATTAATATTATGCTAGCGGCTGTACGAGCGAAAGGTAGAACTGTTATTGAAAATGCAGCGAAAGAACCAGAGATTATTGATGTAGCTACATTGTTAACGAGTATGGGAGCACGTATTAAAGGTGCTGGTACAGACGTAATCCGAATTGATGGTGTGGATTCACTGCACGGTTGTCACCACACTATTATTCCAGACCGTATTGAAGCTGGTACGTATATGATTTTAGGAGCAGCATCAGGAGGAGAAGTAACAGTTGATAATGTTATTCCTCAGCATTTAGAATCCGTTACGGCGAAGCTAAGAGAAGCTGGTGTTCAAATTGAAACGAACGATGACCAAATTACAGTGAACGGCAATAGAAGGTTAAAAGTAGTTGATGTAAAAACGCTTGTATATCCAGGGTTTCCAACAGATTTACAACAGCCGTTTACAACGCTTTTAACAAAAGCGCATGGAACAGGAGTTGTAACTGATACAATTTACAGCGCACGTTTCAAGCATATTGATGAATTACGCCGTATGAACGCGCAAATTAAAGTAGAAGGCCGTTCAGCAATTGTGACTGGACCGGTTTTATTGCAAGGTGCGAAGGTGAAAGCGAGTGACCTACGAGCTGGTGCATCCCTTGTTATTGCGGGTTTAATGGCAGATGGCATTACAGAAGTAACGGGACTTGATCATATTGATCGAGGTTACGAAAATATAGTAGACAAGCTTAAAGGGCTTGGTGCAAACATTTGGCGAGAACAAATGACAAAGCAAGAAATTGAAGAAATGAAGAATGCATAAAGTGAAACTTTAATCAGTATGGGCTATCCCACGCTGATTATTAACCCTCACCAATCGGGATAAGGTGGTGATACTTCCGTTAATGGGGAGCGAAGAATCACTACTAACGGAAGTACACTTTATAGAAAAACAAGGTTCACAAAATACGGCAGAAATATAAAGACTTAAAGGAGAGGGATTATCGTGGAAAGAAGTTTATCTATGGAGTTAGTACGTGTAACAGAGGCTGCAGCATTATCATCAGCGCGTTGGATGGGGCGCGGAAAAAAAGATGAGGCAGATGGTGCAGCAACATCAGCTATGCGTGATGTATTTGATACAATTCCGATGAAAGGTACAGTTGTAATTGGCGAAGGTGAAATGGATGAAGCGCCAATGCTATATATCGGAGAGAAGTTGGGTACAGGATATGGACCACGCGTAGACGTTGCAGTTGATCCTTTAGAAGGGACAAATATCGTAGCAGCTGGCGGATGGAATGCGCTTGCTGTTATTGCAATTGCAGATCACGGCAATTTGTTACATGCTCCTGACATGTACATGGATAAAATAGCGGTTGGTCCAGAAGCAGTTGGTGCAGTTGATATTGACGCACCTATTATCGACAACTTACGTGCAGTGGCGAAAGCGAAAAATAAAGATATCGAAGATGTTGTAGCGACAGTTTTAAACCGTCCACGTCATCAAGCAATTATCGAAGAAATTCGTAAAGCTGGTGCTCGTATTAAATTAATTAACGATGGAGATGTAGCTGGAGCAATCAATACAGCATTTGACCGTACTGGTGTAGATATTCTATTCGGTTCTGGTGGAGCACCTGAAGGTGTATTAGCTGCGGTCGCATTAAAATGCTTAGGTGGAGAAATTCACGGGAAGCTCTTACCTCAAAACGAAGCTGAACTAGCTCGTTGTAAAAGAATGGGTATTGAAGATATCAATCGTATCCTTCGTATGGAAGACTTAGTAAAAGGTGACGATGCAATCTTTGCAGCAACAGGTGTAACAGACGGAGAACTATTACGAGGCGTTCAATTTAAAGGTAGCGTCGGAACGACACAATCCCTTGTTATGCGTGCAAAATCAGGCACAGTACGCTTCGTAGACGGCCGCCATAGCTTAAATAAAAAACCGAATTTGGTTATTAAATAAAAAGCGTAAGCGGCTCGTTTAGAATTGCAGGGCATTGGAACTCTCGACCTTGAAGCGTTTTTTGCTTCGAGTGAGAGAGTGAAATGACCGGAGATTCTAGCCGCTGGAACTGGATTAAGTAAAAAGCGTAAGCGGCTCGTTCAGAATGGGAGGGGGATGGAGCTCCTGACGAAGAGGCGCTTTTTGCCTCGCAGGAAGAAGCGAAACCACCGACCATTCTAGCTGCTGAAGCTGGATTAAATAAAAGCAGAAATACCTTATCTATTCTGCCTTAAAATCAGGTGTGTAGAAAAAAGAAAGAAATATGAAAAGGCGAAGACAAATTTTCTTGTCTTCGCTTCTTGTATTTGTGTTTCAACGTATTGATTAAAACTAGATAAAAGGGTTACAATAGTGAATATTATCCTACTTGAACTTATTGCCTTTCATTATTATTTATTTGCCTTCCGTATTTTTCCCTTTACCCATGTGAAAAGAGAATAAAGTTAAAGTGTGGTGTCTGAATGAATTTGTCAATTGCAGCATTAGAAAACATGAAATTAAAAGAGTTATACGAGCTTGCGAAGGAATTTAAGATTTCGTATTACAGCAAGTTAACGAAAAAAGAGCTAATCTTCTCTATCTTAAAAGCTCGAGCAGAAAAAGAAGGTTTCTTTTTCATGGAAGGCGTATTAGAAATTATTCAATCAGAAGGATTTGGATTCTTACGTCCTATCAATTATTCTCCAAGCTCAGAAGATATTTATATCTCGGCTTCGCAAATTCGTCGTTTCGATTTACGTAATGGAGATAAGGTTTCTGGTAAAGTACGACCTCCGAAAGAAAATGAGCGCTATTTTGGATTGCTACAAGTTGAAGCTGTAAATGGAGATGATCCAGACTCAGCAAAAGAGCGTGTACATTTCCCTGCATTAACACCGTTATACCCAGATCGCCAAATGAAATTGGAGACGGAAACGAAAAAGTTACCGACACGCATCATGGATTTAATCGCACCAGTTGGATTTGGACAACGTGGTTTAATTGTTGCGCCTCCAAAGGCTGGTAAAACAAGTCTGTTAAAAGAAATTGCACACAGTGTCACAACAAATCATCCGGAAGCAGAATTAATTGTACTTTTAATTGATGAGCGTCCAGAGGAAGTAACAGATATTGAACGTTCTGTTAAAGGTGATGTTGTAAGTTCTACTTTTGATGAAGTGCCAGAGAATCATATTAAAGTAGCGGAGCTTGTATTAGAGCGTGCAATGCGTCTTGTAGAACATAAAAGGGACGTTGTCATTTTAATGGATAGTATTACCCGTTTAGCGCGTGCTTACAACCTTGTTATTCCGCCAAGTGGTAGAACCTTATCGGGTGGTATTGATCCTGCTGCTTTTCATAGACCGAAGCGTTTCTTTGGGGCTGCGCGTAATATCGAAGAGGGCGGTAGCCTAACGATTTTAGCAACAGCGCTTGTTGATACAGGGTCTCGTATGGATGATGTAATTTACGAGGAGTTTAAAGGAACTGGAAATATGGAACTTCACTTAGATCGCTCATTAGCTGAGCGCCGTATCTTCCCAGCGATTGATATTCGTCGCTCTGGTACGCGTAAAGAAGACCTATTAATTCCGAAAGAACATTTAGACAAGCTGTGGGGTATTCGTAAAACAATGCGTGATACACCAGACTTTGTTGAAGGCTTCTTACGTAAACTTCGTCAAACAAAGACAAATGAAGAATTTTTACAAAACATTGTTGCAGACTCAAAAAGGTATGTAACCACTAAGTAAAGGGAAAAGATGGGGACTCGCTTATTTCGTAGTAAGCGAGTTTTTTATGTTTTTAAGGGAATATTAGAGAGAGTAATATATGGAAAAAATTTGTTTTTTGAGATAGAAATCATATTTGGATTGAGAGCTTGAAGTGTCCTGCGATTCTGGGCGAGCCGCTTGCGCTTTAAGGTGTATCTAGTTCCATCTCCAGCGGCTAGAATGGTCGGTGGCTTCGCGTCTTCCTACGAGGCAAAAAGCGCCTCTACGTCAGAAGCTCCATCCCCCTCTCATTCTGAACGAGCCGCTTGTGCTTTTAATTTTTAAAAAGACAAAAACAGGTAGTTGCAAAATGGAGTTAGCCTTGTTATAATTTCATCATATGTGTTTCATCAATATAGTTGTGTAAGCAGCTGAAGATGAAAAACTCTGTTTCGAAAATGATTCAGGGCGGAAGGAGATGAAAAGAATGAAAGCAGGAATCCATCCAAATTACAATAAAGTTGTATTTATGGACACGAACACTGGCTTCAAATTCTTAAGCGGGTCTACAAAAGGCTCTAGCGAAACTGTTGAGTGGGAAGATGGTAACACTTATCCATTACTAAAAATTGAGATCAGTTCTGATTCTCACCCATTCTACACTGGACGTCAGAAGTTTGCTACTGCAGACGGACGTGTTGACCGCTTCAATAAGAAATACGGCATCAAGTAATAAAGAACATAAAACAGGCAAGTGTATGTATTCGCTTGTCTGTTTTTTTTGCGAAAATATTAAACCTTTACCCTACTTTGGATTAGGAAAGTAGATGAAAGGAGAGCTCAATGTACTTAATGAATCAAAATGGTTGGATTGAAGTGATTTGCGGGAGTATGTTTTCTGGGAAATCAGAAGAGCTCATCCGCCGTATACGCCGTACACAATTTGCGAAACAACATGCAATTGTATTTAAACCATGTATTGATAATCGTTATAGTGAAGAAGATGTTGTATCACATAATGGATTAAAGGTTAAAGCAGTTCCTGTTTCAGCTTCAAAAGATATATTTAACCATGTAACAGAAGAAATGGATGTTATTGCAATCGATGAGGTACAATTTTTTGATGGGGACATTGTGGAAGTGGTGCAAGTATTGGCAAATCGTGGCTATCGTGTCATTGTAGCTGGATTAGACCAAGATTTCCGTGGTCTACCATTTGGACAAGTTCCTCAGCTGATGGCGATTGCTGAACATGTAACTAAATTGCAGGCAGTTTGTTCTGAATGTGGATCTCCTGCAAGTCGTACGCAACGTTTAATCGATGGAGAACCAGCGGCATTTGATGATCCAATTATTTTAGTTGGGGCTTCAGAATCGTATGAACCACGTTGTCGTCATTGTCATGCAGTACCTACAAAACAAAGATAAGTGAAACTCGCTATGTAGAGCGGGTTTTTTTCGAAAATAGATGAAGATTGGTGGCAAGCTCTTCGTGTCTAAGAACCGCCGCTACTCAAGGTGAAAAGCACCTTTTGTGCGAGAAAACCTTAGCCAGTCAGAGCTGAGCGAGCCGCTTGCGCTTTTAAATATTATCTAGCTCCAGCGGCTAGAATGGCCGGTGGTTTCGCTTCTTCCTGCGAGGCAAAGAGCGCCTCTCTGTCAGAAGCTCCAACCTCCTCCCATTCTGAGCGAGCCGCTTGCGCTTTAAATATTATCTAGCTTCAGCGGCTAGAATCTCCGGCCATTTCACTCTCTCGCTCGAAGCAAAAAGCGCTTCAAGGTCGAGAGTTCCAATGTCTTGCGATCCTGAGCAAGCCGCTTACGCTTTTAAATATAATTTGCGTTTTTTTGATTAAGTACCATATACTATTTGTATTAGATACTAGGATGTAGAGGTGAATGGTGTGTTAGATCGTTTGCAAGCTGTAGAAGATCGTTATGAGAAGTTGAATGAGTTGTTAAGTGACCCAGAGGTTATTAGCGATACAAATAAGCTTCGTGAGTATTCAAAAGAGCAATCTGATATTCAGGACACGGTAGAGGTGTACCGTGAGTATAAAGATGTTCGGGAGCAATTACGAGATGCAAAAGCAATGTTAGAAGATAAGTTAGACGCTGATATGCGTGATATGGTAAAAGAAGAGGTTTCTGAATTAGAAGGACAAGAGAAAACATTATCAGAACGTCTGAAAATTTTACTTGTTCCAAAAGACCCTAATGATGATAAAAACGTTATCGTTGAGGTTCGTGGCGCTGCTGGTGGTGACGAGGCAGCTTTATTTGCTGGTGATTTATATCGTATGTATAGCCGTTATGCTGAGGTGCAAGGTTGGAAAACTGAAATTATCGAAGCGAGCTATACAGAGTTAGGCGGATATAAAGAGATTATCTTTATGATTAACGGTAAAGGTGCTTTCGCGAAGCTGAAATTCGAGAATGGTGCTCACCGTGTACAACGTGTTCCTGAAACGGAATCTGGCGGACGTATTCATACATCTACAGCAACTGTAGCTGTACTACCAGAGGCAGAAGAAGTAGAAATTAATATTCATGAAAAAGATGTTCGTGTTGATACGTTTGCTTCTAGTGGTCCTGGTGGACAAAGCGTTAATACAACGATGTCAGCGGTACGTTTAACGCATTTACCGACTGGTGTAGTTGTATCTTGTCAGGATGAGAAATCACAAATTAAGAATAAAGAAAAAGCGATGAAAGTATTACGCGCACGTGTTTATGATAAATTTAGACAAGAAGCGCAAGCTGAGTATGATCAAAATCGTAAACAAGCTGTTGGTACGGGAGATCGTTCAGAGCGTATTCGTACGTATAACTTCCCGCAAAACCGTGTTACAGACCATCGAATCGGTTTAACGATTCAAAAGCTAGATCAAATCCTACAAGGTAAGTTAGATGATTTCATCAATGCCTTAGTGATGGAAGATCAGGCGCAAAAGATGGAGGCAGCTGAGTAATGCGTGTCTATGAAGCCCTGAAATGGGCTTCTTCTTTTTTACAGGAAAATGGACGAGATGAAAATGCGGGAGAAATTGTCCTTTGTCATGTATTAAAGACGAACAGAACCGGAATGCTCATGAATATGCGTGAAGAAATAACTGCGGAACAAGAGGAAAGTTTTGCAGAATTTATCCACAAGCATGTAGAAGGTATTCCGATCCAATATATGCTCGGTTATGAAATGTTTTATGGCCGATCATTCTTTGTAAATGAAGAGGTATTG
The DNA here is from genome assembly GCF_044909215.1 of Bacillus sp. RC252. NCBI lineage: Bacteria > Bacillati > Bacillota > Bacilli > Caryophanales > Bacillaceae > Bacillus > Bacillus sp. RC252. Next base: position 402,982 of record NZ_JBIYDV010000001.1, on the reverse strand, counting down.
ATACCAAGACCGGAAACAGAGGAACTTATAGTTGGAGTACTAGAGAGAATTGAGCGCCATTTCGGTAATGAGGAGCTTCACATAGCGGATATTGGAACAGGTAGTGGAGCGATTTCTATTACGCTCGCTTTAGAAAATAAAAATCTTCATGTGTATACAGTAGATATCGCACAGGAGTCGATTGAAGTTGCAAAAGAAAATGCAAAAACTTTAGGGGCGGATGTAACTTTCTATCACGGCGATTTACTGTCTCCGTTTTATGAAACAGGTCAGAAGTTAGATGTTGTTGTTTCCAATCCTCCGTACATACCAGAGGAGGATTGGCGTGGTCTTTCTACTGTTGTGAAGGAGCATGAGCCGAAGCGTGCGCTTGTTGGTGGTGAAGATGGACTAGATTTCTATCGTCGTTTTATGGAAGAATTGCCGAATGTATTACAGAAAAAGGCGATTGTGGCGTTTGAAATTGGTGTAGGGCAAGGTGAAGATGTGAAAGTATTATTACAGCAAACTTTCCCGCGCGCTCAAGTTGAAGTTGTATTTGATATTAATGGAAAAGATCGCATGGTATTTGCAGAGATGGAGTAAGGCATAAGCCTTACTCTATTTTTTGTATGAAAAATTCGTAACTACTCAGCCATACATTTTATTTAGAATTTTGGTAAGGGGTATTATTCCAGAGAAAATACGCCTCTTATTACCTATAGAAAGTTATTTTCATTTTTCAGCATATAGATTGCTGCCACGAAGATAAAAATGGACATACACTTTGCTAGCTTTCTTTGTTTTAAAACTTTGCGCGTGGCAGGAAAAGGCCCTGACCGCTCCTGTGCATAGCCAGTCCCTCTCGTCTATTTAAAAAAATGTTTTTCTGTCGGTTTTTCATAGAGTGGCTGATTAGTTACAAAAATTCATATAGATTTTGAATTTAATAGTTTAGAAAGATGAAAGTCTGTCCACACTGTTTTTAGAGGGGACGGTGGAGGAAATGAAAAAACAAGTTATTGCTTACTTTCTTTTATTATTAATTGGTGCACAGTTACTTGTGCAGTTTGGATATATGAAAGCTGATGCAAAAGGGCCTACTGTTATTCCGAAAGAGGCCGTTCGATTACGTATTTTAGCTAATAGTGATTCCGATAAAGATCAGGCATTAAAACGTAAAGTACGTGATGAAGTGAAAGCGCAAATTGATGGATGGGTAGCGGATTTAACGTCATTTGAAGAAGCTCGAAAAGTAATTCAAAATCATATTCCTGAAATTGAAAAGACAGTGGCGAATACGCTGAAAAGAGAAGGAAGTAAAGAGGCGTTTCAAGTGAAATTCGGTAAGAATGTGAAGTTTCCTACAAAGGTATATGGGAATTTTATTTATCCGGCAGGAGAATATGAAGCGGTACTTATTACAATTGGAAAAGGTGAAGGTGCAAACTGGTGGTGTGTATTATTTCCACCGATGTGTTTCTTAGATTTTTCAAGTGGTACAGCTGTAAGGAAAGAAGAACATGTTGTGAAGGCTGAATCTCCTGAGGAGGGGGAAGTTAAGGGGCAAGATGAGGAAGTAGTGGATGTACCAGAGAAGAAAGAGGGTAAAGTGAAAGAAACGAAGGTTGTAAAGCAGGAAGTCGCAAAAAAAGTAACAGATTCTGAAAAGAAAGTAGTAAAACACGAAACACAAGTAGAAGAACAGCCTGTAAAAAAAGTAGAAACAAAAACTGTGGAAAAAGTGGAGAAACCTGTGGAGCAAAAACAAGAAAAGCAAAATGAGTATGTAACAGTAGAAGAGGAAGAGAAACCAGAGGTTAAATTATTTATCGTCGAAGCTTTTACATCTTTATTCTCTAAATAGTGCTATTAATAAATCCTTCCTCATATATATCAATGAGGAGGGATTTACTATGAAGAACGTGTATTTTGCTACGAAAGCAGATGTAGAAAGATTACATTCTTTTTTCGGACAAGCTAATAAAAAAGATGATAAAATAAATGAGTTGTACGCACAATTTATGATCTTGGAAGAGGCGGGAGAAATACGAGCGGTAATTGGATATGAACAAAGTGGAGAAAATGCACTTATCCGTTCTTGTTTATTCACACCTAATGTGGATAAACAGACTTTCTTATATTTTTTCGAGATGTTTTTGCAGTATATGAAAGAAAAAGATATTCGACAATTGTACTTACTCACAAATCATCCACAATCTGTGACCATCTTTCAGTTTTTTAACTTTGTCATTATAGAGAAAGAGGAAGTGCCAGAGGGAATTCGACAGTTAGAACACTTTTGTAAAAATATAAAAGAGCTAAATGCAATAATACTAAATTGTCAGCTATTCACAAAGTTATCCACGGATTAACAAGGTTTATCCACATTTTGTGGATAAACCTTGTTTGTCTTTTGGATAAATCTCATAGTAAACTAAAAATAGACAAGTATTTCATGGTAGAAAAGGACGTGGGAAAAAATGCATACAAATATGTGGGTTGTGGATAATGTTGTGGAAAGAAAAAAATATTATCCACAATTAAAAGAAGCAGCGAGATTATTAAGAGAAAATGAAGCGGTGGCCTTCCCAACGGAAACGGTTTATGGGTTAGGAGCAAACGCAATGGATGATGAAGCGATAGCGAAAATTTTTGAAGCGAAAGGGAGACCGAGCGATAATCCACTGATTGTCCACATAGGAACAAAATCTCAGTTAGATGGTATCGTAAAAGAAATTCCGCCGGTTGCAGAAAAGTTAATGGAGCATTTTTGGCCAGGACCATTAACAATCATTTTACCGAGAAAAAAAGGGATTTCAGAGAGGGTTACGGCAGGACTTAATACAGTCGGAGTGAGGATGCCGGATCATCCAGTAGCGCTCGCCCTTATTGAAGAGGCAAACGTGCCTGTTGCGGCACCGAGTGCGAATCGTTCAGGACGCCCAAGTCCAACGTTAGCTTCTCATGTGTATGAAGATTTAAATGGGAAAATTGCTGGTATTGTTGATGGCGGGGCGACAGGAGTAGGTGTTGAATCAACTGTAATTGATTGTACGAGCGAAGTTCCGACGATTTTACGTCCTGGTGGGATTACGCAGGAACAATTGGAAGCAGTAATAGGAAATGTTTCTTTAGATCCAGCTTTAAAGGATGAGAAAGAAAAACCGAAATCGCCTGGAATGAAATATACACATTATGCACCGAAAGCGCCACTTAGTATTGTTGAAGGATCCCGTGAGTTTATTCAACGTATTGTGGATGAGAAAAAGAAAGAAGGATTTAAAGTAGGTGTATTAACGACCGAAGAGTATCAACATGTGTATAGTGCAGATGTTGTATTGTCTTGTGGTGTGCGAAGCGATTTAGCCAGCGTTGCGACTAAGTTATATGATGTGCTTAGAACGTTTGATGCAAGTGAAGTAGATGTTATTTTTAGTGAATCATTCCCGAATGAAGGCATAGGAAATGCAATTATGAATCGTTTAACAAAAGCTGCGGGACATCATATTATCACTGAATGATAATGTACCTTTAGCAAACAGAATATTTTTCCTCGGATAAGCATATTGTGAAGTAGCACGTCCGAGGGGGGATATGAATGACACTTGAACAATTAATACCTTTAATAATTATGGCATTCGCCCTGGGGATGGATGCATTTTCAGTGAGCCTCGGTATGGGGATGGTAACATTAAAGTTAAGACAAATCCTTTATATAGGTATGACAATTGGGATATTTCATATTATTATGCCATTTATCGGAATGGTACTAGGACGTTTTCTATCAGAGAAGTATGGGGATGTCGCGAATTTTGCAGGAGCTATTTTATTAATTGGGCTAGGGTTCTATATTGTATATTCGTCTATTTTAGAAAGTGAAGAGACTAGAACTGCTCCAATTGGAATTAGTTTATTTGTATTTGCATTTGGTGTCAGTATAGATAGTTTTTCAGTAGGTCTTAGTCTTGGAATTTACGGAGCAGAGACAATTATTACGATATTATTGTTCGGACTAATAAGTATGTTACTGGCGTGGATGGGTTTATTGCTCGGTAGGCATGCCAAAAATATGCTTGGTACATATGGTGAAATAGTAGGTGGTATCATTCTGGTTGGATTTGGATTATATCTCCTTTTTCCTATATAATTTTATATAGGAGGGAATTATGAACAAGTTATTGGAATGGTATGTTAAGTTTTTAACCTTCTTTCCTAGATGGCTAAGAAGGCTAATAATCTGGGGTATTATTTTGCAAATTTCGATGTTAGGTTGGATTAAGTTAATTCGTGAATGGTGAGATCGTTCCTTTCTGTGCATAGTTTCGTTTGTACTATATTGATCACACTAAAAAATTACAAATATAGAAAGGATGAGATGGATGACGAGATTGAAGCAAGTTTTTGGTATTATTATTAGTTTTTTTGTTTTTTGGTTCAGTATGCTCGGTGTACAAATGTTTGCTGAGTTTTTAGATATTGAGTCATTGAAGTTTGTTGCAGGAAAATCGGAGGCGGCGCGTACTTTTTATTCTCCGTACCCGTTTTTAATTGTTTTCCTTATTACGTTACTTTCCTTATATTTCTTTGTAATAAAGCTTGGTAGATCTAAAAAAGAGAAATTCCCGGCATTAGAGGAGAAGAACGAAGAATTACGATAAAAAATCCCCCGCTTTCAGCGGGGGGGTATGTTTGAGTGATGAAGCTGGAGCTTTTCGGTGGCATCCAGCTCCCCCTCCTAGGCCCTTGAGTCTAAGAACCTTCCCCACGAGAAGATAAAAAGCATCTTCTGTGAGGAAGAACCATTCTGAGCGAGCCGCTTCCGCTTTTAGATCTATCCAGCTCCAGCGGCTAGAATGGTCGGTGGCTTCGCGCCTTCCTGCGAGGCAAAAAGCGCCTCTACGTCAGGAGCTCCATCCCCCCTCTCATTCTGAACGAGGCGCTTCCGCCTTTAGTTGTATCCAGCTCCAGCGGCTAGAATCTCCGGTCATTTCACTCTCTCGCTCGAAGCAAAAAGCGCTTCAAGGTCGAGAGTTCCAATGCCCTGCGATTCTGAACGAGCCGCTTCCGCCTTTAAATGGGCCTCACTAATTCAAATTGTTCTCCTAGTTTTGCGTAGTTGTGTCCTGCTAGGCGGCTTATTGGTTTTAGTTCTTCGGCGTGAATTCGGCCGTTTTCGTATAAGTGTTCAGCGACGTGAAAGCGAACGACGCGGCCGATTAGTAGGTCACAAGCTGGCGAGTCTTCGGTTCCGCCGAGTGGGATAGCGCGTTCTAATATGCACTCCATTCGAATGTTTGCTTCTTTAACCCCTGGTACTGAAATGACATCACTGTCAATCGGTGTTAGTTTTGCTAATTTGATTTCACTTTCATTAGGAGGTAGGTTCGCTGCTGTTTCGTTGATCGCTTCTACGTAAGATTCATCAGAAATATGTACGACAAATTCCCCTTTTTCTATTGCGTTTCTGGAAGTGTCTTTCGGTTTTCCTTCTTTGCGTTGTACTGAAACTGAGATAAGTGGTGGATTGGCAGCGACGATATTGAAATAACTATATGGCGCACCGTTCAATACGCCATCTTTAGTTACAGAAGTAACGAATGCAACAGGACGTGGAATGATACTTCCAGTTAGTAATTTGTAATTATCTTTTTCGGTTTGTTCGTTTGGATTAATGGATAACATGTTGTAATCCCCTTTCTAAATATGAATACTTATTGTTCCTTTACAAGATATCAATGGGAATCTCCTGCTGAAAATAATATTTTTTTGATGATGTAAAAAAAAGAGATTACCTCGATTGTACTGAAGTAATCTCTTTTTTTGTAAATATCTTGAAATAGAGATAAATATTAAAGTAAAACGTAAGCGCCGGGTCCAATTAAAGCTACACCGATAGCGACAGCGATTAACATTAAATTATATTCGAATCCGTTTTGTGTTACCCAGTAACCATTTTTTCCGTGAACTGTGAAAATTGCTACTAACATTGTTCCTACGATAAATAATGAACCAACTACAGTGAAAATACCTGCTGCGAATAAGAAACCACCTAATAGTTCAGTTGCGCCAGCCATAAATGCCATAAATACACCAGGACGTAAGCCGATTGACTCCATCCAGCCGCCAGTTCCCTTTAAGCCGTAACCGCCGAACCAACCAAATAATTTTTGAGCACCATGACCCATGAATGTAATTCCTATAATAAGACGAATAATAAGAAGACCGATATCCATCATTTTAAAAAACCTCCTAAAAGTTATTAACTTACCTTATGTAAGTAATAATAAAATAGTTACTTACTTTAGTCAAGTGGATTTCGACAAAAATTTGAAAGTAATTTTACAAATTAACAACAAAAAATAAAATGTAGTAAAGACCTCTAGACAAGTAAGTGAAAAAAAGAGAAAATATAAGTAGAAGTTAACTTCTCATTGTTGTTCAGACAATCAGAATTGACTGGAATTTTGTGAAGCGCTACAATAAGAGTCTAGTAGTAATGACATGATTTATTTCGAAAGAGTTTTTACAGTATAACATTCGAAGTATGAAGTCTTACGTGTATTTCGATCTTGAATAGAGATTGCCCTATAAACTTTTAGGTAAATTATAAGGAGGACTATCCTATGTTTAAAAAATTATTCGGTTTTGGTTCAAAAACAAATGAAGAAACAATCGTAGCTCCATTAACTGGAGCAGTGAAAAATATTGAAGAAGTACCAGATCCAGTATTCGCTGGTCGTATGATGGGTGACGGTGTTGCGATCGATCCTACTGAAGGTGTAGTTGTATCTCCAGTTGATGGTGAAATCGTACAATTATTCCACACGAAACATGCTATTGGAATTAAAGCGAAAAACGGTACAGAAATTTTAATCCACGTTGGATTAGAAACTGTAAAAATGGAAGGTGAAGGTTTCGAAGCTCACGTTTCTGAAGGACAAGCTGTAAAAGCTGGAGATAAATTAATCTCATTCGACTTAGAATTAATTCGTGAAAAAGCGAAAAGCACAATTACTCCAATCGTTATTACAAACACAGATGCAGCTGAGTCTATTAAGACAACTGTAGGTGTAACAGCTACAAAAGGTTCAACAGAAGTAATGAAAGTTACAATGAAATAATTATTTGATAGAAGGAATCCGTTTCATATGAAATGGATTCCTTCTTTTGTTTCGTAGTGTGTTCATTATGTATGGTGAAATACTTTGGGCACTTGGAAATAGGGTTTCACATATATGTGGATAAGGCGCATTTTTCTTAGAAAAAATATAAGAGAAATGCGCCTTTCGTATATTCACATTTCTTTTGTTCTATTCTAATGTACGCTATGATAAATGGTAGGAAACAGAAAAAAAGGGGTGGGTTTAGATGAAACGGGTGTTATTTGTTTGCACTGGAAATACATGCCGTAGTCCGATGGCTGAGGCTTTGCTTCGTCATTATGGAGAAGGTAAATTTGAAGTGCAATCTGCTGGTGTTTTCGCCTATCCTGGAAGCGATGCGTCGATACATGCAAAGGAAGCTTTAGCTGAAAAAGGAATTGTAATCGATCATGCCGCGCAGCAGGTAAACGATGCTTTGGTTGATTGGGCGGATATTGTAGTAACAATGACGGAAAACCATAAGCAAATTGTACTTGGGTATTACCCGAGCGTGGAAAAGAAATTGGATACATTATATGGATTAACTGAGGGTGTAAGTAAGGATATTTCAGATCCATTTGGTGGATCGCTTTCTATTTATAAAGAAACGTTAGAAGAGATGGAAAAACTTGTACAAACTTTACTGAAAAAACATTCAGAAGGTTGATGTTTCGTGTATAATACGATATTGGAGATCACTTTGTTCCATTAAGGTAGCGAGTGTGAAATGAAGATAATTGATTGAAACTTCGGAGGGGTAAAAATGAAAGTAGTAGTAGCATCTGATCACGGCGGTATGAATATCCGTAAAGAACTTGTAAATTTATTAGAAGAGTTAAATATTGAATATATTGATTTAGGTTGTGAATGTGAAGCTGGTTCTGTTGATTACCCTGATTTTGCGTTTCCAGCAGCAGAAATGGTCGCGAATGGTGAAGTGGATCGTGGTATTTTAGTTTGCGGGACAGGCATTGGCATGTCAATCGCAGCAAACAAAGTAAATGGTATTCGTTGTGCATTAGTTCATGATACTTTCAGTGCGAAAGCGACGAGAGAGCATAATGACACTAACATGTTAGCAATGGGCGAGCGTGTAATTGGAGCTGGTCTAGCGCGTGATATCGCGAAAATTTGGCTAACAACTGACTATGAAGGTGGCCGTCACGAAAACCGCGTAGGAAAAATTAAAACGTACGAAACAAAGTAATAGATTCTAACTATAAGTAGTATGAAATATAATTTGGTGAACCAACCTGTGAAAGGAAGAGGCGTAATGACAGAAATCGTAAAGGTAAGAGAACAGCTACAAATGTCGCTTTCTGATTTCCAAGAACAAGCCACGCTGCAAAGAGGCCAAATTTTTGTAGTGGGGTGTAGCACGAGCGAAGTGCTAGGTGAAAGAATTGGAACATCAGGAACGATGGAAGTGGCAGAGGCGATTTTTTCTGAATTAAAACAATTTCAAGAGAGAACAGGTATTGAATTGGCGTTTCAATGTTGTGAGCATTTAAATCGTGCTTTAGTAGTTGAGAGAGATGTAGCGATGAAATATCAATTTGAAATTGTAACAGTTACGCCTGTTAGATCAGCAGGTGGTGCATTAGCGACGTATGCGTATCACAATTTTAAAGATCCGGTAGTAATTGAGTTTATTAAAGCAGATGCAGGAATGGATATCGGCGATACATTTATCGGTATGCATTTAAAGCATGTAGCTGTACCGATTCGTACAAGTGTGAAGGAAATAGGAAGTGCGCATGTAACGATGGCAAAAACACGTGGGAAACTAATAGGTGGAGCACGTGCCGTTTATGCGGCAAATGAAGAAGCTATTCCTTGCCGTTAAACATGAAAAATTATAAAGTCTTATAACAGCTTTATATCGAAAGGTAAAAGGTATGTAGTCTGACTTTATAATAGAAGAAAGAAAAGACCAATTTTGGTCTTTTTTTTTCTTTTATGATATAGAAAGTCATGTTAGAATGTAGTTGAAAACATGAAGGTTCGAAAGAATTACAACCTGAATTTTCGTTTTTTCTGAATAAATGAGAAAAAACTATTGGGAATTGATGTAATTCGTTCAGAAAAGGGGGATTTTGGTGAATCATTTAAAACGTCAAGATGAAAAGGTATTTGCTGCAATTGAGGCAGAACTAGGAAGACAGCGTTCAAAGATCGAGTTAATTGCTTCGGAAAACTTCGTAAGTGAAGCAGTAATGGAGGCGCAAGGTTCTGTTCTAACGAATAAGTATGCTGAAGGATATCCTGGAAAACGTTACTATGGTGGTTGTGAACACGTAGACGTAGTAGAAGATATCGCACGTGATCGCGCGAAAGAAATTTTTGGCGCAGAGCATGTAAATGTTCAACCACATTCTGGTGCACAAGCGAACATGGCAGTATACTTCACGATTTTAGAGCAAGGCGATACAGTACTTGGTATGAATTTATCTCATGGTGGTCACTTAACACACGGAAGCCCTGTTAACTTCAGTGGAGTACAATATAATTTCGTAGAGTATGGCGTGGATGCTGAATCTCACCGTATTAATTACGATGATGTATTAGCAAAAGCGAAAGAACATAAACCAAAATTAATCGTTGCAGGTGCAAGTGCATATCCTCGTGTTATCGATTTCAAACGATTCCGTGAGATTGCAGATGAAGTGGGCGCATACTTTATGGTTGATATGGCACATATCGCTGGTCTAGTAGCTGCTGGTTTACATCCAAACCCAGTACCACATGCACATTTCGTTACAACGACAACACATAAAACATTACGTGGTCCACGTGGTGGTATGATTTTATGTGAAGAGCAATTTGCAAAACAAATTGATAAATCAATCTTCCCTGGTATTCAAGGTGGTCCACTTATGCACGTAATTGCTGCAAAAGCTGTTGCATTTGGTGAGACACTACAAGATGATTTTAAAACATATGCACAAAATATCATTAATAATGCGAATCGTTTAGCTGAAGGCCTTCAAAAGGAAGGACTTACACTTGTTTCTGGCGGAACAGACAATCATTTAATCTTAATTGATGTTCGTAACTTAGAAATTACAGGTAAAGTAGCAGAGCACGTATTAGATGAAGTTGGTATTACAGTGAACAAAAATACAATTCCATTTGAAACAGCAAGCCCATTTGTAACAAGCGGCGTACGTATCGGTACAGCAGCTGTAACATCTCGTGGTTTCGGTTTAGAAGAAATGGATGAAATTGCGGCACTTATTGCTTATACATTAAAAAATCATGAGAATGAAGTTGCATTAGAAGAAGCAAGTAAGCGTGTAGAAGCGTTAACGAGCAAATTCCCAATGTATACAAGTCTATAATAGATTGAAAAAGACTGCTGAAACGTAATTGTTTTGGCAGTCTTTTTTGTGGACATATATTATTTTTAAAGTATGTATACAAATGATGAATAAATTTTGGCGATATAATGAAGGATACAGCTCCCATAATTGGTAAAGATACTAGATAGATTCATTCTAATTCACGATTTTACCAAATTTGCCCTTGAATATTAGTAGCGTTTTCTTTACAATCGTAAATAGTGTAAAAAAGCGTGTAAACGCATGAATATCATCTAAAGGAGAGATTCACATGGGAAAACTGTATGTATTTGATCACCCGTTAATTCAACATAAGATTACATATATTCGCGATAAGAATACAGGTACGAAAGATTTTCGTGAATTAGTGGACGAAGTAGCAAGCTTAATGGCTTTCGAAATTACTCGCGACCTTCCACTTCAAGACATTGAAATTGAAACACCTGTAAGCAAAGCGACAACAAAAGTGATCGCTGGTAAAAAACTTGGTTTAATTCCGATTTTACGTGCAGGTTTAGGAATGGTTGATGGAATTCTGAAATTAATTCCAGCAGCAAAAGTAGGACACGTTGGTCTATACCGTGACCCTAAAACATTGCAACCGGTAGAATACTATGTGAAACTTCCAACGGATGTAGAAGAGCGTGACTTTATCGTACTAGATCCGATGCTAGCAACAGGTGGTTCTGCGGCTGAAGCAATTAATTCTCTGAAAAAGCGCGGTGCAAAGCAAATTAAATTAATGTGTATCGTAGCTGCTCCAGAAGGAGTAAAAGTAGTGCAGGAAGAGCATCCTGATGTTGATATTTATGTAGCGGCATTAGATGAGAAGTTAAATGACCATGGTTATGTAGTTCCAGGTCTTGGTGATGCTGGTGACCGTTTATTCGGAACGAAGTAAGACAAAAGACGAGAGGGGGGATTCCCCGCTCGTTTTTTTTTCGCCCTCAGCGCACGGGGGAGGGGGAGATAAATATACAGGGTATATACAACATAAGTTATATACACATCACATATAATATAGAAGTCTTACGTCTCGGGGACACTATATTATGGAAGGAAAGCGCTATATCTTAAAAATATAATAGTGACAAACTTGTGAACATTTTCTTCTATTATAAAGAGAAAACTGTTAGAAATTGCATATCTCTAACCAGTATTTAGAAGGGGAACGTTTTCATTTTTGGGAGGAAATGCCTAATACTCAAATTTTTTGATTTTTTACGATTTCTCGTTGACACTGTTAATACCCTATTGTATGCTAACAACGGGGATAGATGGTAGGGCTTTCAGTGACAAAAATGCATCTATTCCGTGACGAAAATGTAAACTTTTTATTTTGTATAGAATTTATGCAGAAAAATGAGTTATTATTAACACATCGTGAATGAGGGTTACATATTGGAGGGATGAATCCTTGCAAAAAAACGATCGCAGCCATATAAAAGCGTATGCTTTAATGTCAGGAATACTTGCTCAGTTAGTTGGTTCTATTCTTATTGGAATCTTTGGTGGGCAATGGATTGATAATAAGGTTGGAACGTTTCCGTTGTTTCTTATTATAGGGTTATTACTCGGGTTAGGAACAGGGGTATACGCAATGATTCGACTCATTCAACATTACTATTCGGGAGAGCAATGATGATAGACGTACATGGACTTGTCCAACGACAAAAGAAATATATGTACTACTTGCTTGCGCTTCTAGTGCTAGGATGGGGAATTACCTCTTACAAGGATGTATTTCTTGGGCTGATTATCGGAACGATTTTCAGTTTTCTTAGTTTGCGCATCATTGCACGTAGAACAGACAAGCTATTAGATCGCGTAACAAATGGAGAAAACGTGAAGTTTAAGGCGACAGCGGTAAGTACATATTCAAGATTCGCCACGATTGGGTTATTAATTTTATTTGCAGCCAAATATCAAGAGTTAATTGCGATGTGGGGCTTAGGTGTAGGATTGCTGACAGGATACCTTGTCATGATCATAGATTTTCTTTATTTAGAGTATACGAGCAGGGAAGAGAGGTGAATTACTAGTGGAACACGGTAAATTAGTTGAATTTCTAGGTTTAACGTTCGATTTGTCATCAGTTATGATGGTTACTGTAGCAGCAGTTATTGTTTTCTTAATCGCTGTTATCGGAACTCGCAGCTTAGCGCTTCGCCCAACCGGAATGCAAAACTTCATGGAATGGGTGTTTGACTTCGTGAAAGGGATTATCAATAGTACGATGGACTGGAAAACAGGTGGACGATTCTTAACGCTTGGCGTTACGCTTATCATGTTTATCATCGTATCGAACTTCCTTGGTTTACCATTCATGTATTCAACAGTTGAGGCTGGCGAACATATTGCATGGTGGAGATCACCAACGTCTGATCCAGCAGTTGCATTAACATTAGCCGTGATGGTAGTTACCCTCACCCATTACTATGGAATTAAGATGAAGGGTACGAAAGAATATGCTAAAGGTTATTTCCAACCTATGAAATTCTTATTCCCATTAAAGGTTATTGAGGAGTTTGCTAACACATTAACGTTAGGTCTTCGTTTATTTGGTAACATTTACGCAGGTGAAATCTTATTAGGATTACTTGCTAAGTTAGGTGGGGCATCATTCTTAGGAGCATTAGGTGCACTTGTACCGATGTTAGCATGGATGGGATTCAGCGTATTCGTTGGTTCAATCCAGTCATTTATTTTCGTAATGTTAACGATGGTTTATATGGCTCATAAAGTAAGCCATGACCATTAATATAATTTAAGTAAGAAAAAATTTATTTTTTTATAATACAAAGGAGGACAAATTAAATGAGTTTAGGTGTAATCGCAGCTGCAATTGCAATTGGTTTATCAGCATTAGGTGCAGGTATTGGTAACGGTCTTATCGTATCACGTACAATCGAAGGTGTTGCTCGTCAACCAGAATTAAAAGGCGCACTTCAAACAATTATGTTCATCGGGGTTGCATTAGTTGAGGCACTTCCAATTATCGGTGTAGTTATTGCTTTCATCGTAATGAACAAATAAGGGAGACTCCCCTTACATAGATGGCGAAGAGTGTTTTTTGAACTTTCTTCGCCATTGCTTTATGAACTAAACGTATGTCTTTTTTTTTCATATGATCAATTTAGATATTTTGAAGGGAGTGAATCCTTGTGCCAACTTTATTATTAGGGGCTTCCATTCCATTTGGAACGATTGCTTATACATTGTTCATTTTCTTACTTCTATTAGTAATGCTACGCAAATTTGCGTGGGGTCCTTTAATGGGAATTATGAAAGAACGTGAAGAGCATGTTACTAATGAAATCGACGCTGCAGAAAGAAGTAACACTGAAGCGAAGAAGTTAGTAGAAGAACAACGTGAAATGTTAAAACAATCGCGTGTTGAAGCACAAGAGTTAATCGAAAGAGCGAAAAAACAAGCTGTAGATCAAAAAGATGTTATTGTTGCTGCTGCGAAAGAAGAAGCAGAATCAATTAAAACATCTGCTGTACAAGAAATTCAACGCGAAAAAGAGCAAGCGATTGCTGCTTTACAAGAACAAGTCGCTTCTTTATCTGTTCAAATTGCTTCTAAAGTAATTGAAAAAGAGTTAAAAGAAGAAGATCAAGTGAAGTTAATTCGCGATTATATTAAAGAAGTAGGAGAAGCGCGATGAGCAATGGGATTGTAGCAAAACGTTATGCTGTCGCTCTTTTCAAAATTGCAAAAGAAAAACACGTATTAGAAATGTTTGAAGAGGAATTACGCCTTGTACAAAACGTTTATGTAAAGAACGGAGAACTACATAGCTTTTTAACGCAACCGAACATTTCAAAAGAGCAGAAGAAAACGTTTCTTGCAAACGTATTCGCATCTGTTTCTGAATCTATTTTAAATACGTTATATATTTTAATTGATAACAAGCGTATTGATATTCTACCTGAAATTGCAGATGAATATGTTGTTCTTGCTAATGAAGAACGTAACGTAGCGGATGCAACTGTATATTCTATTCGTCTTCTATCAGAAGACGAAAAACTTAACATTGCAGAAGCATTTGCAAAAAAAACAGGAAAAGATGCAATTCGCGTGAAAAATGTTGTAGATGAAGATTTACTAGGCGGCATTAAAGTACGTATTGGAAATCGCATTTACGACGGAAGCTTACAAGGAAAATTAGCACGTATTCAGCGTGAATTAATGAAGAATAGATAGGGGTGAAGCACATGAGCATCAGAGCTGAAGAAATTAGCGCACTGATAAAGCAACAAATCGAGAACTATCAGTCTGAAATCGAAGTTAGTGATGTTGGTACAGTTATCCAAGTTGGTGACGGTATTGCGCGTGCTCATGGTCTTGATAACGTTATGGCTGGTGAACTTGTAGAGTTCTCTAACGGCGTTATGGGACTAGCACAAAACTTAGAGGAAAACAACGTAGGTATCATTATCTTAGGACCTTACACAGAAATCCGTGAAGGTGACGAAGTTCGTCGTACTGGTCGCATCATGCAAGTACCAGTAGGAAAGGAACTAATCGGTCGTGTTGTAAACCCATTAGGTCAACCAGTTGATGGTTTAGGCCCAATCAATACAACAAACACTCGTCCAATCGAAAGTCCAGCACCAGGTGTAATGGATCGTAAATCTGTTCATGAGCCACTTCAAACAGGTATTAAAGCGATCGATGCTCTTGTACCAATTGGCCGTGGTCAACGTGAGTTAATCATCGGTGACCGTCAAACAGGTAAAACAGCAGTTGCACTTGATACAATCATTAACCAAAAAGATGAAGATATGGTTTGTATCTATGTAGCTATCGGACAAAAAGAATCAACTGTACGTAACGTAGTAGAAACACTACGTAAGCACGGTGCATTAGATTACACAATCGTTGTAACTGCATCAGCTTCTCAACCAGCTCCATTATTATACCTAGCTCCTTACGCTGGTGTAACAATGGGTGAAGAGTTCATGTACAATGGTAAACACGTTTTAGTAGTATATGATGACTTATCAAAACAAGCAGCGGCTTACCGTGAGCTTTCATTACTATTACGTCGTCCTCCAGGTCGTGAAGCATATCCAGGGGATGTATTCTACTTACATTCTCGCTTATTAGAGCGTGCAGCAAAATTAAGTGATGCAAGAGGCGGCGGTTCTTTAACTGCACTACCTTTCATCGAAACACAAGCAGGGGACGTATCAGCTTACATCCCAACAAACGTAATTTCTATTACGGATGGACAAATCTTCTTACAATCTGACCTATTCTTCTCTGGCGTACGTCCAGCGATCGATGCGGGTACTTCTGTATCTCGTGTTGGTGGATCTGCTCAGATTAAAGCGATGAGTAAAGTATCAGGTACACTTCGTCTTGACCTTGCATCTTACCGTGAGTTAGAAGCGTTCGCTCAGTTCGGTTCTGACCTTGATAAAGCAACACAAGCGAAACTAAACCGTGGTGCTCGTACAGTTGAGGTATTAAAACAAGGATTACACAAACCGTTACGTGTAGAGAAACAAGTTATCATTCTTTACGCTTTAACACGTGGATTCCTAGATGATATCCCAGTAGTAGATATCACTCGTTTCGAAGAAGAATTCCATGCTTGGTTAGATTCAAATGCAACTGACTTATTAAGCGAAATTCGCACAACTAAGAAACTTGCGGATGACGACAAATTTGCAGCAGCAATTAACGGATTTAAAAAAGTATTCGTAGCTTCTGAATAATAATTAAAAGTGAAGTCGACTGTGGCTTAGCTAGATCATATAAAAGGCATCTCAGCTTTTGAGATTGCTGACGGTTATGTAAAGGAAAAGAGTAGGTGCACCTATTCTTTTCCTTCAATCATGAGCAAGAATATCTTGCAACGTAGATTAGGAAGAGGATTCTTACTAATCGTGCCAACTTCCGGAAAAAAGGTGGTGAAAACCTGTGGCATCTTTACGCGATATAAAAGCGAAGATTAACTCGACAAAGAAAACGAGTCAAATTACGAAAGCGATGGAGATGGTATCTGCATCTAAGTTAAACCGTGCAGAGCAAAATGCTAAATCTTTCGTTCCGTATATGGAAAAGATTCAAGAAGTAGTAGCGAGCATTGCGCAAGGAAGTAAAGGGATTAATCATCCAATGCTAAATGCGCGTCCTGTAAAGCGTACAGGATACATCGTTATTACATCTGATCGCGGACTAGCAGGTGGTTATAACAGTAACGTATTACGTACAGTAAGTAACGTAATTCGTGAACGTCATAATATGGATTCAAACCAATATTCAATTATTGTGCTTGGACGACTAGGACGTGATTATTTAAAACGTCGCGGCTTTAACATCATTGATGAAGTAGTTGGATTATCTGACCACCCATCATTTACTGATATTAAAGATATTGCTTCTCGAGCAATTGCGATGTTCGCAGATGGTGCTTATGACGAGCTGTATATTTACTACAATCATTATGTAAGTAAAATTTCACAAGAAGTAACGGAAAATAAAATTTTACCGCTTACGGATGTGGCGTCTGATAAACCGACGACAGCTTATGAATTCGAACCTTCTGAAGAAGAAATTTTAAAAGTATTATTGCCACAATACGCAGAAAGCTTAGTGTACGGTGCATTACTAGACGGTAAAGCAAGTGAGCATGCGGCGCGTATGACAGCAATGAAGAGTGCTACAGACAACGCAATGGAAGTTATCGATTCACTTACACTTTCATTCAACCGTGCGCGTCAAGCAGCGATTACGCAAGAAATTACGGAAATCGTTGGTGGAGTAGCGGCGTTAGAATAGTATTAAAAAGCGTAGGCGGTTCGTTCAGAATGAGAGGGGGATGGAGCTTTTGACGTAGAGGCGATTTGTGCCTCGCAGGAAAAAGCGAAGCCACCGAACATTCTAACCGCTGGAGCTAGATTCAATAAAAAGCATAGGCGGTTCGTCCAGAACAGGAGAGTCGCGTAAGCTATAAACTAATAAAAATTAAAAGCCGACTTCTCTTAGAAAGCTGGCTAATTAAAAGAAAGCTAGGAGGGAACCCGATGAATAAAGGGCGCGTTACGCAAATCATGGGTCCGGTTGTAGACGTTAAGTTTGATGGCGGAAAGCTACCAGAAATCTACAACGCCCTTACGGTAAAACAAAGCAACGAAAACGGAGCAAGCATTAACTTAACATTTGAAGTTGCACTTCATTTAGGTGATGACACAGTTCGTACAGTTGCAATGTCTTCCACAGATGGACTTGTTCGTGGCACAGAAGTAGAAGATACTGGTAAAGCAATCTCTGTACCAGTTGGTGATGCAACACTTGGTCGTGTATTTAACGTATTAGGTGATGCAATTGACTTAGATGGTGATGTTCCTGCGGATGTACGTCGTGATCCAATTCACCGTCAAGCGCCTGCATTCGAAGAGTTATCTACTAAAGTAGAAATTCTTGAAACTGGTATTAAAGTAGTAGACTTACTTGCTCCATACATTAAGGGTGGTAAGATCGGTCTATTCGGTGGTGCCGGTGTAGGTAAAACAGTATTAATTCAGGAATTAATTAACAACATCGCACAAGAGCACGGTGGTATCTCTGTATTCGCTGGTGTAGGTGAGCGTACTCGTGAAGGTAACGACTTATACCACGAAATGAGCGATTCTGGCGTAATTAAGAAAACTGCGATGGTATTCGGACAAATGAACGAGCCACCTGGAGCACGTCAACGTGTTGCATTAACAGGCTTAACAATGGCTGAACATTTCCGTGATGAGCAAGGACAAGACGTACTATTGTTCATCGATAACATCTTCCGTTTCACGCAAGCGGGTTCTGAAGTATCTGCCCTTCTTGGTCGTATGCCATCTGCGGTAGGTTACCAGCCAACACTTGCAACAGAAATGGGTCAATTACAAGAGCGTATTACATCTACAAATAAAGGATCTATCACGTCTATCCAAGCGGTATACGTACCAGCCGATGACTATACGGATCCAGCACCAGCTACAACGTTCGCTCACTTAGATGCAACAACAAACTTAGAGCGTCGTTTAACACAAATGGGTATTTACCCAGCCGTAGATCCATTAGCATCTACATCTCGTGCGCTTTCTCCAGAAATCGTAGGAGAAGAGCATTATGGAGTAGCTCGTCAAGTACAGCAAACTTTACAGCGTTATAAAGAGCTTCAAGATATCATCGCTATCTTAGGTATGGATGAGTTATCTGAAGAAGATAAGTTAGTTGTACATCGTGCTCGTCGTATTCAATTCTTCTTATCACAAAACTTCCACGTAGCTGAACAGTTTACAGGTCAAAAAGGTTCTTACGTACCTGTAAAAAATACAGTTAGTGGTTTCAAAGAAATTCTAGAAGGAAAATATGATGACCTTCCAGAAGATGCGTTCCGTCTTGTTGGTAGCATTGAAGAAGTTATTGAAAACGCGAAGAAAATGATGGCGTAAGGCCTTAGGAGGGACGAATTATGAAGACATTTCCAGTCAGTATTGTAACTCCTGATGGACCGGTTTACGAAAAAGAAGTAGAAATGGTAAGCGTAAAAGCAGAGAGTGGGGAAATGGGGATCTTACCAGGTCACATTCCAACTGTTGCACCTTTAAAAATTAGTGCGGTTCGTCTGAAAAATGGTGGGCACACTGATTATGTAGCAGTAAGCGGTGGCTTTATCGAAGTTCGTCCAGATAAAGTAACTGTATTATCATCATCTGCTGAAGAAGCAAACCATATCGATATCCATCGTGCAAATGAATCGAAACGTCGCGCTGAGCAACGTATGCAAGATAAACAAGCGCATGTTGACTTTAGACGTGCAGAAATGGCCTTGCAGCGTGCTGTGAACCGTTTAAACGTTTCTGATATGAAGTAAAAAAATCCGTAAGGGCTCTTGCCTTTACGGATTTTTTGTTGTGGATATAAATAAAAAGAGGAAAAAAACGCCTCTCTTTAGGTAGGAGAGAGCATCTAGCCGTGCATAGAAGCGGTCAGAGCCTTTTTTTGCCCCATGCCAAGTGAAAATCAAGAAATAAAAAGAATTGCAGGTTCGTTTTTTGTTATATACAGGTACGTGGATTCCGATGTTGTTACTAGGTGTATTCGCGTTTTTTGGTGAGGAAGGGAATGTATCGTTAACAATTGCTTTCTTTGTACTATTAGCTATTTCGATTGTTGTAATGATTGTGATGTATTTTTCTTATGCGATAACGTATTATGTTATGGTTGAAAATCCAAATTATAGCGTTTCACAAGCAATGAGAGAAAGTAAGAACGTTATGAAGGGACATAAACTAGATTTATTTCTTTTATCATTTTAGCCAAGAAGACTCCTTCCTCAAGGAACGCGAAGTGAGTAGGTGGGAGATGAATTGGCTTCGGACAAGGGATGGCAGGAAGCCATCTTAATTGTTCGACATACATAAACTGTTACTTCACTACCTATCAAATGTACGTTTGTTGTATAATAGGCACATATCGAAATGGGGGTGAAACGAATGATAATCAATAAAGCATATAAATTTCGTATCTATCCAAATAAAGCACAAGCGACCCTAATCAATAAAACGATTGGCTGTTCTCGTTTTGTATTCAATCATTTCCTATCTCTATGGGATAATGCATACAAAGAAACAGGAAAAGGTTTGACATATGGTACATGCTCTGCCAAACTTCCTGCCATGAAGAAAGAGTTTGTTTGGCTAAAAGAAGTGGATAGTATTGCGATTCAGTCTTCTGTTCGCAACCTTGCGGATGCGTATACACGCTTTTTTAAAAAACAAAATAGTGCCCCGCGTTTCAAGTCTAAGAAAAACAACGTACAATCTTACACCACAAAACAAACAAATGAAAACATTTCCGTTATAGGAAACAAAATAAAATTACCAAAACTAGGTCTTGTTCGATTTGCCAAAAGTTGTGAAATAAAGGGACGTATTTTAAATGCTACGGTTAGACGGAACTCTTCTGGCAGATACTTTGTGTCATTGTTAGTTGAAACAGAAGTGCAAGAACTTCCGAAAACAAATTCTTACATTGGAATGGATGTGGGACTAAAAGATTTCGCCATTTTGTCAGATGGAACAACCTATAAAAATCCGAAGTTTTTTCGATCGTTAGAAGAGAAGTTGGCAAAAGCACAGCGTGTTCTTTCTAGAAGAATGAAAGGATCTTCTCGCTGGAATAAACAACGAGTAAAAGTAGCTAGAATTCATGAATACATAGCAAATGCTAGAAAAGATTACTTGGACAAAATCTCAACTGAAATCATCAAAAACCACGATGTTATCGGTATAGAAGATTTGCAAGTATCTAATATGTTAAAGAATCATAAGTTAGCAAAAGCGATTAGTGAGGTATCATGGTCACAGTTTCGAACCATGTTGGAATATAAAGCGGAATGGTACGGCAAACAAATCATTGTCGTATCGAAAACATTTGCTTCAAGCTAATTATGTTCTTGTTGTGGATATCAAAACAAAGACGTTAAAAATCTAAACCTACGTAAATGGGACTGCCCTTCTTGCCTTACACACCATGATAGGGATATTAACGCAAGTATCAATCTAAAGAATGAAGCGATAAGGCTTCTAACCGCAAGGACTGCGGAGATAGCCTAATAAATTAGAGTTCAATAGAACTCTTTACTTAGGAATCCCCCACTTCTAAACGAAGTGAAAGTGGGGGTAGTTCAAGGCTTAGCTTCATAGGATGGGCTATTTTAGCAATTCTTACTCTTGGAATAGGATTTCTTTGGCTTAGTCCATATGTAGGTACAACGACAGCACATTTTTATCGCTATATTGCAAAAGGTGAATTGCAGTAGGGACGTGCTATACTAATAGAATTATTACGTATAGGAGGTTAAGTATGATTAGTGATTTAAAAGGAGAAGCGCTAGATTCACTGGAAGGAAAATGGGGCTTAGCTGTTGGGGCAACATTACTTATTTCGATTCTTACTTCAGCTTTTAGTTTTAGTATTCAGTTCCTTCTCTCTCAGGTTTGGGAGTGGAAAGAAGTGAATAGCTCACTTTCAATAGATGTTATTACAATATTGCTGGTGGGGCCTTTAACGCTAGGGGGTTATTGTTTAGCACTACATATAATTCGTGAAAAAGAAGCGCGTATTGGGCATATATTTAGATGGTTTACAGAAGGAAGTAAGTTTATAAAGTCATTTTTATTATATATAGTAGTAAACATTTATATTTTCTTATGGTGTTTACTATTTATTATTCCAGGCATTATTAAAGCATTTTCTTATGCGATGACGTATTTTATTATAAATGATCATCCTGAGTATTCAATAAATCAAGCTATTACAGAAAGTCGTCGTATGATGGCTGGACATAAGATGGAGTATTTCATTTTATGTTTAAGTTTTATTGGTTGGTTTATATTAAGTTGTATTACATTAGGGATTGGATTTTTATGGTTGATTCCGTATTTTTATACAACGACAGCAGCTTTTTACGAAGAGATTGCAGAAGAGTATTACGAAAAAAGAATTCCGACACTTTAAAAAACACCCAGTGTGAACTATTGGTTCATACTGGGTGTTTTTTGTAGAAATTTTATAAACTGTTTACTTGTTAGAGGTTTACTGAAATAGTAACCTTGCATGTATTTACAGTTGTTTTTTTGCAGAAACTTAAGCTGTTTTTCTGTTTCAATTCCTTCAGCAACGACAGAGAGATTTAAAGTATTTGCAAGGGAAAGGATAGTGGAAACGATGGCTCTTTCTTCAGGCCGATGATCGGCTAGTTGTGTAAATTCTTTTGGTACTTTTAATGTATCGATAGGGAAAATTGATAAATAAGCAAGAGAAGAGTAGCCGGTACCGAAGTCATCAATGGACGTTTGAATACCATATTCTTTTAATTGCTTTAGTCTCGATAATGTTTCTTTTTCATCAATCATCGCAATTCGTTCTGTTAGTTCAAGTGTTACATCTTTCGGGTCAATCTTAACGTCCTTTAGTATTCGTGAAATATTTTCGATTAATTGATTTTGTTGAAATTCTTTCGCTGATAAATTGACACTCATTTTTAAGTTTGTGTATCCAAAACTTTGCCATATTTTTAGTTGAAGACAAGATTCTCGTAGCACCCAATGTCCAAGTGGGATGACCTGCGGAGTCTCTTCCACAATTGGAATGAACTCACATGGTGAAATGTCACCTAGGAGCGGGTGTTTCCAACGTATTAATGCTTCAGCACCGATAATTTTATTTGCCGTCGTATCAATTTGTGGTTGATAGACGAGATAAAATTCGTTGTTTACTAAAGCGAGTGGCAAATCTTTTTCGATTCGAGCTTTTCGTTCCATTTTTTTATATAGTTCTTTCGTGTAAAGAGAGCTCCGATTTTTCCCTTTATTTTTTGCTTCGTACATGGCCATATCGGCATGTTGTAAAATAGACAGTGGGTCTTCGCCTGCTTCAGGGTATATGGCAATTCCGATACTCGGTGAGATTCGTAAATGTTGATTTTCGATTTCGAATGGTTCGTTCATGGCTGCTACAATCATATCAGCTATCTTCTTTACATCTGTCCTTTTTTGATAATTTTCGATAAGGATTGTGAATTCATCCCCAGCTAACCGAGCAAGTTTCATATTATGTGTTGATATTCGCTCGAGCCTTTTTGCTACTGCAATTAATAGAAGATCTCCTACCCGGTGACCGAGGGTATCATTAATAACTTTAAAGCGGTCTAGGTCTAGAAACATAACAGCAAAAGGGCTTTTCGATATTTTTGCTCGTGCAATTGCTTTTTCTAAATACTGATGAAATGAACGGCGATTTGCAAGTTCCGTTAAAGTATCGTGATATGCTAGGAAATTAATTTGTTCTTGTTGCTGCTTGCTTTCTGTAATATCTTTAATCATTAAATAGGCCCCAGAAATATGTTCCTTTAAAAAGATGGGAACAGCTGTAACAAGCAAGTAGTAAATATCTCTATTTTTATGATATGCCCGTATTTCTAAAGAAATAGATTTCCCTTTTTTCACTTGATGAAAGGTATTAATGATTTCTTCCAAATCTTCTTCATACATAAGTGAATAGTATGGTTGGTTTAATAATTCATTCGTTTGATAACCGAGTAAAGTAGTTCCAGCGTTGTTCACATTGAGAAAATTACCGTACAAATCTAATGTGAAAATTGGATCTGGATGATGCTCGTATAAAGATTTAAACATTTGTTGGTTATGATATAACTCATTTTTTTGTTCTACTAAATCTTCTGTACGTAGTTCGATTTGTTTCTCGAGTTCTAAGCTGAATTGCATTTGTGCTAGCAATAATATTTTATTTTGTCTTCGAACTAACGTATGGCGTATGAGAACGAAGGCGAAAGTTACCATAAGTCCAATTACTACGATAGGTGCAAAAACATTTTCGACCAATATAAAAACAATAAGCATCACGACAGAAATATACGGTAATGATAATCGGATTGATTCACCAAATTGAGGAGTTAGTAATATTTGTTCTTGTTTTTCGGGCTCTTTTGTGTGAAGTATACAAGCGATTGCTACTAATACTAAGGTTACTTGATATAATGGAGCAACTGTGAACATAGAGTGCTCGGGCTGGAAATATTTTATATAAGCATAAATAGCATCCGTAGTAGCATACAAAATTAAAGCACTGCCAAGAAGAGCGCCAACTTGTTTTGGTAGTAAGAATAATGGTCTGAATAAAAGGTTGATTCCTATTAAAAGAAAGAGTAAATCAGCCATTGGATACATGAGTTGAACAAATATGTCGATATATGATGTTGTAAAAATATGAATGGTTCTTTCAATAAGCAAATAGTAGCTTAAAGTAAATTGAGCCGTAACAATAATACAAATATCACATATCGTAAAAAGCTGTTCCAATAAGTCTCGGCCATAAATAATTTCATATAGAAAGGCAAATGCAAAGCTAATTAAAAATAATAAGTAAAAAAAGTCTGATGGATCAACGAATGTATAGTAGTCATGCAAAATTAAGCGTTGATAAGCAACTATTATATCACCGATGAAATAAGAGAAGGTTCCGATAGTTAATATTATCCAAAATAAACGTGCTAATCCTTGTTTTACATTTGAAAAGTAAAATATATAACTGCAAATTGTAATATCAATTAATATGGTACTTATTCCAGTCAAAATTTGAAATGGAAGTGCGTATTCATATAAAAAGGGCATTGATACGTAATGAATAGTTATATACAACAATGAAATGCTTATAAGAATACTTACATGTGTTTGTTTTTTCATTTATATCACCCACTGTATATACATAAGAACCACCTTTTTGTAGTTTATGTTTTTTATGATTGCTTGAAAACATATAGAATTTCTATATTTATTTTACACATTTATTATGAGTTGTAAAAATAGATTTGCTCAGCAAGTATTAATTGTTGTTTCTGCTCCCAATATATCGACATAGGAATTTGAAGTTTGCTATAATGAATTAAATAGTTTCATTATTTAGAAAAATTTAAAAATAATAAATGATGCAAGTAAGACATATTGTTTACTATGTGAACTTGTTCTTAATTCAGGGGGGAGGGTTTCACAATGGCAAGTGTATATGAAAATAGTTATATGATCGTTTTGATTTTCTTGCTATTAGGTATATTGCTGCCGGTAGTGGCTCTTACATTAGGGAAAATGCTGCGTCCAAACAAACCGAGTGCAGCGAAAGCGACGACGTATGAGAGTGGAATTGAGCCTTTTCATGATGCAAATATTCGGTTTCATGCTCGTTATTATATTTTCGCTTTATTGTTCGTCATCTTTGATGTAGAAACTTTATTTTTATACCCATGGGCTGTTGCATATGACAAGCTTGGTTTATTTGCACTGATCGAAATGCTAATTTTCGTTGTGATGTTGCTAGTTGGATTAGCGTATGCTTGGAAAAAGAAGGTGTTACAATGGTTATAAATTTTGAGGAATTACACCCACAGGAGCGAGCGGAATTAGAAAGAAATATCTTTTTTTCTACATTGGAACAGTTGAAGGGATGGGCGCGGAGCAACTCTTTATGGCCGATGACATTTGGACTGGCATGCTGTGCGATTGAAATGATGGGAGTAGGTTCATCACATTACGATTTAGATCGATTTGGGTCATTTTTTCGGACTTCACCAAGACAATCGGACGTCATGATTGTGTCAGGAACGGTAACGAAGAAAATGGCACCTATTGTTCGGCGCCTATATGATCAAATGCCTGAACCGAAGTGGGTAATTGCGATGGGATCTTGTGCAACAGCCGGTGGTCCGTATGTGAATTCGTATGCTGTTGTGAAAGGTGTAGATCAAATTGTACCAGTTGATGTGTATATTCCTGGATGCCCTCCAAATCCTGCTGCTTTAATTTATGGAATTAATAAATTAAAAGAAAAAATTCGTTACGAGGCGAGGACCGGGAAGCAGGTGACGAATAAATGAGTGATCCAAATAAAGACTTAGAAAGTATGAAAAGAGAAGCAGCCCGTCATGCGAAAGAGGAAGCGCGAAAACGTCTTGCTGCGAAACATGAGGCGGAAATGTCTAAACTTGAAGGAGAACATCGAGAAAAAGAGAAAGCGCTACCAAAAGATAAGGGGATTAATGTAGAAGAAGCAAAGGCGAAAGCTGCAGCAGCTGCAAAGCCAAAAGCAGCGGTATTAGCGAAGCAAAAGCGAGAAGGATCAGAAGAAGTAACGGACGAAGAAAAAGCAAAAGCGAAGGCGAAAGCCGCAGCAGCCGCAAAAGCAAAAGCAGCGGCACTAGCGAAGCAGAAGCAAGAAGAGTCAGAAGAAGCCACGGAAGAGGAAAAGGTTAAAGAGAAGGTAAAGGCTGCAGCAGCCGCAAAAGCAAAAACAGCGGCACTAGCGAAGCAAAAGCGAGAAGGATCAGAAGAAGTAACGGACGAAGAAAAAGCCAAAGCGAAGGCGAAAGCCGCAGCAGCCGCAAAAGCAAAAGCAGCGGTATTAGCGAAGCAGAAGCGAGAAGGATTAGAAGAAGTAACGGACGAAGAAAAAGCCAAAGCGAAGGCGAAAGCCGCAGCGGCTGCAAAAGCAAAAGCAGCGGTATTAGCGAAACAAAAGCGAGAAGGATCAGAAGAAGTAACGGACGAAGAAAAAGCCAAAGCGAAGGCGAAAGCTGCAGCAGCCGCAAAAGCAAAAGCAGCGGCATTAGCGAAACAGAAGCGAGAAGGATCAGAAGAAGTAACGGACGAAGAAAAAGCCAAAGCGAAGGCTGTAGCAGCTGCAAAAGCAAAAGCAGCAGCGTTAGCGAAGCAGAAAGCCTCACAAGGTGAGAGGGATTCTGGAGATGAGAAAGCAAAGGCAATTGCAGCCGCGAAAGCGAAAGCCGCTGCTGCGGCAAGGGCAAAGGGATCTGTAAATAAGATAGAAGACGAACTGCAGCAGGAAGAACCATCAGTTAACCAACCATATTTAAATCGCTATGTGGAGGTTGTTAAGGAGAGGGTAGGAGAATATGCATTAGTAGATTCTTATATTAATAAGCTTTCAAAAGATGTTCCAACGCTTGTGGCGGAGCCTTCGAAATATTATGAAGTGATGGAATTAATGCGATTCCATGAGGGGCTTGCTTTTGATTATATGTCAGAGCTACATGCGACAGATTTTGTGACACATATGGAAGTATACGTTCATTTATTTTCATATGGAAAGAAACAGTCAGTAGCAGTGAAGGTAAAGCTGGATAGGGAAGCGCCACAAGTGAAATCGGTGACGCCGCTTTGGAAAGGGGCAGATTGGCCGGAGC
The DNA here is from genome assembly GCF_044909215.1 of Bacillus sp. RC252. Classification (NCBI taxonomy): domain Bacteria; kingdom Bacillati; phylum Bacillota; class Bacilli; order Caryophanales; family Bacillaceae; genus Bacillus; species Bacillus sp. RC252. Next base: position 375,739 of record NZ_JBIYDV010000001.1, on the reverse strand, counting down.
GTGAAGCGTATGATTTGCTCGGTATTATATTTGAAGGTCATCCTAATTTATCTCGCATTTTAATGCCGGATGATTGGGTGGGGTATCCGCTTAGGAAAGATTATGAACCGTATGATGTGGAGGTGTAGCTTGTGATCCGTACGGAAGAGATGCTCTTAAATGTAGGGCCGCAGCATCCGAGTACACATGGTGTGTTTCGGCTTGTGATTAAGATTGACGGAGAAATTATTAAAGAGGCTACACCGGTTATCGGATATTTGCATCGCGGAACAGAAAAGATAGCTGAGAGCTTGCAATATACACAAATTATCCCGTATACAGATCGAATGGACTATTTATCAGCAATGACGAATAATTACGTCCTTTGCCACGCTGTAGAGACGATGATGGATCTTGAGATTCCAGAGCGTGCTGAATATTTACGGGTGCTTGCGATGGAGCTTGGGAGAGTTGCGAGCCATCTCGTCTGGTGGGGAACGAACCTGCTTGATATAGGAGCGGTTAGTCCATTTTTATATGCCTTTCGTGAACGAGAGATGATTATAAATTTATTAAGTGAATTGTGCGGTGCAAGGCTTACTTTCAACTATATGAGAGTCGGCGGCGTGAAGTGGGATGCACCAGACGGCTGGATTGAAAAGGTGAAAGAGTTTGTTCCGTATATGAGAGAGCAGTTGGAAGGGTATCACGACCTTGTTAGCGGAAATGAAATTTTCTTAAATCGTGTGAAAGGCGTTGGCGTATATAGCGCGGAAGAGGCGATCTCGTATTCTTTAAGTGGCGCAAATTTGCGGTGCACGGGAGTCCACTGGGATCTTCGCAAAGATGAGCCGTATTCTATTTATGATCGTTTTGACTTTGATATTCCTGTTGGGATCTCGGGAGATGCTTGGGATCGCTACGTTTGCCGGATGGAGGAAATTGAGGAGTCATTGAAAATTATTGAGCAAGCAGCCGAGCAGTTCCCGAAAGACGGCGCTGTGCTGGCGAAAGTGCCGAAAATTATTAAAGCACCTAAGGGAGAAGCGTTCGTCCGTATAGAGTCACCGCGGGGAGAGATTGGCTGTTATATTGCTAGTGATGGAAAGAAAGAGCCGTACCGCTTGAAATTTCGTAGGCCGTCTTTTTATAATTTGCAAATCTTACCGAAGTTATTGAAAGGTGAAAACATCGCCAATTTAATTACGATTTTAGGTGGGGTTGATATTGTACTTGGGGAGGTTGACGGCTAATGATTGAGACGCTCTTACAATCACCTTCAAGCTGGACGAATTTCTTCATTTTTTTCGGATTAGCGGTGCTTCTATTATTTGCAGTCCTTGGCTTCGTTACATACGGTATTTTGGCAGAACGGAAAGTGATGGGATTTATGCAAGGGCGGATTGGACCAAACCAAGTTGGGGGCCGGTTCGGTTTACTTCAAACGGTAGCTGATGTTTTGAAACTATTATTAAAAGAAGATAGTATTCCGAAAGCTGCAGATAAACCGTTGTTTATATTAGCACCTGTTATTGCATTCGCACCAGCATTTATGGTACTTGCGGTTATCCCATTTACTGATAAATTTCAGTTCGCGGATATTGGCGTAGGGTTACTGTATTACATTGCTGTTTCTGGGATTACGACGATCGGCGTCGTAACTGGGGGATGGGCATCAAATAATAAATATTCCCTTTTAGGAGGGATGCGCGCAGCAGCGCAAATGATTTCTTATGAGATTCCACTTGTGATGAGTGTAATTGGCGTCGTTTTGTTAGCTGGTAGTCTTAACTTGAATGAAATTGTAGCGGCGCAGGAAAAGGTATGGTACATTTTCGCACAGCCAATCGGTTTCGTCATTTTCTTAATCGCGGCAGTTGCAGAGTTAAATAGGACACCGTTTGATTTACCCGAAGCGGAGTCAGAACTTGTTTCAGGATACCATACGGAATACTCAGGTTTTCGATGGGCGTTTTTCATGCTTTCAGAGTATGTGTATTTCTTCGGGATGTCATCTTTAATTACAGTACTCTTTTTAGGAGGCTGGAATCCAGTTATGTTCCTTGGGTTTATTCCAGGAGCCGTATGGTTTGCTTTGAAATTCAGCAGTGTGGTCTTTCTATTGATTTGGTTCCGCGTTACGTTCCCGCGCATAAGAGGTGACCAGTTAATGGAGTTTGGTTGGAAAGTATTATTACCAATCGCACTTGCAAATATTTTCTTAACGGCATTGATTAAGGAGCTATTCTTCTAATCTATAAAGGGGGTGCCAGTAAGAGATGAAAGGACTATTTAAAGGGTTAAAATATACGCTTAGTAATTTGAGTAAGAAAAAGGTGACGTATGATTATCCAAATCAACCGTTGCCATTACCAGACCGATTTCGAGGTATTCAAAAGTTTTATCCAGAGAAATGTATTGTTTGTAATCAGTGTTCCAACATTTGTCCGACAGATTGCATTCAATTAACAGGAAAAAAACATCCTGATCCTACGAAAAAAGGGAAAATTATCGACACGTATGATATTAATTTTGAAATTTGTATTCTTTGCGATTTATGTACAGAAGTTTGTCCGACAGAGGCGATTGTAATGACAAATAACTTTGAACTTGCAGAGTATTCACGTGATGATTTATTTAAAAATCTGCAGTGGCTTGACGAGAACGACGAGAACATCAGGAAGGAGAATAAAGCATGAACGGCGAGTTTGTAGCTTTCTTTATATTATCCTTGTCTGCGATTATCGGCGGCGTTCTTATGCTGAATTTAACGAAAGTAATGCATATGATGCTGGCCCTTGTACTTACGTTCCTTAGCATTGCGGGTTTGTACTTTCTCTTATCAGCCGAATTTATCGGAGTGGCACAAATTTTACTTTACTCTGGTGCAATCACTATTATTATGATTTTTGGCATTATGTTAACGAAACATAACGCGGAAAATGAATCGCGCCTTACTCTTCGAAAATGGATTATCTTCTTTGCGGTTGTAGCATTTGGAGCAGTTATGTATTTCGTTGTTAATAGTATCGATTTTTCAAATCAAAGCACACAAGGAAGTTTACCTCTCCATGAAAATAACACACTTCAAATCGGTACACTTCTCTATTCAAAATATATTATTCCATTCGAATTAACCTCAGTTATTTTACTTGTAGCACTTGTAGGAGCGATTATCCTTGCGAAGAAGGATGAGGGAGAGGAGGATTCCCATGAGTAGCGTTCCGGCTTCTGCGTATTTAACACTTGCGATTATTTTGTTTTGCATCGGCTTATTTGGAGCTTTAACAAAGCGAAATACAGTAATTGTACTAGTTTGTATCGAATTGATGTTAAACGCCGCCAATTTAAATCTAGTAGCGTTTAGTAAATTAGGCTTGTTTCCGAATTTAACAGGACAAATTTTTTCGCTGTTTACGATGTCTGTAGCGGCAGCGGAGGCAGCGGTAGGTCTTGCAATTTTGATTGCTTTGTACCGTAATCGCCCGACAGTTCATGTAGATGAGATGGATACGCTCAAAGGATAGCATTGTGACCGAAAAGGGGGAAGGAAACAATGATCGATTATGCATGGCTCATACCGCTTTTCCCGCTTGTTTCGTTTTTGTTACTTATTGTGTTCGGGAAGAAAATTAGAGAGGGAAGTAGTGTACTAGGTATTTTCTTTACCTTTCTCTCCTTTATATCCGCGGTAGTGGTACTAATAGAACGATTTTCATCCGAGGCAGTGAAGCATAAGTGGGTATGGCTTAGGGTAGGAGATATAGACATATCATTTGGTTTTGAAGTTACCGCATTAGGGGCTTTAATGTTGTTTATCGTTACACTTGTGAGTTTTCTTGTACATGTGTACTCAAAAGGTTATATGAAAGGTGACACCAGATTACCAACCTTTTATGCATATTTAGGGCTCTTTACCTTTGCGATGCTTGGGCTAGTTATATCGACGAATTTATTACAGCTTTATATATTTTGGGAGTTAGTCGGCCTTGGTTCGTTTTTACTTATCGGTTTTTATTTCTTTAAAGAAGAAGCGAAGGCTGCTGCGAAAAAGGCTTTTATTATGACACGCATTGGGGATGTTGGGCTATTTATTGGGATGATATTAATTTTTTGGCACGCAGGTAGTTTTGAATATGACGCGATTTTTAAAGCGATTCATACGGGCGACCTGTCTCCTTCTATGATTACAATAACGGCGATATTAATTTTTATCGGTGCGATGGGGAAATCGGGTCAGTTCCCGCTTCATACATGGTTGCCAGATGCAATGGAAGGACCGACGCCTGTTTCGGCGCTTATTCACGCGGCAACGATGGTTGCAGCCGGCGTATATTTAGTAGCGACGATGTTCCCGCTATTTTCAGCAAGTGCGGTAGCGATGCAAACTGTGGCAATCGTTGGGGCTTTCACCGCAATCTTTGCGGCCTCTATTGGTCTAGTACAAACTGATATTAAGAGGGTTCTTGCTTACTCTACAGTTAGTCAGCTCGGGTATATGATGCTTGCGCTAGGCTCGGCGGGTTATGTAGCTGGTATCTTTCACTTAACGACACACGCCTTTTTTAAAGCATTATTGTTCCTGGCAGCAGGAAGCGTAATTCATGCAGTCCATACGCAAAACATTAATAAAATGGGCGGTTTACAGAAAAAGATGAAAGTAACCGGTGCACTATTTTTAATAGGCACACTTGCAATTAGTGGTGTTCCTCTGCTTTCCGGATTTTTTAGTAAAGATGAAATTTTAGCGGCGGCTTGGATGAATGGCAATTACTTTCTATTCGTTTTAGCAGTAATTGCGGCATTTCTAACAGCATTTTATATGTTCCGTCTATACTTTCTTGTTTTTACAGGGGAAACGAAGACGGAGGAAGAGGTGCATGAATCACCTCGCACAATGACGTATCCGATGATTGTCCTTGGTGTTCTTGCGGTAGTGGCAGGTTATATAAATACACCGTGGTTCGGAACGTTTCTTGGGGATTGGCTTACGAAAGATATAGGATTCCAGGTGAAGGAAGTGCATGGACCTGTTTGGATTATGGTTGTTGCGACGCTCGTTTCATTTGCGGGAATTGCCCTTGCATATTTCATATACGGCAAGAAATCTATCTCTAGAGATTGGGCCGGCGGAGAAGGGACGCCTCTTTATAACCTTTTGAAAGGAAAATATTATGTGGATGAACTATACAATGTGACGGTGCTTCCTATTACGAAAGGAATCGCTCATGTGCTTCGCTTATTTGAAGTATACGTTGTAGAAGGAATCGCAGTTTTAATTACTGGATTGGTTAAAGGTATGAGTGGTCTAGGATCGCGGCTTCAAAACGGGAATGTACAAGTGTACGGAACTGTAACAGCAGTTTCGCTCGCAGTTCTCCTAATTATTTTGTTATATACGGGAGGGGATTTACGGTGAATGGATTGCTATTAACGTTCTTCATTTTTTCCCCGCTTTTAGGAATTCTCTTGCTTTTATTAACGCCGAAACGAGAATCGCGTACAGTGCAGGCGCTTGGTTTATTCGGAACGGCGCTTCCATTTGGAATTGCTATCGTTCTTGCTTGTACATACGCTTCAGGAAAGAGTTTATCGATATTTGATGAAAAAGTGAAATGGATTAAATTTGGGGATTTCACAGCAGTGGACAAAAGGTGGTTTTCAATTTATTACGAGCTCGGAATTGATGGTTTATCGCTTGTAATGATGGTGCTCACAGCCCTTCTAGCGATGCTTGCAGCTATTGCGGCATTTTCTATTAAAAGAAATTTGAAAGCATTCTACATGCTGTTACTCATGTTAGAAATAGGTATGCTCGGTGTCTTCGCTGCTCAAAATTTAATGTTGTTCTTCATGTTCTTTGAGATTACGTTGCCACCAATGTTTTTATTAATTGGCAAGTGGGGGAAGTTGTCGAGTGAAAAGGCTGCATATAGTTATTTAATATATAACGGTATTGGATCAGCTATTTTACTTATCGTTTTCTCGGTTTTATTTGCGAAAACAGGTACAACAAATATTGCGGAGCTTAAAGAAATATTAACGAGTGTAGGTGCTGGGGGAGGAATGGCCGTCTCAAGTAGCGTACAGTTCGGCTTGTTTCTTGCCATAATGATTGCTTTTGCGATTAAACTCCCTGTTTTCCCTTTGCATCGCTGGATGGTCAATGTACACATAGAAGCGCATCCTGCTGTAGTTATGCTTCACGCGGGGGTTTTGCTGAAGATTGGCGCGTACGGTATTGTTCGCTTCGGGAAAGGATTATTCCCAGAATATTTTCGTGATTTTGCAACGCTAATCGCGATTTTAGGGGTAATTAATTTATTGTATGGAGCCTTTCTAGCACTCATCCAAACGGACTTTAGAAAGGTACTTGCTTACTCTAGTATTTCGCATATGGGCATTGTATTAATGGGGCTTGCGGCGTTAAATGCACCAGGTACACAAGGGGCATTGTTCCAAGTTGTGTCTCACGGTTTAATTGCGGCCTTACTCTTCTTCTTGCTTGGCATTATTGAAGAGCGTTTCGGGACTTCGGATATTACAGCACTTGGTGGACTTGCAAAAAGTGTTCCGGTGCTTAGCGGTTTCTTCCTAGCGGGCGGTATGGCATCGCTTGGAATGCCAGGGATGTCCGGATTTATTAGCGAATTCCTTGCCTTTCTCGGTTTATTCCAAGGGAAACCTGTTATCGCCGCCGTCGGTGTAATTGGAATTATTTTAACCGCTGTATACGTATTAAGAGCGACACTTCAAGTGATATTTGGTAAGAAAGAATGGGAAGCGAAAATTGATATACACGGATGGGAGTACGTTCCTGTTATAGTGCTTATCGTTTGTATTATTGCAATTGGGGTAATGCCAGAACTACTAGGGGATCCACTTCAAACTACATTGAAAACATTGGGGGTGAAGTAGGATGGATATGAACACGTTACTTAGCTTATCATGGCATCTCATGGTACCAGAATTCATTATTCTCGGGGCAGCCATCCTTCTTTCCATATGTGATTTGTTTTTTAAGCTGAACCATAGGTACGTTGCGATTGGTGCAATTGCCGCTGCCTTGTTAGCGATAGTGTCATTAATGACGCTATATAGCGAACCGGCAGGAGATATTTTAAATGGATCGTTTGTACTAGATGGATTTTCAAAAGGATTTAAAACGTTGTTATTAGGCGGAGCAGCTCTCGTTTTATGTATGGCAATAAGCGATGACAAGAAGGAGCCTATTCAAGATAAAGGGGAATATTATTATTTGTTTTTAATGGCGCTTCTTGGAGCGATGTTCATGGCGTCTAGCGTTGATTTCATCACATTGTTCGTTGGTTTAGAGTTGCTTTCGCTTTCTTCCTATATTTTAGTAGGAATCCGAAAAAGAAACCGCGCATCGAATGAGGCTGCAATGAAATATGTCATTAACGGAGGAATTGGAACAGCAATTACACTCTTTGGAATGAGTTATTTATACGGTATTACAGGGTCGACCAACATAGTGGAAATGCAAAAGGTATTTACGCAAGGATTGGCTGGGGGCATTCAGTTATTGTTAGCTCTCGCATTTCTACTTTTGCTCGTTGGACTCTCATTCAAAATTGCAACAGTGCCATTTCATATGTGGGCACCAGATGTGTATGAGGGAGCCGCTACACCTGTCACTGCTTTTCTCGGAACGATTTCTAAAATTGCTGGTTTTCTACTCATTACGCGTTTGTTTCTTATGGTGTTTGCAGGTGTGGCAATCCAAGGAGACGCACAATCTTTGTACGGGCGTATGAGTATATACATTGCGGTACTAGCTAGTATTACGATGATTGTTGGGAACGTAGTAGCATTAAAGCAATACAACGTAAAACGTCTATTTGCCTATTCAGGTATCGCGCATGCTGGGTATTTGCTAGTCCCTCTTGTAGCGCTATCACAGTTTACGATGGATAGTATGTGGTTTTATATGCTTGCATATATGCTTATGAATATAGGAGCATTTGCAATCATCCACGGATTAATCTTACAAAATGATAAGGAAAACATGACGATTTTTACAGGGTTATATAAGCGATCCCCCTTTACAGCTATAGTGATGACGGTCTTTATTTTATCGTTAGCTGGAATACCGGGGACAGCAGGTTTCATCGGGAAAATTAACATTTTTTTAGGGGCACTTCATGTTGAACCTGCTCATTACGTATTAGCTTCTATTATGATGGGGACGACGGTTATTTCATTCATATATTATTTCCAAATATTACAGCAAATGTTTTTCCGCAAGGGAGAGACAGAAGAAAAGCTCCGATTACCGTTAAATATAAAGATTGTCATGAGTCTTTGCGCAATTTCAATTGTAATACTAGGGATTATGCCGATGATTGGTTACAATTTCTTTTATGAACATTTTCCATTAATGAAGGATTTCTTCTTCTTGGGGAACGTGGTACAATAGTGGAAATAAAAGGTGTAGAGTCCGTACTCTACGCTTTTTATTTTGGAGTAACAACAAATGAAAACGTCTATAGGTATATGTTTTCCGAGAGGAAATTACGATGTAAGATGCTTATTTGCGTTTGAAAAAGTGTGGCTCCTACTTATTTATGGTATCGTTTTTTACATTTTGCGTAAGTAGTAGCCAAGCAAAAAAGGGGTCGATTTTTTGGCACATCTTTTAGGGCAACAAGCACTGATTGCCATTGTTTCGCATTTATTGTTTATTACCATTACGTGGTGGGCCTTACAAGGTATTCACATTGAGCGCTTAATGAAGTCTGGAAAAGTGATGCAGACGAGAGTATTACTTATCCTAATTACAATTGCAATTGGGACATCTGTAAGTAACTTTTTCCTTGATTATTTAGGCTATTCAAAGAGTTTAACGTATTTAGTAAAGTAAGTGTATAGAACCTCGTATCTCCGTTAACAATGGGGATAGGAGGGGATGAAATTGAAGTTTAAAGCCATTCTTATCGTTATCGTAAGTGTTGTTTTATTTTTGGTTGGATATAAAGAGATGAAACCTATAAGCGATGAACAGAAAATGGAGAGCATGATTGCAGCTTTAGAGAAGAACGATGCAAAAGTAGAGCGGTGGTCATGGTTAGCGCGAGAAACGAAAACAATTTCTAATATACATACGTTTCAAAAATTGTTAAACGATGTGAAGGAAGAGGCAAACATCGAAGGTTGGGAATTAGAACAATCTCCAGATGGATATAAGGCTACATCCTATAAAAAATCTTCTTCACATGAAGAACGAATAGTAGTAACTTGGAGTAAGGAAAATACTAAAGAAAACACTTTTATTATTTTTGAAGTGAGCGGGGCGAAATGGGACCCGAAGTACGTTCAGAACATAGATAAAATTTTTAGTGAAAAACCTATAATTTACACTTGTGTTCAAGGTGTACTGAATGATAAGATTGAAGGTGTTTTGCAAAATAAAACCAATCAGGTTTTGAAAGATCTTTCAGCAAGAGCGATCGAACAGATAGAAGAAAGAGCATTTGTATCAGTCTCCGCATATAATAAAAAGTGGAATGACGCTCTTTCAACAAATAGAGAGAAAATAAATGTGCAAATAGCAATACGTTCTACAAACAACAAAGATACAATTGTGGTTGGCACACCGATCATAACTTCTGAGTATTGAGTGAATAGATACTGAAAAAAGGACACGGAGGGGAATAATTTGGAAAAGATCATCGTCCGTGGCGGAAAGCGGTTAAGCGGCACAGTGCGTGTTGAGGGCGCAAAAAATGCTGTATTACCTATAATCGCTGCAGCCCTATTAGCGAGTGACGGAAAGAATGTACTATCTGAAGTACCAGTATTATCTGATGTATACACAATTAACGAGGTATTACGTCATTTAAATGCTGAAGTCGTATTTGAAAATAACCAAGTAACAATCGATTCTTCTAAAGAATTAAACATTGAAGCACCATTTGAGTATGTACGTAAGATGCGTGCATCTGTTCAAGTAATGGGACCATTATTAGCACGTAACGGTCGTGCTCGTATTGCACTTCCTGGTGGATGTGCAATTGGTTCACGTCCAATTGACCAACATTTAAAAGGCTTCGAAGCAATGGGAGCGAAAGTAAAAGTTGGTAACGGATTTGTTGAGGCACACGTAGAGGGCGAACTAAAAGGAGCTAAAATTTATTTAGACTTCCCAAGCGTAGGCGCGACAGAAAACATTATGTCTGCAGCTACATTAGCAAAAGGGACAACAGTCCTTGAAAACGCAGCGAAAGAGCCAGAAATCGTTGACTTAGCTAACTTCTTAAATGCAATGGGAGCGAAAGTACGCGGAGCTGGAACTGGAACGATTCGTATTGAAGGCGTTGAAAAATTATATGGTGCGAACCACCCTATTATTCCTGACCGTATTGAAGCAGGAACATTCATGGTTGCAGCGGCAATTACAGGTGGAGACATCTTAATTGAAAATGCTGTGCCTGAACATTTACGCTCAATTACAGCGAAAATGGAAGAAATGGGTGTTAAAATTATTGAGGAAAATGAAGGTGTACGTGTTATCGGCCCAGATAAGTTAAAAGCGGTTGATATTAAAACTATGCCTCATCCAGGTTTCCCAACAGACATGCAATCACAAATGATGGCATTATTACTACATGCTGATGGAACAAGTATGATTACAGAAACGGTATTCGAAAACCGCTTTATGCACGTTGAAGAATTCCGTCGTATGAATGCTGATATTAAAATCGAAGGTCGTTCTGTAATTATGAACGGTCCAAGTAGCTTGCAAGGAGCTGAAGTTGGCGCAACTGATTTACGTGCAGCAGCAGCATTAATCTTAGCTGGTTTAGTATCAGAAGGTTATACTCGTGTAACAGAGTTAAAACATCTTGACCGCGGTTATGTAGACTTCCATAAGAAATTAGCTGCATTAGGTGCAACTATTGAACGTGTAAACGAAAAAGTAGAAGAAGTGAAAGAACAAGAAGTTTCTGATCTTCACGCTTAATTGAAGTAGTCTCTATGTCTTTTGACATAGGGGCTTTTTTTTTTTGGGTTATTACTGTTATAGTCAATAAATTCTATACTTATGCACGTCTCAGTAAAAATATTTAGAAAATTTTGTTTTATTCCACTATTTGCGGTCAGTAAAACCCCACTGATTATAGTTTCACTTTATAACGATACCCCCAAGTATGTTCTAAAAGATCCCGTATTTCCATAAGAATGAAAGGAATCCAACTTTATATTGGGGGAATAGGATGAAATTTTCAAAGCCACTTTTCATTACAGTAGCGCTCTTAATAGCGCTCGTTATCATTGTACCTGCTTCTCTTGTTATTCCGTTTGCGAAAGCAAAAGTAGGGGAAGAAGCAGCTTCTAAAACTCCTCCAGCGATAGAAAGTATACCAGCTCCAGGGAAAGTGGATACAGCGGTTCAAGTTGCTGTATATCGTGATCAGCAGAAGAAGGTAGAGACATTGCCTATGGAGGAGTATGTGGCCGGTGTAGTAGCTTCTGAGATGAATGCCAGCTTTGAAATAGAGGCGCTAAAGGCGCAGGCATTAGCAGCAAGAACATTTGTAGTGCAGCGTATGCTAAGCGGAGGTAAGAAAAACAATGCGGACGTGACAGATACGGTGAAAGATCAAGTGTACAAAAGCAAAGAGGAATTGAAGAAACAATGGGGTAATAACTACGAAAATAATTTAAAGAAAATTGAGGAAGCCGTTTCGAAAACCGCAGGACAAGTTTTAACGTATGATGGAAAACCAATTTCAGCATCCTTCTTCTCAACGAGTAACGGACGAACAGAAAATGCAGCTGATTATTGGGGAAATGATTATCCGTACTTAAAGAGTGTAGATAGTCCGTGGGATCAAGCCTCTCCAAAATTTACGAGTGAGCAAAAATTCACAGTAGCTGATTTTCAAAAACGTCTCGGTGTGAAAGTACTAGCAAACGGAAAGGTTGGTAATATTAAAGACCTTACGGAAGGAAAGCGAGTAAAGGATGTAGAGTTTCAAGGAAAAACATTAACAGGAAAACAAGTTCGTGAAAAATTAGACTTACGCTCCTCAGACTTTACGTGGAAACAAGAAGGAGATAACATCACCGTTACAACGAAAGGGTTCGGTCACGGCGTCGGTATGAGCCAGTACGGCGCGAATGGTATGGCAGCGGAAGGTAAGAAATATACAGAGATAGTCGCTCATTACTATAAAGGCATTGAAATAAAGACGATGAATGATTATGAAGGAAAGTTGATGGTGAAGAAGTAGGTGTCAGGGGTTTCCTGATACCTACTTCTTTTTTGTTTAAAATATCATAATTTTCCATTAATTGTTTGGTATAATAGGATAAAAACATTTGGAGGAGACGGAATGGCGCTACTGGAGTTGAAACAGTTAGGGAAGACGAACCAGTTACCGGCAATTGAGCTAGAGGTTGAGAAGGGACAATGTGTTGTTTTGCAGTGTAATAACCATACAGCTAAAGTGTTGCACCGCATCATTATCGGTGAAGAAGAAGCTTCAACTGGGAATGTACTATTTGAAGGCACAGCGATTGGAAAGAAGAATTATTCCCGCATTGGTTTTTGTTTTTTGAAAGATGAAGCATACGATCGTTTGAAGGTGAAGGAGTACTTCAAGTTTATATTAGGGCTTTATGAATCCAACATGAGTATGGAAGAAGTAGTACAATATGTCGGTCTCCTAGACAAGTTGAACGTTAAAATAGAAAAATTGTCATTTTCAGAGAAACGCCGTCTTCATCTTGGGCGAGTTATGATTCATAATCCGGATTTAGTTATTTTAGAAGAGCCAGAGCAAAATGTAGATACAGAGAGTACGATTATTATTCGAAAAGCGATTATGAAAATGAAAGAGCAAGGAAAGGCGATTTTTATTACGTCTTCTTTCTTGTCAGACGCTCTTTCGTTAACAGAAGATGTATACATATTAAATAACGATGGTGTAAAAAAAGTAGAAATAGAGCAAGAAGAAGCTGAAGAAGTAGATGAAGAAAAAGTAGTTCAAATGATTCCGCAAATGAAGTTAGAAAGAATTCCAGCGAAAGTGAATGATAAAATCATTTTACTGGATCCGATGGAGATCCATTTCATTGAAACGCAAAACGGAGTGACGCATATTCATGTGCGCGAAGGAGATTTCGTATGTGCATTAACATTAAGTGAATTAGAAACAAGATTAACAGGATTCGGATTTTTTAGATGTCATCGCTCGTACCTCGTTAATTTACAAAGAGTACGAGAAGTTATTACGTGGACTCGGAATAGTTTTAGCTTAATTTTGGATGACGAAAGAAAAAGTTCAATCCCACTTTCAAAAGGAAGAATGGATGAGCTAAAAGGTGTAATTGGGATATAAAAAATGCTCCGATAAGCTCAAAATACGATTCATTCAACAGTAAAAATACTCCTTTTACTGGTATTTTACTGCGTAAACCCTTTGTTTTTCATATGATTGAGTCAAGAAAAGCGAAACAATCAAATCGAAACTTGCGAAAGCAAATTTCATCTATAAAAGAAAAACAAAGGGGATGACGAAATGACATTGGCAATTGAAATGAAAGATGTAATGAAAAGTTTCGATGGAAAAACGGCCCTTCGAAATGTAAATATTGAGGTAAAGCAAGGAGAAATCTTTGGATTCCTCGGACCGAGTGGATCTGGGAAAACGACAACCGTAAAAATATTAACATCCCAATTGCTTCATAGTATTGGAACGGTAAGAGTGTTGGGGAAAGACATTACAGGACCAAGCAGCATCGATTACAAACGAATCGGCATTTTAACAGACAATAGCGGCTTATACGAAAGACTTAGCATTTATGATAACTTACTATTATTTTGTGACTTATACGATTGCAAAAAAGAACGAATTGATGAAGTGTTAGCACAAGTGAACTTATTGGATGATAAAAAAACACAAGTGAAAAAATTATCAAAAGGAATGAAGCAGCGTGTCACGCTAGCGAGAGCGATCCTTCACAAACCAGATATCCTCTTCTTAGATGAACCAACATCTGCACTTGATCCAGTAAACGTACAAAACATTCATAAAATCTTAAAAGACTTAAATAAAGAGGGAACGACGATTTTCTTAACGACTCACAATATGGACGAAGCAGAAACGCTTTGTAACCGTATTGCCTTTCTGTGCGGCGGAGAAATTGTAGCTCTTGATACACCAGAAAACCTTCGCTTGCAATATGCGAAAGACCAAATACAAGTTGTGTTAAAAGATAAGCAAAAAGAAACGGTACAAAAAGATGAATTAGGAGCAAAACGCATTTCAGAATGGATGAAAAAAGGCGAATTGCTATCTATTCATTCACACGAACCAACGTTAGGCGATATCTTTATTGAAGTTACTGGGAGGGGATTATAATGACGTTTTCGATGAGAAGATTTTCAGCGATTTTTTGGAAAGAGGTACAGGATATTAAAGCAAATGCATCTGTACTTGTAATGGCAATACTTCCAATTATATTTGCTTTTGTTTATGGACAGATGGATGGGCCGAAAGATGAAATATCTAATATGGTAACTTTAATGGCTTTAACAATGGTAGGAAGCTTTGTTCAAGCGGCTTTAATTGCAGAAGAAAAAGAAAAGCATACGCTACGTGTGCTGATGTTATCACCAGCATCATCGTTAGAAGTGTTACTAGGAAAAAGCGCATTAACAGGTCTTATTACATTTGCAATTTGTTTTAGTAACTTCGCAATTTTAGGTGTAGTAAAGGGGAATATTCCATTAATAGTGCTATTTTTACTTATTAGTATATTTTTCTTTCTTATGTTAGGTACGGCGATTGGATTAATAGCTAAAACAACAGCATCAACATCAGTAGTAGGTATGCCAATCTTATTTATTTTCCTTCTAGCTCCAATATTAGGAGTTTTTTTAAAAAATGATTTTGTAAAAAAAATGATTGATTTTCTTCCAACGAAACACCTTGCGGATGCAATGCCGAAGCTAATGAACGGAAAGGGATTATCAACTGTTAGTGGTGATTTAATAAATATAATAATTTGGTGCGTACTTTCTATTATTCTTTGTATTATCGTTTATAAAAAGAAACAACTAGACTAAAAAACTGAGCTGAAACGCTCAGTTTTTTCCTTTTTCTATCATTTCCTCGGAAATTTTGCAATTCCTATACATATTTTTACAGAATTTGTCGAAAAGTAATTAGTTATAGGTTGTATAGGATGAGTGAATATTGTTCAAAATGATTGCTGAGGTGATGATGGAATGCGAGGAAGAAATAGTAAAAAGTCGCAAAAAGTAGTACATTTATTTCAAAAAAGATGGGTGTTTCCGGCACTATACATTGCTTGTGCAGCGATAATCTTAATGGTTGCGCTATGGTTCCAGGGAGCTAATCCAAAGAAAGCTCCGAACCAAGATCAAGCAACACCGTATACACAAACGGAAGATCCGGCAGTACCAGTAACAAAATCTTCAGAAGTAGTGAAAATGCCAACTGCAGCAAATGCAGAAGTAGTAGTACAGAAGAAATTCTATGAAGATGCAGCATCAGAGGCGGAACAAGAAAAAGCACTTGTCTTTTATAACAACACATATTCCCCGAATAAAGGAATTGACATTGCTGCGAAAAACGGAAAAGAATTCGATGTTACAGCTGCTTTAAGTGGTACAGTAACGAAAGCTGAAAAAGATTCACTTCTTGGTTATGTTGTAACAGTAGATAGTGGAAATGGTGTAGCAGCATCTTATCAAAGCTTAGGCAGTGTGAAAGTAGAAAAAGGTGCAAGAGTCGCGCAAGGTGAAGTGTTAGGAAAATCAGGTCTAAATGCAATGAATAAAGATGCAGGTTCTTACGTTCACTTTGAAGTACGTAAAGACAATGTGGCTGTGAACCCTGAGCGTTATTTAAATAAATCAGTAGCAGAAATTAAAGCTGATGCAGGTGCTGTAAAGGCGACAAATGCTTCTGGTAAAAAAGCTGATGACAAATCTCAAAAAGAAGAAAAGTCAACAAGCACGAAACCAGAAAGTAAAACAGAAGATAAGTCTCAAAAAGAAGAGAAATCAACAAGCGGCTCGACTAGTGATAAAGAGACGAACGGTAAACAAGATGAGAAATCTCAAAAAGAAGAAAAATCAACGAATGGTTCTACAGAATCATCTAACGGTTCTTCTTCACAAGAATAATAAAGTGAAAAAATCAGTTCTCATTAGGAGAGCTGATTTTTTTATTTTTATATAAAAATAATCAATTTCGAGAAAAAAGTTGCAATAACAAGGAAAAATGACGAGATTCTCGAATATATATTACAAAAGGGAGGGGATACTGTGTCATTTTTATCTGTTCTGTCGATTGCTATCATTTTATTGTTTGTTTTATTCGCTTTATATTATTATATTGCCGGTAAGAAAGAAGTCCCCCACCATCAGTTGTTAGAAGAAGAATATGAAAGAGAAGAGTGACACCTTGTATAAAGAGGTGTCACTTTTTTTCGCCATAATTGTCATCGTTAACGTATTTCTCACAAAAAAACGTAATTTTTCTTAACTTAGTCCGCAAAAATAGTGAACATGTAGCATATATCAGTAGTGCGGGCAATACAATGGTATAAACCAATGCAAAGAGAGTGTTTGAGGTGAGAAATCGTGAATCATTTCATTATAAATCCAAGAATGTTTAACGCTTACAAACAGCACTCACATTTACTTCATAGTCGTATGCAGCGAGTCTCATTTCACACTTCTCACATCCAATTTAGGGAGGCGAGTGGTGTGCACGATTACATCAAAGAGAGAACTATCAAGATTGGCAAGTATATCGTGGAGACAAGAAAGACAGTGCGTGTAATCGCAAAGGAGTTTGGGGTATCAAAGAGTACAGTCCATAAAGATTTAACAGAACGTTTGCCAGAAATTAATCCAGAGCTCGCAAATGAAGTGAAAGAAATTCTTGATTATCATAAGTCTATTCGTCATCTAAGAGGTGGAGAAGCAACAAAGCAAAAGTACCGAAAAGAAGATACAGAAAACCCTGTGCGCCAATAAATCTAAAATAGCAAACATTCCTTGTGAATTCGGTAATATTTTTCAGAAGAATTCTTTTTGCGAATATTACGTTTCTGTTAAATTTATGATAAAATCAGAAATTAGGTGTAAAAGAATTCGGGTGTAACCTGATTTTGAATATCGAGGAGGAAATGACGGGAATGTTTGCGCGAGATATCGGAATTGACCTAGGTACGGCTAACGTATTAATTCATGTTAAAGGTAAGGGTATTGTATTAAATGAGCCATCTGTTGTGGCAATTGATCGTAATAGTGGAAAAGTATTAGCAGTAGGTGAAGAAGCAAGAAGTATGGTGGGACGTACACCTGGTAATATTGTGGCAATTCGTCCACTTAAAGATGGTGTAATCGCAGATTTCGAAATTACAGAAGCAATGTTAAAGTATTTCATTAACAAATTGGACGTGAAGAGCTTCTTTTCAAAACCTCGTATTTTAATTTGCTGTCCAACAAATATCACATCTGTAGAACAAAAAGCAATTCGTGAGGCTGCTGAACGTTCAGGTGGTAAAACAGTATTTTTAGAAGAAGAACCAAAAGTAGCCGCAGTTGGTGCTGGTATGGAAATCTTCCAGCCAAGCGGAAACATGGTTGTTGATATTGGTGGAGGTACAACAGATATTGCCGTACTTTCTATGGGTGATATTGTTACCTCTTCCTCTATCAAAATGGCTGGCGATAAGTTTGATATGGAAATCTTAAACTACGTTAAACGTAAGTATAAGCTATTAATTGGAGAACGTACTTCAGAAAATATTAAAATTAAAGTTGGTACAGTATTCCCAGGTGCACGTAGTGAAGAGCTTGAAATTCGCGGACGTGACATGGTAACAGGTTTACCACGTACAATTACAGTATGCTCTGAAGAGATTACAGAAGCACTAAAAGAAGACGCAGCTATCATTGTACAAGCTGCAAAAGGCGTACTAGAGCGCACACCACCAGAACTATCTGCGGACATTATCGACCGCGGTGTTATTCTAACAGGCGGTGGAGCTTTATTACACGGTATCGACATGCTTCTAGCAGAAGAATTAAAGGTACCAGTATTAATCGCTGAAAACCCAATGCAATGTGTTGCTATTGGTACAGGTATTATGTTAGAGAATATCGATAAATTACCACGTCGTGCATTGAAATAAAGTGAGAAAGAGCTAAGGGAAAACCTTAGTTCTTTTTTTTGATTTTTTTAATTCTAATTTTTTACGAAAACGGAAGAAAAATAGAGGAAAATAAAGAAATAAGGTGATATATCCGTATATACAGTTAAATTTAATGTTTTCTTATTTGAAAACGTATGTAATATAATGATTCGGAATACGACATTAAGGCAAAAAATGTTCAAATACATATTGCCTTTCCCTAATTTGGGCATACACTCTTTTCTACCTCCGTGTCAGTTGCCGGGAAGTGCAACTATTTTAATGGAATAGAGTGTGTGCATTTTTTTATAATAGAGAGCAAAGTGTTACTTTATAATGACAAATAATAAACAAAATGGGATAATAACAATATGTCCAAGTGGTAAGACCAATATTACAAAAGGGGCGATTGTTACATGCTAAATATAGAACAAATTAAAGAAATCATTCCTCACCGCTATCCATTTTTACTTGTTGATAAAATATTAGAAGTGGATGAGGGAAAAAGAGCGGTTGGAATTAAAAATGTATCTGCAAACGAGGAGTTCTTTAATGGGCACTTCCCAGATTATGCAGTTATGCCTGGTGTACTTATTGTAGAAGCATTAGCGCAAGTTGGTGCAGTTGCTGTATTAAAGAAAGAAGAAAACCGCGGGAGACTTGCTTTCTTCGCAGGTATCGACAACTGCCGCTTCAAAAAACAAGTACGCCCAGGTGATCAACTTCGTTTAGAAGTAGAAATGACGCGCGTACGTGGACCAATCGGAAAAGGAAAAGCAATCGCAACAGTAGATGGTGAAGTTGCGTGTGAAGCTGAAATTACATTTGCAATTGGTGATAAGAAAGAATAGATAGTAATTAAAAAAATCCTTCTGTAATATGCAGAAGGATTTTTTTAATTACTATATTTTTTGTTTGAAACATTAAAATGCAGAGTAATCAGAATTTTAATTGTAAATGAATGGGAGTTTGTATATAATGACGCTATAAATATCTTGGAATCAAGATGAATGATAGCGCGATAAAGATAGAGATGCCGTTGTCACATTATGGAGGTTATAAGATAGGACAAAGGTTATTATGATTCGTTATGATGAACTGTAGAGGAAAGTAATGGGGAAATTTAACGGTAGAAGTAAATGAAAAATAGGCGTAGCATATCGAGCATAAAAGAGAAAAAGGGAAAAGGTCGCATTTTGAAAAAGGAGACTAGAACATGTTCGGAAGAAAGAAAAGAAAACCATTACGACAATTAATTACACATAAAGAGCCTAAATCACGTATTACAGAACAATACCGTAACATTCGTACGAACATTGAATTTACATCTGTAGATAACCATATTCGTTCTATTATTGTCACTTCAGCAGATCCAGGAGACGGGAAAACAACGACTATTTCTAATCTAGCAGTTGTTTTCGGTCAACAAGGGAAAAAAGTATTGTTAATTGGGGCGGACTTACGTAAGCCGACAATTCAAAACTTATTTGCGATTCATAATTCAAATGGATTAACGAACTTATTATTAGGACAAGCGAAACTAATGCAATGCATCCAAAAAACAGATATAGAGAACGTATATGTAATGGCATCAGGCCCTATACCGCCAAACCCAGCTGAACTATTAGGTAGTCGAATGATGGATGAGGCGCTGCTCGAAGCATATAACATGTTCGATATTATTTTAATCGATACCCCACCTGTCCTTGCGGTAACCGATGCACAAATACTTGCGAACAAATGTGATGGAATCGTACTCGTTGTACGCAGTGAAAAGACAGAAAAAGATGAGATCGTAAAAGCGAAACAAATATTAGATAAAGCATCTGGCAAAATACTCGGTGTCGTTTTAAACGATAAAAAGGAAGAAAAAGAGCAGTATGGTTATTACTAAAATATAAAAAGCCAACAAAATTTTTGTTGGCTTTTTATTGTTTTCTGAAAATTCTTTATCAAGTTACACAGCATGAAAAACATGATAAAATAAAAAATTTTGGAAAATGATTGGAATGTGTTGTCATATTTAAGATTATTTTGTAAGATTAAACTTGTTTCTTGTGAACGAATATAGAACTGAATTATTAAAAATGAAAAATGTAAGATTTATATGTTATAATTTTTCCTATGTGTAAATTTTAGAAAGTTGGAGGAACTTATGGAAGAAACAATTAGTCTAAAAGAGTTATTTCATATCTTAAAAAAACGTTTAGCAATGATCCTCGTAATCGCCTTTGGTGCAGCTATTGTAAGTGTTATCATTAGCTTCTTCTTCATGACACCAATCTACCAATCTTCAACGCAAATTCTTGTTAACCAGAAAAAGCAAGAGGGTGCAATGATTCAAGCTGGTGAAATTCAAACAAATATTCAATTAACGAATACATATAAGGTCATTATTAAAAGTCCAGTAGTCTTAGACCAAGTGAATGAAAAATTACATTTAAATATGACTGCACAAGCTTTAACAGAAAAGATTAATGTTGCAAATGAAAAAGATTCACAAGTCATTTCTGTTACAGCTGAGGATAAAGATCCAAAAGTAGCTCGTGATATTGCGAATGCAACTGCGGATGTATTTAAAGGTGAAGTTGCAAAAATTATGAATGTCGATAACGTAACAGTATTATCGAAAGCAGAGGTTGGGGAAAATCAATCTCCAATTAAACCACGTCCGATGCTAAATGTCGCAATTGCTTTCGTTGTTGGTTTAATGGCTGCAGTTGGTCTTGCATTCTTACTAGAATACTTAGACAACACAGTGAAAAAAGAAGAAGATGTAGAAAACTTACTTGGCTTACCAGTATTAGGTATTGTGGCTCGTATGGATGAAGAAACAATGAACGTGAAATCACATGCTCCATCATCAAGAAAAGTGAGGGGACAGACAATTGGTTCTTAATAGTTTATTTAAAAAGAAAAAAAATCATCGTCAACGTCGTCAACTAGTTGCTCATCAACAACCGAAATCACCAATTTCAGAACAATATCGTAATATTCGAACGAATATTGAATTTGCGTCTGTTGATACAAACTTACATTCGCTAATGGTAACATCTGCGAACCCGAGTGAAGGGAAAACGACAACGACAGCGAATATGGCAGTTGTTTTCGCTCAACAAGGAAAGAAAGTATTATTAATTGATGCAGATATGCGTAAACCAGCGATGCATCAAATGTTCCAAGTTGATAATATTTTTGGACTCACGAACGTATTAACACATAGTGAACGGTTAGAGAAGTGTGTACAAACGACATTAGTTGATAATTTACACTTTTTAGCGTGTGGTCCAATCCCACCAAATCCGGCGGAATTGTTAGGTTCGAAATCGATGAAAGAACTTCTTGGGCAAGCATATAGTATGTACGATTTAGTCATCTTTGATTTACCGCCAATTTTAGCTGTAACAGACGCACAAATTATGGCGAATGTATGTGATGCTTCTATTCTTGTCGTTCGTAGTGAATCGACAGAAAAAGAAACAGCGGTAAAAGCAAAAGGATTATTAGAATCCGCAAAAGGTAAATTGTTAGGCGTTGTTCTGAACGATCGTGAAAGAGAACATGGCTTATATTATTACTACGGTGCGAACTAATTAAAAAGTGAGATATGGCGAGAACATATCTCCTTTTTTCCTTTGAATATGAGATATATCTCATATTCAAAGGAAAAAAGATTTTTATACGAGAGGAAGGGTGAGAAGAATGATTGATTTGCATTGTCACATTTTACCTGGCATCGATGATGGTGCGCAAACAGTAACAGATAGTTTAGCGATGGCACAAAAAGCTGTTCAAGAAGGAATTCATACAATCGTTGCTACACCACATCATCAAAACGGAAAATATGTAAATGAGCGTACTTCTATGATTCATCAAGTAAAACAATTAAATGATGAATTACAACAACATGATATTAAGTTGAAAATTTTACCAGGTCAAGAGGTCAGGTTATATGGTGATTTATTAGAAGACTATGAAGCTGGCAAAATTGTTACTTTAAACGAAACAAATAAATACATATTAATTGAGTTTCCATCTAATCATGTACCTCGCTATGCAGAACAACTATTATATGAACTACGTGTTAAAGGAATGATTCCAATTATCGTTCACCCAGAGCGTAATTCCGAGCTAATTGAGCGACCAGATAAGTTATATAACCTTGTAAATAAAGGTGCATTAACACAAGTGACAGCAGGTAGCTTACTTGGAAAATTCGGTAAAAAAATCAAAAAATTTTCATTACAACTTGTTGAACATAATTTAACACATATGATCGCATCAGATGCACATAACACGACATCAAGAGGGTTTCATTTAGGAGAAAGCTACGAGTTAATCGAAAAAGAGTTCGGAATGAACGTTATGAGCGACTTAAAAGAAAATCCGTATTTATTAATTAGCGGAAAAGCAATTTATAAAGAAGATCCAGAACAAATTCGTCGTAAAAAATTGTTCGGTATTTTCTAAATAAGGAATTGGTGATGTCTCCTAACCGTTATCAAAGGGGGCACTCGGTCGTGCTGTGGGTAGAAATTATATTTCAACCTACCTTAGATGCTTGTCGTCGGGAGTGTGACGTGAGGATGGGTTAGATGCCCATAGTTTATTTATACTTAGAAACTCTACCTATGGAGTTATAAATATGACTCTATAGGTAGGGTTTTTTGTTATTGCTACATATAGATAAAATAATGTTTTTGGGGGACTGGATTTGAAAAAAGTAAGAAAAGCGATTATACCCGCTGCTGGGCTTGGGACAAGGTTTTTACCAGCAACGAAAGCAATGCCGAAAGAAATGTTACCAATCGTCGATAAACCGACAATTCAATACATAGTAGAAGAAGCGATAGAATCAGGAATTGAAGATATTATTATTGTTACTGGAAAAGGAAAGCGTGCAATTGAAGATCATTTTGATCACTCATTTGAGTTAGAACAAAACTTACTTGAAAAAGGAAAGCATGAAGTACTTGAAAAAGTACAAGCTTCATCAAAGATTAATATTCATTACATAAGGCAAAAAGAACCAAAAGGTTTAGGACATGCAGTATGGTGTGCACGTAAATTTATTGGTAATGAGCCATTCGCAGTTTTACTCGGTGATGATATTGTCCAAGCGGAAACACCGTGTTTACGTCAATTAATGGATCAATATGAAGGTACACAATCGTCAGTTATTGGTGTACAAACGGTTCCAGAAAATGAGACACATCGTTATGGTATCATTGATCCAGTTGAACAAAATAATCGTCGTTATCAAGTTCGTCAATTTGTCGAAAAACCAGCAGAGGGCACAGCACCATCTAATTTAGCAATTATGGGTCGTTACGTATTAACACCAGAAATTTTTATGTTCCTTGAGGATCAACAAACAGGTGCTGGTGGAGAAATACAATTAACAGATGCGATTCAACGATTAAATGAAATTCAACGAGTGTTTGCGTATGATTTTGAAGGAACACGTTACGATGTTGGAGAGAAGTTTGGGTTTATTAAGACTACAATTGAGATGGCACTTCAGCATGAGGAACTAAAAGAAGAATTGATGAGTTATATGAATGAACTTGTGAAAAAAGAAAATATATGTGTATAAAGTGAGGTGGAAGCGTTTTGACCTTGGTAAGAATATCAAGCGAAGAGTTAGGAGAAAAAGAAAAGCTAGAAATTAATAAGGAAAAAATAAATGCACGTAAAGGGTATTTGGTAGCTAAACGTTGCATGGATCTTATTGGGGCAATATTTGGTCTAATCTTATTATCTCCTGCTTTCCTTATTGTGGCAGCGTTAATTAAATATGAAGACCCGAAAGGATCTGTATTTTTCAAACAAATTCGTGTCGGGAAAGATGGCGATAAGTTCCATATGTATAAATTTCGCTCTATGGTGACGAATGCAGAAGAGAAGCTAAATGAATTATTGAAATATAACGAGGCCTCTGGTGCGATGTTTAAAATTAAAGAAGATCCAAGGATTACGAGGATAGGTAAATTTATACGTAAAACAAGCATTGATGAATTGCCGCAATTAATCAATGTGTTGAAGGGTGATATGAGTCTTGTAGGACCAAGGCCACCTTTATTACGTGAAGTAGAAGAATATACAAACTATGATAAGCAGAGGTTACTGGTAACACCAGGATGTACAGGAATTTGGCAAGTAAGTGGAAGAAATAATTTAGGATTTAAAGAAATGGTAGAGTTGGACTTGCAATATATAAAAAATAGGAGTTTGAAGTACGATTTTTTAATAATCTTAAAAACTATTAAAATCATGTTTAAGCCTAATGATGCTTACTAGTATTTAGTAAAGGATAGAATATATATGAAAATTGCTGTTGATTTAACAATTATTAGAAATGAAAAAAAAATCACAGGGGTCGAGAGAGTTGCAATTCAAACTTTAGAAAACTTTCTTAGTAACGAGGCGCTAAGGGAACAGAATGAATTTATTATATTATGCGCTAAAGGCGGTTTGAAAGTTATTAAGAATCTTAAGACTGAAATAGATTTTCGAGGAGTGCAGGTACATGAATCGCCTTTTACAAATCGAATTCTTACAGACCAAATTTGGATGCCTAAAATTTTAAATGCTATAAAACCAGAGCATGTATATTATACAACATTGGGTTTTCCAGCTATTCAACAATTTCCTTTTACGATAATAATTCATGATGCAGTAGCCTGGGTAAAATCAGAAACCATCTCAAAGGGGATGCGTTTTTATTATAAACCTTTAATAGAAAAAGCTGTAAAAAATAAAAACCTAAAAAATATTATAACTGTATCTGAGTTTTCTAAGCAAGAAATCTGTAGGGCTTTAAAAGTTCCATCAGATAAAATTTTTGTTAATTATCTTGGCGTATCCCCTTCATTTCAAAAAAATTTAAACCTTGAGAAAGAAGACCGGATTTTGGGGGAATATAGTATAGAGAAGGACTATATAATTGCAATTGGAACATTGGAGCCGAGGAAGAATTTACAATCATTATTTTATGCATTTGAGAAATTGGTACATGAATTTAATTACAAAGGCAAGTTAGTTATAGTTGGTAGGAAAGGATGGAATAGTGATTTTATTATTCCAGAAGAAATAGCAGAAAAAGTTATCTTTACGGGTTATGTAGAAGAGGAACATTTGCCATTTCTTTTAAAAGGAGCAAAGGTTTTTGTATTTCCATCCTTATACGAGGGTTTCGGCTTACCTTTACTAGAAGCTATGTCTGTGGGGGTACCTGTTGCTACATCAAATCAAGCATCATTACCAGAAGTTGGTGGAGACGCATGTGAATATTTTAATCCTAATGACATTCAAAATATATCAGAGGTGATTTTTAGGATAGTCAGTAATGATAATCTTCAAAAAAGATTATCTCAGAGAGGAATAGAACATTCTAAAAAATTCAGCTGGATGCAACATGCAAATAATATAATAGAAATTATTCAGGAGAGTAATTAATGAAAACGGAAAAAATGTTTAATGTGGATTTTGCGAAGGTTAGTCTGAAGGATTTAACCCGCCATTTAGGTGAAGTTGTAAGGGATAATAAAAAGATTCATTTACATACTGCTAATGTTGATCATATAGTCATAGCTAGTAAAGATTATAAATTTGCAGAGATACTGAAAAATGCGGAAATTGTAATTGCAGATGGAATGCCTATTGTTTGGTATTCAAAAATTCTTAAAAAAAAATTGCCGGAAAGGGTAACTGGTGTAGATTTAGCCTATAAAATGTGTGAGACGTCTAGAGAAAATAATTTTAAGATGTTTCTTTTAGGTGCAGCAGAGGGTGTTGGTGAGCTAGCGATGGAAAAGATGAGAAACCTGTATCCCAATGTAGAAATAGTTGGCTCTTATAGCCCTAAAAAAGAAGAAATAAATGACGAAGAAAAATCTATACAAATTATAAAAAAAATAAATAATAGTGGTGCAAATGTCTTATTAGTAGCGTTAGGTGCACCAAAACAAGAATTTTGGATTTCAAAATATAAGGATGTATTGAATACAAATATTAATATAGGTGTTGGGGCTACTATAGATTTTATGGCTGGTAATGTGAAACGCGCGCCTATGTTTTATCAAAAATATGGCCTGGAATGGGTATATAGATTATTTCAAGAGCCTAAGAGGATGTTTAAAAGGTATATAATTAATGATTCATCTTTTATTATTTTAGTAATTAAAGATTACATATATTATCAAAGAAAAAGAGTTGATAAATTTGAATAAAATTAAAATTGCTTTTGTTGATCATGCTAGAGCTATGGGAGGAGCTGAATATAGTTTATACTATCTTCTTAAAGAATTAGATTATAATGTGGTGCAACCATATTTGTTAACACCTCCTAACTCTGAGTTGCAGAAAATGGTGGAAAACCTACCTTCAGTTAGGGTAGTTAATATGGAATTAGATAGTATTAAAAATTTTAAAGGTTTCATAAAAGATATCCGAGATATCCGTAGATTTTGTAAGCAGGAGCATATTGATATTATTCATACAAATTCTTATAGAGGGGCTATATATGGATTAATAGGAGGCAAACTGGCTAGGAAAAAAACTGTTTGGCATGTTCGTGATATACATGAGAGTATTTTGTTTAAAAGTATTTTGCCTAGGTTATCTGATAAAATCATAACTATTTCTAATGCAGTAAGTAATCAGTTTTCAAAGGATACTAGACATAAGAAAGTTAATTTAATATATAACGGAGTCGATTTGAAGCTGTATAATATACAGGATATTGAAGGTGACTTAAAATCAGAGTTATCAATTTCAAAAGATACATTTTTAATTGGTATGGTAGGAAGAATAGATAGATGGAAAGGTTTCCATTATCTTATTAAGTCGGCCTCAATTATTAAAAACTCTTCTCGTAAATTTAAAATAGTTATAGTAGGCGATGAGATTTTAACAAAAGAAAAAGGTTATTTAGATGAGTTAAAAAGGCTAGTAATGGAATTGGATTTAGGAGATAAGGTAGAATTTTTAGGGGCAAGAAAAGATATACCTAATGTTATGAAATCTTTAGATTTGTTTATTAGTTATTCCAATAATGAACCGTTTGGAAGAGTAATAATAGAAGCTTTAGCAATGAAAACACCTGTTATTGTAGCAAATTCGGGTGGAGCTCCAGAAATTATTTTGAATAGTAACTGTGGGGATATAGTTGAGTCAAATAATGAGGAGCATTTAGCAAAGTCTATAATTCAATTTATGGAATTAAGTCAGCAAAGTTTGGATTTATTAGGGAGAAATGGGAGACAGAGGGTTGAAGAGTTTTTTAGTACAGAGTTGGTAGCTGTTAAAGTAACGGAATTATATAAAAAGCTTTATAATAATTAGTTGAAAGGTATTGATTATGTTTCAAATTAGCAGGGATAGTATTTATATTTTGCTTACCTTTTTATTAGTGAGTATTCTTTCTGTAGCATTTTGTATAGCTGCATATATTTCTAATACTATAATGATAGCCATGCTATTAGTTATAGTAGGGTTATTTCTTTCTATTTTTATTGTTAAATCAATAGGATTTGAAAGATATATATTTATGGTATTTGTAGTTTTAACATCATTTAATATAGAATTCAATCTATATAATACAAACCGTATTGGGGGCTTACCCTCCGCTATTGTAGTAAACCAGTTCTATATTCTCATTTTAGTATGGGCTTTTTATAGTTTTATTATAAAGAAAAAGTTTATAAGCATTGAAAAAAGTAAACTTCTTAAAATATTCTATGTCCATGTAGGAATTGGATTATTATCAATTATTTTTGTAGACAACATTATAGCCTATTCCTTCTTAATGGTGCGCTATATATTTACATTAATATTTATTTGGCTGGTGCTTAGCCTAAATTTAAAGCAAATTTGGAATACGATGCTCTTAGGTCTAAGTATAACCGTAATTATGCAAGTATTATTGGGGATAATACAAATAAAAAAATCGGATGCTATTGGTTTACATGTTTTAGGAGAAAATCAAGAACCATTTCGAAAAGGAGTAGATTTAACAGAGCAGGGCTTAAGTGGTACATTAGGTCATCCGTCTACTTTTGCGATTTTTCTTGTTTTAATACTTAGTATGTTATTAGTAGGGATATTAAATAAAAAATCAAAATTTATTTCAAGGATCTATTACGGAATAGTTTTTGTGGTGCTAACTGCCGGGGTCCTTTTAACGAATGCAAGAACCTCCATTTTACTCTTTTTAATTACCCTTACTCTATTCTTTTTTTATTATAATAATATTAAAAATAAAAAGGGAAACAAGTTATATCAAAGATTATTAAATTTATTTTTAATATGTATATCAATTACTGTAGTAGGTATATTTTTCTTTGATGTTTTATATGAAAGATTTGCCCAGTCAGATTTTGTAAAACAATATTATGATAGGCTAGATTTATCATTATTTTCATTTCAAGTAATTTTCAAAGATTTTAGTACCCCATTTACTGGTGTAGGTTTAAATAATTATGTAGATACAATAGGTAAAATGGGGACAAATCAATTTAAATACATTCATCCAGTACATAATTATTATTTATTATTATGGGCTGAAGGTGGACTGTTTTACATGTTATCGTTTGTAGTTTTATTAATAATGCAATTGAAGGCAATGAAGAATGTAATGAAGAAAGGAACTGAAGAGATTTCTTTACAAGCATTAGCAATGTTTATTTCAATTATTGTCCTTGCCATATATAATTTTTCGGATTGGGCGTTTTCACATAACCAGTTGTACTACCTGTTCATCCTGATATTTGTATTAACTATAAAAATATATAATGAGAGTAGAAAAGCGATACATTTTGACTAATGTTAATAAAATGTATCGCTTTTTAATTTTGGGCGTAAAGGGAGTTAGTTATGAAAGTATGGATGTTTCCCAAGACTTCAGAAACCAATCAGTATAATTATTTATTATCAAATTCTTTAGAGAAAAAAGGAGTAGATGTTAGGAATTTCAGACAAAGATATATTTTTAAGATAAAAAGAGGTGATGTTGTACATATGCACTGGATACATTCTTTGTATCAGAGCCACAATAGGTTATTATTTTTAATTAAATCAATTTTATTGTTATTGGTAATAGATGTAATGAAATTTAGAGGTATTAAATTTATATGGACAATTCACAATTTATATCCGCATCATTATGAATACAAAAATTATGAAAAGTGGGTTAGAAAAAGGGTAATGAATAAATGCGATAAGTTAATTACTTGTGCAAATTCTATAAAGGATTTGGTTATACAGGAATTTAATGTTAACCCTGAGAAAATCAATGTTATTCCGCATGGAGATTATGTTGGAGTATATAAATTTGAAGGGCTAAATTTTAAAAAGGTTTATAATATTCCGGAAGATAATTTTGTGTATTTATTTTTAGGAGCTATAAAAAGATATAAAGGTGTAGGGGAATTGATTGAGAGTTTTCAACAAATGAATGATTCAAAATCTACGTTAATTATTGCTGGGAAGGCAGATGAGGAGACAAAAATCTTTTTAGAGGGAGTTAATAACCAAAATATTATAAAAGATATAAGGTTTATCCCGGATAACGAAGTGGCAGATTTAATTAAAGTAGCAGATGTCTTTGTTCTACCTTATAAAAATATAACAACGTCAGGTTCCGCAATTTTGGCATTATCTTTTAAAAAACCTGTTGTTAGTCCTGTAAATCCTTTTATGAAAGAGTACTTTGATGACAATACAGCAGTACTTTATGAAAAGGAAAGTGGATTACTAAAATCTCTCTATGATGCAAAGCAAAAAACATTTTCCGATGAAGATTTTAATGAGAAATTAGAAAAAATAAATTGGGGGATTATAGGAGAAAAAACGATGTTATGTTATTTAAGTGCTGTAAAGTAGTATAGGAGGATATAAATGAACTTTTTCAAAAATTCTCTATGGTCTATTCTAAATATTATAGGGGTTCAATTGGTAGGATTGATGGTAAATGTAATATTAGCGAGGCTATTATATCCTGAAATATTTGGAATACTAGGTATGGCATATGTTTTTGCTGGTTTTATCATAGTATTCCAGGATGCAGGTTTAAGTTCATATTTGATATTTAAAAATACAATAGATAAACGATTAATAAATACAACATTTGTATTGAATATTTTTACATCTTTCTTGTTAGCTATATTTCTCTTATTAACCAGTGATCTGGTAGGGGGATTTTACAATGAAATATTGGTCAGTAAAGTAATAGAGGTACTCTCGATAGGTGTTGCTATAGGCGGATTAGGTATTACTTCAAGGGCTTTATTAATAAGGGAGAAAAAATTTAAAGTACTAACTATAATTGATGTTATCTCTGAAGTATCAAGTAGTGTAGTGGCTATTGTTCTGGCTATATGTCATCAAGACATATGGGCAGTTACATCTAGACTAGTAATAAAGCCAACTTTCCAAACAGTAATTCTTCTATTGCTTTATGGAAAACAAGTTGTTGGGAAACCTAGTTATCAATATATATTTGAAATTATCCCTTATAGTAGTAAGTTTCTAGGTTCCCAAATGTTTATATATTTAAATAATAATGTAGATTATCTTCTTATAGGAAAATTTTTGGGAAGTAAATCTTTAGGATTATACACCATGGCATACCAGTGGAGCGTAGTTGCGAGACAATATATATCTGGTGCAATTAATAGAGTTGTATTTCCTGAGGTAGCAAGTTTACAGAGTGATGTTGAGAAGGTTAGAAAATTATATTTAATGGTTATAAGTAAGGTAGCCTTTTTTACATTCCCTTTATGTGCGGGATTACTAGTGGTTTCTAGGGAGTTTATTTTGTTTGTTTATGGTGATAAATGGATAGAAGCGGTATTTCCTTTGCAAGTTCTATTAGTAGTAGGATTAGTTACTTCTATTGGAACATTAGGTGGATCCATATTCAACGGTTTAGGAAAGCCGCAATTAGAAATGAGATTGAATATGGGATCGTTTATTTTTTTAACAATAATGATATGTATTTTAAAAGATTATGGACTTAATGTCCTAGCAATAGGTATTTTAGTTAAAACGATTATTTTTGACTATATTAAAATTTTGCTAGTAAATCAACAAATTAAATCAAATATGCGGGAATTTTTTGAATCCTTGAAACCTAGTCTCTTATGTACAGTAATTATGGTTATTTGCTTGGTAATATTTAAAGGCTTAGTAAGTTTAGAAAATACATCTATGTTATTTTTACAAATATGTATAGGGATTTTAATATATTTCATAAGTACTTTTATATTTAATAAGGAAATTATATTGTTTTTAAGAAAAAGAAAAAAGTAGATTTTTAATGAGCATTTGAATGTAATAAAAATAAATTGTAAGGATGTGCGATTAAGATATGAAAGTAGCAGTAGTGGGTACAGGATATGTAGGGCTGGTTACGGGAGTATGTTTATCAGCTATTAATCATGAGGTTATATGCATTGACTCCAATAAAGACAAGGTTAAAATGATGCAAGAAGGCACCTCACCGATTTATGAGCCAGGTTTAGAAGAGCTAATGCAAGAAAATATTCAAAAGGGTACCTTAAAATTTACCTTTAGTCATGAAGAAGGATTTAAAGGTGTTGATATTATTTTTATTGCTGTAGGAACGCCTCAAATGGAGGATGGCTCAGCTAATTTACAGTATGTTAAAAGTGTAGCCGAATCTATAGGGGAATATATTGATAGTAATGTGGTTGTAGTTACTAAGAGTACTGTACCTGTTGGTACTAATGATTTCATAAAAAGAACAATTATGGAAAACTTGAAGAAAGATGTTGATGTTAAAATTGCATCTAATCCGGAATTCTTACGTGAGGGTTCAGCAGTTTATGATACATTCCACGGTGATAGAATTGTTATTGGCACTGAAGATGAAGAGACAGCAGTTATTTTAGAAGAGATGTATAAGCCTCTAGGTATTGAAGTATTTAAGACGGATATTTACAGCTCGGAGATGATTAAATATGCCTCTAATGCTTTTTTAGCAACAAAAATAAGCTTTATTAACGAAGTTTCTAATATATGTGAAAGGTTAGGAGCCAATGTAGAGGATGTGGCAGAAGGGATGGGATATGATAAGAGAATTGGAAGGGCATTTCTAAATGCAGGGATCGGCTATGGAGGTTCTTGTTTCCCAAAAGATACTCATGCACTAGTCCAAATTGCTGGAGGAGTAGAGTATGATTTTAATTTATTAAAGTCTGTAATTGAGGTTAATAATAATCAACAAAAAATTATGATGGAAAAAATTAAGTTCAGAATTAAGAACTTAAATGAAAAAAAAGTAGCTATATTGGGCCTAGCATTTAAACCAAATACAGATGATATGAGAGAGGCGGCAGCTATTGTCTTAGTTAATAGCTTAATAGAAGAAGGGGCGAAAGTGATAGCATACGACCCAATTGCTATGGAAAATGCAAAAAAATACTTAAATATAAAGACAAAATATGCAAACTCAATGGAAGAGGCATTAGAGGGTGCTGATATTGCTGTAATAGTAACGGAGTGGGATGAATTTAAGAATATGGATTTCACCTTATTAAAGCGACTTATGAATACACCGATTATCTTTGATGGAAGAAACTGTTTTGAACTAGATAAAATGATGGAATTGGATATTGAATATTATTCTATGGGGAGACCAAGTGTAATTTTAAAAGAAGAGAAGAAGCTATTGGAGGTAATAAAATGAAATTAGTATTATTATCAGGTGGATCGGGAAAACGTCTATGGCCACTATCAAATGATTCCCGTTCTAAGCAATTTATAAAGGTATTAAGGGATGAGCAAAATGAATTGCAATCAATGGTACAGAGAGTATGGGGACAATTACGAAGATTGGGATTAGAAGAAAACTCCGTTATTGCAACTAGTAAATCACAAGTAGATATGATTAATAGCCAATTAGGAAATAAGACACCTATTATTATCGAGCCACAACGCCGTGATACATTTCCGGCGATTGCACTGGCAGCAACTTACCTATATTCAAAACAACATGTAGATTTAGATGAGGTTATTGGGGTATTACCAGTAGACCCTTACGTAGAGGATAGTTTCTTTGAACGTTTATTAGATTTGGAAGATATTCTAAAAAATTCGGTAGCAGATATGGCTTTGATGGGGGTAAAACCTACATATCCCTCTGAAAAATATGGGTATATTGTTCCTAATGTGGAAAAAAATAATCAAAACTATATTTCTGTAAGCCATTTTAAAGAGAAGCCTAATGTTGAAGAAGCAATAAAACTATTGGAGCAAAATGCATTGTGGAATTGTGGGGTATTTGCTTTTAAATTAGATAAAATAATCTCCCTATTAGACCAAAAGGGTTTGCCTGTACAATATGATGAATTAGTAAAACAATATGAAAAATTACCTAAAATTAGTTTTGATTATGAAGTTGTAGAGAAGACAGAAAAGATAATAGCATTACCATATGAGGGTTCGTGGAAAGATTTAGGAACATGGAATACACTTACTGAAGAAATGGGAACAGAGAGAATTGGTAAAGCAAATATGAGCAATGATTGTAAAAACAATCATATTATAAATGAACTAGAAATTCCTATATCTGTTTTAGGACTTTCGAATGTTATTGTAGCTGCAAGCCCAGATGGAATTTTAGTTTCAGATAAAGAGGCGAGTCCTAGAGTAAAAGAATTAGTGGGTGATTGGGATCAACGCCCTATGTACGAGGAGCGACGCTGGGGATGGTATAGGGTGCTTGATTACACGAAATATGAGAAAGGTAATGAGGTTTTAACAAAAAGAATTGGTATCACCGCAGGAAAGAACCTAAGTTATCAATATCATAATAATCGTAGTGAAGTGTGGACAATTGTAAAAGGAGAGGGAGTATTCGTACTGAGAAATGAGTTTAGAGTGGTTCGCCCGGGTGATGTTTTGGAAATTCATGCTGGGGATCATCATGCTATTAAAGCTGTGAATGATTTGGAATTTATAGAGATACAGTCAGGTACAGAGTTAGTTGAGGAAGATATAGTACGTATTCATATGAATTGGGATGAAATTGAGCAAGCATGTTATGTAGTGAAATAATATATAAATAAGCTATTAGCATTTAAGATAATAGCATGTAATTTTATTAGAGGTGAAATAGGTCATGAAAAATACTCCTTTATTTTTACAACCGGTGCTACAAGATAGGATATGGGGAGGAAGCAATTTAAAACAATTTGGATATGAATTATTATCAGATTCCGTTGGCGAATGTTGGGGGATTTCAGCACATCAAAATGGAGCAAGTATAATTAGAAATGGTATATATAAAGGTTATACTATTGAAAGGCTTTGGGATTTCTCACCCGAAATATTTGGATGTTATGAATCTGAAAAATTCCCGTTATTAACAAAAATATTGGATGCTAATAAAGATTTATCCATTCAAGTTCATCCAAATGACAACTTTGCACAAATCAATGAAAATGGAGAGCTAGGAAAAACAGAATGTTGGTATATCATTGATTGTAAAGATGACGCGGAAATAGTCTATGGTCACTATGCGAAAACAAAAGATGAATTTAAAAAAATGATAGATGATGGAAAATGGACTCAATTATTACGTCGTATACCAATTAAACCAGGCGACTTTTTTTATGTTCCGAGTGGAACAATCCATGCATTATGTGAAGGAACTTTAGTTTTAGAAACACAACAAAGTTCAGATACAACTTATAGAGTATATGATTATGATCGTATGAATCAAGCGGGGAATAAACGTGAACTACATCTTGATAAGGCGATTGAAGTTTCCTCTATCCCACATGAGGATTATAAGATCGAATTAAAAATTAGTAATGAAAATGGTTGCAATATTACTACATATGTACAAGAGGAATATTTCAGTGTTTTTAAATGGGAAATAAAAGAAAAAGCGACTGTTAAACAGGGTAAGCATTTTCAATTGGTGAGCGTTATAGATGGTGAAGCAATTCTGAGTACTGTGGACGGGAATTTCCCTATAAAGAAAGGCGATCATTTTATTCTACCAGCAAAGATGGAAAATATTAATATAGCCGGAAATGTAACTGCTATTGTATCTCACCCATAGAATCCTAAAAGTATTTTATTAAATTACTTGATTTAGGATTATTGTTGATGTGGTATAATAAAGTGATTTTCTAGATTACATCACCTATAATTAAATATAAAGAAGGTATAAATAATGAAAAAGAAAATTTTATTCTGGATTCTAGGTATCATTGGTGTTCTTGTTATTGCTGGTGGTGTATATGCATATACTGTTTACTCTAATGTATCTAACACGTTGGATGCAGTACACAAACCATTGGATCGTGATAAATCTGAAAAACGTGATAAAAAGGTAGATGTTTCCGACCAGAAACCAATTTCAATTTTACTAATGGGAACTGATCAAAGAGAAAGCGAAACTTCTAGGTCTGATTCTTTAATGCTATTTACACTGAATCCGAAAACAAAATCAATGAAGATTACAAGTATTCCTCGTGATACTTATACAGAAATTATTGGTAAAGGCAAAAAGGACAAAATCAACCACGCTTATGCTTTTGGTGGCGTTGATATGTCTGTAAAAACAGTAGAGAATTTTCTTAATGTACCAGTTGATCATTATATTGAAGTAAACATGGCTGGATTCAAAGATATTGTAGATGCTGTTGGCGGTGTTGATGTAAATAACGATTTGGAATTTACATCAAGGGAATCGCATTTTGCTAAAGGTAATATTCATTTAAATGGTGAAACGGCATTAAAGTATACTCGTATGCGTTACGAAGACCCACGCGGTGACTTCGGCCGCCAAATGCGACAACGTCAAGTTATTCAAGCTGTAATTAAAAAAGGTGCAAGTGTTTCTTCTCTAGCAAGTTACGGTGATGTATTAAAAGCAATTGAGAAAAACGTTAAAACAAGCTTAACTCAAGACCAAATGTTTGATATTCAAAAGAACTATAAAGATTGCCTGCAGAACAGTGAAGAAATCCAAATTCCAGGTGACGGTCACAAAGCTGCTGACGGTATTTGGTACTACTACGTTCCAGATGCAGCAAAACAAGATTTAACGAATAAGTTAAGAGCACATCTTGAATTGACTAAGTAATATGTAATAACCCAACTCCTTTGGAAGGAGTTGGGTTTATTTTTGCTTAGATTTATATTAGTATTATATATTGTGAGATTAATAGATGAGGTGAATCGATGAATAAGAAAGCGGTACTTGTCCTATTTATTTTTGTATTGTTTATTGCTTCGGTTGTGAGCGGTAAAATATATTGGAATAAGAAGATTGCGAATGCAACAGGGCAAACGAGTGAAGTAACGAAAACAAAGGCTGAAGTAAAAGATAGCGGTGCGAAGAAGGACGAGAAAAAACAAGATGCAAAGTCATCTTTTAATGAAGCATACGCAAAGAACTTGCCAGATGCAGTGAAAGAGAAGTTAAAGAAAGCTGCTCAGGATAAAAAGGTAGTAAATCTTGTTATTGTTGGTGATGAAGCTTCTTCATCTGAAAAAGATGCTTGGGTAGCTAAGTTCACTGCTAATTTAGAGGCCTCTTACGGTAAAGGTTTATGGAATGTGACGGTAAAGGAATATAAGGGTGAAAGTACAGAGGAATTAATCGCGAATAAACGCGATAAAGAGATTGCGAAAGAAAATCCAGATGTAATTTTGTTTGAGCCACCATTTATTACTGATAACGGAAAAAATGGTAATGGAAATTCTGTTACGAATACACAGAAGTTTGTTCAGGCGCTGTCTACTAGTGCAAAAGACGCTACAATTATGATTCAACCATCAAACCCAGTGTATGGTGCGAAGAATTATCCGAAATCGATTGAAGCGTTAAAACAATTTGCGACGCAAAATGGCTATACATATGTTGATCATTGGGGAGCATGGCCTGATGCAACAACGAAAGCAATTTTACCGTACTTACAAGAAGAGTTCGGTTTCCCAAGTGCAAAAGGGCATGAAATTTGGGCGCAATACGTAACGGATTATTTTGTAGCTAAGTAATAAAGGATGTTTAAATAAAAGAAATTAAATTACTACTTTAAAAGGTATGTGTTTTATAGCATACCTTTTAAATTTGAAATTGGAGGATAAGAATATGAATTGGAAACAAGAATTTAGTCGCTGGCTTTCATATGCAGAATTAGACGCAGAATTAAAAGAACAGCTAGAAAACATGAAGCAAGATGAGAAGAAAATCGAGGATAGCTTTTATAAAAATCTAGAGTTCGGCACAGGTGGTATGCGTGGTGAACTTGGTGCTGGTACGAACCGTTTAAATGTATATACAGTTCGTAAAGCAACAAAAGGATTAGCTATGTTTATTGAAAAATTAGGTGAAGAAGCGAAAAAACGCGGTGTTGTTGTCGCGTATGATTCTCGTCATAAATCACCTGAATTCGCAATGGAAGTAGCTGCTACTCTTGGTGCACACGGTATTACAACATATGTATTTGAAAGCTTACGTCCAACACCAGTGCTTTCTTTCGCAGTTCGTCATTTACATACAGCAAGTGGAATCGTTCTTACGGCAAGCCATAATCCGCCTGAATATAATGGTTATAAAGTATATGGTGACGATGGTGGACAATTGCCTCCAAAAGAAGCTGATGAGTTAATTAGCTACGTAAATGCAGTAGAGAATGAATTAACAGTTGAAGTTGCTGATGTTGAGCAATTAAAAGCTGACGGTTTATTACATATAATTGGACAAGAAGTAGATGATGCTTATGCAGCAGAATTGAACAATGTCATTATTAATAAAGAGATGGTGAAAGAAGTAGGAAAAGATTTAAAAATCGTCTTTACACCATTGCATGGAACATCAAATATTTCGGTACGCCGTGGTTTAGAAGAAGTTGGATTTACAGATGTAACTGTTGTAAAAGAGCAAGAGTTACCAGATCCAAATTTCTCTACAGTAAAATCACCAAACCCAGAAGAGCATGCAGCGTTTGAGTATGCAATTCGCGACGGTGAAAAAGTAGGCGCAGACGTGTTAATCGCAACAGATCCTGATGCAGACCGTCTAGGTGTAGCAGTTCGCAATCACGATGGTGAGTTCCAAGTATTAACTGGTAACCAAACAGGTGCGTTAATGCTGGATTACTTATTATCACAAAAGAAGGAAAACGGAACGCTTCCAGAAAACGGTGTTGTTTTAAAAACAATCGTAACGTCTGAAATTGGCCGCACAATCGCAAAAGCATACGGTTTAGATACAGTTGATACGTTAACTGGATTTAAATTTATCGGTGAAAAAATTAAACAGTATGAAGAAAGCGGACAATATGAATTCCAATTCGGTTATGAGGAAAGTTATGGTTATTTAATCCGTCCATTCTGCCGTGATAAAGATGCGGTGCAATCCGTCCTATTTGTATGTGAAGTAGCTGCGTACTACAAATCACAAGGTAAAACGTTATACGATGGCCTGTTAGAAGTATTTAAGAAGTATGGGTTCTTCCGTGAGGACCTTGTATCGTTAACGTTAAAAGGAAAAGATGGTGCCGAACAGATTCAAAAGATGATGGCAACATTCCGCGGGAATCCTCCGAAAGAAGTAGCTGGTTTAACAGTCGTTGCAGTTGAGGATTATAAGGAAAGCACCATTACAACGTTACAAGATGGAAATAAGGAAGAGATTCACTTACCGAAATCAAATGTGTTAAAATATCAATTAGCAGATGGTTCTTGGTTCTGCTTACGTCCATCTGGAACAGAGCCGAAAATTAAATTCTACTTTGGTGTACAAGATGATTCCTTACAAAATAGTGAACAAAAGTTACTTACTATTAAAGAAGATATTATGAATCGTTTATAATAAATTTTTAGAAGAGTTCGGTTATGCATCGAACTCTTCTTTTTTTATGAACAAATTCCAAACAATAAAGTCCATCGATTCACTAATCTACCAATATGTTATGATAAATGCACTAAGTTAGTAACATACTGGGTACAAAGGATAGAAGAAACAGGTGAAGCAGATGAATAAAAGGCAACAGGAAATTTTACAAGTTTTATTATCTGAGTCTAATGAGTATTTGTTAGTGCAGGAGCTTGCTGATCGGGTAGGTTGTTCTGAGAAGACGATTCGCAATGATTTTAAAGTGATTGAGGAGTATTTAGAAAGGCATTCAGATGCACTTCTTATTCGGAAACCGGGTTTAGGAGTGCATTTAGAGATTAACGATTATAATAAGGCGGATTTATTTAATCGGTTGTATGCTGTAAGACAGGATATAAGCTATGAATCAGATGAAGAGAGAGTATTGCAAATTGCATATAGCTTGTTGATGAGTGTCAAAACGGTTACGGTACAGGAGCTTGCCATGCGATATTTTGTAAATCGAGCTACGATTAAGAAGGATTTAGATAAAATTGCAAAGTGGCTTGAGGAACTGGAATTAGAGTTGATCTCAAAGCAAAGGGTAGGATTAACAATAGAAGGAGAAGAGAGAAGTAAGAGGAAAGCATTAGCTAAAATATCGGATTTAATTCATAGTCAGGAATTAATGAACGAATTTATTAAAAAGCAGTTTTTGTATCATGAAATTGAATTTGTAATGACTGAATTGAAAGCGTTACAAAAAAGATATTCTACATTTTTTACAGATGATACGTTAGAAAATCTTTTATTACATACATTGATTATGGTGCGAAGAATGAAGTTAAAACAACCCATTTCAATGCCTAAAGAGGATTTGGAAATTGTACGAGAGACGAAAGAATACGAATGGACTTTAGATTTTTTAACAAGGCTAGAGTTTGTATTTACGGTCCATTTTACTGAGGCGGAGGTAGCTTATTTAGCCATTCATATTTTAGGAGGGAAATTTCGCTATCAAGATAAATGGGAAAGAAATAAGCTTAATGTGAGCAGTCCTGTGCTTTCGCAAGTTGTATCGCATTTAATAGAGCGCATGTCTAGTTTAAATGAAATCGATTTCGAGAGGGATAAATTTTTATTAGAAGGATTACAGATGCACTTGTATACGACATTAAATCGTTTGCAATATAATCTTTCTGTTTCTAATCCAATGCTTCATGAAATTAAGCGAATGTATCCGTATATGTTTGATATGTTAATCCATGAGTTGGATGATATAAATACATTATTGAATTTACAAATTCCCGAGGAAGAAGCGGCGTATATTACTTTGCATTTTCAGGCAGCGATGGAGCGTTTAAGTGATAAAAAGGTATCGAAAAATGTAATTATAGTTTGTCACATGGGAATAGGAATGTCCCAATTATTACGGACAAAAATTGAAAGGAAGTTCCGGTATGTTCATGTGATGGATTGTATAGCAAGGTCTGACTTAGAAGAATATTTGATGAAAAATCAGAAGGTAGAGCTCATAATTTCTACGATTGATCTTCCACAGTTAAAGATCCCTCATTGTGTTGTGTCTCCTTTATTAGAGCAGAGAGAAGAAGAGAAATTAGAGGGTTTTATGAAGACATTAGATGAACTACCATCTAATGAAAATAAGGACTTTGTATTATTGAATTACACAACCCCTTTTCTAGTCTTTCTACAACAAGAAGTAGAACATCGGTATGAATTAATTGAAAGATTAGCGAAATCACTTTATGAAAAAGGATATGTAGAAAAAGAGTATATTGAAAATGCAATTGCTAGAGATAGAATGTCAGCAACAACAATTGGTGCTGGAGTCGCCATCCCACATGGGAATCCTAAGTTTATTAAACAGTCGGTCATTGCAGTCGCTACGCTTAAGGAACCATTGGATTGGGGAGTAGAGAAGGTATCACTCGTATTTATGCTGGCGGTTAAAAGTGATGGAAAGGAAATTAAGAAACAACTATTCCATGAACTATCTTTTATTAGTGAGCAACCAGTTTTTGTTCAGAAGCTTATAAAGGAAACAAATATAATGAAATTTTTATCTCATTTGAGATATGAATAGGTAAGGCGAGAAGCCTTACTTTTTTGTTTGTTACGGTAAAAAAAGTGTTTTTTCCGGAGGTTACGGTAAAAAACAAAACTTTTATGAATCGAATATTGATATATATTACTTGTAGGCGCTTACATAAGGGTTGAGGAGGATTAAAATGAAAGTACTAGCGATTACATCGTGTCCAAATGGGATTGCCCATACTTATATGGCTGCAGAAAACTTACAAAAAGCAGCGGATAAATTAGGAATTCAAATGAAAGTTGAAACACAAGGTGGTATAGGTGTTGAAAATGAACTTACTGAGCAAGAAATTCGTGAAGCAGATGGCATCATTATAGCTGCAGATCGAGTGGTAAATAAAGATAGATTCGTAGGTAAGAAGCTACTAGTTGTAGGAGTTAAAGACGGTATTCGTAAACCAGAAGAGCTAATTCAAAAAGTAGTAGATGGTAATGTTCCTGTTTATCATTCGGATGTGAAAGAAAAAGGAAATGATTCACAAGGTAAAGAACAAAATCCAATATATCGCCATTTAATGAATGGTGTATCATTCATGGTTCCTTTCATTGTGGTAGGGGGATTATTAATTGCAATTGCATTAACACTTGGTGGTGAGAAAACTCCTGGTGGTTTAGTAATACCAGAAGGGTCTTTTTGGAAAACAATTGAGCAAATAGGTGGGGCTTCATTTTCATTCATGGTTCCAATTCTAGCTGGATATATTGCTTATAGTATAGCTGATAAGCCTGGACTTGTTCCAGGTATGATTGGCGGATATATCGCAGCAACAGGAAGTTTCTATGGTAGTGAGAGTGGGGCTGGCTTTTTAGGTGGAATTATCGCAGGTTTCTTAGCTGGTTATGTAGCTTTAGGAATTAAAAAGTTAAAAGTACCAAAAGCGCTTCAACCAATTATGCCAATTATTATTATTCCGGTATTTACATCGCTTATTGTTGGTTTAGCATTTGTATTTATTATTGGTGCTCCTGTAGCACAAGTATTTGAATCGTTAACAGCTTGGTTAGCTGGTATGCAAGGTTCAAGTTCAATTCTTTTAGCATTAATCTTAGGTGCAATGATTTCATTCGATATGGGTGGTCCAGTAAATAAAGTGGCATTCTTATTTGGTTCTGCAATGATTGGAGAAGGAAATTATGAAATTATGGGACCGATTGCAGCTGCAATTTGTATTCCGCCAATTGGGATGGGACTCGCTACATTTATAGGAAAGAGAAAGTTCCAAGAGTCTGAAAAGGAAATGGGGAAAGCCTCATTTACTATGGGCTTATTCGGTATTACAGAAGGAGCTATTCCTTTTGCAGCACAGGATCCATTACGTGTTATTCCAAGTATTATGGCTGGTTCGATGACAGGTGCTGTTATTGCGATGATTGGTAATGTTGGGGATAGAGTAGCACATGGTGGTCCGATTGTTGCTGTACTAGGAGCAGTAGATAATGTGTTTATGTTCTTTGTTGCTATTGTTGTAGGTTCTACTGTAACAGCAGTCGTTGTGAACGTATTAAAGAAAGATATTTCAAAATTTGAAGAAATACAAGAATCAAAAGAAATGAAAGAAGTTTCAGCAACGAAGGAAGTAGCGGAAGTTCAAGAGCAAGTAATAGAAAAGAAAGCTGAAAAGGTAGAAATTCAGAAGTTAACAGATATAACGAGTTTAGAGCTTATTGATATTAACCTATCGGGAGAGACACGTGACGATATTATTGATGAAATGATTGGGAAATTAAATACTGTAGGTGCTTTACATTCTGATTCGGAATTTAAGCGAGCTATTATGAATCGTGAAGCAGAGAGCACTACAGGAATTGGAATGAATATTGCGATTCCTCATGGGAAGTCAGATGCAGTAAAAAAACCGAGTGTTGTATTTGGAATTAAACAATCGGGAGTAGATTGGAAAAGTTTAGACGGAACGGATGCAAAATTAATATTTATGATTGCAGTTCCGAAAGAGAGTGAAGGAAATGAGCACTTGAAGATTCTTCAAATGCTTTCACGAAAACTTATGGATGATAGTTATAGAGAGAGATTAATATCTGTCCAAACGAAAGAAGAAGCACATAAGTTATTAGATGACATCGTATAAAATGGAGGATTTTAATCATGACAGAACCGTTATTTTTTGCACCCATTTTTAAAGAGAGAATTTGGGGTGGTACGAAATTAACTTCTTTCGGATATGAAATACCATCAGAACAAACGGGTGAATGTTGGGCATTTGCCGCACATCAGAACGGACAAA
Source organism: Bacillus sp. RC252 (assembly GCF_044909215.1). Taxonomy (NCBI): domain Bacteria; kingdom Bacillati; phylum Bacillota; class Bacilli; order Caryophanales; family Bacillaceae; genus Bacillus; species Bacillus sp. RC252. Next base: position 332,335 of record NZ_JBIYDV010000001.1, on the reverse strand, counting down.
GTGTAGTGAAGAACGGAGAATATAAAGGTTTATCTTTAGGACAATTATGGAATGAACATCGAGAGTTATTTGGAAATATGGAGGGGAATCGATTCCCTCTTCTTACAAAAATTTTAGATGCAAATCGAGATTTATCTGTCCAAGTACATCCAGATGATGAGTATGCACGTATAAACGAAAATGGTGAGTTAGGAAAAACTGAATGTTGGTATGTTATTGATTGCAAAGAGGATGCTGAGATTATTTATGGGCATCATGCAAAGTCAAAGGATGAACTAGTAGATATGGTTGAACAAGGAGAATGGGACAAGCTATTACGACATGTAAAAGTGAAGCCGGGTGATTTCTTCTTTGTTCCAAGCGGAACTGTTCATGCAATTGGTAAAGGTATTTTAATATTAGAAACGCAACAAAACTCTGACACTACTTATCGATTATACGATTATAATAGAAGAGATTCAGAGGGAGAATTACGTGAACTGCATCTTGAGAAAAGTATTGAATTGATAGAAACACCATTTGTTTCAGACCAACGAACTATTCAATATGAAAAAATAGAGGATTTACATGTAACAACGTTTATTGAGTACTCTTATTTTTCAGTGAGAAAATGGGAGTTAGACGGAGTGGCTAACTTGACGCAAAAAAGTCCATTTCTTCTCGTAAGTGTAATAGATGGAAAAGGAGACTTGGTACATGGTAATGAGAAATATTCGTTTGAACAAGGGGATCATTTCATATTACCAAGTAATTTTGGGGAATATAGGATTGTAGGATGTGCTGAATTTATTATTGCGAGCGTGTAAGAGAGAAATATATAACAGGAGAGGGTATCGTCGACAAAATATGTTCGACAATACCCTCTCTTTTTTTGTATGATTTTTGCTATACTAAACTGTACTATAATACAGGATGGAAGGAGGAGAATGATGAAAATACTTGTAGTAGATGATGAATCGAGTATTCGTAATTTGATTCGGATGCAGTTAGAGATGGAAGGGTATGAAGTATTGACGGCGGCTGATGGGAGAGAAGCTTTAGAGAGATGGAATGAACGGCCGGATGTACTTATTTTAGATGTGATGCTTCCTGATACGGATGGGTATGAGTTGTTACGTTTATTCAGAGAGAAGGAGCGTGATATTCCGGTGCTTATGTTGACAGCGAAGAGTCAGATGAATGATAAGTTACTTGGTCTTCAGCTTGGAGCTGATGATTATGTGACGAAGCCTTTTAATTATGCGGAGCTTATTCTTCGGGTGAAGAATATGGCGCGGCGCGTGAAGAAGAAGGAGGTTCCTTTAAATCATGAGGTGATTGGGGCTGGTGATTTACTTATTTGTCCAAAGGAACGAAAGCTTCATGTGAGTGGACAGGAGATTCAGTTAACGTACCGAGAGTTTAATTTATGTCAGTTGTTTGTTTCGAATCCGCAGCGTGTGTTTATGAGGGATGAGTTACTTGAGAAGGTATGGGGATTTGAGTATATCGGAAATACGAGAGCAGTTGATATTATGGTGCAAAGGCTTCGGAAGAAACTCGGCGCGAGCGGGGAGTATATTAAGACAATTTATGGTGTGGGGTATAAGCTTGATTGCTAAAAGGTGATGATATGTCTTTAAAACGAAATATGGTGTTTGGAATAGTTGGGTTGTTGATTCCAATTCTTGTTCTTTTGTATGCGGTGGTTTATATTGCACTGGAGAAGAATGTGTATCATAATGCGGCAGATTCCTTAGAAAAGTTAAGTGTGGAAGCACAAATTTATACGATGAATTATTTAGAGAAGGAAGCAGAAGTAGAGACGCTAGGTCCTAATTCGCTTTTAATTGCTTCGTATTTAGCGAAGCGAATGGATGTCCGGGTGCAGATGATTGGGAAGAATGGAGATGTTGTTGCAGATACACAAAAAGGAGCGTTACTTCATCGGAATATTGACATTGAGAGTTCTTTGAAGGGAAAGAAATCTTATGTTTTCGAGGAGGGAGATCCAGCTCCAATTCTTTTGTTTTCAAGTCCGGTTTATTATGGAAACGATGTCATTGGAAGTATTCGTTTTATAAATGAGTTAACGGATGAGAAGGAAGTTTTAACAAATGTAAGTTGGACGTTTTTAATGACGTCGCTTTGTTTAGTAGCTGCTGGTATTTTCTTTGCGATTCGTTTGGCGAAGTCTCTTCATAAACCAATTGATCAGTTAAGGCAAATGGCATATCGGCTTGCGAATGGAGATTATGAAAGTAAGATTGAGCTGAATGAGTATGTGGAAATTGCGCAGCTTTCAGCGTCCTTTAATGCGATGGCTGATGGGATTGAGCTGCATATTAAGCAGCTGAAGGAGGAGAAAGAGAAACAGAAAGATTTCTTGGACCGCATTACGCATGAGCTGAAAACACCGCTTACGGCAATTATCGGTTATGTGGATTTAATTCCGAAGTTACAATCGAAGGAGGATGTGCAGGAGAGTCTTCGTTATGTGGCTGTAGAAAGTGAGCGTCTATTATCACTTGTGGAGGAATTACTTAAGTCTTCCAAGTACGGGAAGAGTACGTTTGAAGTGTCTCCTACAGTTGTGAATATTAAAGAATTGGCAGAAGAAGCGATTTCGATTGTGAAACTTAGGTTGCAGCAATTTGAAATTGAAGTTATGAATGAGTTAACGGAAGTACACGTTGTTGCGGATTTTGATAAGACGAAGCAAATTTTCTTGAATGTGCTTGATAATACGATTAAATATAGTGATGCTACGCAAGTTCGTATGAATGTAATTATAAATGAGCAGGAAGCGAAGGTTTTTGTTCATGATGATGGTATTGGTATGGATGAAGGTGTGCTTGCGGAATGGAATGAGTCTCCGGAAGGTAAGGTGCTTCCTTCTAGTTACGGGAATGGCTATGGTTTATACATTTGTCAGGAGATTATGAAGAAGCAAGGCGGAAGTATGCGAATTGAGAGTAGTGAAGAAATGGGAACTACAATATGCATTACATTTTTACTTCCGAGACGGATGGAAGACATAAAAAACTTGAAAGCGGTTAAATGATACATTTATGAAACAATTATGCGGTATTTTCGAAACAACGTTTTTTTATCTTGGAGGTAGGCAGAAATGAAAAGGCTATCATTTCAAATTCTTATGTTTGTCTTTTGTATGATTGTTTCTCTTATTTTGTTTTATGTTATTGAGAAGCAAATATATAATCGAATCACAATTGTGGATGACAAACAAGCCGTTTTACAAAGAGTGAATGAATCCCTTCCTACTGAAGTGAAAGTAAGGCATGAAAAGTGGGGAGAAATTGTTGTAACGGATGAAGTTCGTTTGCATACGATTGTTTCATTCTTTGACCGAATTCGAATAGAACCGAGAGAAGCGAGGAATCAAGAACAAGTATTTACTGGAGAAGTAACGTACTTGAATGGACATAAACGTACTTTTGCAGTAGGTGACTTGTTCCAGTACGAGGCTAATGTATACGGAAAGAATGGCACGGATCCGATGATCTCAGCATTTCAAACGTATTTGTTAAGTCTGTATTATACACCAGAGCGCATTAGTAATTTCTTTGCGGAGGCAAAGGAAGTTGTAGTGAGGCAAGGGGATGTAATACGTACTATAGATCTTACGCAAATATTTGATTCTATTCGATACGCAAAGCAAATTACAGATTACGGAGAAATTCAGAAATTATTACAATCACAGAATGAGCCGATTGCTTATATTACTGCCTATAAAACAGGCAAACGTGTAAAGAATGAGCGGGAGGATATTCTAACTATTTCTGTGTATCCATCGTACTTTGTTGTGCAATATCTCGGTGATAATAACGGGAATGTCATGTATATGAAGGGCTCCCTAGCAGAATTCCTTGTAAAGGAGAGTGTGTCATGAGAAAGATAGCCTTTTTCTTCTTTTTGCTAGTAATCGGAGGAGCGATGTCTAGTTGCTCTCGAGATACAACCTCTATTAAATATAATAAAAGTGGTCTCCCTATTTTGGATGATCGTCATCTCGTTGCGTATGTAGCGGCCCGCGAGGAAGTTGGTGAAGCTTTGCTTTCGTCATTTTGTAAACAACGCGGGTGTACATATGAATTTATTCGTCTATCGACAGAAGAACTTCTTCGGAGAGTAGAAGAGGAAGCTGGAAATCCGAAGGCGGATATTATTATTGGCGGTACAGTAGATGCGCATCAAATGATGAAGCAAAAGAACCTTTCTATTCCTGTTACGACCCAGCATGCGAATCGTATTTCAAAGACTGTTAAAGATAAAGATGGTTATTGGTACGGTTATGAAGTGGAGAAACTGGCAATCGCGATTAATAAAGAGCGGTGGAATGAAGAAATAGCGCCGCTCGGTCTTCCATATCCATCAAGGTGGCAAGATTTATTAGATCCGGTATATACGGGTAAGATTGCAATGCCTGATCCAAACGTTTCCGGCACAGCGTATACTTTGTTTCAATCACTTATTGATACTTTAGGTGAAGAAGAAGCGAAAGAGTATGTTAAGAATCTTGCAAGGCAAGTTGGTGAAGTGACGGTGAATGGTTATATGCCCGCAGAACTGGTTGCGAGCGGTGAATATATGATAGGCATCAATTTTGCGGGAGATCAGAGAATGCTTCAGAAACAAGGCTTTCCTATTGTAAGTAATGAACCTGAGCAAACAGGCTTATCTGTTAATGCGATTTCGAAACTGAAGCGTGCACCGAGTGGTTTTATTGCGGACTTATTTATTGATTATTGTTTATCAGAAGAAGCGGGGCACATTTTAGAAAAAGTTTCGTTTGGCGTACCAACGATGTTTGCGAAGAATCAGAAAGAGATAGAAGGTCAGCCGGTTAGAAGGACGAACAAAAATATATCAAATAGTGGAATAATCGAGATATGGAATAGACAGCGTCTCTCTCAGCAGTGAGAAAAGGAGACGAAAGAATATGTTTAAATGGCTTAAGCCAGCACCTGCAATTGAGAGATTGCCGGCGGATATGATTGACAGGGTATACAAATTATTACGTATTCGTGTGCTAATGGGAATTTCAGTTGGGTATGCTGCTTATTATTTAGTGCGTAGTAACTTTAATTTATCTACTACGTATTTAGTAGACGAGTACGGATTTAGCACTACACAAATCGGGTTATTAGGTGCAGTAATGGCTGTTGTTTATGGACTTAGTAAATTCTTTATGGGGAATTTATCGGATAAGGCTTTTGCTCAACGATTTATTGCAGTAGGTTTATTTTTATCTGGGCTTGTTAATATTTGTTTCGGTTTTGCATCTTCCTTTGGGATGATTTTAACATTACTTGTTCTAAACGGTATTGTACAAGGTATGGGAGCACCACCGTGTAGTATTGTTATGACGAAATGGTTTTCAAAGAAAGAACGTGGTACGAAAACAGGTCTTTGGAATATTTCACATAACGTTGGTGGATTACTTGTTCCGCCATTCATTGGAATTGGTGTAGGTATTTTCGGTGAAAGTCATTGGCAGGGCGGGGTATTTATTTTCCCAGCGATTATCGTTATGGTAATTGCAGTTCTAGTATGGATTAATGCGAAGGATACACCAGAATCTGAAGGTCTTCCGCCAATTGATGAGTATCGTAATGACTATGAAGATCTTGAAAAAGCAGATAATGCTAACAAGATGTCACCAAAAGAAATTTTAATGAAATATGTAGTGACAAATAAGTTCGTTTGGTATTTATGTATTGCCAATGCATTTGTTTACTTAATTCGCTTCGGTGTTATTAACTGGGTACCAATTTACTTAACAACAGTTAAAGGTTTTACAAAAACAGAAGCGCATGCAGCGTATTCAATATTTGAGGCAGCAGCGATTCCAAGTTCTTTAATTGTCGGCTTTTTAAGTGATAAATTATTCAAAGGGAAACGTATGCCATTATGTGTTATTAGTATGGCTGGGGTTGTTGTTGGTACGGTTGTATATTGGCAAGCAACTAGCATACTGGTTGTAAGTATTGCAGTTTCTGTTATCGGTTGTTTAATTTACGTACCACAGTTTTTAATTGGTTTAAGTGCAATGGAATTAGTACCGAAATTTGCAGTAGGTACAACAGTTGGTATGTGTGGTCTGTTTGGTTATGTTGGAGGAAGCTTCGTAGCAAACGCAGCAATTGGTATTATTGTGGATCGTTCTGGCTGGGATGGTTGTTTCATGTTACTGTTAGCAGGCGGTGTTTTATCAACAATTTTCTTACTGATTGTTCAAATGGGACATGAGAGAAAAGGTCCTAAAGTGGCGTAATAGTTTATTCTGGAAAGCGATCCAATCATTATTTTGGATCGCTTTTTTAATAATCGAAAGGACGACCATATGTAAAATTAAAGTTTTATGTATAAATCGCTTATATAATAAATAGCACTTTCAGTTACTGAGGGGCTAGTTATTTAATATAATTTTTTTAGATTTAATAAAGCAATTACATACATGGATAGACCGAAAAAAGCCCCAGCACAGCCCCAAAGTACAACATCAAATAAAGAGACAGAGATTTCTTCTGAACCTAAATAAGGAAGGATATAAGTCATAAATACAAACATTTGGAATCCCCAAAGTGCACCTGCTTTTAAGCCAGCTTTTTTTAATGTCTTTTTATGTTTTAAATACTCTTCTTCTGTTGCACACTCAGTATCATTTAGGCCCTTTTTTTTCAATTTAAAGATTAAATAATTAGCGTAAATCATATTAATAAGAAAAATAAATATAGTGCCTATAGATATTGTATGGTTCATAGTATCGACGAGTAACATAATAAGCATTACCAACATATTTAACCACCATAAACCAATTCCAGCTATAGCTAATTCTTTATTGATTTCTTGTTTTTGATACTCATCTCTTTTACTAATTGTTCCAATAAAATTATTATAAACTTTTTCTTTCCATTCAATTTTCATCATTTAATCTCCCTCCCAAAATAGGCTGTTTAAATCTGTTTTTAACGCTTTTGCTAATTCGATACATAAAGCTAAAGAAGGATTATATTTATTGTTTTCAATTAAGTTTATTGTCTGTCTAGCCACATTAACTTTTTTAGCTAATTCTAGCTGAGACAGGCCTTCAGATTTTCGATAGTTTTTAACGTTATTCAAATATAAACCTCCTATTAATAGTTGTAGGCTTCGTGTACCAAAGTGTCACATATATATGACACTCTACACTTGGATAAATAAAATGTCAAATATATATGACAAAAATGAGGGTGATACAATTGGGGGATTTAGTTTAATAATTCAAATTAGTAGGAAGTTCTTTAGTAAAGGAGGGAGCATGAAATTGATGTTGTGTAAGATGAAAATGTATCATCTAAATACAAAAAAACTAATTTAAATTGGATTTTTCTTTTCCTTAAAACTATCTTAAAAGATAGAATGTCATATTTCTAATCATTGGTATTTTTGTTACAATATAAATGATTGTGTAAAACTTTGTAAAATGAGTGTAACAATGTAAGTGGGGATGTAATTTTCCGAAAGTTTTATACAATTAAATATCTATTAAACTATAAGATATAAAAAGGAGCGAGAATATGTTACCAAATACGGTTCGTACTCCAAACAAGAAGAAGAAATGGATTATCATCGGAGTTATTGCACTAATTGTTATTGTTGCAGCAGTTAATATTTTTGTTATGCAAGGTAAGAAGAAAGGCGCAGCAACAACGACTGATGCTGTGAGCTTTGAGAAGGTGACAGAGCGAAAGCTTAATAATACGAAGTTAATTTCGGGTCAGGTGAAGCCAGGGAATATTGAAAGTTTCTATGCAGATCCGACTAAAGGAAAAGTGAAAGATATCGCAGTGAAAGAAGGACAAGAGGTAGAAAAGGGAACGAAATTATTCTCTTATGATAATGAAGAAATTAATCTTCAAATGAAGCAAGCTGATCTTGATCAGAAGATGGCTGATATGCGTTACGATCAAGGGAAAAAGAAGATTGATTCATTGAAGAAAGAAATTAAGAAGGTAAAAGATGGCGGGGCTGGGAAAGAAGTAACAGACCCAATGGAAGAGCAAGTAAGTGAGTTAGAGATGACGCAGAAAACAACTGATCTTGAGAAAGAAAAAGGGAAGTTGCAAAAAGAAGAGTTAAGTAAAAAGCAGAAAGAACTTACGATTTATAGTAACTTTACGGGTGTTGTTCAAAAGTTAGATAAAGATGCAGCACAAAGTTCATCTCAAGCGTTAGGTGGACAAGGAAAGGCATTTTTACAAGTGGCTTCTAAAGACCCGTTCCAAGTTCAAGGGACGTTAACTGAGCTTCAAAAGTCACAAATTCAAAAAGATCAAACATTCACTGTAACTGCGAAAGCAAATAGCAAGAAGAAGTGGACAGGTAAGATTACAGAGGTAAGTGAATTCCCAACGAGTGCAGAGATGGCTCAAGCTGGTGGTGTAGGCGAAGCGACTCAAAATATGTCTCAATATACATATAAAGCAAGCCTTGATAGCCAAGATGGTTTATCTCCAGGGTACCATGTTTCATTACAAGTAAATTTAGAGAATAAGACGATGATTGCTGTTCCAAGTAAGAGCATTGTAGAAAAAGGCGAAGATGCATTTGTTTATATTGAAGAGAAAGGAAAGCTTCGTAAACAAAATGTGAAAAAAGGTTCTACTGATGGAGATTGGACAGAGGTTGTTGAAGGCGTAGCAGTGGGGCAAAAGGTGGTTAAAAATCCTTCCGACAACGTGTATGACGGAATGGAAGTGAAAGAGAAATGATTACGTTAAATAATATTGCTAAAACATATTATCAAGGAAAATTGGCAGTGCCGATTTTACATGGTATTAGTTTAACAATTCAAAGCGGTGAGTTCGTTTCTATTATGGGACCGTCTGGTTCTGGTAAATCAACGCTTATGAATATTATCGGTTGTTTAGATCGTCCAACAGAAGGTGAATATATGTTGAATGATGTGAATATCTTAACAGCAGACGAGTCAAAACTAGCTTTAATTCGTAATGAATATATCGGTTTTGTATTCCAGCACTTTAATTTGCTGCCGCGTCTTTCCGCAGTGGAAAACGTTGAACTTCCGCTCATCTACGGTGGAGTGAAGAAAGCAGAGCGTCGTCAAAGAGCTCTTGAAGCGCTTGGAAAAGTTGGATTATCAGATAGAGTAGACCATTTACCTAGTGAATTATCAGGTGGACAGAAGCAACGTGTAGCTATCGCAAGATCGATTGCAAATAATCCAACGTTCATTATGGCCGATGAGCCGACAGGTGCGCTTGATACGAAGTCTGGTGCACAAGTTATGGATATTTTCACGAAGCTAAATGCAGAAGGTACGACGATTGTTATGGTTACGCATGAAGAAGAGGTAGCGGCGTATTCTTCCCGCCGCATTGTACTGCGAGATGGGAAAATTACAGAAGATAGAAGGTGTGCAGTATGAGTTTACTAGATAGTATAAAAATTGCCCTATCTTCTATTTTAGCTCATAAACTGCGTTCAGCTCTTACGATGCTCGGTATTATTATTGGTGTTGGTTCTATTATTACTGTCGTTGCGATTGGGCAAGGCGGGGAAGCGATGCTGAAGTCGAAATTCGCAGGTTCTGGTGGTAATAACCTTATGCCAATTCAGTTTAAACCAGATATTAATGATGAGTTTGCTATAGGTGGATTTCAAATACCGAAGTTAACTGAAGAGGATATTTTGGAAGTAAAACAAGTGAAAGATGTTTCACATGTTATTACGACAAACCAGAATTCAGAGGTACTTGATGTAAATGATAAAAAAGCAAATCTAAATGTTATTGGTCTTGATAATGAATATTTTGCGGTTAATAAAGTAAAGGTCGTAAAGGGGCGTACTTTAAATGAATCCGATATTTCTCATGCAAATAACGTTGTGATGATTAGTACAAAAACAGAAGAGACGTTATTTAAGGACGTAAACCCAGTTGGACAAATTATTGAGATGAAGGGGCAGCCAATGCAAATTATTGGTGTGTATACATCTGATAATGAGTTTATGGGATTTGAAATGGAAGAAGCGTTAATTCCCCTTACTTTATGGCCTGTTTTATACGGAACAGATGAGATTCAAAGTATAGCAATTCAATCTAAAAATGTAGACAATTTAGAATCAGCAGGGAAACAAGCTGTTGATGTATTAAATAGTCGTAAGCCAAGTGAAATTCCAGGTAAATATGAACTGGTGAATTTAAAAGAGTTCCAAGAAAATGTTTCTAAAGTTACTAATATCATGACGATGATTATCGGTGGTATCGCTGGTATTTCATTAGTCGTTGGTGGTATTGGTGTAATGAACATCATGCTCGTATCTGTAACAGAGCGTACACGTGAAATTGGGGTGCGTAAGGCACTTGGTGCAACACGTAGTAAAATTTTATTACAGTTTTTAATTGAAGCAGTTATGTTAACGCTTCTAGGTGGTTTAATCGGAATCGGTCTTGGGTATGGCGGGGCATATATCGTTTCCACATTTGCGAAGTGGCCACCGCTCGTTTCATGGGAAGTTGTCGTTGGGGGCGTATTGTTCTCTATGACACTAGGTATTATCTTCGGATTAATTCCAGCGAACAAAGCTGCGAAATTAGATCCGATTGAAGCACTGCGTTATGAGTAATTTACTAGTGTATTAGAGAGAAAACTCTCTAATACACATTACCGTTCTAGTGGGCGGTTCGTATCCTCTTGCATGAGGATGTGAACCGCCCACTAGAACGGGTTATATAAATAGAAGGAGGCGTTATGATGGAAGCGAATTTGAATACGCAAAAAGTTGGTGGAGAGAAGCCGTCATTATTTGGAATGATTACATCTCCTGGTGTACAGTTTGAGAGAATGAAGACTAGTAATGCGGTTTGGGGTGCGTTTTGGATACTTGTTTTATTAGGAGCAGTTGTTGGTGGACTTGCTGCTTATGTAGGCTCTTTAACCCCTGAGGCGATTAAGATGAATAAGGATTTGGGTATTAGCGTTACACCTATAATGTCGTTTGGTATGGGTGCAGTATTTGGTGCTATTGGTATGGCGATAGGCTTCTTTATTAGTGCAGCAGTGTATAAAGTATTAATGATGTTAATGAGCAATGATACTTCTTATAAGAAATTATTAACGATTAGTGTGTATTCAAGCATTATTTCATTACTTGGTTTATTAATAAACACAGTATTAGCACTTGTTTTAGGCGGATCAGGGAAAGAAATGTATACTGGTTTAGGGCCGATTTTCGCTTCAAGTGGTGGTGTTGCAAAAGGTATTGCAAATAGCATTGAAGTGTTCACGATTTGGGGATTTGTTATTACATGGTTAGGTCTTCAAATTACGGCTGGTTTAAGTAAAAAGAAAGCAACAATTCTTATGGTTGTCTTCTTTATCTTAACTATTGGATTTGGCGCAGTAAAAGGAATGTTCCAATAATAAAATAAAAAAGGTGACTCTTCCTAGAGTCACCTTTTTTATTTTTACTCCTATTTCAAATACCTCAAACAGAATTTCAAATACTGCCTAGTGTAATTTCAAATTCTAGCAGCAGTATTTGAAATTACCCACAATGAAATTTCCTTTCTCATTTTATATTGTAGAGGTACCGCGGAATACTGAAGAGGTATACCTTTTAGAAACGGGCACTGTGTGAAGCCAGCGACTTTTGCAGATACGGTTGTTTTGTATGAAGGTATGATTGTAAATCAAATAAAGAGGTTAAATATTTACCAGGATTATGAAGAGTATTATCAATGTGGTTTAATTGGTCTTTGGCATGCTTATGAAAGGTATGAGGAGGAGAAAGGTAGTTTCCCTGCTTATGCTGTTGTAACGGTACGTGGTTATATATTGGAGAGGTTGAAGAAAGAATGCGTAGTGCAAGAGCGCTATGTATGCACGGACGAGTATGAGGAACGATTTGAGTGTGACGATGCTGGAACGAGGGCGAAGGACTTTATGAGTGTGTTAGATGAGAGGGAGAAGCATATCATTTCAGAGCGATTTTTTACAGGGAAAAATATGGGAGAGATAGCTTCTGAAATGGGGATGACGTACTATCAAGTGAGATGGGTATATAGACAAGCACTTGAGAAAATGAGAGATAGTGTAAGGGGATAAGAATAATAAGTAGAATGGAAGGCAAAGGAAATATTGCGTTCCATTCTATTTACTTTAAGGCAGTAAATGTGGCAAGGGGTTTTTTAAGTGTAGTGAATCTTTTATGTTCATTCGGGATAATATATGTCCAGATTTGAAAAATTGTTGCTGTAACTTATGAGAGCCTATTTGTATTGTTATGGTAGTTCCGTTAAAAAAATGAATGTTTGCTTTGTTAGTTTTTTGGGGAAACTCTATCTCCTCTATATGGTTATAGAACAACCAAATGCAGTTTGGAGAAGAAGGAGATTCTGTAGGGAAAACGCAAATATATTCTTTGTGATTAATCGGAATTGGAACATTTTGTTTGAGCTTAAAGTTTATTTGGACTGCATGACGTCTACCTTGATAAGTAGAATGAACATGTGTTAGACAAGATTTCTTTATGAGTTAGATAGCTGTTTGGCAAGAGTACAGAGGGTTTCCGCTACTGTCGATAATTTTTGTCCGGTAATAAGGGTGTTTGCAAGGTTCGAGCATCATTGTAGAACTAGAAATAAAAATATCATTCTCATTATCCATGATTCTAAAATCCTCCCTTATAAAAATTGTTATTCTGAATATAATTATATACGAATTATGTAAAATTATTATTAATCTTTTGTTTCGTATTGTAAATTTTTACGGTTCGTTTACAATCAATAGATGATAGTCTTTCTAATTTGCATCGCTTGTACATATATATGAAAATAGAAAAGAGTAGGCGGTGATATAGCATGAAGAAAAAGTATATTATTATGGCTCTAGCTGTTGTTCTCTTAGTTTATTTAGCAAACAGTAATCCGGGTAAGGGAGAATATACGGATTGGGCAGCAAAACAATTTATGAAGCGTAATGATGTGAGTAAGAAGCTAGAAGAGGTTGAGAAAGAAAACAAAGAGGGTATACTTGGCGATCTAGCATCGGCGGGAAAGAAATTAGCAAATAAGTATGTTGAACCACAAGTTGGATTATTAATTGAGCATTATACAAAGCGAAATGATTATATTTTCTTCTCAACATATACGACAGAGTTTGATTTAGGCGGAGAGAATTATAAGTATGTTTGTGTTGGTTTTTCAAACATTTTTATTCCAATTGAAATGCCGAAGAAAAAAGACGAATCTGCAAAATAATGCAGATTCGTCTTTTTGATTTACGGAGTGATTTGAACTTCAGATACGTTTTTTTCTATGAGGCGAGCCCCTTTTTTACGAGTATTTTCACTAATTGACGAAAATACAGATGAAGAAAGAATGGTATCCATTACTTGATTTACGACTAGTTCATTTATTGGTGTGATGGGATTTTCGATAGAAAAGGCAACTGTTTTTCCATCTTCTTTCACGAAAATTAACTCTAGTACTTGCATGCTTTATTCCCTCCTTTTTAATTATAGATTAGAAAGATCTGACGTGCTTACAAGTTGTACAGCGTGAAGTGATGATTGTTGTAGTGAAGCAAGAGCACGTGCTACTTCATGTACTTTTCCTAAATCTGCATTTGTTTTCACACGTTTGAATTGTTTGTTCTTAAAAACTGTTTTACCGTTTTTGTCTAATCCTCCGTTTAATACAAGGCGTAAAGTTAAATCCATTACGATTGTTTCAACTGCCATGTTTATCACCCCCTTTCACTTTATAAATAGGGTGTAAATGTCATGTTTTGGCGTGAAATTTTTTCTTTTTTTTGGTACTCTTAAAAGACTAAGAGAGGGGTTTTCGGGAGAATGAATCGTAAATGGTTATTTTGGATTCCTGTATTACTATGGATGGGGATTATTTTCTATTCTTCAGCACAGCCATATAAAAAACAGGATATGCGCTCGAATATTGAGCAATATGTAAATGTTGAGTTTGTGAAAGAGCATTTTTCATGGGTATCTATCGATTATGGGGGAGGTACACCTGTTAGTATCGCAAATAAAGGTGTAGGTGGATTTGTTGAGTTTTTCCTTCGTAAAGGTGCTCATTTTATGGTGTTCTTTATGCTCGGTTCATTGACGTATTATGCTTTTCATCGATCGGGTTATTCGAGAAAAAGGTGCTTTGCATACGCCCTCCTTTTCGTTGCGGGGTATGCAACATTTGATGAAATTCATCAATGGTTTACAGGAGACCGTACACCGATGTGGCAAGATTCATTGCTTGATACGTGCGGCGGGTTAACAGGAATTATAATAAGCAATTGGTTTTGGCATAGAAAAAGGAGCTAATCTCAGTTAGAGATTTGCTCCTTTTTCATTTATCCCGCTATTTGTAGGAATAGAAACATCCACCTTATCCCGCATTAACTGCCCGTAAAAGCCCGATTGGTGAAGGCTAATAATCAGTGGGGGATGAACAAAACCCCACTGATTAAAGTTTCACTTTATACGCCAAGTAATTCTTTTAGTTCGTCGGTTGATAGTTCGGTCATCCAACTATCGCTTGTAATGACGGCGTTGTTTAATGATTGTTTTCTTTCTAACATTTCATCAATCTTCTCTTCAAGTGTTCCCGTTGTAATAAGCTTATGAACGTGAACGAAGCGTTTTTGACCGATGCGATAAGCACGGTCTGTTGCTTGGTTTTCTACAGCTGGATTCCACCAACGGTCATAGTGAATGACATGGTTGGCGGCAGTTAAGTTTAATCCTGTTCCGCCGGCCTTTAACGATAAGATGAAGATGTCATACGTTCCGTTTTGGAACTGCTCAATCATCTTGTCACGCTCTTTCTTCGGTACGCTCCCGTTTAAGAAGAGGACGCGCTGACCAAATGTTTCTTCTAACATACTTTTTAGCATGTTCCCCATGCCAATGTACTGAGTGAAGATTAAGCAACTTTCATTTTGGTCTTTTATATTTTCGATGAGCTCCATTACCGTTTTTGTTTTCATAGAGCGCTCGACGATATTTTGTGGTTCTTCTTCTTTCAAATAAAGGGCTGGGTGATTACAAATTTGTTTTAGCTTGTTCAGCATAAGTAATATAAATCCGCGTCTTTCAATTCCGCTTAATCCTTCTACATTTTGTAATGTATCTTGAACAAGTTGTTCATATAAGGAAGCTTGTTCGCCAGTTAGTGGACAATAAGCTTTCTGTTCTTGTTTATCTGGTAAGTTTAATGCGACCGTTTGATCTTTCTTCGTGCGACGCAGTAAAAATGGCGAGATAAACCGCTGAACTTGCTGGATTTTTCCTTCATCGCGGTCCTTTTCAATCGGTGTGACGAAGCGGCGCTGGAATTGTCCTAAGCTTCCGAGATACCCATGATTGATAAAGTCGAAAATAGACCAAAGCTCAGCAAGTCGGTTTTCCATCGGTGTACCGGTTAAAGCAATTTTGTGATTTGCTTGTAGGTTTCTTACTGCTTTCGACTGTTTCGTATGTGGGTTTTTTATATTTTGTGCTTCGTCTAAAATAACAGCGTCCCAGCATAACGTACTAAGTTCTTCTTCATCAAGCTGAGCTAATGCATAAGAAGTTAATATAACATCTGCTGATTGAAGAAAATCTTTAAATGACTCATCCTTAGATCGGTTACTTCCATAGTGTAACTGAACACGTAAGCTTGGTGCGAAACGCTCAAATTCTTTTTGCCAATTTCCAAGGACTGATGTTGGTGCCACAATTAATGCAGGACCTGTTTGGAGATTGTTTTCTTTAGCGTATAGTAAGTAAGTTATCGTTTGAATACTTTTTCCGAGTCCCATATCATCGGCTAATAACGCTCCAAATCCAAGCTTTCGTAAGTATAGTAACCACTCAACACCGTGTTGTTGATACGGGCGGAGTGTTGCTTGTAGCGAAGATGGTACATCTACTTTTGGAATATCTCCAATGTGCAGAAGTTTTTGGAAAAGCTCTTCGTAATATCCATCTAGCTCGATTTCAATATCGGTAAACGGACTATCGTCTTCTACAATTTCTGTTTCTGCCGTATTAGATAAATGTTGCTGCAACACATCTTTCATTTCAAGTCCATATTTATCGGCACGGTGCATTAGTTTTTTTACCTCTTCAATAAAGGCAGGATCAAGTCTCATCCATTGACCATTTAAATTGAAAAGACGTTTGTTTTGTTCAACGAGTTCGAAAAATTCGCTTTCTGATAAATCAATTCCGTCCGTTGAAATGCGCCAGTCGAAATTAACGAGCGTATTCATGCCGAAGAAAGACTGTGTTTGTGCTGTACTTTGCTTCAGCTGTACACGCAACCTCGGTTTTGTTGCTTTTAAATTTTGCCACCATGATGGTAGTAAAATTGTAATACCTGCTGCCAGTAATTCATTACTTGCTTCGGTTAAGAAGTTCCAAGCTTCCGTTTCAAAGAGTTCTTCTCGGAACTTGTCGTCTTCTTTTAGCCATGGTACGAGCTTACTGAATCCTTCTTGTGTTTCAAGGATACGTTCTTCGTAATCGTGCCATCGTTTTGGTAAGGAATCGATACTTTCATATACATATATGCGATGTGCACCACGTTTTGGTGTAACGATTGTTTCAAGCTTCCACATTTCAAGTTCTTCTTGCGGTTCTTGTAGTCTTAAGCCGACTGTAAATGGAAGATCATCTTCAATGTAACCAATTTTTCGAAGCCAATCTTCTTCATGTAGTGCTGCTTCCAATTGCCTTTTCGTAAAGTCGTAATGTTCATATAGTCTCTTTGCATCTTCCCATCCGTCATTTGAGCGAGCATCTTGCAAAATACTTTCGTTCACAGCGGTAGAGAAAAGAGATGCTAACATGTCATCTTCAATTGAGGTATTCTGAACTTTCCAAGATGGCTGCTGAGACCAATGCTTCATGTCAGGTGCGAAGCTGCCGCTGACGAAAGCGTCCCATAATTCACTTGCGTCCTTTGTAAGTGCCGTAATAGGACCGTTCATTTGCATATTTGCAAATGAATTCATCGGTTTATTTGCGATGTATTCAAATGCCTGGGCATTCGTTAACATAACGCCTTGTTTTCCCTCGTACGTTGCTTCTTTTAAAAACGTTCCGTAGAAAGAAGTAGAGTGCCATGCGAATGCATTTTTTTTCCAAGTTGCTACGGATAAGAGAGTACCGCTATCATCTTCTCCCCAAAGGAACCAACCTTGACTAACGTGCTGGAGCCTAATTGTTACTTCAGTTTGTATGATCATCGATTAATTTTCCTCTCCGTAATTCCTCTTGTAGTGCACGCAGACGTGAATGTAAGTTAGCGATATGAATAATGAAAGCATCCCATTCATCAGTTCGCTTCAGTCGTTTATAAAGCATACGTAATTTTTTTAAGTAACGAACGGCACGTTTATATGATTTGCGATTTCGCTCTTCAATTGCTTCCATTGCGGCATGGTGATAGAGAGGAAGTGCTGCTTCGGGCGCTTCTTTTTCAATATCTTTCAATGGTTCTTTCAAAAGTTCGATTACTTCGAATCCATATAAGAGCTGAAGTTCCGTCCATGCATGGTATTGTTTCTTCGCAAGTACATATTGTTCATAATTGGTGAAACTATACGGTAATAGTTCTTGTAAAATCATTTCTAATCCCGCTTGTTCATTCGTATGCGTTGCATATGTCTCATACATCATCACAAATAATCGAACGATATCTTGTATGAAGACGGTATTCTCTTGTTCCGTTATCGTTTCTTTTACTTGTTTATAAGTAAAAGAAAGCCAATCTTTAGCGCGGTCCCACTCCATCGCACTTAATAACTCTTCTAACCAATAGAAGTAAAGGCTCACAACAGAAGAAGGCTGTTTTTCCAGTAATTCCATTGCCGATACATCTTCACCGTTTAAAAAGAGCAGATGAGAAGATGCTAATGCTTTGGAAAGTGGATTGATTTTAGTATCGATTCGTTTTTTTTCTTCTTGTAGCTGCTCTTCTGTTCTTAACAGTTCACCCCATACGTGACGATAAATGAAGAATCGCTCTTGTGTATAGGCATCGGTAGAGAAGAATGATTCATGTATGAGCCGCGCTGTTTCTTCTAAAATCGGTTTGGATTCTTCTGGAATCGCCTCTGTTTTTAGGTCCCTAACGGTAGATTCAACTTTATCAACGAATAGGCGAACGACGTTAACTGGTTGGTGATAAGAATATAGTTTGTTTGCTTCAAATTCTTGAATTTCTTCTAATAATTTTTGAAAGCAATAAAGTGCCGCGTGCAACTTAAATAATTCATGAATAGCAACGATGCGCGGAGCTTTCCGTTCTAATTTTGTATAGAAGTCTGTAAAAAGACTCATAAGAAAATACATTTGTTTATAAGTGAGCCGCGCTTGTTCTTTTTTAAATGATTCATATTCATTTTCAAAGTATGTTTGCCAACTTTTATAATCCATTTCTTCAAAAGCTGATGATTGCAATACTTGTCGTGCAGTTCGAATAGGAGGAAGAGAAGGTTTTGTATTATTTTTGAATAAAGTTAATACATCTCCTACTTGCCCAAAACTAGAAGCTGCAGATAGTAACACAGCAAGCATATGCTGACATTGCGTTGGCGCGAAGCAATCGCAATAGCTTTCAGTGACATTACGAATCGGGATGTGAACGCTATATACACTGCCTTCAGCATTTACAGTTCCGGATAGCGTATAGCCATCAAAGTCAACGTTATAGACAACACCACTACGATATAGTTGCCGAGCTGTAGCGACATGCTCTTGATCAGCAACTTGCTGTGGATCAAGCCCTTGAACGAACTCATTCGCAATCATCATAATTTCATCTTTCGTAATTGAGTCTTGCAGCATAATATTCCTCCGTACACAGATTTCTTTCCTTTACCATTATAAACAAAAAATGCTCAAAACAGAAAAAATGAAATTTGGATTACAAAAAAGGATGTTGCCTAGTTGAACTTTCCTACTAGGTAGCATCCTTTTTGGGAATTAAGAGCGTGATTCTTGTAATACCGCTTTTACATATGGATCATGTAATATTTGTTTTATAATTGGTAACATGTTTTGCTCGAATGGAATATCAATAGGGAATGGCTTTTGAGAGCCTGGTTTTATTCCGTATTGTACGAGTTTGTAATCTGTATTTTCTTCAGACTTGAGCACAATTAATTTATAGCGATTGTCATCACTTGCGAGTGAGAAGTCAATTGCGATAGCATCATATGTTATATCATCTTTATATATGTACGGTTTTGGTGTACCGACCCAGTCTACCTTAGCTTGTAAATTCATGGACGTCACCTCCTTATATGTATTATATAAAAAATAAAAGCCAGCTCTCAATAAAGAGAACCGGCTGTAACTTAGCAGTCATTGGTTATTTTAAAATTTTCACTTTAACAGTTTTGCGTCCCCATTTGTTAGCAGCGCTATCTGATCCAAGTAGAATGTCGATACGGTTACCTTTAATTGCACCGCCAGTATCACCAGCGATTGCTTCTCCATAACCTTCTACCCATACTTTAGATCCTAATGGGATTACTTTCGGGTCAACAGCGATCATTTTCATGTTTGGGTTCGCTGTTAGGTCATGACCCATTGCAGTTAATACACGGCCGCCGTATGTGCCACCGTTTTCGCTCGGATGAGCTGTATATGCTGTAGCTACAACTGTTAACTCACGACCATTAGAAGGTTCGCTAGTTTCAGCAGCTTTCACAGCAGGCTTAGCAGCTGTTTTTGCTTGTGCTGCAGGTGCTTGAGCTTTAGCTGGTGCTACAGTTTTAGCAGGAGCAGGTTGTTCTTGTTTCTCGATAACAGGTGCTGTACCTGTTAAGAAAGGAACGTGAACATAAGCTGTTTTCCCGTTATATTCAAATTGTAACCACTCATTTTGTACTTGGTTCGTTGTTTCGATCATATCGTCTTTCTTAAGCGTTCCAAGAATTTCTGAGTTTGTGTTCGCTTCAGCACGTACATTTAATACGTTAGCTGTTACATAGTAAGAGTTCTTTGTAAACTCTGCACTTACGAATGCGTCTTTACCATCTAATTTGATTTGTGACCATCCGTTTTCTGTATTTAGAACATCTAATTTATGACCATTCTGTAATTTACCGACAACTTTTGATTCAGTAGTAGGGTTTTCTCGTACGTTTAGTACGTCTGTTTTTACAACAGTTTCTGCATTAGCAGATGCGGTGAAAATCCCAAGACCAAAAACTGCTGCTGTTGCTATTCCAATTAATTTTTTCATGATAGCCTCCATTGCGTTTGTTTTCGTGTCCTCATTATAGCAACAGATTTTTTCGGATTTTGGGAAAACACACAATTACAAACCATTCGTAATAAGTCGTTAACACTTTGTAATATAGCTAGAATGAGAGGAAAGCGTTTTTCATTCCATATAATTAGTAGGTTTCTAGTTATATTCAAAATATTTAATACAACGTATTTTTTTCGGCGTAAATAAAAATATTACAAGGGTGTTACATAATGATTACTATACAGTTACATTCCTTGAGTATTTTACCGTTTTATGGGTAATATAGTTATATAAACATAAACATCTCGTTTGTGAAGTTATAAACACGCGCTATATACTAGCAAAAAACCGCATAATTGTTACAAGAAGAAAGGGTTGTAAAGAATAAATCTGCCCTTTTTTAAAACTGTAACACATCCTTTTTTGGGAAAATCTCTTCCCATCCGCATTTTTCTCACACAATTTGACAGTAGTATTCCAATCTTGTAGCTCTTGCAGAGTGGAAAGGTTGTACGGAAGGTAAGGCTGTCCATAAGAACTCTAATTGGTGAAGGCAAACTTGAGAGAGCCGAAAGAAAATCACCACAAAAAAATATGGTTTTCTATCCGATTTAACATATCGGAATTTATGATTTTTACAAGAAATGAAACATACGAAAGGGGATTTGATGAGGAAACTGACGAAAACATTTATTGTCTCATTAACATTATGTATTGCATTTACACTTTGGGGGATTATTCCCGAATCTATTATTGGAAAAGGTAGCTTAGGAAATGTAACGACTATAATTCAAGCTGCGTTAGTTAGTAAGTTTGGATGGTTCTATATTATTTCCGTTTCTATTTTCTTAGGAATTGCTATTTTCTTAATTGTTTCTAAGTACGGTTCGATTCGTTTAGGTAAAGATGATGATGAACCTGATTATAGTTATATGACATGGTTTGCTATGTTATTTAGTGCCGGTATGGGAATCGGTTTGGTTTTCTGGGGCGTCGCAGAACCGATGAACCATTTATACACACCTCCGTTTGGAGAGAGTGCGACTGAAGAGAGTGCACGCCTTGCACTTCGTTTCTCATTTTTCCATTGGGGATTACATCCGTGGGGATTATATGCACTTGTAGCATTATGTATTGCGTATTTTACATTTAGAAAAGGAAGAGCAAGTACAATTAGTGCGGCGGTCGGTCCGCTATTTAAAGGCGGTGAACATGGCCGTATTGCCCATATGTTTGATGTTCTAGCTGTGTTTGCAACAGTATTTGGTGTGGCGACATCATTAGGACTTGGGGCAAAGCAAATTGCGGGTGGTGTTAGTTATTTAACATCCATTCCAAACTCATTACCGACACAGCTAGTAATCATCGGAATTGTAACTGTTCTTTATATGCTATCTGCGCAAACGGGACTCGATAAAGGAATTAAATATTTAAGTAATGCGAATATTATTTTAGCGTTTGCACTTATGATAATTGTATTATTTGCAGGTCCAACAAACTTTATTATGAATTATTTCACTTCAACAATCGGTTCATACATTCAAGAATTGCCAAGTATGAGTTTCCGTTTAAGTCCATTAAATGAAGGCGGAAATCAATGGATTCAGTCATGGACAATTTTCTACTGGGCATGGTGGATTGCATGGTCACCATTCGTAGGTACGTTTATTGCTCGTGTGTCACGCGGGCGTACAATTCGTGAATTTGTTGTTGGTGTGTTACTCGTACCAACAGTAATTGGTGCGCTTTGGTTCTCTGTTTTCGGAGGAACAGGTATTCACATGGAGCTATTTGATGGTGCAAATATATATGGACAAATTAAAGAAATGGGCACAGAAGTAGGATTGTTTGCTATGTTAGACCAAATGGGTAGTATAGGACCGGCTTTATGTGTGTTAGCTATTTTACTTATTTCAACATTCTTTATTACATCGGCAGACTCTGCTACGTTTGTTCTAGCGATGTTAACGACACATGGTAGCTTAAACCCACCAAATCGTATTAAAATGGTTTGGGGTATTGTTCTAGCGGCGTTAGCCTCGATCTTATTGTATGTCGGAGGATTAGAGGCGCTGCAAACTGCGTCGATTATTGCGGCCTTCCCGTTCGTATTTGTTATTTTCTTTATGATTGCAGCACTATTTAAAGAGTTGCAAAAAGAAGGACGCATGAAACAACATTAATAATAGGAGAAAAAAATTCTGTATATATAAATAGTATTAGGACTGCCGACATTCGGCAGTCCTTTTTCACTGTTCTATACTATTGTAGGAAAAGCATTACTTTGTTACGGAATACTATAGATATCGGTAATTTAAAAAGAAAAATCGATATAGTTCGACAATATCCGATATTTTACACATTATATTCATATTTTTGACAAAAATATGTCGGAAATGTGTTGTTACTTTTATGTATATGTGCTATATTATTTCCTGTAAGCGATTTCAAATAGTTTTAAAGCGCATTCAAGGGGGACAACTAGAATAATGAAACGTTACGAAAGAAAGTGGAAGCATATTTGTTTGAAACGTGTGGCACATCGAAATGCCCAAGAAAGCACGGAACCAAAGACTGAAACTCGTAAAGAGCATCAAGAGAAGCAATTGGTTCTACAAAAATAGCAATCACTTTTTCGTATATAAATGAAGGTCGATCGTTCGTTGGGGGATGGACGTGAAATAACTTTCAGCTAAGGGGTATTGTCTGATATATATAGTATTACGGTAAAAAATAAGCACAGAGCATACGGCGCTCTGTGCTTATTTTTTAATGAAATCTATTTTTCTTTTTTAAATCGTACTGTTTTATCCCAACCAATTACTTGTTTCTTGCTCTTTGCACGTAAGTAAAGAATGAGACTGCGAATAAACAAATACGTAAAGAGCTGTGCGTACGTAAAGTACATAATGACGCTTATGAAAATGTTGGTCGGTGTAAAGGTTCGTTCGACGCTCTGAGCACTAAATAATTGAGAAACATATGTAATATATGCGACATACCACATAAATAGTAATGGAATGCTATATTGAATTTGGAATATGCCGAGCAGTCCAATTACAAACCAAACGTTTGAAATGATTAGGAATAGCCAAAATACGACATACACTAAAACTTGTTGTAAGGAATGGACGAGAAGTTTTCCTTTAAAGAAGCTTAACGAAGAAAACATTTTTTCTAAAATGTATAAGTTTCCTTGAAGCCAACGTGTCCGCTGTTTTATAAGGATTTTTAAATGTTCAGGTTCTTGTTCCCATGTAATCGATTCCGGGACGATTGGTAAGAGATAGCCCTTTTGGGTAATTCTTAATGTTAATTCGGCATCCTCTGCAATTGCATAAGGATCATAGCCGCCAAGTTCTTCTAATGCGGAACGACGAAGAAGCATGTTTGTTCCGGTTAGTGAACCTGTTTGGAATAATAGCCAGCGTCCAGATTGCATAAGGAGCTGGAAAATCTGAAATTCTAATGAAATCATTCGTGTAAGCCAGTTTCTTTTCTCATTTACTGTACGAACGTGTCCAACTGCTCCAACGGCATCCTTTGTTGTTTCAGCATGTTCTACGAGCATTCGCAGTGCATGTGGTTCAGGTTGATTATCTGCATCGTAAACACAGAAATATTCACCATCCGAAATGCTAAGGCCGTAGTTTAATACACGCGATTTTCCTTTCGGTTCGCCAGGTGGTACACGAATGTGATGAATATGAGCATAAGCTTTGTCGAAATCATCTCCAATTTCAGGTGTTTCATCTTGAGAGTTATCGTTTAATAAATAAACGTTTAGTTTGCCTGGGTATTCAATCTTTGCCATTGCTTCTAATGTATCTTTAATAACAACCCCTTCATTATGGGCAGGTATTAAAATATCTACACTTGGATAATGTTCTAGCGTACGATCTTTTCGTTTACTATTTCGATGAATTAAACCCGCAATTGTTAAGAAAGAGTAATAAACGAGTAAACCAGAGAATAGAAAGGCCGTAAAAATCAATACATATTTAATTGAAAATGTGATGCTGATCCAGAAAACAAGTACACAAAACAAAATAAATAAAAGAAGCATAACGAGTGTCATCATAATGTGATATGTCCTTTTGTATTGATTTGTTCTCGTTTTATTTTAATATCTTGAATTGCTTCAGCAGCAAGCCATTGTGCCATTTTTGGATGTAGACGGTTCATTACAATGTCAGCACCGGCTTCATTTGTATTTTGTAATAAAATAACTAATGTGTTGCTGTCATATTCAGCAGCAAGGTCAAAGTCAGCTCTGACTGTATCAACTAATAATGAAGCTACACGATCCATGACACTTTCTTTCGTATATTTACTAAAGGAAGTGAAATCAAAGAAAATGATAATGCCTGTTTCATTACGACGATTCATCGCAGTTGTTAATAAAGCTTGTCGTCTTTCGAATTCTTGTCTTGTTAATAATTTTGATTCTCCAATGTATTGCTCAAGCACTCTTACCCGTTCAGTTAACTCTTTATTTTTAAGGATAACCTTTTTTAATAGATGGGTTGAAATATAAACAATGAAGAAGTTAGCTGCCATCAGGAAGTGGGTAATAATATATTCCCATTGATCTGATGTACTCCATAAGTGAAGCCACGCTTGATAAAATAAATAGAATACTGAAATGATTGTTCCCAGTATGAAGAAAATAAATGCTGTTTTATCAGGTAAAAATAAGAATAGTACATTTATGATGACATATATAATTGTAAAAATGAGCGCGTGCTCATATTTCGTCACATGTACAGTAGTAAAATAAAATAAAATTTGTAAAATCCACATAGAGAGGACTTTATAGGACTTATCTTTCACGAAACTTTCCTCCTTAAAAATAATTCGTGCTGGATATTTGTAGTATGCACAATTATTAAGAAATGACCATGTAGCTGGAAGTTTTTTTGGGGCGAGATACATCAAGTAGTATCCCTCTTTTATAAGAAAAAATAAACAGACATACTAATTATTGTAACATAGCGTCTATACATCTATACATAAAGTATTTAATATATATGAAAATTAT
Organism: Bacillus sp. RC252; assembly: GCF_044909215.1. Taxonomy (NCBI): domain Bacteria; kingdom Bacillati; phylum Bacillota; class Bacilli; order Caryophanales; family Bacillaceae; genus Bacillus; species Bacillus sp. RC252. The sequence goes on along the minus strand of NZ_JBIYDV010000001.1, from coordinate 307,019 downwards.
ATTTATGTTATATAAAAAAGCCTCCTCTTTAAAAGAGGAGACTTTACATGAGTTTATCCCGCATTAACGGGCAGTAAAACTCCCGCCATAAAATTCGGCTGGAGCAAAGAAGTTAGGTGGGAGTTCAACTGCCCGAAAACGCCCGATTGGTTCAACTAATAATCAGTGGGGGATGAAGAAAACCCCCACTGATTAAAGTTTCACTTTATAGGAACATCATACCTGCGACTGCTGCGTTTAAGAAGTTCGCTAGTGTACCAGCGATAACTGCTTTAATCCCTAATTGTGCAATTTGTTTACGGCGAGTAGGAGCTAACGTTCCTGTTACACCTAATTGAATTGCGATAGAAGAGAAGTTTGCAAAACCACAGATTGCAAATGTTAAAATCATATTTGTTTTTGCAGAGAACTCTGCCATGTGTGGTCCTAAGTTTGCGTATGCAACGAATTCGTTGATTGCAAGTTTTTGACCGATAAAGCTTGCTGCTTGGATAGCTTCACCTGGAGAAACCCCGATTAAGATTGCAAATGGTGATAATAAGTAACCGAAGATTAAATCAAGGCTAAGTTTAATATCGAACCAAGAACCAACCCATCCTAATAAGCCATTTAATAAAGCGATTAATGCAATGAAGGCCATTAGCATTGCAGCTACGTTAATAACAAGTTGTATACCTTCAGATGCACCGCGTGCAGCTGCATCGATAACGTTTGCGTCTTCACGCTCTGTTGAAAGTTGAACATTATTATCTACTTTTTCTGTTTCTGGCATAATTAGTTTTGCAATTAATAAACTTGATGGAGCTGCCATAATTGCTGCTGCTAATAAATGTTCTAATGGAATTCCCATTGCTGCATATCCGACAAGAACTGATCCGGCAACAGCTGTCATACCACTTACCATAATAGTGAAGAATTCACTGTTAGTTAAACGTGCTAAGTATGGTTTAATTAAAATTGGTGCTTCTGTTTGTCCTAAAAATACAGTTGTTACTGCATTTAAGCTTTCTGCCTTAGAAGTTCCAAGAAGTTTACTTAATGCACCACCAACGATACTAACAAATTTCTGCATAATACCTAAGTAATATAAGATTGCAACTAATGAACTAATAAATACAATTGGAAGTAGTGCTTGAATAACGAAAACAAATCCCCAAGGGCCTTTTGCGTTGACTAAATCCCCAGCAACGAACCTAATTCCCTCGTAAGAAAAATTAATTAATCCTTGAACGCCGTCAGCAGCAACTTTTAAGCCTGCTTTTCCAGCATCCCATCGTAATACGATAAATGAAAATGTCATTTGTAATGCTAGCGCGATTAAAATTGTGCGCCAATTAATAGCTTTGCGGTTGGAAGATAGTAAGAAAGCAATTGCTAATACTCCAATCACGCCGCCAATTCCCCATAAAACATTCATGCAGTGTATGCTCCTTCCTCATAGTAAAAAAGTGTATAAACCAGTTGTCTATACTTTTGCGAATATAACATCTTAAGTAACTTATCATAATGGACATCGGAGGTCAAACGTCTAACGAAAAGTTTAAATAAAAAGAAAATTCTTTGAAAAAACACATATAAAATGAATAGACATGAAATATGTTATGTTTTTTGTTGAAATATATTCATTATGATAACGTTTTGGACAATTTTTATAGAATATAGTGTATGAAATAGGAGAATGAACGCATAATTTTTTCGTAGAGAGAATGAAAGGGGATTACTATGTTGAGTCTTTTAAAAAGAGCCTTCTAGTAAACTAGAAGGCTCTGAAACTATAAATTAAGGTGCTTTCGTATACCCTAAGAAATGGCTTTTCCAATAAGAATTGTTTAATGAAGCGATTGCTACACCTTTATCTCCAGATTGGATGAATGATCCCCCGCCAAGGTAGATACCCATGTGAGAAGGACCTGCTTTATAAGTATCTTTGAAATAAATTAAGTCTCCAGGTTGTGGACTTGAAGTTTGTGGTAAGCTGCTCCAATATCCAGCAACACTTTGGCGGCTAATGTTATGACCAAATTTCTTAAATACGTGGTAGATGTAACCACTGCAGTCAACACCGTTAGCAGAAGTACCGCCCCAAACGTATGGTACGCCTTGCATAGATTTCGCGTATGCAAGTAGAGAAGAACTGTCACCGCTATTATTAGTGTTATTATTATTGTTATTTTGGTTGTCGTTAGGCTTATTATCTACTGCGCCGCCAACTGGTGTTTTAGATAGGAAACGTGTTCCGATGTAACCAGTTTGACCGTTGTAGTTAATTTTGCTCCATCCAGAGTTTTCAGAGATTACTTGAACCTTCTGTCCTTGTGGAAGTGCGCCTATGATTCTATAATTTGTACCTTCGCCGCTACGTACATTTAGTGCAGAAGCATTAATGTAGTAGTCGCCAATTGCACCTTGATCAGGTTGTTTCGGTTGTTCAGGAGTAGCAGTGCCACCTTTAACGAATTTTACAAATTCGCTACTAACATAGCCTGTTTTTCCTTGGTAGTTTACTTTAAACCACCCGTTTTCAGATCCAACTACGTTTAATGTTGTACCATTTAACACGCCGCCAATTACACTATGGTAAGCAGCAGGGCCTGTACGAACACGTAGAGATGTTGCGTTAACAACGTAAGTACCGCCAGTTTGAACAGTTCCATTATTATTTTGCTCTTGGTTGTTACCTTGAGTGACGTTTTCGTTAGAACCGCCTTTTGTTACGTAGTCTTTGCTTAAGTAAGCTGTTTGTCCTGCGTAATTGATTTTGAACCAATCTTGAACTTCGCCTACAACTTGTACTACTTGTCCTTGTTTAACAGAACCTACAGTTGGATGAGAAGTGCTAGGACCTGTACGAACGCGAAGGGAAGATACATTTACTGTATAGTTTCCACTTGCTGGTTGAACAGTTGTTTCATTGTTATTGTTGTTATTGCTTGTAGAGCCAGTATTTGAAGAAGTGCCTGATACAAATTGGCTACTAACATAACCAGCTTGTCCGTTATGGTTGATTTTCACCCAACCATTTTCTTCTCCAATTACGTTTAAAGTTTGTCCTTCATATACACGTCCTGAAACAGAACTAGAAGTGTTAGGAGCTGTACGTACACGTAATACATCAGCAGTAACTTTATTGTTTCCACCTGCGCTTACATTGTTATTCGTTGCTCCGTTTTTTGATACAAACTCACCACTAACAAAACCAGTTTGTCCATTAACGTTAATTTTGAACCAACCATTTTCTTCTCCAATTACGTTTAATGATTGACCATTATAAACGCGAGAGATGACGTCGTGAGAAGTACTTGATCCTGCACGAACGTGTAGTACGCTAGCATTCACCGTATATGATGAATTGTTTGATGCGGAAGCTTGGACAGTTTGTGTAGCAGCTTTTTGTGTATTTTGTTCAGGGGCAGCTTGAACACTATCAAGTGTAGGAGCTGCTCCTCCTGCTACAGACACTGCCGCAAGACCGGCAAGGTATTTTTTCATAATTTGTCGATTCCTTTCTGTCTGTAATGTAGTGAAGAAATATTTACCAACTGTTAAAAATTCTAAAGAGCATGTCGATTACTGTCAAGACTTATGTGGTAATCTGAATATGACAAAAAGGTTACAAAAAAAAATCAAGGTATAAACCTGCACCTTGATGTCCATTTAAATACATATATTTGATGTGGAAAATGAGAAGATTATTCGTATTTAGGAAGATGTGCTGTTGGATTTTAAAAGGCTTTGAGAAAATGACCTTTGTAGTAATTTGGTGATAGGGCCAACTTGACCATCTTGAATCGCAGTTCCATCGAGATGGGTCATCGGTAAAATTTCAATAGTCGTTCCCGTAAAGAAGCATTCATCTGCTTGATAAACATCGCGAACGCTGAAAAGCTCTTCCTGTACAGGAAGTTGAAGAGTGTTAGCTAAAGAAAGGACGTACTGACGAATAATGCCGTTTAAAATAAGGTGATTGGCTGGATGCGTATACAGTGTTCCGTTTTTTATGAGAAAGAAGTTAGAGTGGCTACCTTCAGTTACAATACCATTTCGTACGAGAAGTGCTTCTTTACAACCTTTGCGTTCAGCTTTCGTATAAGCTAATACATTTGGTAATAAATTTAGCGATTTAATATCACAGCGGAGCCAGCGTGTATCAGGTTCTGATATAGCACGTACACCGTATTCAATCCATAAAGATGGTCTTTCTTTTTTTGAAATATAAGCATAGATTGTCGGAGATGTGTCATATGAAAATGCATGTGCTCGAGCTTGTACACCACGAGATACTTGTAAGTAAATTGTTCCGTCTTCGTGGAAATTATTGTTTTCAATTAATTTGTAGAGTAAGATGATAAGTTCGGCTTTTGAGAAAGGAAGTGATAATTCTATTTCTTCAAGGGATCGATATAATCTTGTTAAATGTGGGTCTAATAAGTGAAAGTTTCCGTTATAAAGGCGAATAACTTCATAGACGCCATCGCCAAATTGTAAACCTCTTTCTTCAAGTTCTATGTACGCGCGATGTTTTGTTGTATCAATAACTGCATCATTCCATAGTACAAATCTTTCGTATGCCAATTTTCGTCCCATCCTTTCGTTAGTACATGAATAAAAATCACTATAGTAATTTTTATGTAAGCAATTCTATACATATGACGTATATGTATTTTGTAAATCACAGAGAAGTGGTGGTGATTTATCCCGCATTAACTGCCCGTAAACGCCCGATTGGTGAGGGCGAATAATTAGTGGGAATGAACAAACCCCCCGCTGATTAAAGTTTCACTTTATAGCATTTTGTATATACAAATTCGGAAATGAGAAATAAGAATCCTGCTTTTTGAAAAAAAAAAGCAACATTCGTATGGAATGCTGCACAAGGAGGGTAGCTATCTTTCATAGGGACATCGTCTTTAAAGGTTTCATTTATGCAAACAAAACACTTGGAAAGACAATTATAAGAAAGTTGAAAACAAATGATGAACATATTTCTTTAAGGGATCTTATTGAAGATGAGAGATAAGAAATATGTAGAACCTTGTTTACATATTTTATTATAAAGATGTTTCGTTAATGTGGTGTAAATATTAGGTGAAGGTTATGTAATTTTAAAGTTAATGTATAGAAGAATGTGTAGAGAGGAAAATAAAAAAGAGGCTGAGGTTACTCAGCGCTCTTCTTTTCTTCTTTAATAACCGTTTTTACTTCACCAGTTTTGATCTTATTGCTTTCAGAGAAGCGAAGTAAGTCGCCTTCAATGATTTTGTCAGACATGTGCAATTCATTTTGTGCACGATCAATAAGTGGTTGAGCTTCTTCTTTCGGTAATTGTACAACTTCACCTGTGTTACGATCGTAGAATGTACTGTTTGTGTACATGTACTTATCTGTAATGAAGCTACCGTCACGAAGAACAACGAATCCTTTATTGTCTGGTGAGAATACATCATGACCGAATTGGATTTGATTCGAAGAATCTACACCAAGTAGGTTTAGAATTGTTGGTTTAATGTCAATTTCACCAGTTGGTTTTGAAATTGTTTTACCCTCTTTTTGACCTGGAACGTGAATAAACATCGGTGTTTTTTGTAAGTTCATATGGTCAAATGTAGTGATTTCTTCTTTTCCTAAGAACTGTGCCATTGCACGGTTATGATTCTCAGAAATACCATAATGGTCACCGTAGAATACGATAACAGAGTTGTCGTAAATACCTTCAGCTTTTAGACGCTCAATAAAGTGCTTCATTGCTTCGTCTAAGTAGCGAGCTGTTACCATATAGCGGTCAAATACTCCATCACCAGAATTGTACTCGTCGATTAATTTCGTACTGTCATCATAAGTGAATGGGTAATGATTTGTTAAAGTAAGGAAGCGAGTATAGAACGGCTGCTTCACTTGTTTTAACATATCGATAGACTGATCGAAGTATTCGATATCCTTTAGTCCCCAGTTTAATTTTGTTTCTGGCGTAATCTTGTAGTCAAGTTCGTTGTAGTAACGATCATAACCAAGTGCCGGATACATAATATTACGGTTCCAGAATGTTGCGTTGTTTGCGTGGAATACTGATGTGTGATACCCTTGCTCACGCAAAATTTCTGGAGTTGCTGTATATTCGTTGTTACCGTGTGTGAAGAATACAGCACCACGGTCTAGTGGATATAACGAAGTATCTACTAAGAATTCAGCATCAGATGTTTTACCTTGCCCAGTTTGATGGAAGAAGTTATCGAAGTAATAACTTTCTTTCGCAAATTGGTTTAGGAATGGTGTAACTTCTTGTCCATTAACTTGCGCACCAATTAAGAATGTTTGTAATGATTCAAGAGAGACAACAATTACGTTTTTCCCTTTTGCAGTACCATACATATTTGGATCTGGTTTACTTTGTGTTGTTTTCACATAGTTTTCTGCTTCTTGTAATTTACTACTATCAGCAAACGCTTTTTGTGAACTTGATTTTGCTTGTAGGCCAAGATCGTATGCTTGGTGTACATATAATCCTAAGTTTTTAACAAGCATAACGCGGTCGAATGAACGTGTTAATAGTTCTGGACGCTCAGCTTCTGCAAATCCTAGGTTTACGCAGAAAATAGCAACTGTTGACACGAAGTATAGAGAACGCATCGGACGTGCTACACGCTCTGTCGGTGCAAAATTTTTCTTCTTCTTCAATAGAACGAAGAATACGATAATATCCGCAAATGCAAGGATGATTTTGAAGTTAAATAATTCTTTTACACTAGAACCTAAACTTCCGAAATTAGACGTTTGTCCTAGTACTGGTAAAGTAACGAAGTCATTGTAGAATCCGTAGAACATTACGTTACCAACAAGAATGAACGTTAAGATAAAGTTAATTCCTAGTGCTATATAGTTACGTTTTTTCCCTTTTGCAAATAATGCAAGACCCACAAACAGTAATGATGCTGCTAATGGACTAATGAATAAAATGAATTCTTGCATGAAATATTCAAGTTTTAAATCGAAGCTAGTGCGTGTAATGATGTAGGATTTTAGCCATACGGCCAAAGCTACGAATAAAGTGAAACGCACATTTTGAAATTGTGATTTCATGGTTTCTTTCATTCATTTCCACCCTTTCTCTATCAGGCTTGGTCGATTTTGGAGCGAAAAATGCTAAAATAAAAAATACATAGTTTTCTTGGCCATAATTAGAGTTTCTATATTCACCCATATACGACTTTAACTATGCATACCCTTTTTGGTTTCTTGTGCTGCTCATAAGCATAACGTCATTTCTGTATTATACAACAAAATTCATTTCTGAGAAACACTATAACATTTTACATTTTTTGTATGTGATTTGTCACTACCAGAGAAAACTTTAACATTCGTTTATATGCCCGTCAACTAGAAAATATAACAAAAATAGAAAAGAATGTTAAGCGGAATTGAAAGTTTTTTGGTTGAGAAATATGGAATAGAAATCTTTAAGTGGTTGTCTAGAAAACTATTATATGAAGGAAAATATGAAAAAATTAACGAACACTTGTTCTTTTTGGTTTTGTTTGTTACAATGAAATTTCATTGATAGATTATGTGTAATTTTGATGAACTTTTACTGATAACATAACATATTGTAGCTTATTTCTTTTGAAAATAGGGAGGCTTTTGAATGAAACAAAAATTTTCAGTTGAAGCGTTTTGGAAGAAAATAAAACATGTTGCGAAGCAGGCAGGGCAGTCGGTAATCTATGCGAGTTTATTGTTGTTTTACGTTTTGCAAAGGCCGGATGTTCCAAAACGAGTGAAAATTATTGTAATCGGAGCACTTGCTTATTTCATTGCACCGATTGATGCCATTCCAGATTTCATTGCTGGAGTCGGTTATACGGATGATTTAGGTGCGTTAATGGCCGCACTATTACAAGCATCGATATACGTAAATGAAGATGTGAAAGATAAGTCGCGAGTGAAGTTGGCAGAATGGTTTGGTTCGGATATAGACACATCATTTATCGATCAAAAATTAGATCAATAGGCGAGAACTGTCATAGGATGACAGGGCGAACGTAAGCGAGGAAGTGCATTATGCCATCAGGAAGAACGCATACGAAAATAAACTTAATATCCCTTCCAGTTGTTTTGTTTATGCTCTTTTCGTATGGATTAACAAGTTTTGATTTTTTATTAACTTTTGCAATTGGCTTTTTAGTAGGTACTTCATTTCTAACACCGGATTTAGATACGTACAGTAATGCGTATAATAAATGGGGATTCCTCCGTATTTTTTGGTATCCATATAGGAGCGTAATGCCCCATCGTTCCTTCTTCACACATACGATTATAATTGGTGATATTATTCGTATTGCATACATGTTAATCGTGTTTTCTCCGTTTTTATTCCTATTAAATATAATCGCATTCGGTGGAAATTTAATAGAAATTGCGAAGGAACACGAGGTTGAAATTGTAACGTTTGTAATGGGGATTGTTGTGGCGAGTACGCTCCACATTATAGCGGATAAAGCGAATACGCGCCGAAAGAAAATGATGAGAAAAAAGAAGAAACGCAGAAGATAAAAAAACCGTCCCAAAAGGTATTTTGGGACGGTTTTTTCTTATTAATAGGTAGGTTATTCTTGTCGTATTTTGTAGTTAAGTCGATATTCCTTGTCGAATCGCCGATAAAATTTCATTTACGATCATGCGACATTAATTTCTGGACAGTTTCTTTTTAATCAAACGTTTGTTTAAAACTAAGCTTTCAGTATCTTAATACCTTTCACGATATTCCAAATGAAGTAGTATAAGCTAATGATTCCGCAAATGCATAAGACGATGATTGCTCCAATTCCAAGTGTTACGTCTGGTTGATCAGATCCGATGCCCATAATTCCCAAAATAACTAATCCAATAAATGTTGCGATACTTGGAACGATATGTGTCCATAGAGCACGTTTTGCATGTGGTTTCGTTTCAGAATCGCCCACAATCCACACGATAATAGGGAATAAGATAGGCGCAAATAATACACTAAAGTATGATAAAGCTGCTAATATTTTGTTTCCGTTCATATATATCACCTCATAAGTAATGTTCGTTGTTATACCTTTAGTATGCAGTAGATTTGGCGAGCTTCCTATCGATTAACATTACAAGAACGTGACGCTTTTGTAAGATTTCCTTTTTAAATGATAAAATTTTCAAAAAAATCTTTTTAAATGAAAATTGTTGTGATAAAATTATTGAAAACGTTTTCTTAAACGTTTTATATTTTTTAGACTTAAAGGTATGATGACCTGGTAGTCTATTGATAAGGTTATATCTTATTTAAAAGGGGATTCTTTAGGGGGAGAGAACAATGAACACATGGACACAAGTTTACGATCCGTTCGGTAACATTTGGATTTCGGCAGCAGTCGCACTTATTCCAATCATCTTTTTTTTCTTAGCTTTAGCAGTTTTCCGCATGAAGGGGTATGTGGCAGGATTTATTACAGTTGTATTAACGATTTTGGTGGCGTTATTTGCGTATAAAATGCCATTCACAATGGCAATGGCAGCGACCGGATACGGTTTCTTATACGGATTATGGCCAATTGCGTGGATTATCATTATGTCAGTATTTTTATATAAAATTTCTGTGAAAACAGGTCAATTTGATGTCATTCGTGCATCTGTATTATCCATTACGAATGACCATCGTTTACTCGTTATTTTAATCGGATTTTCATTTGGAGCATTTTTGGAAGGGGCAGCAGGATTTGGTGCACCAGTAGCGATTACGGCAGCGCTTCTGGCAGGCCTTGGGCTAAATCCTTTATATGCAGCAGGTCTTTGTTTAATCGCAAATACTGCACCAGTAGCGTTCGGAGCGATGGGGATTCCGATTACAGTTGCTGGACAAGTAACAGGCATTGATCCGCATAAAATTGGACAAATGGCTGGGCATCAATTACCGTTCTTATCTTTATTTGTTCCGTTCTTTATCGTATTTTTAATGGATGGCTTTAAAGGAGTAAAACAAACGTGGCCTGCTTTATTTGTAGCGGGTAGTTCATTTGCAATTACACAGTTTATTACAGCGACGTTTTTAGGACCAGAACTTCCGGATATTACGTCAGCGCTTGTAAGTTTAGTAAGTTTATCGCTATTCTTAAAAGTTTGGCAGCCGAAAGAAATTTATCAAACTAAGCAAGCGAATAGTGAAGTAGCCGCGGCGACGACAACGACATCTATGCCGAAACTAACGGTAGGAAAAGTAGTAAAAGCGTGGTCTCCGTTCATTATTTTGACTGTGATGGTAGTCATCTGGAGCCAGAGTTTCTTTAAAGCGTTATTCGCCCCGGGCGGCGCTTTAGAAAGTCTCGTATTTAAATTTGAAATTCCAAGCTTGCACAATTTAGTAATGAAAGCAGAGCCTATTGTAAATAAACCAACACCTTATGAAGCAATCTTGAAATTAGATGTTTTATCAGCGACTGGAACAGCAATTTTAATTGCTTGTATCATTTCTATCTTTATTTTGAAAATGAGTGCAAAAGATGCAGTAGCAACATTTAAAGAAACGTTAAATGAACTAAAAATGCCAATTCTATCTATTGGATTCGTATTAGGATTCGCATTTATCGCAAACTATTCTGGTCTATCTTCTACATTAGCGTTAGCACTTGCAGGAACTGGCGGACTATTCCCGTTCTTCTCACCATTCTTAGGATGGATTGGCGTATTCTTAACAGGATCAGATACGTCAGCGAACGCACTGTTCTCGAATTTACAAGCAATTACAGCGCAGCAAGTCGGTGTATCTGAAGTACTTCTCGTTGCAGCAAATACAACGGGCGGTGTAACAGGTAAAATGATTTCTCCGCAATCAATTGCGATTGCTTGTGCGGCAGTTGGACTTGCTGGGAAAGAGTCAGATTTGTTCCGCTTTACATTGAAGCATAGTTTATTCTTCGTTACTATTGTTGGGATTATGACGTATGTGCAGGCTTATTATTTAACTTGGATGATTCCGTAAACAACAAAAGAAATAAACTTTGCATTTTTCAGATTATAGTGTATGATGGGAAAGTATTGAAAATTAAATCAGTGATAAACTAGGGGTGCCTAACGTATGCGTAGGCTGAGAGAGAAGCGTGTGAACTTCTTAACCCTTTGGACCTGATCTGGCTCGTACCAGCGTAGGGAAGTTAACGGCTTTACATAATTATGTCTTTATGAGCCAGGTCCTTATTCTTTTATGGACCTGGCTCTTTTTATTTTGGCATGCGCTGGCCATATCTTGTCCTTGTCACGAACAGGGGGGCAACAAAGGTTATGAAACAGTCTGTTTCAGCTGAGCAAATTGAATTGAAATCGAGTTTACCAGGAAGTAAGAAAGTGTATGTGGATGGAACACGTGAAGGTATGAAAGTACCAATGCGCGAGATTGAACAAAGCGATACGAACGGTGTTCAAAATCCGCCAATCCGTGTGTATGATACGAGTGGACCTTATACAGATCCAGAGTATAAAGTGGAGCTGGAAAAAGGGTTGCAGGCGCCGCGCCACTCTTGGACTGTGGGGCGTGGTGATGTAGAAGCATACGAAGGGCGCGAAGTGAAACCAGAGGATGACGGTGTGAAAGTGGCTTCAAAACATACACCTGTTTTCCCGCAAATGGATCGTAAGCCGCTTAGAGCGAAGCAAGGTGCAAATGTTTCGCAAATGCATTATGCGCGTAATGGCATTATTACGTCTGAGATGGAATATGTTGCGATTCGTGAAGGGGTAGAGCCTGAATTTGTTCGTAAGGAGATTGCAGAAGGTCGTGCGATTTTGCCGGCGAACATTAACCATCCTGAAGCGGAACCGATGATAATTGGACGTAATTTTCACGTGAAGGTAAATGCAAATATCGGAAACTCTGCTGTATCGTCTTCTATTGCAGAAGAAGTAGAGAAGATGACGTGGGCGACTCGCTGGGGTGCAGATACGATTATGGATTTATCTACAGGTAAAAACATTCATACAACACGTGAGTGGATTATTCGTAATGCTCCGGTACCAGTTGGAACTGTGCCAATTTATCAAGCGCTTGAAAAGGTAAACGGAATTGCAGAGGATTTAACGTGGGAAGTGTATCGTGATACGTTAATTGAGCAGGCGGAGCAAGGCGTTGATTACTTCACGATTCACGCTGGTGTATTACTTCGTTACATTCCAATTACTGCAAAGCGTATGACAGGTATTGTTTCGCGCGGTGGTTCGATTATGGCGCAGTGGTGTTTATTCCATCATAAAGAAAACTTCCTATATACTCACTTTGAAGAGATTTGTGAAATTATGAAGCAGTACGATGTTTCGTTCTCTCTTGGAGATGGATTACGTCCAGGTTCTATTGCAGATGCAAATGACGAAGCGCAGTTTTCTGAGCTTGAAACACTTGGTGAATTAACAAAAATCGCTTGGAAACATGATGTGCAAGTTATGATTGAAGGACCTGGGCATGTACCGATGCATTTAATTAAAGAAAATATGGAGAAAGAACTTGATATTTGTCAGGGTGCGCCGTTCTATACACTTGGGCCGTTAACGACAGATATTGCACCAGGTTATGATCATATTACTTCAGCGATTGGTGCTGCGATGATCGGCTGGTTTGGAACGGCGATGCTTTGTTATGTAACACCGAAAGAACATTTAGGTTTACCGAACAAAGATGATGTTCGCGAAGGGGTTATTACGTACAAAATCGCTGCGCATGCAGCCGATCTTGCGAAAGGGCATAAAACGGCTCATCAGCGTGATGATGCACTTTCAAAAGCACGATTTGAATTCCGTTGGCGCGATCAATTTAATTTATCTTTAGATCCTGAACGCGCGATGGAGTACCATGATGAAACGTTGCCAGCAGAAGGGGCGAAAACAGCGCATTTCTGTTCAATGTGTGGCCCAAAGTTTTGTAGTATGAGAATTTCACATGATATTCGTGAATATGCGAAAGAAAATGACTTAGAAACGACAGAAGCAATTGAAAAAGGAATGAAAGAGAAAGCGGTAGAATTCAAAGAAACTGGTAGTCACTTATATCAATAACACGTCACACCTCTTTACTTGATTGATCACACTGTACCTAACTTAAATATAGAAGAAGCCCCCTTTGCTAAGACGGTAGCAAAGGGGGCTTCTGTCGTCTATAAGGCGAAGAATAATTGTACCCAGTAGTATAAGAGGAATAATGTGACGACTGTTGTGAGTGGGATTACGATGAGAGATACGCTTAAATAATCTTTCCATTTCACTTTAATTTTGTTTTGTCTTAAGATATACATCCAAATGAGGGAAGCTAGTGTACCGATTGGTAATAATAGTGAACCGATGTCACTACCGATGATATTTGCGAGGTAGATCGTTTTTAATGTGACTGGATCTAGTCCCATTTCTGTTAATGTGATTGTACCAATCATAAGTGCAGGGTGGTTATTGAAGACGTTAGAGAGGAGGGAAACGAGTCCGCCCATTGCAAAGCTGGCATAGAGTAGATGCTGACTTACAACTGGTTCGAGCCAATGGACAAGCGCCGCTGTTAATCCTGCGTTATGAAGCCCGTAAATAATTACGTACATAGAGAAGGCGAAAATTAAAATGTGCCACGGTGTCTTTTTCAAAATATCGACTGGGTTTGTTCGTAAGTAGTACCATCTCCAGATGAGAAGAACGAGTGAACCGAGTACGGCAACAATTTCGATTGGAATCGATAAGAAGGATGCAACGAATAGAAGGCAGCGCATAAGGAAGACGAAGCCTAATACTTTTAACATGAATTTCGTACGTTTTTGTTTCGTATTAACAGAATTTTGTCCTTTTAACGGATGGAAGTTTTTCGTGAAGAAAATTTCTTCAATATCATATGAAGAAACAGGTAATCTTTCTGGTAGCTTTTTCTTTAAAACTGTATACATAAGCCATGACATAAACAGTAGTCCTAATGTTGCAGGTACAAACATCATAGCAGTATGCATATAAAGAGTCATATGGACGATGTTTAATGCGATTAAGTTTACGATATTACTTACACCGATTGGTGCACTAGATGCAGTGGCAATTAGAGCGCCACTTAATAAATAAGGGATTTGTTGATGAGGTTTTAATTGAAGATTTTTCAGAAGAAGGATTAAAATTGGAGTTGTAATTAAAATACTACCGTCATTATTAAATAAAAGAGTCATAAGAAAACATAGTAATTGAATGTACCAGTATAGGCGGTGTCCGGAACCTTTCGCTAAGTTTGCGAGTTTTGCTGCGGACCAGTGGAAGAAGCCGAAGCTTTCTAATATAACTGCCATAACGATGGTCGCTAATATCGTTATGGAGGCGCCTCCAATTTTACTTATAATGTCTATGACGTCTGGTTTTGATACAAGTCCAGTAATGAGGATAATGCCGGCGCCGACTGCTGCCGGCCACGCCTCATTTATACCACGAGGGCGCCAAAAGATAACAATCATCGTTAAGAAGAATACAATAATAGTAATCCATATTTCAATGCTCATATTTAACCTACCTTTCTATTTTCCCTTGAACAAATGTAGCTTGTCTCAAGTTTATATAGCATTATATTCAAAAGAAAATAAGAAGAACTAGGCATCTACCTGAATCTAGTGAATATGTGTATTTTGAGCAATAAGGCAAGTATAAGTAGTAGTGTAATAACTATTAGGAGCGGAGTCTAATAAATGAGGGGCATTCAATGTGTGAATGCCCCTCATTTACTATTTTTCCTTTAAAAATGTTCGATCTTTTAAGAATAAATTCCAGAAGAAAATAAATCCTGGTAGTAAAATTGCAATCCCGATTGCGTAAAGAATAAGAAGTGCATAGAATGTTTCGACCGTCGTAAAGCTTGTAAATACAGTTACGTCCGGGTAAATGATATAAGGTAAATGGGCGACGCCGTAAGCGTAGCTTGCAAATGCATATTGAGCGACGACAGCTAAAACTGCAATGCGAGGAAAGCCTAGTGTGCCATATTTCTTATTTGTCCACCAAAGGGAAGAGTATCCGATAACAAATAAAATGATAGAGACTGTAAACCATGGGAATTGCTTTATGAGTCCTTGCATAAGCCAGTGTGTTTCAGGGTCCATTACAACGAGAGCGATAATAGCAGTCACGAGCGTTGCAGGACCAAGTATGATGGCATTTCTTCTATAAATTCGGTACGTATCTTCAGAACCTTGTTCCCTAGCAAAATCAGCAAGAAAGAGAGATGATAGAAATAGTTCCGAAGTTAGTCCGAAGAGCATATAACAATAAATAACGGGACTAGAAAGAAGTTTTCCATAAAGGAGCACTTCTTTTCCTTCAGACATCGTAATATAGGCACCTTCTGTAACTGGCAGAACGGTAATTAATAGAGCTGGGATTAAGAGCCCAGTAATACCTGAAATAATCCGAAGAAGGTGTTGGTATTTTGGCAGGGAGTAAGCAAATACCATAAAAGTACTACGAATCGCAACGAGTACTAAAATTAACATAACTGGTACAAACATAACGGTTGCAAGGGTAAAGGCCGCTTTTGGGAAGAAACCGAGAAAAGCAACGACGACAAAGACAAGAAACGTATTTGTTACTTCCCAAGTTGGTGATAAGTACCGATTAGCAAGCTTGGCAGCAAGTGTCGGGTGTTTAGCGTATACCATGCCCCAAAAACCAGCTCCAAAATCAATAGAACCTAGTATGCTATATACGAAAATAAGAGCCCATAAGATGATGATTGCAATGCTTTCCTCATGCACGAGAATCGCCTCCTTCGTGATGTAAATCATTCTTTAATGGATGTTTCTTAAAGAATGTCCGTAGTACAAAGACTGTTAAAATACCGAGTCCGATATATAAAATGATGAATAAAACAAATAAAGGACCGACGAAATCAGCGCGCGTAGAAGCATCTACCGTGCGTTGCATGCCATAAATTGTCCATGGCTGACGACCACTACAACTAAAAATCCATCCGAATTCAATACCGAGCAACATAACGGGTCCACAGGCGGCAGCTCCCCAAAGAAGCCACTTCGGTAACTCTACTCCTTTTTTTCGGTAAACAAAGTACCAATATAAGAGGGCAATAGCTGCAACTGCAAAAGTAAAGGCAGCGGTGCCAACCATTAAGTTGAACAGTGTATGTGTGTAAAATGGTGGCCATGTTTCTTGTGGGAATTCCTTTAGACCTTTTACAACGGTGTTAGGGTCTAGTCCCACTAATAAGCTAAGCATGTTCGGAATTTCAAGGGCATAGTTTAGTTCAAGTGTGTTAGGGTCCACAACCCCGCCAATCGATAAAGGCGCGTGTGATGTCGTTTCAAACAAAGCTTCAGCAGATGCTAGTTTTTCAGGTGAATGTTTATGTAAGGCAATAGCAGATTCGTGTCCTGAAAGCCACATCGTAGCACCTGTGATAAATGTAACGACAAGCCCTAACAGTAATCCTTTTTTATGGTAAGCAATTTCACGAGCGCTTAAATTTTTCTTTAATAATTTAAATCCAGCGATAGAAGCAATAACAGCTGCTCCAGTTGTATAGGCCGTAATAACGACGTGGAATGCACTTGTGCCAAAGCTCGGATTAAAGAAAGCTTTCCACGGATCAACGTTAAAAACTGAGCCATCTGGATTCATTGAAAAGCCCGCAGGTGTATTCATCCATGTGTTTGCCGATGTAATAAGCACGGCAGATGCAGTGGCGCCAATCATAACGAAAAATAGTGAGATTAATCTCATAACTGGAGGCAGTTTATCAGCCGCATATACGTAAATAGACATGAATAAAGCCTCTAAAAAGAAGGCGAAAATCTCAATTTGAAACGGAACGGAAATAACTTGCCCAACAATTTTGGCGAAACCAGGCCAAAGAAGTGAAATTTGTACACCAACAATTGTTCCAGTTGGAATTGCTACACCGAGAAGGATAGCAAAAGCCTTTGTCCATCTTTTTGCCATAATGGCATAGTCGGAATCTTTCTTCCAGTGATAGAGTATTTCACTTATAAAAATCATTAAAGAAAGCCCGACTCCAAGCGTTGCAAAGATAATGTGGAATGCTAATGAAGAACCAAAAAATGCCCTTGCTAATGTTACGGTATCCATATGTATACTCCTCTTCTTTTTGCCATTATTTTCTGATTTAATTGGAAAATTTATTCAAAAAAACTACCAAAAATATATATGTATTTAAAAAATGAGTACGATAATTTAATGTTTAAATATTCTAAAGAAAAAGAAATTGATATTTGGTAATATTTTATTTGTTTTTTAGGGCTGAATCTTTTATAATCTTTTATGCGAACGTAAGTTCTGTTTCCGGGATGAAGAAGTTTATGTGAAATGGAGAGGGTGTTTTATGTATCCTGAAGTCATTAAAAAGATGGCATTTTCAAGAGAGCATAGAGAGTTATTATTAAAGTTGTATAATAAAGAAATTACGCGTCGTGAATATGATCGACTTGTGGAATCGCTATATAGACCTTCTAAAGAGGCTTGCGAAGGATAAGGTGGGAGAGACAATCTAAAGGATTGTCTTTTTTATATTTGCGTATGTTCTGGTAAAATTAAGGTTAGCCTTAAAAGGAGGTGAAAAGCTTGCGAAAACGTTTATATATAGGGATTGGGGTTATTCTCTTAATCGCTTTAGGTGGAGTTGTATTTTGGTCAGCTTTACAAGGAAATCGTACCGAGCATTTTATTTTACGACATATGGTGAATGAAAATGGAACACTTGCAACGTATCGCTTAGAGGATACAAAGGCAGGTAAGGGTGAAGCGAAGGGCCGTGAAGCTTTATCAGAATCTGCAGGGTTATGGCTACAATATACACTTGATAAAGATGATCAAGCTTTATTTGATGAACAAGTGAAGGTTATTCAAAATAACTTTGTACACAAGGATCGCATCGTTATATGGAAAATCTCTGAAAAGGGAGAAATGCAGTCAGCTACTAATGCACTTATCGATGATCTTCGTATTATAGAACAATTATATCGTGCTTATGAAATGTACAAGGAAGATCGCTATAAAAACCTTGCAGATCAATTGAGTGATTCTGTACTTCGTTATAATAAAAAAGGTAATTATTACGTTGATTATTACGATGCAGATACAGGGAAACAAAATAACTTTGCAACAACATCTTACATAAATCCGCATGCATTCTCTTATATGAAAAAGTATGGAAAAATTTCTGCACAGCAGTATCAGGAAGTTGTTCAGTTTTTAGCGGATTACCCAAGGCAGGGCTGGGCATTCCCGAAAGAGTATAAAGATGATGGGACATTTACGTACGATAAAGAAGTGAATCTTATTGATCAATCATACGTTGCTTATCATCGTAGTTTAGGCGGTCTTTCATCAGATGCTTATTTGGAATTTATAAAGAAGAAATTTCGCGAAGACGAAAAGTTATATGGTCGTTATAACTTAGAAACGGGAAAACAAGCTGTGAACTATGAATCACCAGCATCTTACGGATTAACAATTTTGTACGTACTACAAACAGGTGATACAAAGTTTGCGAAGGAATTGTATGAGCGGATGACTACATTCCGAAATGATAATGTATTTAGTAGATATTATGGTGGATATGTAACAGGTGAGAATAATAATACACATATTTTCGATAACGTATTGCCGCTTTTAGCGGAAATGGAATTGGATAAGAGTAAAAAATAGAAGGTGCCACCCTATGGGGATGGTACCTTCTATTTGTGTCGTTATTTGTTTGTAAAGCGATATAATTTTACGCCCTAATATTGGAGAAGTAATCAATCACGAATTCACGAAATTGCTGGGCGGTGTTTGATAAATAGCGCTTCTTCGACCAACTTAAGCCGATAGTTCGTTCGCAATTAGGTTCAATGATACGTAACTTATTTGATGCTAAAGTAGAGTTTTTTAATAAAGTTAAACTTGGGACAAAGGCGATGCCAAGACCTTGCTTAATGAGATCGCTAATCACGGTTGGTTCATCTACTTCAAAAGCGATATGTGGAGTGAAACCAGCTTTTTTACAAAATTCATCTGTTAAGTGCCGAAATCCGTAACCAGTGTTCATACTAATAAACGATTCGTCTTTTACTTCATGCAAATAGATACTTTCGCGGTTTGATAACCGATGTCCTGAAGGAACAGCTAAGAAAATTTCTTCTGTGATAAGTGGTTCCCAAACCATTTCCTCGCCTTCAATTGGTACAGAGGAGATACAAAAATCAATTTCCATATTATCTAGTTGCCGCTTCATAGAAGGAGTAGATGCGAGAAATTGTTGGAATCGAACGTTAGGGTGTTCTAGTAAAAAAGAACCGAGTAGCTCGGGTAATATTCTTGGAATAGAAACTGCAAGCGTAATAGAGCCTTGTTGTAATTCAGCTAAATCTTTAATTTCACGTTCCCCTTCACTTAATTCATGAAAAATGCGTTCTACTCGTTTTAAAAATACTTTGCCGAAAGAGTTTAATGTAATCTGTCGACCTTGGCGATCAAATAAGGGGACGTCTAAGTCCTTTTCTAGTCTAGCGATTGTTTTACTGAGTGAAGGCTGCGCGATATGCAATTCTTCAGCTGCTTTTGTCATATGTTCTAGTCGTGCGACTGTCTGAAAGTATTTTAATTGAAGAAGTTCCACTTCGAATCTCCTTTCTATAGACCAAAAGGAATGAATTGATAATTAAAGATGTATTATACAGTATGGAAAGTGACGTGTATAGTAAATCTGTTAAACCATTCGAAGGGTGTTAAATTAGGAGAAGGAGTATGTTTCATGAAGGGAATTCAACTTATATTTAAAGATTGGAAGGCGATGTGGAACCATAAACATGGACGTATCGCTTTAATTTTTTTATTAATCGTTCCTTTAATTTATTCAGGATTCTTCTTAGCTGGATATTGGGATCCGTACGGAAAATTAGATAAATTACCTGTTGCAGTTGTTAATTTAGATAAGGGTGCTGTGATGGATGAAAAAACAATCCAGGCTGGAGACGATTTTGTTAAAAATTTAAAAGAGAATAAGGAATTGGCGTTTCATTTCGTATCAGAAAAAGATGCTGATGAAGGGCTAAAAGAAGATAAGTATTATATGGTGGTTACGATTCCGGAGGAGTTCTCTAAAAAGGTAAGTACACTAATGGATGAGAAACCAGAGCCGGCGAGGCTGCAGTACAAAGTAAATCCAGGGAAAAACTTTGTAGCAGCTCAAATTGGAACGACAGCTGTTGAAAATATGAAAACAAAAATTTCAAATAGTATTACGAAATCTTATACAGAAGGTGTCTTTTCAAAGTTTCAAGATTTGGCACAAGGGTTGGGTGATGCAAGAAATGGCGCTGAGAAGTTGCACGAAGGAACGACGGATGCGAAAAATGGGGCGAATCAGCTTGTAGATGGTATTCATCGTTTAAATGATGGAACAGTGAAGTTAAAAGAAGGAAGTGATAAGCTTGCCTCTAGTCAATCGGCCTTAACTTGGGGAGCAAATGAGCTTAGTCAAGGAGCGACATCACTTCATAATGGTATGGAGCTGCTAGCACAAGGTGAGAAGTCTTTACAATCAGGAGTTAGTGAATTAAGTGCTGGTACAAATGAATGGGTGAACGGAAGTGAGAAACTTGCTGAAGGGCAAGTGAAAGCGGACAATGCAGCAAATAGTGTAAAACAACAATTAGAAGAGTACGTGAAAAGTCATCCAGAAGTGCAGCAAGATCCTGCTTTTCAAAAGATCATTGCTACTTCTAACGGATTAGCTAAAGCAACAAACACTTTAAATAATAGCCAACAACAATTGACACAAGGTGCGCGGAAGCTTACTGATGGTCAGCATAAGATTGAGGAAGGCATGAATACATTCGGAGTTAAGTTAAACGAAGCTACCGCTGGAACGAAAAAGATAGCAGATGGTACTTCGAATTTAGCTGATGGATTTACGAAGTGGGGAAATGGATTTACATCATTACAAGAAGGTGTAAATCACCTTGCGAGTGGCGGAACAGAGCTGAATCATGGGGCTGATAAGTTAACGAACGGACTTGTTAAACTTGACGATGGTGCGAAAGAACTTTCTACGAAATTGGGAGAGGGCGCAGAGAAGATAGCGGATGTTCGCAATGATGATGCACGCAATACGATGTTCTCAGAGCCGGTTCAATTAGTGAAGTCGACAGTTTCTGATGTGCCTAACTACGGTTCAGGTATTGCACCATACTTTTTATCACTGGCATTTTATGTTGGCGGAATTATGGCATCGAATATTTTACCTCTTGGCCGTAGACAAAATATGAAGGTAAGCGGAACAGTACATTTTATTAATAAACTAGGATTGGTATATTTAATTGGACTTATTCAAGCATTACTTGTGGATGTGGCTGTGCTAGGAGTTATGAAATTAGAAGTTGCAAGTGTGCCACTCTTTGTTTTATCAAGTATCGTTATTTCCTTTACGTTCATGACATTTATTCTTATGCTAGTAACGGTATTTGGTCTTGTTGGAAAGTTCTTAGCAGTAACGCTTCTCGTCCTGCAATTAGCGACGAGCGGGGGGACTTTCCCAGGAGAATTAAATATAGCTGTTCTTAGCAAAATTGGACAGTTTCTCCCAATGTCTCATTCTCTTAGAGGATTACAAGATGTTATCTCTTTAGGAGATTGGTCGCAATTACGAATGCAGATTTTAATTTTATTATGCTATCTCGTTGTTGCTGGCGGAATTGCTTGGATCACGAGCCATATACAGCATAGGGAAACGAATGCAGAACAAGTTTCTTAAAATGAAAGAAGCTATCCGTTTTTTTAGGATAGCTTCTTTTTTATTTACGTTCCATTACCGCAAAGTAATTATTTTCATTATCAGCAAAGTTGAATGCTCTACCAGTAGGTAAATCTACAACTTGTCCAACTGTAACGTTTTTCTCAGAAAGATCTTTATACAGTTGATCTAAGTTATTAGAGAAGAACATAAGTGAAGGTGTATTTAAGTTTAATTCAGGTTGCATCTTCGCAATTAACGCCTTATCGTGAAGGACGATGCTTGTTCCAGCTTCTTTTGCCGGCGCAATTTCAATCCAGCGAAATCCTTGACCGTTATTTTCTTCCGCAACGATTTGGAATCCTACTGTTTCTGTCCAAAATTGTACTGATTCATCTTGGTTATTTACATATAACATAATTTGTCCAATTTGATTAATCATAGGTGTGTCCTACTTTCTTTTCTTGTATGGAATACTATTATATCAAATATATGGTTTAAATACTTTTTCATGATTTTTCCGAATGGCAATCTTCGCCCATTTCATATTTGTCGTAGGGGAAGGCCCTGTAACCCACGTGTGAAATGGTAGTATGCTACCAATGACCATTGCTAAAATAGAGAATGTGGCCGTTAGTATAAATAATAATAGGCTATATAATATTGTGTTTTCTTGCAATGTAAATAAAGAAAGAAATTTTGTACATAGTTGTAAGAAGAAAAAATGAGCTAAATAAGCGCCATACGTGTAATTCCCGATAAAGCGTAAAGCTTTATATAAGAAACCACGTCGCTGTACAATTGTAATAGATAACACGTACAGTATCATAATTTCACAAACAATATATAAAAACATGGACGGTTTTAAATAAGTAGAAACCGTTAAATGAATAGAATTGGCGCCGTAAAAACTAAATAACTCATAATTGATGAATAAAAATAAGATGAAAAATAGTATTGTGATAAGCGGAATATGTTTCATGACAAATATACGCCAAGTTTTTAATGATACAGCAGCTATTCCTCCCATGACGAAATAGAATGAGTAGAAGAAGAAGGAACGATCTGTATAATGTAAAATGGTTGAACTAGTCAGTTTCTCTCCATTAAAAATGTAGTGAGAAGAATACCACATTAAGAAGAAATATAGACAAGCGAAAATGGTCATATATTTATATATGTCTTTTTTATTTTCTGTTCGTTTTTGAAACCAATAAAATAGTGTGCATAGTAACGGGAACAATAAGTGAATTTGGAACATCATAATAACGTACCAAAGATGAGGTGCAGCTGTTCCGAGTAATAAACTTTGTATTCCGCCTTGTAGTGTAATGACATCGTTTGTTGTTAATAGATAAAGAATAGACCAAAAGAAATAAGGGATGAGTAAATGTGTGGATTTTTCATAAATATACTCTGTATAAACGAGTTTCTTCGTATATTGCCGAATTAAATGGAAGCCGACGATAAATATGAATGCAGGTGCTGAAAATTTTGCAAGATTAAATAGCATGCCCATAATGAGGGATTGCTCGAGTAAGACATTTCCTTGATTCATTGTATATAATAAGGAACTTTGCAAAACGACAGCAAGAAATGCAATGCTTTGCAAAACTTTGAATTCTGGTGCGCTTTGAGTCATTGTATCCATCTCCTTTTCCATACATGATTATAGTACGGAGAATGGATAATGGATGTGGAGTATTTGTGAAGATTATAACAAATTTGTGGCGGAATGGATTATTTCGAAATATATGTATCACAACTTTAAATATATCAACGATTATTCCAATATATCTATCACAACAAAAAAGAGGATGCTTGTTAGGAGCATCCTCTTTCTATATATTAAGCAAATTTATTTTTGATCCAGTTTTTACCTTCTACAAGGCGAGCTGTCATTACGGCACAAGCGTTATCTCCTGTTACGTTTAACACTGTTGCAGGAGGATCGATGATTGTACTAATTGCTGCGATAATTGGCAATGCTTCTGGTGGGAATCCGTATAGAGAAACGATTAACATTTCCCCAATCATACCGCCGCCTGGAATAGCACCCATTACTGTTCCTACTAATAGAGAAACGACAAGTGCGATTGCTAATGTTTTCGGTCCTTCGAATTCCATGTTGAAAATACCGAATAAGAAAGCAATTTTTAATACCCCGCCTAAAACAGATCCGTCTTTATGAAGTGTAGATCCAAGAAGGACAACTGTTTCACGAACGTCAGAAGAAATACCCATTTTCTTCGTTGCTTCTAAGTTCGATGGAATACTTGCGGCACTACTACAAGTTGCAAGTGATGTAACTGTAGGAGAGACCATGTTCTTCCAAAATACTTGTACACCTTGTTTGCGACCTGCAAGGTACGCATAGAATGTAAAGAATACAAAGAAGTAAATAAGAGAAGCTGGATAGTATACCATTGCTGCTCGGAAGTAAGTTCCAAGAAGTTGTGGTCCGAATTCACCAACTAATGCTGCGAAGTAGGCAGCTAGTCCGATTGGAGCGTAGTACATAATGAAAGATACAACTTTCATTGAAATTTCTGCACCAGCTTGTAGGAATGTAGCGAATGGTTTCCCTTTTTCACCAACTGCTGAAGTTGCAACCCCCATTAAGATAGAGAAGAAAATAAGAGCTAACATGTTCTCGCGAGATAGTAACTTTGAAAAGTCTGATACTGTTATGATACCAACAATTTGATCAGCAACACTAACTGCTTTTTCAGCTTTATCAGGCTGCGTTAGTTCTAATACAACACCTTGTGCTGGCGGGAATACTTTCACGATAATAATCATAAAAATAGCAGCTAAAATACTTGTAAATAAGAAAGTTCCAGCCATACTAGACATAATTTTACCGAAACGTTTTAATCCATCCATATTAGCAATAGATGACGCGATGCTAAAGAACACTAACGGTACAACAATCGTAAACATTAAGTTTAAGAAAATGTCACCAAGCGGCTTTAAAGCAACTGCATCGGCACCCATGAAATAACCAATGAAACCACCAATTAGGATAGAAGATAATAAAATAAGCGGAAAGCGATATGCCTTCATAAATATATCCTCCTATCGATTATAAAAAATCATACTGAATCATTATAGCGAGTTAGAGACTTCTTTACTAGGAAAATACGGATAGATGGAATAGCGTGAAAACCGAGAAATTTTTGTTTTTAAGCTCGGCATACAGTTAGAAATCTAGACATATATATTTGTAACCTAGTGGTGGCAAGGGCTACACCATAACTTAGGTTTGGAAAAAGGGGGAGGGGAGCGAGATGAATATTTTACTTTGCTGTGCAGCGGGAATGTCTTCCAGTTTGATTGTTACAAAAATGGAGAAAGCAGCAGAGGCAAGAGGGATCCAGGTAAAGATTTGGGCAGTATCAGGTTCAGAAGTGCGAAATCATATTGATACTGCAGATGTACTTTTACTTGGACCGCAAGTACGTTATTTATTACCGAAAATGAAAGAATTATGTAAGGAGAAGGGAATACCTGTTGATGTCATTCAATCCGTCCATTACGGACTTTGTAATGGAGAGGCTATCTTACAAGCAGCTTTGTCCATGAAACCATGAGGAGAGTGGGATAGATGATAAAGTTTTTAGAGAAATATGTGATGCCAGTGGCAGGGAAGGTTGCAGAGCAGAGGCATTTGCAAGCGATTCGTGATGGAATTGTTTTAACGATGCCTTTCTTAATTATTGGATCATTTTTCCTTATTATTAGTGCATTACCAATACCAGGATATAATGATTTTATGGCAGGTTTATTTGGTGAGAATTGGCAGAGAGCTTTAGGGTATCCAGTTAGTGCAACTTTTAATATAATGGCTTTAATAGCTGTTTTTGGAATCGCTTACAGACTTGGTGAGTATTATAAAGTAGATGCTTTAGCATCTGGTGCATTATCGCTTGTAACCTTCTTGCTTGCAACTCCATTTCAAGTTGCATATATTATACCAAGCACGAAGGAAAGTGTGATTGTAGATGGAGCAATCCCAGCGGCGCTAATGGGAAGCCAAGGTTTATTTGTAGCGATGATTATTGCAATTATATCTACTGAACTTTATCGGTTTATTGTACAAAAAAAGATGATTATAAAGATGCCGGAGACAGTTCCACCAGCTGTGACACGTTCATTTGCGGCACTTGTTCCAGGTTTTATTGTTGTAACGGTTATTTGGATTTTGCGCTTAATTATAGAAAATACTTCTTTTGGCAGTATCCATAATATTGTGGGGCAAATTTTACAGGAACCACTCAGTGTACTTGGTGCTAGTCTTTGGGGCGCAATAATAGCAGTTATTCTCGTTCATGTTCTTTGGTCTTGTGGAATTCATGGCGCTACTATTGTTGGTGGTGTAATGAGCCCCGTTTGGTTGTCGTTAATGGATCAAAACCGAGTTGCTTTCCAAGCAGGGCAAGATGTACCGAATACGATTACCGCACAGTTTTTTGATTTATGGATTTATATGGGTGGTTCTGGTGCAACACTCGCTTTAGTTGTAGGAATGTTACTATTTGCGCGAAGTCAGCAATTAAAAAGTTTAGGGCGATTGTCAATTGCGCCTGGTATATTTAATATTAATGAAATGGTAACTTTTGGTATGCCGATTGTAATGAATCCAATTTTACTTATTCCATTTATATTGGTTCCAGTTGTGTTAACGATTGTTTCTTACTTTGCAATGGAATGGGGATGGGTCGCACGTCCGAGCGGAGCGGCTGTACCTTGGACGACACCTATTCTTTTTAGTGGATATTTAGGATCAGGCGGGAAAATTTCAGGTGTTGTTTTACAACTTGTTAACTTTGCACTTGCATTCTTTATTTACTTACCGTTCTTAAAAATATGGGATAAACAAAAAGTAGCGGAAGAAAAGGGGGAGTAAAGAACTAAAATGGATACGATAGAGACGAAAGCTTTTCACTTAATTTTACATGGTGGTAATGCGAGAAGCTGCTCAATGGAAGCAATTGATTGTGCAAAGCGCGGTGAATTTCAGGAAGCAGAAGCGAAACTACAAGAAGCTTTAAATGAATTGCAAGAGGCGCATCGCTTACAAACAGAGCTCATACAGAAAGAGGCTGCCGGGGAAAAAACCGAAGTTACCCTTTTGATGGTGCATGCACAAGATCATTTAATGAACGCAATTACGGTGAAGGAATTGGCGAGTGAGTTTGTAGAATTATATAGGAAGATGTCGGTGGATGAATGAACCTTGCTTAGGCAAGGTTTTTTTATGTGTTAAAAAATAATTTAGTGTTTTTTTTGTTTAAACACAACTAGACAACTAAACACTAATCTATTTTCATACAGTTATGTGTTAAAAGTGAGGTGTTTTATAACACACTGTGTGTTTTCTGGGGGACACACTGATTGAAAGCGGTAACACACAAAGAAATCACTCGAAAAAACGCTGATTTTAGGCGTTTTGAAAAGTTGGCACGCTAATTGCAATAATAAATAGCGTAAAGAAAAATAAATAAAACATAAAATTTTTATACTACACAAGGGGGATTTATAAATGAATATTTTATTATGTTGTTCAGCAGGGATGTCTACAAGTTTACTAGTTACAAAAATGGAAGCGGCTGCAAAAGCTCGTGGTCTAGAAGGTAAGATTTGGGCTGTATCTGGGGATGCAGTAAAAAACAATATCGATCAAGCAGATGTATTATTACTAGGACCACAAGTTCGTTACATGCTTTCTACAATGAAAACGCTTGCCGATGAGAAAAATGTTGGAGTCGATGTTATTAACTCAATGCACTACGGCATGATGAATGGAGAAGCAGTTTTAGATCACGCATTAACACTTAAAAAATAATTAGGGGGGAAGCGAAATGCAAAAATTTATTGCATTTATGGAGAAGTATATTGTTCCTGTCGCTGGTAAAATCGGATCGCAACGTCACTTAGCTGCGATCCGTGATGGATTTATTGCAGTTATGCCACTTATTTTAGTTGGTGCATTGGCATCACTAATTAATGGTTTTCCGTCTGAAGCTTTCCAAGAGTTCATGAAAGGTTTGTTTGGTGAAACGTGGAAACAAGTTGGCGGTGGAATGTGGACTGGTTCTTTCGCAATTCTAGCACTAATCATAGCATTTACAACAAGTTATAACTTAGCAAAATCTTACGGCGTTGATGGTTTGTCAGCAGGTATTATTTCATTTGGTGCGTTAATTATTCTTACGCCAACAACACCGAAAGAAGGCGGATTGAACTTAGCTTGGACAGGGGCACAAGGGCTATTTGTAGCAATTATCGTGGCACTCCTTGTTACTGAGGTATTCCGTTTCTTTGTACAAAGAAACATTACTTTTAAAATGCCTGATGGAGTACCACCAGCAGTTTTAAGATCTTTCGCAGCTATAGTTCCAGCATTTGTTATCTTAACAGCAGTTGCAGGTATTCAATTAGCAGTGAAATTAGCTGGTACAAGTGTTCATGAATTTATCTTTAATACGATTCAATCACCACTGCAAAGTTTAGCAGGGACATTACCAAGTGCAATTGTCATTGTACTCCTTGTTCATCTTCTTTGGTTCTTCGGTTTACATGGGCCAAATATCGTTGGTGGTATTATTGAGCCATTATACTTACCGGCATTAGAGAAAAATATGAAGTTATTCCAAGGTGGTACATCTGCATTTGATGTTCCAAACATTATTACAAAACCATTCTTTGATACTTTTGTATATCTTGGTGGTTCTGGTGCAACATTAGCGTTCTTAGTGGTCGTATTACTTGTAGCAAAAAGTGCACAATTACGCGGTGTATCTCGCTTATCAATTGGACCAGGTGCATTCAATATTAACGAACCAGTAATCTTTGGTACACCAATTATTTTAAATCCAATTTTATTCTTACCGTTTATCCTAACACCAATTGTATTAGTAATTACTTCTTATACAGCTCTATCTATTGGTTGGGTACCAAAAACAGTTGTGATGATTCCATGGGCAACACCACCAATTATTAGTGGTTATCTTGTAACAGGTGGACATCTTTCAGGTGCAATTCTACAGTTATTCAACTTTGTAATTGCGATGGTAATCTACTATCCATTCGTTGTATTATCTGACCGTTCTGTTGTTCGTACTGAAAAAGCAGCAGCACAAGGAAATAACAACTCTGTACCTATGTAACATAGTAATTGTTCTCACAGGTAACATTATCTGTGAGAACAATCACCTTTATATCATGTTCAAAAAGATGAGACCCATCTACAAGAACACCAAACTATCATTAATAAAATAATAATTTAATAGAAATGTTCAAACTGAAGGGGTATTTAAATCGGTTGAACCATAATAGAGAGGGCGGTAATTATGATGACTACAGCAGAACAAATTCCATTCCAATTAATTTTAAATAGTGGTAATGCACGAAGCTTTGCAATGGAGGCACTGCAATTCGCCAAACAGGGGAAAATGGCAGAGGCTGATGAAGCGATGGTAAAGGCGAAAGAAGCGATTAATGAAGCGCATCATTTCCAAACAGAGCTCATACAATCAGAAGCAAGAGGGGAAAAAACAGAGATTAGTGTTCTTTTAATTCATGCGCAAGATCATTTAATGAATTCTATTACGGTAAAAGAATTAGCGGCAGAATTTATTGACCTTTATAAAAAGCTAGAAGCGAAAGGGGAATAAAGCATGAATGGAATTAAAATTGCTACAATCGGCGGTGGCTCTAGTTATACACCAGAGTTAATTGAAGGGTTTATTAAACGTTATGACGAGCTTCCTGTTCGTGAAATTTGGTTAATAGATATTGAGGCAGGAAAAGAGAAGTTAGAAATCGTTGGTGACTTAGCGAAACGTATGGTGAAAAAATCAGGTTTACCAATTGATATTCATTTAACACTTGATCGCCGTGAGGCATTAAAAGATGCTGACTTCGTAACAACGCAGCTTCGCGTTGGTTTGTTAGAAGCACGTGCAAAAGATGAAGCAATTCCATTAAAATATGATGTAATTGGTCAGGAAACGAATGGTCCTGGTGGTTTGTTCAAAGCGCTGAGAACGATTCCTGTTATTTTAGATATTTGTAAGGACATGGAGGAACTTTGTCCGAATGCATGGTTAATTAACTTTGCGAATCCGGCTGGTATGGTAACAGAAGCTGTCCTTCGTTATACAAACATTCAAAGAGTAGTTGGTCTGTGTAACGTTCCAATTGGAATTCGTATGGGTCTTGCGAGATTACTTGAAGTAGATGCAAGCCGGGTACACGTTGATTTCGCAGGTTTAAATCACATGGTATACGGATTAGATGTATACTTGGATGGCGTAAGCGTAATGGATCGTGTATTAGAACTTGTAACAGATCCAGAAAAGCAAATTACGATGGAAAACATTGCTGCGCTTAACTGGGAGCCAGACTTTATTCGCGGTCTTCGTGCAATTCCGTGTCCATATCATCGTTACTACTATAAAACACGTGAAATGTTGGAAGAAGAGAAAGCAGCTTCGATTGAAAAAGGTACACGTGCAGAAGTAGTAAAACAATTAGAAGATGATTTATTCGAGCTATATAAAGACCCGAATTTAGATATTAAGCCACCACAATTAGAAAAGCGCGGTGGAGCTTATTATAGTGACGCAGCATGTAGCTTAATTACGTCTATTTACAATAATAAAGGTGATATCCAGCCTGTTAATACACGAAACAACGGAACAATTGCAAGCTTGCCACATGATTCGGCTGTTGAAGTGAACTGTATTATTACGAAAGAAGGTCCAAAACCAATTGCGGTTGGAGATCTTCCGGTACCAGTTCGCGGTTTAGTACAGCAAATTAAATCATTTGAGCGCACAACAATTGAAGCTGCTGTTACAGGGGATTATCATAAAGCGCTGCTTGCTATGACAATTAACCCACTTGTACCATCAGATAAAGTTGCAAAACAAATTTTAGATGAAATGTTGGAAGCACATAAAGAACATCTTCCACAATTCTTTAAGAAGATAGAGAAATAAAAAGCGGCGCTGTTTAGCCCGCTTTTTTTAAT
This sequence comes from Bacillus sp. RC252, assembly GCF_044909215.1. Classification (NCBI taxonomy): domain Bacteria; kingdom Bacillati; phylum Bacillota; class Bacilli; order Caryophanales; family Bacillaceae; genus Bacillus; species Bacillus sp. RC252. The sequence continues at coordinate 276,237 of NZ_JBIYDV010000001.1, read as the reverse complement.
TCTAGTAGGAGGTATTGCGATGATTAAACTAATTGTAAATGCAGATGATTTCGGTCTTACGGAAGGTACAAATTACGGAATTATTGATGGACATAAAAACGGGATTGTAAATTCAACGACGATGATGATGAATATGCCAGGGACAGAGCATGCCGTACGCTTAGCGAAAGAGTATAAAACGTTAGGAGTAGGAGTTCATCTCGTATTAACAGCAGGAGAACCACTTCTTAAAGACGTTCCATCACTTGTAAGTAGCGATGGATTGTTTCATAAACAAAGTGTTGTATGGGAAGGAAATATAAATCCAGAAGAGGTAGAAAAAGAATGGGCTGCTCAAATTGAGAAGTTTTTATCTTACGGATTAACACCAACTCATTTAGATAGTCATCATCACGTGCATGGATTACCGCTTTTACACGATGTTCTTGAGAGATTAGCAAGTAAATATAATGTTCCAATTCGTCGTTGTGAAGAAGAGCGAGCGGTGCGCCCATTTTCAGATGTGTTTTACAGTGACTTTTACGCTGACGGTGTGACGGAAGATTACTTTGTGAAGTTAAAAGAAAGAGTACAGGATGAGCAAACGGTAGAAATTATGGTGCATCCAGCTTATATTGACCCAGCGCTTGTGAAGCGTTCTTCTTACGTAATGGATCGCGTGAAAGAGTTGCGTATTTTAACGGAGAGCGAGTTGCCTGAGGGAATGGAGCTTGTGAAGTTTTAATAGAAAAAACGACGGCTAAATGGGGCCGTCGTTTTTTGTGCTTACAAAATGGATAGAACATATCCACCGAAGGCCCCGATTATAACGATAACCCAAGGTGGTGTTTTCCAAAAAGCGAGTAAGCAAAATAGAAGAGAAGCAAAAACGAAATCTACAGAATTCATAATTGTACTCGTCCAAATTGGATCATAAAAAGCTGCAAGTAAAATGCCGACAACGGCTGCGTTTACTCCAAGTAGTGCACCTTGTATGTAAGATACTTTCCTTACACTGTCCCAAAATGGTAAAACGCCAACAACGAGCAGGAAGGCAGGAAGAAAGATAGCGATCGTTGCAACAACTGCTCCAGCGGTTCCATTTAGCACTGCTCCTATATAAGAAGCGAATGTAAATAGTGGCCCTGGCACTGCTTGTGTTAATCCGTATCCAGCTAGAAATTGTTCTTTTGTCATCATCCCGTTTTGTACAAACTCACTTTCAAGGAGAGGAAGTACGACGTGCCCTCCGCCAAATACAAGTGCACCAGAGCGATAGAAGCTGTCAAATAAAGAGATGAAATAAGAGTATGGTCGTAACATCGGTAACAGTATTAATAGTCCGAAGAATAAGACGAGACAAGATATGGCTACCATTTTTGAAATAGGTACGTTTATTTTATGAGCTTGGCTAACTGGTTGATCGCGATATAAAAACCAACCGATGAAACCAGATACTATAATGAGAATTACTTGTGTCCAGCTACTTGGCCATAATAGGGCGATTGCGGCAGTTGCAATTGCGATTGTTGCACGGTTTCGGTCTGGTGTTAACTTTTGAGCCATTCCCCATATTGCATGAGCGACAATTGCGACCGCTACAAGTTTCAGTCCGTGAATCCAGCCAGTACTTCCAAGCTCGAATTGGTTAAGAAATGAAGCGAAGAAAACTAAAACGAGCACAGATGGGAGAGTGAATCCGATCCATGAAATAATGGCTCCTAATAATCCGCCGCGCAATAAGCCAACTCCCATACCGACTTGGCTGCTAGCAGGGCCAGGAAGGAATTGACATAGTGCTACTAAGTCTCCGTAACTTCGTTCATCCATCCATTTTCTTTTTTGCACGTATTCATGATGAAAATAACCAAGATGGGCGACGGGACCACCAAATGAAGTAAGTCCTAATTTAAATGATACGAGAAAAATCTCTATTAATGATTGGAAAGAGTAGTTATTATTTTTCAAAATTTCCTCCTAGACTGTTTTTCTAAGTGCATTATACAAGAGGGAGTAAAGCAAAAGAAACGATTTTAATGTAAAGATTGTGTGAATCTTTTCTTCGTAATTAAAATTTGAAAAAGTCATAAATGATTATGTCTAAACCATAAAGTAGTAGAAGTAGTGCTGGGAAATTTATATGAGGAGAATGCCCGTATGACAACACATTTCTTTGCTAGGTTAACAGGAAAGAGGGAAGTACCTCCTGTAAATACAGAAGCTTACGGTGTAACAGAGCTCATTTTTAGTGAAGATTTAAAGAAGTTGCAATATCGGGTCATATTAAAAAATATAAAAAAAATCACGTCATGCCAAATTCATTTAGGAAAAGCGAATCAAATTGGTCCAGTTATTTTAAGTTTGTTTGGTCCGTTAGAGCAAGGAATTAGTGTGAATGAAGGAGTCGTTACTGGTGTAGCTAGAGTAGAGGATTTTGAAGGGCCTTTACAGGGGAGAGCATTTGACAGCTTGTTTCAAGAGATAATGCAAGCAAATGTATATGTAAATGTTAATACGAAATCTAATAAAAAGGGAGAAATAAGGGGGAGAATAAGGGAAGTAAAGAAGTAAGCGAAAAGGCTGTCCAAAAAACATTTTGGAACAGCCTTTTCTGCTATAAGGTGCAAATTTTAGCGATTATTGTCAGTAAATCGATATATTTTGAAAATCGCTGATATAATCCGGGTTACGCCGATATATTTAAAAAATCGCTGATATAATTCGTGTTACGGTCGATATATTTAAAAAACTGCCTAGTTTAATTTTTTACAGGCTGATTTTTAATGAAGAAGTCCATTATATAAAATACTTCGTCATCTGGGATTTGTATCTCAAATGTATTTTCAATAGGTTGCAATGCTTTTTTCACTTTCATATACATCCAGTACTCATCTTGTCTTCGTTTCTCTTTATCAGGATGAGGGAGGAGACTTTCGCCTTTTTGAAGACGGTCAACCATGCAGCTCATATGCAAAATCACACCCATTAAACTGTCGGGAGTTAGCTGTAAAGAAATCAATTCTTGAATTGTATTTAATGCATAACGAATTATTTTAATAAGTAATGCTCCATCGTTACGCTGCATTTGTTGTTCAAGAATATCAGCCATTTTTGCATAGGTTTCTTCATACGTAATCAATTCTTGAATTGGTTGAATAGCTGTGTAGTTCACAATATCTTGAAAATGATATGTTAAGCAAGGTATTTGCATATCGAAATTCGTGACGATACAAATGATATTACGCTCTTTTTTTATGTTCTCGATCATTTTCGTTAAATCTTTTTCATGAACGATGCTAATCGGAATAATTTCAATTAAGTCTTTATCAAAGCGTAAATAGTTCTCTAACATTTTTTGAATTGCTAAAGCACTTCCTTCACCGGTTAAACAAGCTGTTAAAATCACGGATTTCATTGGCGATAGTGGCTTTTTCTTTTCTTCCTGTACGTTTAAATAGAACGGCGTTAAGTTCTTCACTGTTTCGTATAGTGCATCTAATGAATAGCCAAGTTGAGCTTTTCGAGCTGCTTCTAGTGCGTGTGGTGTACTCGTCATGGAAAGAACACGTACAGGGATTTTGAATTCAGTTTCTAATATATCACCAATATAAGCGAGAGACCCCATATCAACAAGTAAGAGAAGCCCGTTTACATTTTGAAGTGTTTTCATATACACTTTAACACGCTCTAAGAAGTCTTTTGGTGATTCATACAAGGGCATATCGATACCAGTTACTTCATCAATACCGAGAAGTTCGTTTGCAACGTTTGCCATTTCTGTTGCGATACCATTACCGTGTGCTAATATTAATACTTTTACTTCTGTTTGTGAGGCAGGAATTGGATCAACAACGAAGAACATTGTTAAAAAGCCAGCTTCATCAATAGGTATTGTTATTTGTAATTCTTCTTCTAATAGCTGAATACATTGCATAGCTACGGAAAAAGCTTCTTTATATTTCGTGCGAATTTGATTTAATTGTGGGTGGTGAATTTGTTTCCCGCCCTGTAAACGTTGTAGAGTTGTCTGTACATGTAAACTTAAAGCGAGAAATACTTTTTCATCGAAAGTTTTAGATAAATATTTTTCAGCTAGTTCCGCAATTTTTTCACATACGGAAACGATATTACGATCCACAATTTTAAAAACATTTTCATGACTTGTTTTTTTAGATATTTGGTTAAAGTATTGGACGAAAAAGCTTTGAATATCATTTTCTATTAGTAATTCTAATTCTTCCTCTTCAATGCCGCGTGCTTGAAGTTCTTCATATTTATAATCAATATAATCGTAAATAGAAGAGCGACTTCCTTCGGGTTTTATTGTATGTTTACTCCAACCTTCATCACCTGTAAATACAAATGTTTCATTTGGTATTTGATATAGATGACGGCTCTTTCTTTCAATAAATAATCCTTCTTTCATATACCAAGGTAAATCTGTACTTGAAACATAGACAGAATCACGTTTTTTTGTTACGAAATCAGAATAAGCTTTTGCACAGGCAATTTGTACGTCCGTTTTCAATTGGCCGATGTTATTTGGACAATTGTAAAAGACGAAAGCACGCATTGTATTTGGACTAACATGAATCTCTTTCCTTAGACGAATTGCTTCATTTGTGAAAAATAGCTGTAGTAAAGCAAACCGTTCTTTATGTGTTCGCTCACGAAGTGGTGGAAGCGTAACGGTCATCGGAATACGTCTTGTAAATGTTTTTAATAAAAATGAATTCGGTTCTTCGGTTGTTGCAGTAATAATCAACACTCGTGCCTTACGTTCATTTTCCGTTTCTCCAAGGCGGCGGTATACTCCGCGATCAATAAATGTGAAGAGCATCTCTTGTCCTTCTGGAGGAAGGCGATGTACTTCATCTAAGAAGAGGATTCCTTCATGTGCTTTTTCAATTAACCCTTTTTGATCACTGGCACCTGTGTAAGCTCCTTTTTTTATCCCAAATAACTGTCCAAGTAGTAGTTGTGGATTGTTTGCATAATCAGCACAGTTAAAGACGATAAAAGGTGCATCTTTTGGAAGTTGTTCCACTTCAATTGCGTATTCGTGCATTAAAGAAGCGAACATCGATTTTCCGACACCTGTTTCTCCAAGTAATAAAGTATGCATACCGTTTGGAGGATAGAGAATAGAAGCTTTTGCTTTTTCAATTGCAATTTTTAGGCTTGTATTTTCAATAGCAAATGTATCTAATGAAGTGCCCTTTGTTGAATGCGTTTCCAATGAAGAGTTCGTTTCTATATAAAAACGGACAGGGCGTGTACTCGTTTTTAATAAACGATTATCTTTCACAAGCTTGTTTAAATCGCTACTAACATTTGCACGGTCTAACTGTAGAAGTGTAGCGATTTCTGATGCTGTTATACCTTCTGTATAATTCCCTTTTTGTATTGCGTTAAAAATGAGATCTATTCGTTTCATTTCTATTCACCTCGAAACTTCATCACTATTTAAAATTTTACACAAAAATGAGAAGTGTGGGAAGAGAAAAATAAAGTGAAACTTTAATCAGTGGGGTTTTTGTTCATTCCCACTGATTATTAGCCTTCACCAATTGCCCGTTAACGCGGGGTAAAACAGCTTTAGTACATAGGCACTAAAGCTGTTACAATCTTGTGTCTTTCCAAAAATTCACTTCGAGATGTGAAGATGGATTGTAGGGAAGTAGTTTATATCCTTGTGAGTGTAAATAATCAATTACTTTTGGGAGTATTTGCACTGTGACACTAGAATCATGCATTAAAATAACCTCTACTTGTTCATCGCTTTGATTTCGTACTCTTTCTAGTATTGCGGAAGGATTATCATAGCTTTTCCAGTCATATGTATCAATTGTCCAATCCCACATTTTATACTGGGCCGATACGAGTGCGTCACGGTAATTCTTTTTTAAGTAAGGCATGCTACCGTATGGGACCCGAACGAGATGTGTATTTAAATGTGTAACTTGCTGGACAATGCTTTGGGTTTGCTCCATTTCTGCAATTAAAACAGATGGATCGCCAGTATAAAGACGTTTTACATCATGCGACATACTATGGAGACCGATATAATGTCCATCTTTAATCAATCGCTCCATCGTTTTTTTATAATGTGGCACCTTTCCGCCAATAACGAAGAAAGTTGCTTTTCCGTTCTTCTCTTTTAAAATATTTAAAATTTGTGGTGTGTATTTATTTGGTCCGTCATCAAATGTTAAGTACGCAATTTTTGTTGTAGGAGAGGTAGTTTGAGTACTTTGGTAATCTTTTACTTGAATGTCTGTAGTAGCTTTTGTATTCGATGATGCGTACATAGTAATAGTTAAAAATAAAATTATACATTGAAGTAATCGCTTGATCATAACATTCACCCTCAGTTTGACAATCAAGATGTAAAAATGAAAATTTGATACTTTTTTCGTTATACGTATATCTTTCTCCAATAGAGGCACTCTCAAACAATCTATATTTTGGAAATGGGGAATAAGGATTAAAAAATAAAAAATAGCATCCTCTTATGAAAAGAGGATGCTATTTGAATATTTCATAATAGTAAAGGCTATACTACAATTAGTCTTCGCGTTTTTTCACTTTTTTATAGAAGGAAATAATTGGTTTGTAACGTTCGTGTACAAGACCGATTACTTCAGCAATGATTTCTGTAAAGAAGATTAAAATGAAAAGAAGAATAATGGATAACCATAATGTTGCACTACTGAAAATAATTGCATTTACACTAAAGAAAATACCCAATGCGTAAATAATTAGTACCGTTTTACGATGAGAGAATCCCATTGCAAGCAAACGGTGATGTAAATGCGATTTATCAGGTGCTGAAATAGGCTTTTTATTTACGATACGGCGGATAATTGCAAATGTCGTATCAAATATAGGTACACCTAAAATAATGATTGGAACGATAAAACTGAATAACGTTACGCTTTTGTATAATCCAAGTAACGATATAACAGAAATACAGTATCCTAAAAATAGTGCTCCTGTATCTCCCATGAAAATTTTTGCTGGATGGAAGTTGTAGAATAAAAATCCAATTGTACTTGCTAATGTAATCAGTGCTAGAGGTAATATAATAGCTGCTCCAGTACCCCATGGGCTAGTGAAGGCCATATATGCTAGCGTTGCAAGTACGATAGATGAAATCCCTGCGGATAATCCATCTAATCCATCAATTAAGTTGATGGCATTTGTAATACCTACAATCCAAAATACAGTAATTGGATAAGCAAGCCATCCGAGTTCAGTATCTCCAAGAATTGGAATATATAATACTTGCACTAATAATCCACTTTTTACAATCATGATGGCAACTAATAGTTGTCCACCGAATTTTACCCTCGCAGATAGTTCGTACATATCATCTAAAATCCCGATGATAACAATGATGATAGCACCTAAAGTTATCGATAACATTCTTTGTTCGTACAATCCACCGACAACAAATCCTACGGCTACACCGATGAAAATTGCTAACCCGCCAAGACGAGGCATAATTTTTTGGTGTACTTTACGCGCATTTGGCTTGTCTGTTGCTCCTATTTTGAAAGCTAATTTAATAACTAAAGGAGTAACGACGAGTACAGTGATGAAAGATGCCAAAATGGCATAAATCACTTGTGAGTCCATTAATACCCCACCCTTTATAGTTTAACGTAATTTTTTCAATCGTATTTATCTGAAAATTATGATGTTTGTTTACAGGCTCATAACATATGGTATCACAAAAAGATTAGAATTCAATCTTTTTTTCTTTTGACTGTAAAGGGGAGTGAATAGAATATATGACAATTGGATATGGAATGTTGTTTCCTTTGAGAAGGTTGATTTCATATTGTGGCTTGTAATATGACATTGTACTCTCCTCTCATATAGCGATGACTTTTGTTTCAGTATTATAAGTGTTGCACGTAAAATGAGTAAGTTCCGTGTTAAATTGTGGGAATTTACATTTTGTATATATTGCATCATTTAACTTTACAAAATCTTAAAAAATAATAAAAAAACGATTCATATAATAAAGAAGTGAAAGAGTTTTCTCATTCTTAGTGTGAGAGGGGGAAGCACAGGGGGAGTTCTATGTATTCGTATATTTTCTTATGTATATTCCTGTGCGAAAAGAAAATGAAAATTACGATAATAGGTACCGGATATGTTGGATTGATTACAGGAGTAGGATTGGCGAGATTGGGACATTCAGTCACATGTCTCGATATAAATAGTGGGAAAATTGAACGGATTAAACAAGGCGAGTTACCTATTTATGAATGTGGATTAAATGAATTAATAAATGAAGCATACGAGAATAATCATTTAACTTTTACAGCAAGTAAATCAGCGGCATTTAATGATGTAGAGTTTATATTTATTGCAGTTGGAACGCCATCTTTATTAGATGGAACAGCAGATTTAACGTATATTCGTAGTGCTTGTGATGATATTGGAACATATGTGAATAACGATATTATTGTTGTTACGAAAAGTACGGTTCCTGTAGGGACAAATGATGTAATGAGAGAATGGATTGAGGGGAAACTACAAGGTAGACATGAATTATATATTGTATCGAATCCAGAGTTTTTAAGAGAAGGTTCTGGTATTTATGATTTTTTTCATGGTGATCGTATCGTAATTGGATCATGTAGTGAAGAAGCGGCAAGGAAAGTAGAGAATTTGTACAGCAAATTAAGCTTACAAACGTATATTACAGATATTCGAAGTGCTGAGATGATTAAATATGCATCTAATGCTTTTTTAGCTACGAAGATTAGTTTTATTAATGAAATTGCTAATATATGTGAGCAAGTGGGTGCAGATATAGTAGATGTAGCTACAGGGATGGGGATGGATAAGAGAATTGGTGCATCTTTTTTAAATGCAGGCATCGGATATGGAGGATCTTGTTTTCCAAAAGATACGAAAGCACTTGTGCAAATTGCAGGGAATGTTTCTCATGATTTTCGCTTGTTGAAAGCAGTCATTGAAGTGAATAATAAACAACAGTTGTTGTTAGTTGAAAAAGCGAAGAAAATTATAGATATGAAGAAGAAGCGAATTGCGGTTCTTGGTGCAGCATTCAAACCGAATACTGACGATATTAGGGAAGCACCATCACTTATTATAATAGAAGAATTAATTAATATAGGTGCGGATGTGGTTTTATATGACCCACAAGCCATTCAAAATGTAAGAGGTTTATTTGGAAATACGATACGATACGCTGAGTGTATAGATGAATCGATTAGAGAGGCGCATGCAGCTTTTATCGTAACAGAATGGGAATCAATTCGAAATTATCCGCTAGCAAAGTATGCACAGCTTATGAGGGAACCTATTCTATTTGATGGGAGAAATTGTTATACTAATGAGGATGCCGAGAAGCATGGATTAGATTATTACTCAGTTGGGCGAAAAGGCGCCTGTAATAGTAATGTTTCTCAGGTGCGTTAAAAAGTATATTTTCACATGCATATTTTTATATGCGATAATAGAAGTTTTAACTAGTGAAAGAAAAGAGGCAATGGAATGACTGAACGTTTAAAAGTAATGACAATTTTCGGGACACGACCAGAAGCAATTAAAATGGCACCTCTTGTATTAGAGTTGCAAAAGCACCCAGAAAAGATTGAATCAATTGTGACTGTAACAGCACAACACCGTCAAATGTTAGATCAAGTATTAAATATCTTTGGAATTACGCCAGATTTCGATTTGAATATCATGAAAGATCGTCAAACGTTAATCGATATTACAACACGTGGTTTAGAAGGTTTAGATAAAGTAATGAAAGAAGCGAAGCCTGATATCGTACTTGTGCATGGTGATACAACGACGACATTTATTGCAAGCTTAGCTGCTTTTTATAATCAAATTCCAGTAGGACATGTTGAAGCAGGACTTCGTACATGGGATAAGTATTCTCCATATCCAGAAGAGATGAATCGCCAACTAACAGGTGTAATGGCGGATCTTCATTTCTCACCTACAACAAAATCAGCAACGAACTTACAAAAAGAAAATAAAGATGAGTCACGCATTTTCGTAACAGGAAATACAGCGATCGATGCATTGAAGACAACTGTAAAAGAAACTTATAGCCATTCGGTGTTAGAGAAACTTGGAAATGATCGTCTTGTACTTATGACAGCACACCGTCGTGAAAATTTAGGAGAACCAATGCGCAATATGTTCCGTGCAATTAAGCGTCTTGTTGATAAGCACGAAGATGTACAAGTTGTATACCCTGTTCATATGAATCCTGTTGTTCGCGAAATAGCGAATGATATTTTAGGCGAGCATAGCCGTATTCATTTAATTGAGCCGTTAGATGTAATTGATTTCCATAACGTTGCAGCTCGTTCATACTTAATGTTAACTGATTCTGGTGGTGTACAAGAGGAAGCACCATCACTAGGTGTGCCAGTCCTTGTCCTTCGTGATACGACGGAACGCCCAGAAGGTATCGAAGCAGGTACGCTGAAATTAGCAGGAACAGATGAAGAGACAATCTTTGGTCTTGCTGATGAGTTGTTATCTGATAAAGAAGCTCATGATAAGATGACGAAAGCATCTAACCCTTACGGCGATGGTCGTGCGTCTGAGCGTATTGTAGAAGCGATTTTACAACACTTTAAGAAGTAACAACAATTGCGTGAAATAAAAAGAGCCAAATCGTATACGATTTGGCTCTTTTTTTATTCATGATTCCTCATAATCCACTCTGCATGAGCATTTGTAGAAGGGGGAGGAGGCGGTGGTGTTTTGTTCTCACTCGGCTCCTTCTTTGCTTTTGCGCTGGAGTTAGAATTTGAATCGGAATTTGTATTCTCATTTTTCGTAGTCTCTGTTGGAACTTTTGCTTTTTCTCCTATTTCCTTTTCAATTTCGTTACGTACAGTCTCTACACTGATTGGATCTGGAAGGAAGTAATAAATACCGCCAATTTTTCTGTCTTCTCCTTCAAGTTTTAACGTTTGTATTGTAGAAGGGTCGAATCCAGAGATTTTATTGTAAAGAGCAAGTCCGTCTGAAATAGGAATATCGGTTTTTATATATTTTCCAACTACCTTTGTTAAATCTTTAATTTTAAATACGGTAGAAGCAGAGTTTAGCTTTTGGGCAACAGCAGCCAGTACTTGTCTTTGTCTAGCAGCTCGACCATAATCACCGTTAGGATCTTGCTTTCGCATACGGACGTATGCGAGTGCTTCTTCACCATTTAAGTTCTGTTGACCTTGTTTAAATTGGATTTTTTTATAGTAATCCACGTCAGAGCGTTCCCAGAAATCGAAGGGGACATCAACGGTAATACCGTCAACAGCATCAACGATACCTTTAAATCCTTGGAAATCAATTTTAATATAATGATCAACAGGAACTTTTAAAAACTCTTCGACGGTGTCGATTGCCATTTTTTCTCCACCGTAAGCATGGGCAGCGTTAATTTTGTCTTCTTTATTTTTGCCAACAATCTTAACACGAGAATCGCGTGGGATACTCATAAGTGAAACCTTTTTTGAGTTTGGATTAACTGTCGCGAACATGAGTGAATCTGTTCGGCCGTTTTGACCATCTGTTGCGTAATCCTCAATACCCATAATTAGTATTGTGAAAGGTTTTTTTGTGATTTCCACATCTTCTGCTCGTAATTTAGATTTTTCACGGCTAAATCCACTGTACATCCCCATGAGAGAAGTGTAGGAATTTAACATATAAAGTCCTACGCTACCAAATAAAAATGCGAAAATAAGAAAGAAGAAAAACTTTCTTCTACGTTTCTTTTTTATTCTGCTATTTTGGAGATGATAATAACGTTCTTCCATATATAATCTCCTTAGTTCATTTGTAGGGAATTAATTCACTACATTAATCTTTAAAGGCGAGACGTTAGCTATTCTTAGATAACACCTTGTTCTAAGTACAACATATCTCCTTCTTTAATTGTACACTTCCCGTTTGTTAATTCAATCATCCAATCCGTAAATGCTTGTTTTCGATTTTCTTCTACATACGTATCGAATGTGACGTTTTCTAGATAATGTATATCTTTAATGTTATATTCTGAATTACGTAATTCATTTTCAACTTTACCAAGCAATGTGTAATCAATTTCTGTTTCCATAACGCGCATTAGTTTTCGCTCAACAACGCCTACGTGATTAAGTCCTTCACTTGTACATTTTCCATATGCGCGAATTAATCCACCAGCACCAAGTTTAATGCCACCAAAATAGCGCGTGACGACAACGACAGTATCCTTTAGACCTCGCTTTTTTAATACTTCTAACATAGGTACACCAGCTGTGCCACTCGGTTCGCCGTCATCGTTTGCCTTTTGAATTTGATCTTGTTCACCGATTAAATATGCGGAACAATTATGTGTTGCATTCCAATGCTGTTTTTTTATTTTTTGTATAAATGCTTGAGCTTCCTCTTCCGTTGTGGCGCGATTCACATAGCAAATGAATCTTGATTTTTGAATCACAATTTCGTGCTCTCCATAGCCTTTTATTGTTAAATATTGTAATAACAATGGTATACGCCCCTATCTTTCAAAATAACTAGTACTTTACATTTTAAAAGCGAGCGTTTTTATATTCAAACATTTTTTACAAATATGTTGAAATTTTTGGTGAGTATTTTATCTTTTTGTTGTAATTTGTCGAGCGAGTGATTGTAGTTTCTAGCCGGCATTTTTATGTATGGATGCACCTTTTCTAGTTTTCGTGTAAAATTAGGGGATAAAAATTTTTTATAAGGCAGGTACGAAAATGAAAACAGCTATTGTTACCGATAGTACAGCATATATACCGAAGCATATTCGTGACGAACTCAATATATATATGATTCCATTAAACGTTGTGTTTGGAACGGAATCTTATCAAGAAGAGGCTGAAGTTTCAGCAAATGATTTTTATATAAAGGTACGTGAACAAGAAGAACTTCCGAAAACTTCGCAACCAGCAATTGGAAAGTTTTTAGAGTTATATGAAGAGTTATCTAAAGAATATGATGCAGTTATTAGCATTCACCTTTCCAGTGGAATTAGTGGTACATATCAAACAGCAACGGCAGCTGGACAGATGGTAGATGGTATTGATGTATATACGTACGACTCTGAAATTAGTTGTGAAGTACAAGGGTTTTACGTGCGTGAAGGGGCGAAATTAGTAAGTGAAGGGAAAGCCCCAGAAGAGATTATCGCTCGCTTTGATGAAATGAAGCAAACGATGGATGCTTATTTTGTAGTGGATGATTTACATCATTTACAACGTGGTGGAAGATTAAATAGTGCACAAGCTTTCATTGGTAGTTTGTTACAAGTAAAACCAGTATTATACTTTAGGGATAAAGTAATTATTCCATTCGAAAAAATTCGTACGCGTAAAAAAGCGTTAAAGCGTATCGTTGAAATCTTTGATGAGCAGGCAAATAAAGGTGTGCCTATGGAAGCTGTTATTATTCATGCGAATCGTGAAGAGGAAGCTAATGAATGGAAACAAGAATTAGAAGAGATATACCCTCATGTTACAATTCGTACGAGTTATTTCGGAGCTGTAATTGGGACGCATTTAGGTGAAGGTGCGCTTGGTTTAGGTTGGTATACGAAGTGATAAAGATATAAAAGCTCTCTTACTTGAAGAGGGTTTTTTTACGGGGATTTGACAAGTTAATATTTGGAAATGGTAAAATGTATGTAAAATTAAATAATGAGGAAAGTTTTATTACTTACTTTTTACAAGAAACTATATTATAATAGAAGAGAGGTGAAACATATGGAGCATAATTCTTGTTTATGTCCAAAGTTTGAGTCAGCTTTTACAATGCTTAGTAAGAAATGGACTGGCTTAATTATTAAATCTTTACTTGAAGAGCCGAAACGTTTCAGAGAAATCGCAGATATTATACCGAATATGAGCGATCGTATGTTGTCAGAACGTTTAAAGGAATTAGAAGGCGAAGGTATTGTAGTTCGTAATGTTTACCCAGAAGTACCAGTTAGAATCGAGTACGGTGTAACTGATAAAGGGAAAGCGTTGGAAAGTGTTATGGATGAGGTCCAAAATTGGGCTGAGAAATGGATGAAGTAACGTTTCTATTTCATTCATATTGGAGTATTTTCAAAACGTAAGGGGTTCCCTTACGTTTTTTTTCAATCCTATAAAAAACGGTATAAGGCTCTTGAAATTCTACATATATATACAAATTTAGATATACTTTGCTATAGAGATAAATGTAATATTACATTTATTTTACAAAACCGTAACATTAGCAAAAAAACTCCCGAATTATGGTATAAATTTTAATAGGTTATATACGGAAAATGAAAAAAGAAAGCGGTGTAAAAAATAAAATGAAAAAGCTAAAAATGGCATCTTGCGCATTAGTTGCAGGGTTAATGTTTTCAGGGCTAACACCAAATGTATTTGCAGAAGATAAAATTTCTGACGTGAAATCACAAATTAACACACAAAATGATACTTTACATAAACAACAACAAGAACGTGATGAATTACAAAAACAAATGAATGACTTAAACAAAACAATCCAAGGTTTGGATAAGTCTGTTCAAGAGAACGCTTCAAAACTTGATGAAACAACAAAAAAAGTTTCTGATACTGAGCAATTAATCGAAAATAAAAATAAAGATATTGCAGAACTACAAACAAAGATTGCAAAACGTGAAGAGTTATTAAGAAAACGTTTAGTTGCACTACAAGAACAGCCAAATACGAACATTGTAACAGAAGTTCTTGTAAACTCTAAAAACGTTGCAGATTTAGTTGATCGTTTAGCTTCTGTGTCTAAAATTATGGAATCTGACGAAGATATCATGAAAACACAACAAGAAGATCAAACGAACGTGAAAAAAGATGTTGAGACAGTAAAAGAAAAACAAAAAGAATTAAAAGAAGCACAAGCTCAAATTGAAACTGCTAAGAAAGAACTTGACGTTGAAAAAGAGAAAAAAGCAACAGCAGTAAACGATTTAAGCGGTAAAATGGATACAGTTGTAACTACAATGACAAGTACGGAAGGTCAATTGAAAGATCTTGAGAAACAAGCACTGCAATTACAACGTATTGCGGAAGAAGAAGCGCAAGCAAAAGCGGCACAAGAAGCTGCTGCTCAAAAACAAGCAGAACAAGCTGCTAAAGAAGCACAAGCTCAACAAGCTGCACCAGCAAACAATGCTGGACAAGCTCAAAAAGAAGAACCTAAAAAAGAAGAACCTAAAAAAGAAGAACCTAAAAAAGAAGAGCCTAAAAAAGAGACACCTAAACAAGAAAACAAAAAAACAGAGCCAGCACCAGCACCAGGGCCAACTCCGGATACTGGCGTAATTGGTAAAGCACAACAATACCTAAAAATGCCATATGTTTGGGGAAGTGCATCTCCATCAAACGGCGGTTTTGACTGTAGTGGATTCATTTCTTACATTTATGGTGTAGGACGTCAAGATGTTAATGGATATTGGAATTCAGTTTCTAAAGTAAGTAGCCCGCAGCCGGGAGATTTAGTATTCTTCCAAAATACTTATAAAGACGGTCCATCTCACATCGGTATTTACGTTGGTAACGACCAAATGATTCATGCTGGTGATAAAGGGATTGATTACGCTAGCTTAAGCAGTAGCTACAACCAAAAACATTTCTTAGGATACGGTAGATTCTAGGATTTATAACTGAATAAAAAACGTGTATAAAGTCGATAGCTTACTATTTTATAAGTAGGTTATCGGCTTTTTTGAGTTTTTACGAGATAAAGAGAAGGATTTATAGTAGTGCTGGAGGTGGCTATTGATGATGTTAGCTGGTAGACAGTTACTGTTAGAAGAACTCTCTTCAGATTTGCAGGATAAATTGGATCATCTGAAAAGGAATCGAGACGTCGTTTGTGTACAAGGGGTAATTAAGAAGTCTTCAAAATATATGTGTCAGCGCTGCGGAAATATAGAGAAGCGACTATTTGCATCATTGCTATGTAAAAGGTGCAATAAAGTATGTACGTATTGCCGGAAATGTATAACGATGGGCAGGGTAAGTGAATGTACTGTACTTGTTCGCGGGATTGCTGAAATAAGCGGAGAAAGTTATTTGAATCCGTTACAGTGGGAAGGCATTTTGTCTGACGGTCAGGAGTTAGCTGCGCAAAGTGTCGTTGACGCCGTTAAGCAGAAAGAATCATTTTTTATTTGGGCGGTGTGCGGGGCTGGAAAAACAGAAATGTTGTTTCGCGGAATTGCAGAGGCACTACAAAAGGGAGAAAGGGTTTGTATTGCAACGCCGAGAACGGACGTTGTACTTGAATTAGCACCAAGATTACAAGAAGTGTTTCCAAATATAAATGTAGCTGCTCTATATGGAGGGAGTTTAGACCGAGAAAAAGATGCGGCGTTAATCGTTGCAACTACACATCAATTGTTACGTTATTATAGGGCGTTCCATGTCATGATTGTAGATGAGATAGATGCTTTTCCGTATCATGCAGATAAGATGTTGCAGTATGCAGTAAACGAAGCGATGAAAGAGAAGGCAGCACGTATTTATTTAACTGCAACTCCAGATGAAAAGTGGAAGCGTAAGTTGCGAAGTGGTAAGCAAAAAGGGGTTATTATTTCAGGGCGATACCATCGTCATCCATTGCCAGTTCCGATATTTCGGTGGTGCGGAAATTGGAAAAAGGGTGTTATACGTAAAAAAATTCCTCGTGCTTTATTACAATGGTTAAATCTGTACTTATCGAAACGATACCCCATTTTTCTATTTGTTCCTCATGTGCGATATGTAGAAGAAATTAGCCAGTTATTAAAATCATTAAACAATCAAATTGACGGTGTGCATGCAGAAGATTCGGCGAGAAAAGAGAAGGTAGCAGCTTTCAGAAAAGGAGAAATCCCTTTATTAGTTACAACGACGATTTTGGAACGAGGAGTAACTGTGAAAAATTTACAAGTTGCAGTTTTAGGAGCTGAGGAAGAAATATTTTCAGAAAGTGCTCTCGTTCAAATTGCAGGGCGTGCTGGCAGAAGCTCTGATGAACCGCATGGAGATGTTATCTATTTTCATTATGGAAAGACAGAGGCGATGGTGCGTGCGAAAAAACATATTCAAAGTATGAATAAGAATGCTAAAGAACAAGGATTGATAGATTGATGCATTGTCTACTTTGTGATGAGTATATTTCATATGCGATTAGTTGGTACACTTTTTTTGTTAAGCTTCATAAAAAGTATATATGTGATAGATGTGAACAAAAACTTTCCTATATTATAGGAGATATTTGCAAGGAGTGTGGTCGGCCTTTAGAACTTGTACCAGCTGAATATAAAAACGGGGATATTTGTATGGACTGCATAAGGTGGACGAACGAGCAGGGGTTTCCGCCTCTCATAAATCGTTCGTTGTATGTGTATGATGAAGCGATGAAAGAAATATTAGCACAGTTTAAATTTCGAGGAGATGCTGAATTAGTGCATATTTTTCATCAGCCTTTTCGAAGTCTTTTTCAAAAATATTTTGCGAATGTTTCAGTTGCCATTCCTGTTCCTCTTAGTGAAGCGCGAGAATACGAGCGTGGTTTTAATCAAGCGGAGTTACTAGCTTCTTGTTTGCCTATCAAAATGTTTTGTACATCATTAAGAAGAATTGAAACAGAAAAACAAAGTAAGAAGAAGCGTAAAGAAAGGATATCAGGAGTTAATCCTTTTTATTTTCAGGGAGAAGAGATGTTTCATGAGCAACATGTTTTAATCGTGGATGATGTGTATACGACAGGAATTACTGTTAGGCAAATTGGAAGCCTTTTGTATGATCGAGGAGCGAGAGAGGTTTCTTGTTTGACGCTTTGTAGAGGTTAATATGTGAATGTCGAAAGGGGTAATAAAAAGACGACAGGTCTTCTTTGACTTACAGTCTTGTCATTCGCTATAGTCAGAATATGGGGCGAATGCCCTGATTTTAAGAGTGAAGGGAATGGAATGAACATGCAAGGACGAGTAAAATGGTTCAATGCAGAAAAGGGATTTGGGTTTATTGAGCGTGAGGATGGTGACGATGTGTTTGTTCATTTTTCTGCTATTCAACAAGATGGGTATAAGTCGTTAGAAGAAGGTCAACAAGTGGAGTTTGATATTGTTGATGGAGCACGTGGGCCACAAGCGGATAATGTTGTGAAACTGTAAAAATTAAGTTTTTGGAAAAGATAGAGCTGTATTTTTAGCAGCATTATATAGATGGCGAAAGCTCTTGCTCGTAACAAGGGCTTTTTTGTTGTGGGTAAGTTGTCAAAAAGTTGTTTCTTTTCTGTAACTAATTGTCCACAGTTACATTCGTTATTCATGATGTTAATAGGATAAAATAAAGATAGAAACGATGCATCTTTTCATTTCAACAAAAAACGATAAAAAAATCGCAATTCCACTAATTTTTCAAAAAAATTAGAAGGAGTTTTTAAGCCAATGTCGAAATTATAGTACATAGGCTTGAAAGGAGGAATTCATCTATGAAATTCAACATTCGTGGTGAAAATATTGAAGTAACTCCAGCATTAAAGGAATATGTAGAGAAAAAACTAAGTAAATTAGAGCGTTATTTTGATACATTCCCAGAGATTAAAGTTAATTTAAAAGTATACTCTGACAAGCAACGTATCGAGGTAACAATTCCATTTACAGATTTATTACTTCGTGCAGAAGAAACAAATAGCGATATGTACGCTGCTATCGATTTAGTAGTTGATAAACTTGAGCGACAAATTCGTAAACATAAAACAAAAGTAAACCGTAAATTACGTGAAAAAGGTTCTGTGAAAACTAACTTTATCCTTCCAGAAGCAGTAGCTGTTCTGGATGCGGTAGAAGAGGATGAATTAGAACTTGTACGTACAAAACGATTCGATTTAAAACCGATGGACGTTGAAGAAGCGATCTTACAAATGGATATGCTAGGACATAATTTCTTCGTCTTCACAAATGCTGATACAAATGAAACTAATGTTGTATATGGCCGTAAAGATGGGAAATATGGTTTAATCGAAACAAAATAATCATTCAAAAGCGCAGCCGAAATGGCTGCGCTTTTTTTATATGTTTTTGCCTTCCTATCTTGTAATATTGATATGAATTTAAATGGCTTATTCGTAATGAAATTTAGAAGTCATGTTTTGTAACGGTCAATTGTATTACTATTCCAAAAGGATCTCGCACAATGGCGTAACCAGGGCTGAAGGAGTTTTTTTCAAAAGGTGTTAAAATATAAACCTCATCATGTTGAATTAGATTGTGATAGAGTGCTTCAATGGTTTGGAAATCTTTAGATTGAATGCATAATGATGAGCTATTACTTAATTGCCAAGGGCGTGTGGAATCCACTGCCTGTTCTGCAATCATAATTTTATTAGTGCCAATTTGTAAAACGGAATGGGTAATATAATGTTCTTGGCTTTCTTTATACGTGAAATTCGGATCTATTTCTTTCATTTCTTTATAATTCTTTTTAAATAAAACTTTTGCGTCTAAATACTGTTCGTAAAATGCAATTGCTTTAGCACCTTGCCCATTTAATGATAAAAAAGGGATTACTTCAAAGTTCATTGTATTGCCTCCTTCATATATGTTTACACTTATTACTATACAAATATAAGGTGCCAATATGTGGCACCTATAGGGAGAGTTTATGAAAAAAGTTGAGCGTTTAAATCAGATGCTACGTTTTATTAATCAAAAACAAATATTCACATTGAAAGATTTAATGGATGAATTTCAAATTTCAAAAAGGACAGCTTTACGTGATATTGCATCATTAGAGGAAATGGGTGTACCTCTTTTTGCAGAGTATGGTCGGTATGGAGGGTATCGTTTAATAAAAACGATGACATTACCACCGATTTCATTTACAAATCATGAAGTTTTTGCACTTTATTTTGCAATGCAGGCACTAAGTAGTTTTGTAAGTATTCCTTTTCAAATCTCGTTTCGTTCCATTAATAAGAAATTTTTAGATAGTGTTTCGTCAAAACAGCGTGAGCAAATTGAAAACTTGCAAAAAAGAGTATCCTTTTTTCATTTGGAACAAGCACATGAATGTGGTTATCTAGAAGAGATTTTGTTAGCTGCTGTTCAAAATAGGCCTTTAACTATAAACTATGTAACGCCGAAACAAACGACAATGCGCCGTATTCAGCCGATTTCGATTTATGCAATGAAAGGTTATTGGTATTGTCAGGCTTACGATTTAGATAAAGAGACTTATCGAGTGTTTCGCTGTGATCGTATTAGGTCGTTAGAAATGGTAGATGCTCAGGATAGTCTGGATTTGGAAAATATAAATATACATAACGCACATAGTCTTTGGAAGGCAACTGAACAAGCTATTCAATTTAAATGCTCAATTACTGCGAGGGGGATAGAGATATTCAAGCAACAACAATATCCTTCGATGAAATTATGGGAAGAATGTGAAGATACATATTTAATAGGAACTTATGAGCCTGCTGAAATCAACTTTATCATTTCATATCTAGCTAGTTTTGGTAAAACTATAAAAATAATTGAGCCATCTTCTTTAAAAGAGAACTTGAAAGAATACTACTTAGATTTAATACAAAATTTGTAACGAAGAGATAGTAGTTTGTTGGAAGAAATAAAATAAAATAAAAATTTTTTCTGAATCTATGGCTCGACATTTGGACGATTGTTGTCATAGTTATAAGACAAGTGTTACAATTATCATTAGGTTTATACATTTTAGCTTTTTAAATTAGGAGAAAAATTGGCATAACATAAATTTGATTTTTATAACGACTGATTGTAAAGAGAAAAAGAAAGCAATCGGAAGTTTTATTTTAATAAAAGAGGAGCGTATTTCCTATGATCGGTATTTTAAAAAAGGTATTTGATGTCAACCAACGCCAAATTAAACGTATGCAGAAGACAGTGGAGCAAATTGATGCATTAGAATCATCTATTAAGCCGCTAACTGATGAACAATTAAAAGGAAAGACGATTGAATTTAAAGAACGTCTGACAAAAGGTGAGACAGTAGATGATCTACTTCCTGAAGCTTTTGCGGTTGTTCGTGAAGCAGCGAATCGTGTTCTTGGAATGCGTCCATATGGCGTACAGCTAATGGGTGGTATCGCCTTACATGAAGGAAATATCTCTGAGATGAAAACAGGTGAAGGTAAAACGTTAACATCTACTTTACCTGTATATTTAAACGCATTAACAGGAAAAGGTGTTCACGTTGTTACAGTCAATGAATACTTAGCGCAACGTGATGCGAGCGAAATGGGACAACTTCATGAGTTCCTTGGCTTAACTGTAGGGATTAACTTAAATAGTATGTCACGTGAAGAGAAACAAGCTGCTTATGCTGCTGATATTACGTATAGCACAAATAACGAGCTTGGGTTCGATTACTTACGTGACAACATGGTGTTATATAGAGAGCAGTGCGTTCAGCGTCCACTTAATTTTGCTATCATCGATGAAGTCGATTCTATTTTAGTCGATGAAGCACGTACGCCGCTTATTATTTCGGGACAAGCTCAAAAATCAGCAGAGCTATACATGTTTGCAAATGCATTCGTTCGTACATTAGAAAATGAAAAAGAATATTCATTTGATGTGAAAACGAAAAATGTAATGTTAACAGAAGATGGTATTACGAAAGCTGAGAAAGCTTTCCATATCGATAACTTATTCGATTTAAAACATGTAGCACTTCTTCACCATATTAATCAGGCGCTTCGTGCACATGTTGTTATGCACCTTGATACAGATTATGTTGTACAAGAAGGCGAAATCGTAATCGTAGACCAATTCACTGGTCGTCTTATGAAAGGTCGTCGTTATAGCGAAGGTTTACATCAAGCTATTGAAGCAAAAGAAGGCGTAGAAATTCAAAATGAAAGTATGACGCTTGCAACAATTACGTTCCAAAACTACTTCCGTATGTACGAAAAATTATCTGGTATGACTGGTACAGCGAAAACGGAAGAAGAAGAATTCCGTAGTATTTACAATATGAATGTTATCGTAATTCCAACGAATAAAGATATTATTCGTGATGATCGTGCTGATTTAATCTTCAAATCAATGGAAGGTAAATTCAATGCAGTTGTTGAGGATATTGTAAATCGTCATAAGCAAGGGCAACCTATTCTTGTTGGTACAGTTGCAATTGAAACGTCAGAGCTTATTTCAAAAATGTTAACACGTAAAGGTGTACGTCATAATATCTTAAATGCAAAAAACCATGCGCGTGAAGCAGATATCATTGCAGAAGCTGGTATGAAAGGCGCTGTAACAATTGCGACGAATATGGCTGGTCGTGGTACGGATATTAAGTTAGGCGACGATATTAGAAACGTCGGTCTAGCAGTTATCGGTACAGAGCGTCACGAAAGCCGTCGTATTGATAATCAGTTACGTGGTCGTTCTGGTCGTCAAGGGGACCCTGGTGTAACACAGTTCTACTTATCAATGGAAGATGAACTAATGCGCCGCTTCGGTTCTGACAATATGAAAGCGATGATGGATCGTCTTGGTATGGATGATTCACAGCCAATCGAAAGTAAAATGGTTTCTCGTGCTGTAGAATCTGCACAAAAACGTGTGGAAGGAAATAACTATGATGCACGTAAGCAACTATTGCAATACGACGATGTACTTCGTCAACAACGTGAAGTAATTTATAAACAGCGTCAAGAAGTAATGGATTCAGAGAACTTACGCAGTATTATTGAAGGTATGATGAAATCTACGATAGAACGTGCTGTTGCACTTCATACGCAAGAAGAAATCGAAGAAGATTGGAGCATTAAAGGTCTTGTCGATTACTTAAATACAAACCTTCTTGAAGAAGGAGATGTAAAAGAAGAAGAGTTACGTCGCCTTGCTCCAGAAGAAATGAGCGAATCAATTATCGCGAAATTGTTAGAGCGTTATAATGAAAGAGAGAAGCTTCTACCTGAAGAGCAGACGCGTGAATTCGAAAAGGTTGTTGTATTCCGTGTTGTAGATACGAAATGGACAGATCATATCGATGCAATGGATCATCTTCGTGAAGGTATTCATTTACGTGCTTACGGGCAAATCGATCCACTTCGTGAATACCAAATGGAAGGATTCGCAATGTTCGAGTCGATGATCGCTTCTATTGAAGAGGAAATCTCTCGTTACATTATGAAAGCTGAAATTGAGCAAAACTTAGAGCGTCAAGAAGTTGTTCAAGGTGAAGCTGTTCATCCATCAAGCGATGGCGAAGACGCGAAGAAAAAACCGGTTGTAAAAGGTGACCAAATGGGACGCAACGATTTATGTAAATGTGGTAGTGGCAAGAAATATAAAAACTGTTGTGGCATTGGGCAGTAATAAGAAACTGTAGTTTAGACTGCTTTGCAAATTTTTACATCAAAAATGTATAATGAAAAGGATTAAACTCTCTCCGTAATAAGCGGAGAGAGTTTCCCTTGTTTTCATATGAAAGTAACAGCAATTACATAGAGGTGAAGGAAATGGAATTAGTAGAAATTAGGCAAGAATTAGAAAAAATGGCTAAGAGATTAGCGGCTTTTAGGGGGTCTCTTTGACCTTCCTACTAAGGAAAAACAAATTGCAGAATTAGAAGAAACGATGATGGGCGCAGGATTTTGGGATGACCAACAAGGCGCACAAGCTGTAATTAATGAAGCGAATGCGCTGAAAGATATGGTTGGAAGGTTCCGTCATTTAGATGAGACGTTCGAAAACTTAGAAATGACGCATGACTTACTTAAAGAAGAGTATGATGAAGATTTACATGAGGAACTAGAATCTGAAGTGAAAACTTTAATTCAAGAAATGAATGAGTACGAGCTGCAGTTACTATTAAGCGATCCTTATGATAAAAATAACGCTATTTTAGAATTACACCCAGGTGCAGGTGGAACAGAGTCACAAGACTGGGGTTCTATGTTATTACGTATGTACACGCGCTGGGCTGAAAAACGTAGGTTTAAAGTAGAAACGGTTGACTACTTACCGGGCGATGAAGCTGGTATTAAGAGTGTTACATTATTAATTAAAGGTCATAACGCTTACGGTTACTTGAAAGCGGAGAAAGGTGTACATCGTCTTGTACGTATTTCACCGTTCGATTCTTCAGGTCGTCGTCATACATCGTTCGTATCTTGTGAAGTTGTACCTGAATTCAATGATGAAGTTGAAATTGAAGTGCGTACAGAAGATTTGAAAATAGATACGTATCGTGCAAGTGGTGCAGGTGGACAGCACGTTAATACGACAGATTCAGCAGTTCGTATAACTCATCTACCAACAAACACGGTTGTAACATGTCAGTCAGAGCGTTCTCAAATTAAAAACCGTGAGCATGCGATGAAAATGCTAAAAGCGAAATTATATCAAAAGAAATTAGAAGAACAACAAGCACAATTAGATGAGATTCGCGGAGAGCAAAAAGAAATTGGATGGGGAAGCCAAATCCGTTCTTACGTATTCCACCCGTATTCTCTTGTGAAAGACCATCGTACAAATACAGAAGTTGGTAACGTACAAGCAGTTATGGATGGAGAAATTAATCCGTTTATTGATGCGTATTTACGTTCTCGTATTTAATAAGAGAAAAAGCCAACAGAATTGTTGGCACATGTTGAGGTCCAAGAGGATATAAAGAGGCTTATCTTATTTATATTGATGAAATAAAGAGGAAGAGAAGTTGGAAACGACAACTTCTCTTTTTGATGAGATTATATGTAGAATACAATGCCGTATATTGTTTTGTAAAAGGTAGAGAATAGTAAAACAAAGTGGTAATAGAGTAGGACTTTATATGGAATTTCTCAGTTTTGATTGGAGAAAAAGGCTCTTTATAGAACTTTCTAAGGTGTTCACAGAATTGAAACAATTTATGAAAGCTTATTTCATTAGGCTTCTCACTATATTTGTAAAAAATATGAAATACACCTTAGTTTTTCTATATAAAGATAATGCTTATAATGAATATTGAATGTGTTATGAAAACTATTGCCTAGTTATGAATGAAAAGAATATCAACAATGGGGAGCGATAGAAGTGAAAAAGAAATTGTTGGCTATTACGCTGGGGACATCAGTCGTTTTTGCTTTAGGAGCATGTGGAAATAAAGAAGAGAGTAAACCATCAAAACAATCTGCAAGCACAGATAGCGCAGAGCAAATTTACCAAAAAAGTTGTATAGGTTGTCACGCTAAAGATTTATCAGGAGCAACTGGACCTGATTTAAGAAAAGTAGGCAGTAAGTATGACGCTGCAGATATCGAAGAAATTATTAAAAAAGGTCGCGGCTCAATGTCACCTGGACTTATTCAAGGTGAAGACGCAAAAAAAGTAGCTGAATGGTTAGCGGAGCATAAATAAGAAACGTAATTAATAAACGAGCTGATTGTATAACTTGACCGAAAAGTGCTTCGGGTTAAGTAATTACATGAGCTCGTTTACCTTTTCTTGGGATGTAACAGAACTGTAACAAAACTGTATCCGAATTGGAAACCGATTGATGTTACAATGGGGTTTGTAGAATTTTGATGAAATATATTACATAGAGTAGCGTTGCTAATAAAGAGCATGTATGGAAGCTACCTTCAACAAGAATGGTCGAGCGAAAATAAAGGTTGTTCTTTTATTTTCAAATGTACAGAAAAGTATTTCGAAAAAAATCATTAAGTATTGGGTGATAAATAATGATAAAAATGACGAATGTTTATAAGGAGTACCCAAATGGTATGAAAGCCATTGCTGGTCTCACAGTTAACATTAAACAAGGTGAATTCGTATACGTAGTTGGACCGAGTGGAGCCGGAAAATCTACATTTATTAAAATGATGTATCGTGAAGAGAAGCCATCTACAGGATCAATTAATGTAAATGGACTTGTAATTGAAACATTAGCAGAAAGAGATGTTCCATATTTCCGTCGTCAATTAGGCGTAATTTTCCAAGATTTTAAATTGCTACCTAAATTAACGGTATATGAGAATGTTGCGTTTGCTTTAGAAGTAATTGAAGAAGAGAAGGAAGCGATTCGTGAGCGCGTTACAGAAGTGTTAGGTCTTGTTGGTCTTGAAGAGCGTGCCGATGCACTTCCAAATGAGCTTTCGGGCGGAGAGCAACAACGTGTGGCGATTGCAAGAGCGATTGTAAATAAGCCAAAGGTTGTAATTGCCGATGAGCCAACAGGTAACTTAGATATTGAAACAGCTCTTGATATTATGAAGATTTTCAAACGTATTAATGAGCGTGGTACAACGATTGTTATGGCGACACATAACGCAGATATCGTAAATACAATTCGTCATCGTGTAATTGCAATTGAAGGCGGAAGAATTGTTCGAGACGAGATTGAGGGAGGATACGGATATGAAGGCTAAAACCCTTAGTCGACATTTGCGAGAAGGTGTGAAAAATCTATCCCGTAACGGATGGATGACATTTGCTTCTGTAAGTGCAGTAACAGTTACATTATTACTTGTAGGTGTCTTTTTGACAGCGATTATGAATATGAACCATTTTGCGACGAAAGTAGAGCAAGATGTAGAAATTCGTGTGCATGTTGATCCAGCAGCAAAAGAAGCTGATCAAAAGAAATTAGAAGAAGATATGAGTAAAATTGCGAAAGTAGATTCTATTAAATATTCTTCTAAAGAAGAAGAGTTGAAACGTTTAATTAAAAGCTTAGGCGATAGTGGAAAAACGTTCGAGTTATTTGAGCAAGATAACCCACTGAAAAACGTATTTGTTGTAAAGGCGAAAGAACCAACAGATACGGCAACAATTGCGAAAAAGATTGAGAAAATGCAGTTTGTAAGTAATGTTCAATACGGTAAAGGTCAAGTTGAAAAATTATTTGATACTGTAAAAACTGGTCGTAACATCGGGATTGCGTTAATTGCGGGTCTTCTATTCACAGCGATGTTCTTAATCTCTAACACAATTAAAATTACAATTTATGCTCGTAGTACTGAGATTGAAATTATGAAACTTGTTGGTGCAACAAACTGGTTTATTCGTTGGCCGTTCTTGTTAGAGGGATTATTCCTAGGAGTATTAGGATCAATTATTCCAATTGGCCTAATTTTAGTTATGTATAATTCGTTGCAAGGTGTGTTTAATGAAAAACTTGGCGGAACAATTTTCGAGCTTCTACCATACAACCCATTCGTATTCCAATTAGCTGGTTTATTAATGTTAATCGGTGCATTAATCGGTATGTGGGGAAGTGTAATGTCAATTCGTCGCTTCTTAAAAGTATAAAAAGTTGCAAACATAATTCGTACAAGCTTATCATATAGTAGAAATAGGTAAAGGCATCACACATCGTGTGATGCCTTTTGCTACACCACCTGTGTGTTCTGGAAAGGGGAATTCCGCATTGAAACGTAGAGTTGCAATTATTGGAATGGTTGTTGCATTTTTAATTGGTGCTGGCGGGATGTTTGGTGGTATGTACTGGTTTGGGATAAACCCAGCGTATGTAACGCAAACAGTATCGAATGGTAATGCTGGCACAGCGCAAGGGAATTTGGTAAAGATTAATGAGGCGTATGCACTAATTGATTCACGTTATGTGGAAGACGTGAAAGACGACAAATTAGTCGAAGGTGCGATACAGGGAATGTTGTCTACGCTGAAGGACCCTTATTCCACGTATATGGATAAAGAAACGGCAAAACAGTTTAGTCAGTCACTGGATCCTGAACTTGAAGGGATTGGAGCTGAAGTGAACAAGACGGACGGTAAGCTTATTATCGTATCGCCAATTAAAGGTTCACCAGCAGAAAAGATAGGAATTAAACCGAATGACCAAATTTTATCTGTAGATGGAAATAGTGTGAAAGATTTATCACGTGAAGAAGCAGTATTAAAAATTCGTGGTAAAAAAGGAACGACTGTTGCAATTGAAATTAAGCGCGCAGGAGTGGCTGATCCGATAGAATTTAAAATTAAGCGTGAAAAGATTCCGATTTTCACTGTATTTAGTTCCGTAAAGCAAGATAGCGGAAAAGATATCGGTTATATGCAAATTACTTCTTTCGCTGAAAATACTGCGAAAGAATTTAAGGATCAGTTAAAAGAGCTAGAGAAGAAAAACATAAAAGGCTTAGTTATTGACGTGCGTGGTAATCCTGGCGGTTATTTAAATAGTGTAGAAGATATACTAGGAGATATCATGACAGATAAAAAGCCAATGCTACAAGTAGAACAGCGAAATGGTGAGAAGAAGAAATTCTCTACGGAACTGAAAGAGAGAAAGTCATATCCAATTTCAGTATTAATTGATAACGGAAGTGCTTCTGCTTCAGAGATTTTAGCTGGTGCGCTAAAAGAAGGAGAAGGATACGATTTAATTGGTGAAAAAACGTTTGGTAAAGGTACTGTTCAGCAGGCTGTTCCATTTAAAGATGGCAGCAACATTAAATTAACAATGTTTAAATGGTTAACACCAGATGGCAATTGGATTCATAAAAAAGGAATCGCGCCAACTGTAGAAGTGAAGCAACCAGATTATTATCATGCGACACCAATTCAAATTGAAAAGACACTTTCATACAATTCAAATGATGTACAAGTAAAACACGCACAAGAAATGCTTAAGAGCTTAGGATATGTACCAGGACGTGAAGATGGATACTTTAGCAAAGAGACAGAATCAGCACTAAAAGCATTCCAAAATGCGAATGAGATGGAAGCAACAGGACAACTCGATAAAAAGACAGCTGAAGCGATTCAAACTAAAATCATTGAAAAAATCCGTTCTGGAGAAAACGATTTACAATTACAGACGGCATTGAAATTAATAGCGAAATAAGAAAGAATACAGGCACTTCGATGCCTGTATTTTTTTATGTGTTAAATATGATAAAATAAAAAGAAAGAATGATATAAATGGTGGTGAATGAATTCGTGGAGGCATGGATTTTTGAAATACTACGAGGAGTTGGACGTTTTTTCTTACACCCTGCTGTCTATGTATTTTTAATTAGTAGTATCTTCGTTGGATACTTACGTATATTACGAGAACGAAAAGATTTTTCTTTTAAAGTATATGATATTTGGTTTGAACTACGAACAACTCTATTTGCAGGTATTGGGTACGGATTAATCGTATCTATTATTACGATTGGACTCGGGCTTGTTGTTTCAAAAGCGAGTTTATGGGCAATTTTACTTTGGACGTTATTATTCGGATTAACTGCTATGTATCGATATTTATCTGTAGCTTATACTTTCGGAATCGCGATTGCACTCATGTTGTTATCGTCTAAGATGCCAGTTTCCTTCTTACAGCTTGGAGAAGGTGAAGAGGGTACGATTGTATCCCTTGCTATTTTACTAGGCGTTATGCTCGTTGTAGAGGGTTTATTAATCTCTAAAAATGCAGTTCGTTATTCTACGCCAAAAATTAACAAAGGTAAGCGTGGGCTACGAATTGGACTACATGAATCCAATCGTTTATGGCTTGTACCAGTATTTATTCTTATACCAGGAGACGCGGTGACAGGATTTATTTCTTGGTGGCCTGTCGTTTCAATAGGTTCGACTACATACTCTTTATTCCTCGTTCCATTTTTAATTGGATTTATGAGAAAGGTTAGAAGTTATGAGCCGACGGAAGCTTTATTATTTACAGGAAGACGTGTCTATGGTTTAGCGGGGCTCGTACTCGTTTTAGGTATCGCAAGTTACTGGTGGCACGTATTCGCAATTATCGCGATGGGAGTCGCAATGCTTGGACGCTTTACAATCTCGATGCAAGAGAAAATTGCAGACGAGAAAAGACCAGCATACTTTGCCGCACGTAATGATGGACTTGTTGTGTTAGATACAATTCCTAATACAATTGGGGCAGAGATGAATTTAAAGCCTGGAGAAGTTATTACGAAAGTAAATGGAATCATTCCAAGAAGTACCGAAGAGTTTTATGACGCGCTTCAAACGAAGACGACAGGAGCGTTTTGTAAATTAGAAGTAGTAGATACAAATGGTGAGCTTCGTCTTGCTCAAACGGCATTATACGCCGGGGGACATCATGAATTAGGTGTTGTATTTGTTCAGCAAGAGCACGAGTGGGATTCGGAAGCTATATAAAATAAAATGGAAACCTTCATCAAATATAGATGAAGGTTTTTTTAGTTTCATAGACGGATAACTTGAATAATTATTTGATAATGGTTATCATTTAGAGAGTCTTTTAATTTGGAAAAGGGAGGAAAGATATGCTACGTAAATTTTTTTCTTACTATAAACCGTACAAAGGTTTATTCGTACTCGATTTTTCCTGTGCAGTTATCGCAGGTTTACTCGAACTTGGTTTCCCGCTTATCGTAAATCAATTTATTGATAAGTTATTACCAGGACAAAACTGGACGCTTATTTTATGGGCTTGTTTCGGCTTGTTCGTAGTTTATGTGTTAAATGCAGGTTTGCAATATGTCGTTACATATTGGGGACATATGCTTGGGGTTAACATTGAAACAGATATGAGGCAGAAATTATTTGATCACATTCAAAAGCTATCATTCAGATTTTTTGATAATAATAAAACAGGTCATTTAATTTCACGTCTTACAAACGATTTAATGGAAATTGGGGAAATTGCTCACCATGGACCAGAAGATTTATTCATTGCCATTATGACTTTAGTTGGAGCATTTTCATTTATGATGATGATTAACTGGAAGTTAGCACTTCTAACATTCTTCGTAATCCCGTTCTTATTATGGTTGGCACTTTACTTCAATAAAAAAATGACAGGCACGTTTAGACGTTTATTCTCAGACGTTGCTGATTTCAATGCATGTATCGAGAACAATGTAGGTGGTATCCGCGTTGTACAAGCATTCGGAAATGAAAAGTTTGAGAAAGAGCAATTTGCTGTAAATAATGCTCGTTTCCGTACAACAAAATTAATGGCGTATAAAATTATGGCGTTAAATTCATCGATTAGTTATATGCTGATGCGTCTTGTAACACTCTTTGTATTAATATGTGGTACATGGTTTGTTCTGCAAGGTGAATTAACGTACGGTGGATTTATTGGATTCGTTTTATTAACGAATATTTTCTTCCGCCCAATTGAAAAAATTAATGCGGTTATTGAAAGTTATCCGAAAGGAATCGCTGGTTTTAAAAGATATGTAGAACTTCTGGAAACAGAGCCGGATATTGTAGATTCTAAAGATGCAATAGAAGTTAAACATGTACACGGCGATATTCAATACAATAACATCACGTTCGGATATGAAAATAAAGAGCCGATTTTAAACGATATTAGTTTGAAAATACATGCAGGTGAAACAGTTGCTTTCGTTGGACCATCAGGGGCAGGGAAAACAACACTATGTAGTTTATTACCTCGTTTTTATGAACACTCATCTGGATCAATTCAAATTGATGGCATTGACACCAAAGAGATGACGTTATCGTCACTTCGTAAGCAAATCGGAATTGTACAGCAAGATGTTTTCTTATTCTCAGGAACAATTCGTGAAAATATCGCTTACGGAAACTTAAAAGCTTCAGAATCTGAAATTTGGCAGGCGGTAAAACGTGCTCAGCTAGAGGACTTAATTTACTCGCAACCAGACGGTTTAGATACAGTTATCGGTGAGCGTGGTGTGAAACTTTCAGGAGGACAAAAGCAGCGCTTAGCGATTGCACGTATGTTCTTGAAGAACCCGCCAATTTTAATTTTAGATGAAGCAACTTCTGCGCTAGATACAGAGACAGAACTTGCTATCCAAAAATCACTTGCAGAACTATCTGTCGGTCGTACAACATTAGTTATCGCTCACAGGCTTGCAACTATTAAAAATGCAGATCGCATCGTCGTTGTAAATAAAGACGGTATTGCAGAACAAGGTTCACATGAGGAACTAATCGAACGAGGCGAGGGTTACAGCCGATTGTATGAGGCGCAGTTTAGTTCGTAAATATAATTTCTGCTGAATTAGTGCACCATAAGTAAGTGAAAATCTTATATGGGAGGCTATAAAGCATGATTGTAACAACAACTTCTACAATTCAAGGGAAAGAAATTATTGAGTATATCGATATCGTTAATGGCGAAGCAATCATGGGTGCGAATATCGTTCGTGACCTTTTCGCTTCTGTCCGTGACGTTGTCGGTGGTCGCGCAGGCGCCTATGAAAGTAAATTAAAAGAAGCGCGCGACATTGCAATGGAAGAGATGAAAACTCTCGCAAGACAAAAAAATGCGAACGCCATTGTTGGTATCGACGTGGACTACGAAGTAGTTCGCGAAGGAATGCTAATGGTTGCGGTAAGTGGGACTGCTGTCCGTATATAAAGTGAAACTTTAATCAGTGGGGGGTTCATCCCCCACTGATTATTAGCCCTCACCAATCGGGCGTTTACGGGCAGCCCGACTCCCACCTAATTTCTTTGCTCAAGCCGAATTTTGAGGTGGGAGTTTTACTGCCCACAAATAGCGGGATAAAGTGAAAAGCCGTGCTGGTGCACGGCTTTTTGTTGTTATTGTGTCTAACATGATAGGTAGGGTGATATTCTATGTCGAAGCCTCGATATTTCTTGGGAAATGTGGAAGGTCCCGTCGATATATGGGGAAGACATTAGAGCGCTTCTTTACACTGCCGAATTCGAACTAATAATTTTTCGTATTCTTGTTCGAGAAATGTGATGTCATCATGCTGATTTGGAATAGAAATCCGGCTGATGATTTCTGTTAATTTTGTTTGTAATCGTAATAATTCTTGTTCAGTAACGTTTACAGAAGCTTGGGTGGTTCTTTTTGTGTATTGCTCGTAATTGCCGTGGAATATTCTTGGTTCGCTCTCATCTACTTGTAGAATATGGTTTGCAACAGAACGAATAAAGGCACGGTCATGGCTAATGAAAAGTATTGTACCAGGATACTCCTGTAACATGCTTTCTAATTCTTCTTGCGTTGCCAAGTCTAAATAGTTTGTCGGTTCGTCGAGCAGAAGCATATTATAGTTTCCTAAAAATACTTTTGCGAGTGCAACCTTCATTCGTTCGCCGCCACTTAAGACATGTACAGGTTTATGAACATCTTCACGGCGGAATAGGAGCCTTGCAAGTATTGTTCGAACGAACGATTCTGTATAGTTTGTTTCTTCTAGAACGTTTTCTAAAATTGTTTTATCTGTTTTTAAAATAGATAATGTTTGTTCAAAGTATCCAATTTTACAACTTTTCGAAAGCTGAATGCCACGCTCGTTCGCGAGAAGCATTTTGAACA
This sequence comes from Bacillus sp. RC252, assembly GCF_044909215.1. Classification (NCBI taxonomy): domain Bacteria; kingdom Bacillati; phylum Bacillota; class Bacilli; order Caryophanales; family Bacillaceae; genus Bacillus; species Bacillus sp. RC252. The sequence goes on along the minus strand of NZ_JBIYDV010000001.1, from coordinate 242,965 downwards.
AAGTTGTTTTTCCGCTTCCGTTTTCCCCTAAAATAGCAAGCTTTGCCCCAGGGACAATTGTTCCATTCATATTTTTAAATAGTGTGCGATCCCCTATTTTCTTCGTTGTTTTATTAAACTGAACAACTGCTTTACTATGAATTGGTGTGTGGTATTGTACGTCAAACTGAGCTTGAGAAAAGTCTTTCGGTTTTTCTTTCTGTTCCAACTTTTCAAGGCGTGTTTCTAGTGCTTTCGCTACTTTGCTAACATTTTCTTGCCCATGAGCCCCGCTGCACTTATAAAGTTTAGATTCAGATGAACTGAACCGTGTTGGGATTTTTGTCATGCTAGAAGCACGTTGCTTTCTTTGTGAAATTGACTGTTCTAACCGATTTTTTTCTTGTATATATTGATCATATTCTGCCTGCTTTTGTATTCGCTCACGTTCTTTTTGCTTTCGATAGTTTGAATAATTACCTTTATATTCTTGAATAGTACCGTCTTCAACTTCAATGATCTTTGTACATATGGCATCTAAAAGATTACGATCATGCGATATTAAAACAAGTGCTCCTTTATAAGATAAAAGTGCCTTTTCTAATTGCTCTGTACCGAACATATCTAAGTGACTTGTTGGCTCATCAGCAAATAGAATGCCTGCATCTTGTTCGAGGGCATGGGCGATCTTTAGGCGCATTCGTTCACCGCCGCTCATTGAATTTGCGACGTTTGAAATATTCCATTTGCCCTTAGCGAGGGAAGAAGCGGTTTCCGGTATCCCCTCGCTAAGCTGTGGAATGATGGCGATAGAACTATGATGAGTTACTGTGCCTTTGTCAGCTTCTATTTCTTTACTTAATATTTGTAATAACGTAGATTTTCCAGCTCCGTTGACTCCGACAATCCCTATACGATCGTTTGCTTGAATTTCTAGTGATGGTAACGTAAATATGGTGCGATCACCAAAGCTCTTTTCGATATTACGTGCGATTAAAATAGTCATAAAAAAACCTCCCTAGTTTCACTAGAGAGGATAAATGTCGCCCTTCAATGTAAAAATCGTACATAAATAAACGATTTTTTACATGATCGTATCGAAAGAAAGTATCGACAAATGGACAGACTAATCCTCTGCTAGTTTTCATCATTTTTGTTCACTATTTGTGATGGATGAAATAAATAAGAGAATTAGAACTTCATTGGTCAAAGTACCTTCCTTTCATAATATTATTTTTATTGTATGCGCATACAAATGGATTTGTCAAACTTATTTCTGTGTGCTATTTTTGAATTTATTATTATACAATTGTGCTTTTGCCAGCGCCTCAGCATCGTTCTTGATTTCATCTAGTCCATTCGCATCCCCAATAATATACCCTTCAAATGATGAACCAACAAAATCAAAGATATATTGAAACTGGGCGATAAGCGGCAATGCTTTCAGTTTTGGACTGTCTCCGCCAACGATGACAACGTACATTTTTTTGCCTTTCATTTTTTCTTTGAAATGAAGAGATTTATCACGCAAGCTTTGTGACCAGCGATCAACGAAGTTCTTCATGTGGCCGCTCATTCCGTACCAGTATAGCGGTGTGGCGAAGATAATTGTGTCGTGCTCTAGCATGCGTTTGGTTAACTGCTCGTAGTCATCATTTACAGGTTGAAATCCTTCTACATCATGGCGCTGATCTATGATTGGGTGGACGATATGATCACGCAAGTAAATTTGTTCTGTTTCAATCCCATCAATCACCATATGTGTTAAAGCTTCCGTATTTCCGTTTTGTCTTGAACTGCCATGTATAACAAACATGTAATCATCCCTTTTCTTTTGCTTGTTTTAGGAGTGAAACGTGTTTTTGTAAATTCGTTTGAATGTTGGAAAGTAATGTGATTTGCTTCGTTACCTCATCAAGTTTGTCTTCGTAAAGTGCAAGGATACTACTACACGGATTTTCGTAGAGATGTGGCTCGATTTCAAGGCAACGTAGCATTCGTTCTGTTTCTTCTAAATTTAAGCCGATTTGCAAGTACATTTGAATCAGCTCTACTTTTTCGATTGCACTTTCATCAAAATCACGGTAGCCATTTGCTAGGCGTTTCGAAGGAAGTAATCCCTTCTCTTCATAATGTCTTAGTGCCCTTTCGCTAACCCCAGTTTCTTTTGATAACTCTCCAATTCGCAATGCGTTTCACTCCTTTTACATGTATTGTAAACCTTCACACTAATGTGAAGGTCAACTCTGTTTTTTCGCAAAAGAATCTACGTGTTTTAAAAAGACTTGAATAGCTTTAGACGGGATAAAATATTTGCCGCGCACGATGGAGAATGGACGGATTAGCTCTTCGTTCGGAACAGGGATGTGGAATATTTCTTGTGCCAACAGTTCTTTTCGAACAGTCCAATCTGAAAGGATAGCGATGCCAAGACCGGCTGCAACGGCTTCCTTCACGCTTTGAATACTGCTAAATGTAAAGAAGCGTTTCATTTTTAAATGATGTTGGTGTATAAATCGATCGCTATAGGCACGTGTGCCAGAGCCGCTCTCCCTTAATACCCAGACTTGATCTTGCAATGTATTTTCGTTAATTCCCTCGATATGGAGCAATGGGTGGTTTGGCGGGACGACGAGTTTCATTTCATCTTGCATAAAAGTTTCAACATCTACGTCAGCGTATACGACTTGGCCTTCCACTAAGCCGATATCAATTTGATTAGAGCGGAGGCTTTGCAAAACTTCTTCCGTATTGGAGATAAATGTATGAACTTCGACGTGTGCATTTTCATTGGCAAAGCGCGCAAGTATTTTTGGAAGTAAGTATTCGCCAATTGTAAAGCTAGCGCCGATGCGAAGTGTCCCTGTTACGACGTTATGCAGCGCATTAATTTCCTGTTTTGCATCTTCATAAAGTGAAAGCATTTGCTTTGCGTGTATGTATAATATGTTTCCAGCTTCCGTAACTTGGACGTGCTTTGGGGACCGCTGAATAAGTGTAGTCCCAAATTCATTTTCCAGGTTGCGAATGTGCATACTAACGCCAGGTTGTGAAAGGTTTAATAGTTCCGCAGCACGCGAAAAATGTTTTTGTTCAACGACAGTAACAAAAATCTTTAAAATGTCGACGTTCATTTGTTAGGCCCCTTTATTTTTGCTTTTATTTTATCATAAGTATTTCTGATGATAGGGATTCAATATTGATATTAAACTTATTATTAAAACTCTCTTATAATGTAACTAGAAAGAACATGCATGTTCCAATACGATTATTGGGGTGGTACAAAGTGGAACAAACACTTGTTATACAAAAGAAGAAGGGCTTTGGATTTTCGCAAGGTATTGGGATTACGTTATTAATCGCAATCGCCGCGAAGTATTTAGCAGAGCTTCCATTTTTAAATATTATGGGACAATTAGTAATCGCTATTCTAATCGGGATGGTTTGGCGCGCGGCAATCGGGATTCCTCAAGAAGCGATAGCGGGAACGAACTTTGCGAGCAAGAAGTTGCTACGCTTTGGGATCATCTTACTTGGAATGCGGTTAAATCTTGTAGATATTGCGAAGGCGGGGCCGAAAGTATTGGTCATCGCAGCGGTTGTTATTACATTTACAATTTTCGTTGTATATGGACTAACGAAAGTATTTAAAGTAGAAAAGAGACTTGGGATTTTAACAGCATGCGGGACGGCGATTTGTGGTGCGGCCGCAGTCGTCGCGATTGCACCGCAAGTGAAAGCGAAAGATGAAGAAACGGCAGTTGGGGCAGCGATTATTGCAATTTTAGGTACAATATTTACACTTATTTATACGCTATTATACCCAGTGCTGGGCTTCTCACCGTACGGTTACGGGGTGTTTTCAGGTGCGACATTGCACGAAATCGCTCACGTTATCGCTGCGGCGGCGCCAGGAGGTAGCACGGCTGTAGACATCGCGGTTATTGTGAAATTAACGCGCGTTGCGATGCTTGTGCCAGTAGCAATTTTAATTGGATTATGGTTTGGTAAGAGTGAAGATAGCGAGGAAAAAAGATCGTGGCGCGACCTTCCAATTCCATGGTTCATCTTTGGATTTTTAGCGATGAGTGCAGTGCATTCGATTGGGATTATCCCAGAAGTTGTTGCTGGATATATTGTAGTCATTGCGTACATGCTTATTGCAATGGCAATGGCAGGACTCGGTTTAAATGTAGAGTTTAAAACGTTCCGCAAATTAGGAAGTAGGGCATTCGTGGCAGGATTGATTGGCTCGGTTTGCTTATCTGTTCTTGGGTACGTTCTTGTATATGCATTAGGATTTATGTAGTAGCAAAGAGGCATCTTATAGGTGTCTCTTTTTTTACCTTTTTTTGTAAAGATATCTTTACTTGTAATTGGAAAATATTTATAATTAAAGTAAAGATATCTTTACTTTCGAAGGTGGAGCCTATGGGTGTAAAAAATACAATAAAAGAGTTAAGAAAGCAAAATCATATAACGCAAGTTGAAATGGCAAAGGCGATGCAAGTGACGCGGCAGACAATTGTGGCGATTGAAAACCATCATTATAACCCGAGTCTAGAGTTATCCTTAAAAATCGCCAAATATTTTGGGATGAAGGTGGAGGAAATATTTACGCTAGAGTAAGGGGAGAAAAAATGAACGATACTAAAAAATTATTTACCGGTGTGACTTTTGGATTGTTTTTGGGAGACATTGTAGTTCATATTATGAATCCGGCTATACCAATTTTATCACTCGTAGTGAGTAACATTTTAGCAATTGCATTTTTGATAGTGTGTGTGTATTACAAAAAGCGTAAGTACAAAAAAGAAGAACTTCCAGATATAGATGAGCGAGTAAATGAAAACATAAAAAGGTATGTAAATGTTTCATTTGTATGCGCGTTTTTATTGCTTATTGTTTATATTGTTGCGAGTAAAGCAATAGGCAGAGCTGTTATACCAGTGCAAGAAATATTTATGATATGTAGTTCCTTATTTGCGGGTAGTCTCATCATAGGAGTAATGGCGGGAAAACGGGCATAACGATAGGAGGAATGAAAATGCAAGATGAGTTTGAGAGATTTCAGTCGGATAAAGCGTTTAAATATTTAGGGTTGTTTTTAACAATGAGTTTAGCGGTATGGAGTTTGTATAATTTAATTGTTTATGGAAATGCGGGCATGCCATTTGTTTTATTTGTATTAGGACAGTTTGTTTATTTCTTTGTGAATTATTGGCCGAAGTGGAAGTATAGAAATAAGAAAGAGGCTGGTAATACATGAATAAGCAAGAAGTTATGAGGTTTATAGGAAGCTTATCTTTAGCGGGGCTTATTTTAAATACAAGTTTAGTCATTTTAAATATTTCGTGGGGAGCGATATTGATTTCAAATGTAGCACTAGTCATTTTATATGGTATTTCGGAATATAGAGAACAAAAGCGTTTGAAAGAAGAGGGAGTACCGTCGATTGATGAGCGAGTTGTGAATAAGATAAAGTCGTATTTTACGATTTGTATTACAAGCTTCATTTTCTTGTTCATTATGTATCTTTGTGTAAATAAGTATTTAGATAGGCAAGCAGTGCATGTAAATGAGTTATTATATATTGCTATTTTTGGTTTATTAATAAGTATGGCATCGACGAGTGTGTTAGCAACAAGGAATAGATAGAAAAAGGGGAACTGGGATGGGATTACCGGTATTATGTGTCGCTACGGCTATTTTTGCTTTGTTTTGGGGGATGCAAAGCTTCTCTCGTAATCCAGTGCCAAGTATTTGTATTATGCTTGGTACTGTAGGTTTATCATATTATTTATTAGTTTCAACTCATTATCATAAAACAGCAACGAGTGTTGTTGTGGGCGCTCTATACAAAAGGGATTATTTCCGTAAAAGCTGTTGATACAAAGAGTATAAACAGCTTTTTGTATTTTTTTTACAAAAGTCTTGAAAGTTACGTAACGTCATCTTTTATAATGAAGGGGAAGAGGTGATGGTAGTGATTTCAATACAACAATTGACGAAAGAGACAGGGGTAACAGTACGTACATTACGTTATTATGATCAAATAGATTTATTAAAGCCGAGCGGGAAAACGGAGGGTGGACATCGGTTATATAGTGAAACTGATGTCATTCGACTACAACAAATTTTGTTTTTAAAGGAAATGGGATTTTCATTAAAAGAGGCTGCGAATATGTTAGTAAAAGGTGAGCTTAACTTAAAGGATTCTCTTGAAAAACAACTTCGGTTTGTACAGGAAGAACAAAAGAAATTCAATCGAATGGAGCGTGTTTTACAAGCTGTTGTTTATTCGGTAGATGTGGAAGGAGAACTTGATTGGAAAGTTATGTTTGAACTTATTCAGCTTTCGAAACAGTCGTCTCGTATACGTGAAATATTTCAAAATGAAGTATTTTCAAAGGAAGAACAAAAATTGCTTCATAACTTGCCGAATATGAGTGAAGAGGATCCGAATATTTTAGAATGGGTAGATTTATTAAAGCAATTACGTACTTTTATGAAAGACGGCAAAGAAGCCGTGAGTGATGAGGTACAAGGGGCAACGAAGAGATTAATGCAGAAGTGTTTAGAAATGGCCAATGGTGACGAAGCGTTTTTAGATAAGTTATGGGAAGTTAGAAAATCGAAGGAAGATTCACAGAAAATGAGCATGTATCCAATTGAAGAAGAACTTTTATTATATATGGATGAGGCTTTTCGTATATATGATGAGAAGGAGAGGGATAAATGAGTATACTCGCAGAATATCGTTGGTATTTTTTAATTGGGGCAGAAATTGTATTTTGGTTATCAGCTATCGGTTTCTTTTTACTTCGTTACGGATTCCGTTTGAAAAAGGCGAGTTTTATTATGGGGATTGTACTCCTCGTAAATGAAGTGTTTATTTTAACTTTAGGGGTAGTAGACTATTATCAAACAGGGAAGTTCTCTAATTTTCAAATCATTACGGTAATCATTTTATTATATGCAGTTTTTTATGGGAAAAAGGATTTGAAGAAATTAGATATATATGTACAAAAATTAGTTGCGAAGTGGCGGAATGAACCGGCGCCTATTATCGAAGAACCACTTGAAGTAACAGGGGTGGCGCATGCGAAGCAGGAAATAAAAAATTGGGTTTTACATCTTATTTTGTTTGTTGCGGTTCATATATTCTTTTTCTTCATGTATGGGCTTATTCCAGTAGAACAGTGGGGAAATTGGTTAGAGTCAGGAATCGTTTTAAATAAAACAGCAAGCCGTGTAAGCAAAGTGTGGGCTATTATTCTTTTAGTGGATACTGTGATTTCATTTTCATATGTTATTTTTCCGAAGAAGGAGAAAGGAAACAAGAAGCTACTTTCATAGAGGAAAGTAGCTTTTTCTAGTATACCAATAGTTTGTATAGGGGAGGATAACAATAGGAAAAAGAACAGGTTTCATATGCTTATTTCTCTTTAGTTTAGTAGCATGTTCACAACCTAACAGTGCAATTGATAGGAAGAATGATGTCTTTGCGAAGTGGGCAGAAATTTCTAATCTAGATAAATTCGAAAAGTTCATTTGGAATGTGGAACAAGGGAAAGTTGATAAAATAAGAATTGTACAGTATACACATGAAGGTGATCCTGTTTTTCAAACGTTAGAGCATAGTGAGAAAGATATACTTTATGTGTTAGATAATAGGCAAGATCAATTTGCAGGTGACCATAAAGGGTTACATAAAGATAGTTGTAAAAGGATTGTTAAAGAGCAACGTGAATCAGAAACGGCATATAGGTTAATAGATTGTACGAATGAAAATGGGCGCAATGGATATGACTTATTATATGTACTTAAAAAATAGAGTTAGTAAAGGAAGGAAGTATTTATTCCTTCTTTTTTTATGTATATCTTGTCGAAAATTTTACCGAATATCTGTTCGTTTTTTGGGTTTTTTATGGGCATTCGTGGTAAAATAATAATACAGATTTTTATGAGGAGGTCGGTTTTTAGTTGGAACATCCATTTGAAATTATCTCAGAGTATTCCCCGCAAGGTGATCAGCCGGGAGCGATAGAGAAGCTTGTAGAGGGAATTAATAGTGGGAAGAAAAAGCAAGTGTTACTTGGAGCGACAGGAACGGGTAAGACATTTACGATTTCAAATGTCATTAAAGAAGTGCAGAAGCCAACACTTGTAATGGCTCATAATAAAACGTTAGCAGGACAGTTATATAGTGAGCTGAAAGATTTCTTTCCTAACAATTCTGTGGAGTATTTTGTTAGTTATTACGATTATTATCAGCCGGAAGCGTACGTGCCACATACGGATACGTTTATTGAAAAAGATGCGCAAATTAACGATGAAATTGATAAATTACGCCACTCGGCAACGTCTTCTTTATTTGAAAGAGATGATGTTATTATCGTTGCAAGTGTTTCGTGCATATACGGTTTAGGTTCTCCGGAAGAATACCGCGAGTTAGTTGTTTCGCTACGAGTTGGTATGGAAAAGGACCGCAATCAATTGCTTCGTGAACTTGTTGATGTACAGTATGGACGTAATGATATTGATTTTAAGCGTGGTACATTCCGTGTGCGCGGAGATGTAGTTGAAATCTTCCCCGCATCACTTGATGAGCATTGTATTCGAATTGAATTTTTTGGGGATGAAATAGATCGTATTCGAGAAGTAAATGCATTAACGGGTGAAGTATTAGCAGAACGTGATCATGTAGCAATCTTCCCGGCATCTCACTTCGTTACACGTGAAGAAAAGCTGAAGGTCGCTATTGAAAATATCGAAAAAGAATTAGAAGAGCGTTTAAAAGAATTAAATGATAACGGTAAGTTGTTAGAGGCGCAGCGCATAGAACAGCGAACGCGTTATGATTTAGAAATGATGCGCGAGATGGGCTTTTGTTCAGGGATTGAAAACTATTCCCGTCATTTAACACTTCGTCCAGCAGGCTCAACGCCGTATACGCTTTTAGATTATTTTCCAGAGGATTTCTTAATCGTTATGGATGAGTCGCATGTATCGGTTCCGCAAGTAAGAGCGATGTATAACGGGGACCAAGCACGTAAGCAAGTGCTTGTTGATCATGGATTCCGTCTGCCATCAGCTTTAGATAATAGACCGCTCACGTTTGATGAGTTTGAAGAGAAAACGAATCAAGTTATTTACGTTTCGGCAACGCCAGGACCGTACGAGTTAGAGCAGTCACCGAAAGCAATAGAACAAATTATTCGTCCAACAGGGCTTTTAGATCCACCAATTGATATACGACCAATTGAAGGACAAATAGATGATTTATTAGGAGAAATCCATGACCGGATTGCGAAAAATGAACGTGTATTAATTACGACTTTAACGAAGAAAATGTCAGAGGATTTAACGGACTATTTAAAAGATGTAGGAATTAAAGTGAATTATCTTCACTCTGAAATTAAAACATTAGAGCGTATTGAAATTATCCGTGATCTTCGCCTTGGTAAGTTTGATGTACTTGTCGGTATTAACTTATTACGAGAAGGATTAGATATTCCAGAAGTATCACTTGTAGCTATTTTAGATGCTGATAAGGAAGGGTTCCTACGTTCAGAGCGTTCATTAATTCAAACAATTGGTCGTGCGGCGCGTAATGCAAACGGCCGCGTTATTATGTACGCAGATCGCATAACGAGATCAATGGGAATTGCAATTGAAGAAACACAGCGTCGTCGTAGTATACAAGAAGCTTACAATGAAAAGCATGGTATTACGCCGAAAACGATTCAAAAAGGAGTACGTGACGTTATTCGTGCGACAACAGCAGCTGAGGATACGGGAATATATGAAGCAACACCAGCTAAGAAGATGACGAAAAAAGAACGTGAAAATACAATTGCGAAGATGGAAGCAGAGATGAAAGAAGCAGCAAAGGCATTAGATTTCGAGCGTGCAGCTGAATTAAGAGATTTACTATTAGAATTAAAAGCGGAAGGGTGAAAAGAGTGAGTAAAGATTTTATTGTTGTAAAAGGTGCTAGAGCGCATAATTTAAAAAATATTGACGTAACCATTCCGAGGAATCAGCTTGTTGTTGTGACGGGATTGTCTGGTTCGGGGAAATCATCGTTAGCATTCGATACGATTTATGCAGAAGGACAGCGTAGATACGTGGAATCTTTATCTGCGTATGCGCGCCAGTTTTTAGGGCAAATGGATAAGCCGGATGTTGATATGATTGAAGGTTTATCTCCAGCGATTTCAATTGATCAAAAAACGACGAGTCGTAATCCTCGTTCAACGGTTGGAACGGTAACGGAGATTTATGATTATTTACGTTTATTATTCGCACGAATTGGTACGCCGATTTGTCCGAATCATGGAATTGAAATTACATCACAAACAGTGGAACAGATGGTAGACCGTGTTCTTGAATATCCTGAACGTACGAAGTTGCAAGTATTAGCGCCTATCGTGTCTGGGCGTAAAGGTGCGCATGCGAAAGTATTAGAAGATATTAAGAAGCAAGGTTATGTTCGTGTGCGCGTTGATGGAGAGATGCTGGATGTATCTGAAGAGATTACTTTAGAAAAAAATAAGAAGCATTCAATTGAAGTTGTTATTGACCGTATTGTTGTGAAAGAAGGAATTGCAAGCCGACTTGCAGATTCACTAGAAAGTGCTTTAAAGCTTGGCGGGGGCCGAGTTTTAATCGATGTAATGGGAGAGGAAGAACTTCTATTTAGTGAACATCATGCTTGCCCACATTGTGGTTTTTCAATCGGAGAATTAGAGCCGCGTATGTTCTCGTTTAATAGTCCGTTCGGCGCGTGTCCTTCTTGTGATGGACTTGGATCGAAGTTAGAGGTAGATTTAGAACTTGTTATTCCGAACTGGGATGTATCATTAAATGAACATGCGATTGCTCCTTGGGAACCGACAAGTTCACAATATTACCCGCAATTATTAAAATCTGTGTGTAATCATTACGGCATCGATATGGATATGCCGGTGAAAGATATACCGAAGGATTTATTTGATAAAGTGCTGTACGGAAGCGGGGAAGAGAAGCTTTATTTCCGCTATGTGAATGAATTTGGTCAAGTAAAGGAAAATGAGATTTTATTTGAAGGTGTTATTCCGAATATTGAGCGTCGTTATCGTGAGACGAGTTCTGATTATATTCGTGAGCAAATGGAGAAATATATGGCAGAGCAAGCTTGTCCGAAGTGTAAAGGTGGACGCTTAAAGCCTGAGAGTTTAGCTGTGTTCGTTGGTGATAAAACGATTGCCGATGTAACGAAATATTCTGTTCAAGAAGTACAGGAGTTCTTCTCAACTGTTGAGTTAACGGAGAAACAACAAAAAATTGCTCATTTAATTTTAAGAGAAATTCAGGAACGTGTTGGGTTCTTAGTGAACGTCGGTTTAGATTATTTAACGTTAAGTCGTGCCGCAGGAACTTTATCAGGTGGTGAGGCGCAGCGTATTCGTTTAGCGACACAAATTGGTTCTCGCCTTACTGGCGTACTTTACATTCTTGATGAGCCTTCTATTGGTTTGCATCAGCGTGATAATGATCGTCTTATTCGTACATTGCAGGAAATGCGTGATTTAGGAAATACGTTAATTGTTGTTGAGCATGATGAAGATACGATGATGGCTGCTGATTATTTACTTGATATCGGACCTGGTGCAGGTATTCATGGTGGTCAAGTTGTATCAGCAGGTACACCAGCTGAAGTTATGCAAGACGAGAATTCATTAACTGGGAAATATTTAAGCGGTAAAGAGTTTATTCCGGTACCACTTGAAAGACGTAAAGGTGACGGACGTAAAGTGGAGATTGTCGGTGCGAAAGAAAATAACTTAAAGAATGCGAAAATGTCATTCCCTCTAGGAACATTTGTAGCAGTAACAGGCGTATCTGGCTCTGGAAAAAGTACGATAATTAATGAAGTACTATACAAATCATTAGCTCAAAAGCTATATAAAGCGAAAGCAAAGCCAGGGGCTCATAAAGAAATTAAAGGTCTTGAGCAGTTAGATAAAGTTATTGATATTGATCAATCACCAATCGGGCGTACACCACGTTCAAATCCGGCGACATACACTGGCGTATTTGATGATATTCGTGATGTATTTGCGCACACGAATGAAGCGAAAGTACGTGGGTATCAAAAAGGACGTTTCAGCTTTAACGTAAAAGGCGGCCGTTGTGAAGCGTGCCGCGGTGATGGAATTATTAAAATCGAAATGCATTTCTTACCAGACGTGTATGTTCCATGTGAAGTTTGTCACGGTAAACGTTACAACCGTGAAACGTTAGAAGTGAAATATAAAGATAAGAATATTTCTGAAGTGTTAGGGATGACAATTGAAGATGGGGTAGAGTTCTTTGCTAATATCCCGAAAATTAAGCGTAAACTTCAAACTCTTGTAGATGTAGGGCTTGGTTATATGAAATTAGGACAACCAGCTACGACGTTATCAGGTGGTGAGGCGCAGCGTGTGAAATTAGCTTCTGAATTACATCGTCGTTCTACAGGGCGTACGTTATACATTTTAGATGAGCCAACGACTGGCTTACATGCACATGATATTGCACGTCTTCTAGAAGTGTTGCAACGTCTTGTTGAGAGTGGTGAGACGGTACTTGTAATTGAGCATAATTTAGATGTTATTAAAACAGCTGATTATATTATTGACCTTGGACCAGAAGGCGGAGACAAAGGCGGACAAATCGTTGCTTCCGGAACGCCAGAGCAAGTAGTGAAAGAAGAGCGCTCTTATACAGGTAAGTATTTAAAAGAGATTTTAGATCGTGATAAAGCAAGAATGAAAGAGAAGATAAAAGAAGTAGAATTATCGCAATAAGTTTATTTATGAAAACCGAGTGGGAAGTACACTCGGTTTTTATTTCATAGGGGGATAAAATGGAGTTTTTAGATGTTTTGAGAAAGAAAAATATGAAGGTGAGAGAGTTTCAAAAGTGGGGAATATACTTTAGAAAACGCTGGGAGGATAACTTTGCGAATCATTTGAGTTATGAAGAGAAAGAAGAGATTCATTTGTACGGGGATAAATATAGCTGTGGTTATTTGTGGCACATATTTAGTTATGAAAAGAAGAAATGTTTAGAAGGTGAAGCAGCAGAGAGAGCGTTTCATAATGAAGTGAAAAAGGATTGTTACATATTCTATCAACATTGTGATGATGTACTGCTAATAAAGGATGCAAGTTTATTACATATGGAGGATATATTACGGGAGACAGACGATGCGTATAAAGGTGATATATATATTGTAGACAAAGACTTTACTTGGACCTTTGTGAAAACGCACGAACATAGATGGTGTGGTCCTTATTTTACTAGGAAATGTTAGTAGGTATACAAGCGTAAAGAATAGAATAAGTTGGTATAAGTATTTGTATGATACTTGCGTTTATTGTCTATTAGCGTATGATGAAATATATATGTTAAAAGGATGTGTAAGGAAATGAGATGGATTGTATCACTTCTTGTAAATAGCGTTGTGTTAATCGCTGTATCCGGACTTTTAAAAGGGGTTGCACCAGACGCATTTTACATAGCAAATATACAAACTGCAATTATTGCGAGTATTATATTGGCGATTTTAAACGTATTTGTAAAGCCGCTTTTAATCTTAATTACGCTACCGATTACTCTTGTAACTTTCGGTTTCTTCTTAATTGTTATTAATGCGATTACGTTAAAGATGACGGATTCGTTATTAGGAGACGCCTTTAATATATCTGGATTTGGTGTAGCGATTGTTGCGGCAATTTGTATTTCTATTTTTAATATGATAATTGAAAAAGTAATTGTTGAACCATTACATGAAAAAAAGAGAAAATGACAAAAAGAAAAACATTTCATGATTCATATGAAATGTTTTTTTCTATTTATTAGAAACCGAGTTTCTTGTTTCCAGAAAAAAATGGTACAATATCCGATAGAATGGAATTTTACATCAAATGAGACTGAACCCGCAGCGGAGTGGAGGTTTATACATATGCCGAAAGTAAGGACAAAAGATTTAATTGAACAATTTCAATTGGAGTTAGTAAGTGGTGAAGAAGGGATTCATCGTCCGATTGATACGAGTGATTTATCGCGACCTGGAATTGAAATGGCAGGATTTTTTACATATTATCCAGCTGATCGCGTGCAGCTTCTTGGAAAAACGGAGCTTACGTTCTTTGATACGTTAACGACAGAGCAAAAGCAAGAGAGAATGAAAGCGCTTTGTACTGAGGAGACGCCTTGTATTATTGTAACTCGTAATCAAGATGTACCGGATGAGTTATTACAAGCATCACGTGAATCAGGCGTGCCTTTATTACGTTCTGCTCAAACGACGACGAGATTATCAAGTCGTTTAACAAACTATTTAGAAGGTAAGTTAGCGCCAACAACAGCTGTTCATGGTGTGTTAGTAGATATTTATGGTGTTGGTGTTTTAATTACAGGTCAAAGTGGTGTCGGGAAAAGTGAGACAGCGCTTGAACTTGTAAAGCGTGGTCACCGCCTTGTTGCGGATGATAGCGTAGAAATTCGTCAAGAAGATGAAGATACATTAGTAGGGAGCTCACCTGATTTAATTGAGCACTTATTAGAAATTCGTGGTCTAGGTATCATTAACGTAATGACGTTATTCGGTGCAGGGGCAGTACGAAATTATAAACGTATTACACTTGTTATTAATCTTGAAATTTGGGATCAAAAGAAAAATTATGATCGCTTAGGTCTTGATGAAGAGAAGATGAAGATTATTGATACAGAACTTACGAAGATTACACTTCCAGTTCGTCCTGGTCGAAACTTGGCTGTTATTATTGAAGTAGCAGCGATGAACTTCAGATTAAAACGTATGGGAGTCAATGCGGCACAACAGTTCTCTGAACGATTAATGAGTGCGATTGAGTTAGGAAATCAAGAGTAGACTCTGGAGAGGGAGGTCATATATATGCTGTTAGGTTCTGTACCACAGCTTGACCGTATAGCAGTCCAACTTGGGCCGTTCCCTGTTTATTGGTATGGGGTTATTATCGGTACAGGTGTGCTATTAGGTCTTTGGCTAGCAACCCGCGAGGGAGAAAGGCTTGGTATTCACAAAGATACATTTATCGACCTTGTATTAATCGCAGTACCAATTGCCATTCTTTTTGCGAGAATGTATTATGTCATTTTTGAATGGGAATATTATTCGCAAAATCCGAGTCAAATTATTAATATTCGTCAAGGTGGTTTGGCGATTCATGGTGGTTTAATCGGGGCTGTTATTACAGGAATCCTTTTTGCGAAACGACGCGGGCTTTCATTCTGGAAGTTAGCGGATATTGCTGCGCCGAGTATTTTACTAGGACAAGCAATTGGCCGATGGGGAAACTTTATGAACCAAGAGGCGCATGGTGATGAAGTGACGAGACAGTTTTTAGAAGGTCTTCATTTACCGGATTTCATTATTAATCAAATGTACATTGATGGTGTGTATTATCACCCAACGTTTTTATATGAATCATTATGGAACTTTGCAGGCGTTATTTTACTACTCGCGTTACGAAAAGTGAATTTACGCCGTGGTGAATTATTCTTCACATATTTAATTTGGTATTCAGTGGGACGCTTCTTCGTAGAAGGTTTGCGTACAGATAGTTTAATGCTAGGACCACTTCGTATTGCACAAGTAATGTCTATTGGAATTGTTGTTATTTCTATCATTTTCATTATTGTGAGACGAAAAATGGGGCAAGCTGATAAAAGATATTTAGAAAATTAGAGAAAAGTAGCATCTTATATAAGATGCTGCTTCTTTCATATTCAGGTAATGAAAGGATTAAGGACGATGAAAATAAATACAGTGTTATTTGATTTAGATGGAACGTTAATTAATACAAATGAACTTATTATCTCTTCTTTTTTACATACGTTAAATCACTATTATTCTAATCAGTATAAGCGTGAAGATGTATTGCCATTTATCGGTCCATCTTTGCATGATACTTTTAGTAAGATTGATGCAAGTAAGGTTGAAGAGATGATTACATGTTATCGTCAATTTAATCATGAGCATCATGATGAATTAGTGGAAGAGTATGAAACTGTATATGAAACGGTTCAAGAATTGAAGAAGCAAGGTTATAAGATCGGCATCGTTACAACGAAAGCGAGACAGACGGTTGAAATGGGATTAAAGCTTTCGAAACTGGATCAGTTTTTTGATGTTGTCGTGACGATTGATGATGTGGAACATGTGAAACCACATCCAGAACCACTTCAAAAAGCACTCGAATTATTAGATGCAAAGCCAGAAGAAACATTGATGGTTGGTGATAATCATCATGATATCGTCGGTGGACAAAATGCAGGTACGAAAACAGTAGCGGTTTCATGGACATTGAAAGGTAGAGCGTATTTAGAAGCGTATAAACCAGATTATGTGCTAGATAAAATGAGTGATTTACTACCGATTTTGTCCCGCATTAACGGGTAGTAAGATTCCTGCCGGTTAAAGTGTCACTTTATATAAGTAGAGGAGAGAGTTCAGTGCGACGGACAACGCGCTATCTTGTTTCAGGAGAAAATTCATTGTGGAATGTGTATAAAACAGTTTCTTTTTGGAAGGTAATGAAAAACTTTATTATCATCCAAATCGCACGTTACACGCCATTTTTATCCGTAAAGAATTGGTTATATCGCACGTTTTTACGGATGGAAGTAGGAAAGAAAACGTCGTTTGCACTTATGGTAATGCCAGATATTATGTTTCCAGAAAAGATTACTGTGGGAGACAATTCAATTATCGGCTATAATACAACGCTTTTAGCGCATGAATATTTAATTCGTGAGTATCGACTCGGAGAAATCGTCATAGGGAATGAAGTTATGATTGGAGCGAATACGACAATTTTACCAGGTGTGACAATTGGAGATGGAGCTATCGTTTCTGCAGGCACACTTGTCCATAAAGATGTACCAGGCGGCGCTTTCGTAGGCGGAAATCCGATGCGTATTATTTATACGAAAGAGGAAATGGCCACTAGAGAAGGTTGATGTTAAAAATGTAACATTTCCCTTCTCTTTTTATGAATAAAAAGGAAATAATTGATTATAATATACTGTTTTGTTTTTTACGGAATCGTTTATACTTATAGATAGAAGAATGTGTGAACGAAGAAAACAAAAAACTGGAGGATATATGGGGAAAAATCAAAGAATATATAAGGAGAACGGACAAGTTATCTCTTTTAATCAGTTAGCGGACTTCTTTTATAAAAAAGGGATGAGGGCTTATAAAGGGCAAAAATTGCAAGATGCAATTAAATATTTTCGAAGAGCAGCACAAAGCGAGAAGGAGCCGTTTATTTTATGCCAACTAGCAATAGCATTATCTGAATCTGGTGAATATCAAGAGTCGAATCAGATATTTCTAAAGCTTGTTAGATCCAATCCTGAACTTGAGCAATGCTATTATTTTATTTCAAATAATTATGCATATATGGGCTTGTTTCAACAGGCGAAGAAGTATGCAGAGCGATATTTAGAAGTTGCGGAAGAGAAGGAATTTGTAAAAGATACATTAGAATTGCTTGAGATTATGGAAGAAGATGCAATGGGTGCGGAAGAGATTGAGGATGAAGATGAGCTAATTGTTATGCAAGAAGAAGCGAACCGCTACATTCGTAACGGACAATTAGAAGAGGCGATTGCTACACTAGAAGTTGTTACGAAAGAATATCCAGAATTTTGGTCAGGACATAATAATTTAGCGATTGCACATTTTCAATCAGGTAATGTAGATCAAGCGCTTAAGTTAACAGAAATGATTTTAGAGAAAAATCCTGGTAATATGCATGCGCTTTGTAATACGCTTATTTTTCTATATTCAATTGGAGAGCATAAGCAAGTAGAGTCATTAGCGGGGCAGTTAGTTTCGGTATATCCAATTTCATTTGAGCATCGTTTGAAACTTGGAACAACGCTTGCAACAATTGGTCATTTTGAACCTGCATATAAATGGTTCAAAGTATTAAAGCGTCAAGGGTATGAAGGAGACGTCAGTTTTTATTACTGGTTTGCATACTCTGCGTATATGGTGAAGGAACAGCAAGTAGCTGAAAAAATGTGGCAACATGTTGTAGAATTGCATCCTGATAAAAAAGGAAAAGAACCGTGGAATGCACTGAATTTAGCAGATGAAGGACAAAATCTTTTATTTGAAGAGTTACGAAAATCATTTCAGCAAAGTACGACGCTAGAAGAGAAAATGCTAGCTTTATATTTAATGAATGAATTGTCAACACCAGAGAAGGTTGGATTCTTCTTTGATGTAACGCAAGCGAAAAATGGTGTTCCAATCGTATCGCAACTTGCAAAATATTTCTTTTTACTTAATAGTCATAAAAGTATCCCAGCTGATTTACAGCAATTTGAACAGTGCGTACGAATCGCGGATGCATTATACAATTATACGAAAAAAGACGATGAATTAATCGAAGAGTGTTTAAATTTTTGGTTTTGCACGTTCATACGTTTATATACATCTGGAGCGACTTTTACAAATGTGTACGGTTGGTCAGCGGCAATTGAATACATTGTGCGCGGCGAACAAAGAAATAAGATGACACAGGCAGAGCTTGGTGATGTATATAATGTATCTGTAGCGACTGTACGAAAGTATGTGCAGGCTGTTAAGCGCACGCACACGTAGGGTAGGCAAATCATTGGGAAAAAAATGATGCTAACAGTATAATGAGGGTAACTTAATGTGTATGAATGAATGGGAGTGAATAGTGTGTCAGAAGAAAAAATTTATGATGTCATTATTATTGGTGCAGGACCAGCTGGTATGACAGCTGCGGTATATACATCTCGTGCGAATTTAAGCACACTGATGCTTGAGCGTGGTATCCCAGGTGGACAAATGGCAAATACAGAAGATGTAGAGAACTATCCAGGTTATGAGTCTATTTTAGGACCAGACTTATCAAATAAAATGTTTGAGCATGCGAAGAAATTTGGTGCTGAATATGCATACGGTGATGTGAAAGCAATCATCGATGGTAAAGAGTACAAAACAATTATTGCTGGTAAAAAAGAATATAAAGCACGTGCAATTATCGTTGCAAGCGGTGCAGAGTATAAAAAAATTGGTGTGCCGGGTGAAACAGAACTTGGCGGCCGCGGTGTATCATATTGTGCAGTATGTGATGGTGCATTCTTTAAAGGGAAAGAACTTGTTGTTATTGGCGGCGGAGATTCTGCTGTTGAAGAGGGTGTATTCTTAACACGCTTCGCATCAAAAGTAACGATCGTTCACCGTCGTGACACTCTTCGTGCACAGAAAATTTTACAAGATCGTGCTTTCCAAAATGAGAAAGTAGATTTCATTTGGAATCACACTATAAAAGAAATTAACGATGCAAATGGTAAAGTAGGAAGCGTAACACTTGTAGATGTAAACAGCGGAGAAGAACAAGAAGTTAAAACTGACGGCGTTTTCATATACATCGGTATGTTACCTTTATCAAAACCGTTTGTTGAGCTAGGTATTACAAATGAAAATGGTTATGTTGAAACGAACGAGCGTATGGAAACGAAAGTTCCTGGTATTTTCGCAGCTGGTGATGTTCGTGAAAAAATGCTTCGTCAAATTGTAACTGCAACAGGTGATGGTAGTATTGCAGCGCAGAGTGCACAGCATTATATAGAAGAGTTAGTAGAAGAATTAAAAACTGTAACAGAAAAATAAGGGGTAATATACCTTTTGAGAAGAAAGCTACCGATAGGAGCTTTCTTTTTTTTTTGAAAATGTCAAAGTTTTGTCAAAAACAATTAGGATTATAAGATTTCTTATTGATATACTGGACTTTACGGAAAAAATCACTATAAGAAATGAGGAATTTATTCAGTATGGAATGGCGTAATATATATCGTGGATTTTGTATGGGCGTTAGTGATTTAATTCCTGGTGTGAGCGGCGGAACAATCGCTGTTGTGTTGGGGATTTATGGACAATTGCTCGCAGCAATTAGCGGATTCTTTAGTCGTGAATGGAAAAAACATTTAGCGTTTTTAATCCCACTTGCAGCTGGTGTAGCGGCAGCTTTTCTAACGTTAAGTCATGTTATTAAATATTTATTAGCAAATCATTATGAACCGACTCAATTTTTCTTCCTCGGTTTAATTATTAGTATATTACCGATGTTAATGAGAGAAGCTGATGCAAAGGCAACGTTTAAAGGTAGTCATATTGCCTTATTAATAATTGCAGCAATTCTTGTTGCAATAACAGCATTCTTTAAACCAGATAAGGCAGCTGATCCGATTACGACGTTAACAATTTTAAATGCAATTGGCTTATTTTTCGCAGGATGGATGGCTAGTATGGCTATGCTTCTTCCTGGAATTAGTGGATCGTTTATTTTATTAATTATTGGTGTGTATCCGACAGCAATTAACGCTTTAACTACACTCAATTTACCGTTAATCGTGGTTATCGGTGCCGGCGTGATGGCAGGATTTGTTGTAAGTAGTAAAGGAATTAGTTATTTGTTAGATCGTTATAAAAGTATGACATTTGCGGCAATTATTGGGCTCGTTATCGGGTCGATTGTCATTGTGTTCCCTGGCATTCCGACTGGTGGAATTTCAATTTTAAGTTCAATTATTACTTTTATTTTAGGATTTGCGGTTGTTACTTATTTCGGTAAGAAATAAGTGTTTTAATCCCCTTAACGATAAAAATCGTTAAGGGGATTTTTATGTGCTATTCATGGGAAGTAAGGTATTTTGATTGCTTGTTGTAGAAAGAATTTTTACAATTGCTTAGCGAAAGGAGACTGGCACCTTCGTTGTAGCAAACTGTTTTTGATAGTATAATGAAATGAGTATGCAGTGAGAAATTTTGCTGCAAGTAGCTGAGGTGAAGAAACATGCAAAGAGTGACAAACTGTGTGTTAATTAGAGATAATGAAGTACTTTTACTCCAAAAACCTCGCCGGAATTGGTGGGTTGCACCGGGCGGGAAAATGGAGCGTGGTGAGACAGTAAGAGATACCGTTGTTCGCGAGTATCGTGAAGAAACAGGTATTTATTTAAAGAATCCAGCATTAAAAGGGGTCTTCACTTTTGTCATCCAAGAAGGTGATAAAGTTGTTTCTGAATGGATGATGTTCTCCTTTTTAGCAACAGATTTTGCAGGAGAAAACAAATTAGAGAGCGAAGAAGGCATCATTGGTTGGCATACATTTGATAAAATTGATGACTTAGCAATGGCACCAGGAGATTATCACATTATTGATTATTTAATTAAAGGGAATGGTATAATCTACGGTACATTTGTATATACCCCAGATTTTGAGTTGCTTTCATATCGATTAGATCCGAGTTAAACCTGCAAGGAGAGGATACGATGACAGAGAATAATGATATAAAAATGGTAATTATTACAGGGATGTCTGGAGCTGGAAAAACGGTAGCGTTACAAAGTTTTGAAGATTTAGGATATTTCTGTGTAGATAATTTACCACCGATGTTATTGCCGAAGTTTATTGAACTTATGGCAGATTCAAAAGGTAAAATGAATAAAGTGGCACTCGGTATTGATTTACGTGGCCGAGAGTTTTTTGAATATTTATGGGGAGCGCTTGATGATCTATCAGAACGCACATGGATTATTCCTCATATTTTATTTTTAGATGCGAAAGATAGCACACTTGTAACTCGTTATAAAGAAACGAGACGTTCACATCCACTTGCGCCAACTGGATTGCCGTTAAAGGGAATTGAAGCTGAGCGTGGTCTCTTAACTGATATGAAGGCACGAGCGAATATTGTGCTTGATACATCTGATTTGAAACCGAAAGAATTACGAGAAAAAATTGTTCACTTATTCTCAACAGAAACTGAGCAAGCATTTCGTGTAAATGTTATGTCATTTGGATTTAAGTACGGAATTCCAATTGATGCTGATTTAGTATTTGATGTTCGTTTTTTACCAAATCCATATTATATTCCACATATGAAGCCATTAACAGGACTGGATGAAGAAGTTTCGTCGTATGTGTTGAAATTTAATGAAACACATAAGTTTTTAGAGAAATTGACGGATCTTATCACTTTCATGCTGCCTCATTATAAAAGAGAAGGTAAGAGTCAACTTGTAATTGCGATTGGATGTACAGGTGGGCAACATCGTTCTGTTACGCTTACAGAGTACCTTGGGAAACATTTGAAACCAGAGTATAGCGTTCATGTATCTCATCGTGATGTGGAGAAGAGAAAGGGCCATTAAGGGATGAAAAAAGAGAGAAAACCTAAAATTGTTATCATGGGAGGTGGAACTGGACTTTCTGTTTTATTAAGGGGATTAAAACAATATCCTGTTGATATTACAGCAGTTGTAACAGTAGCCGACGATGGAGGCAGTTCAGGTAGACTACGTGATGAGCTAGAAATTCCACCTCCAGGTGATATTCGTAACGTACTTGTTGCGTTATCGGATGTAGAACCATTAGTGGAGGCTTTATTTCAGCACCGTTTTACAACTGGAGACGGACTGAAAGGGCATGCGTTAGGAAATTTACTATTGGCAGGTATGACCTCGATTACGGGAGACTTTTACCACGCGATTACGGAAACGAGTAAAGTATTAAATGTCAGAGGACGTGTATTACCAGCAGCGAATCAAAGTGCGGTACTTCATGCAGAATTAGAAGATGGAGAAATTGTAACAGGTGAATCAAAGATTCCTCATTTCGGGAAGAAGATTAATCGTGTCTTTTTAACTCCAGAAGATGTAGAACCGTTATGTGAAACGTTGACGGAAATTAAACGAGCTGATTTGCTTGTTTTCGGTCCAGGAAGTCTGTACACAAGTATATTACCGAATTTAGTTGTTAACAAAATTGGAGACGCTGTTCTTGCTGCAAAAGCGAAGAAGGTATATGTATGTAATGTTATGACGCAAGCGGGCGAAACGAAGGGTTATACTGCGTTTGATCATGTGCAGGCGTTACATGATCATTTAGGTAAACCATTTATCGACACTGCGATTGTAAATAATCGTGATATTCCTCGTGAATTACGTAAGTTATATGAGGAAGAGATGTCGGAACCAGTGGCACTGGATACAAATCGTTTTGCTGAACATAATATCGAAATCATCCAAGATCGATTAGCGAAATATGATGATCGTGTTGTAAGACATGATACATTAAAGTTAGCTTCTATTTTATATTCATTGTTATAAATGTGCGTTGCCTCATTTGAGGTAACGCTCCTCATTCATATAGGACAAGATTTTTGTTCCAAAGTAATAGTATAAGGAGGTGTTGACTGTGTCATTTGCATCAGAAACAAAGAAAGAGTTGACCAACCTTGAAATGAAGGAATGCTGCGAGAAATCAGAATTATCGGCGTTGCTTCGAATGAACGGATCGCTTTCTTTTTCAAACCGTCGCCTATCTATCGATATTCAAACGGAAAATGCAGCAATTGCAAGAAGGATTTATACGCTTTTGAAAAAAGGATATGATGTGACGGTAGAATTACTTGTTCGTAAAAAAATGCGATTGAAGAAAAATAATGTATATATCGTGCGGCTTGTTGAGAAGTCTCGCGAAATATTAGCAGATCTTCACATTGTTCGAGATGACTTTTCGTTTATTCGAAATATATCGCAGGAATTAATCGAGAAGAAATGTTGTAAACGATCGTATTTACGCGGTGCATTTTTAGCAGGTGGTTCAGTAAATAACCCAGAAACATCATCTTATCATTTAGAGATCTTTTCGTTATATAAGGAACATAATGATTCTATATGTGAACTGATGAACGGATTTGATTTAAATAGTAAGACGTTGGAAAGAAGAAAAGGGTACATTACGTATTTGAAAGAAGCTGAAAAAATTACAGAGTTTTTAAATATTATAGGTGCTCATAATGCACTTTTAAGATTTGAAGATATTCGAATTGTTCGCGATATGCGTAATTCAGTAAATCGTTTAGTTAACTGCGAAACAGCTAATTTAAATAAAACAATTGGTGCAGCGCTAAGGCAAATTGAGAACATCCGCTATATTGATGAGACGGTTGGGCTTGATATTTTGCCAGATAAATTAAGAGAAATTGCACAGTTACGAAGAGATTATCAAGATGTAACATTGAAAGAGTTAGGTGAGATGGTATCCGGGGGGAAAATTAGTAAATCGGGTATTAATCATCGTTTGCGTAAAATCGATGAAATTGCAGAGAAATTACGCGCGGGGGAAACAGTAGCAAAAAAATAAAAGGTTAAAGGGGAAATGGAGCTGTGGTTCAAAAATTGGTTAAAGTGGCATTAAAAAACGGCTTACAAGCACGTCCGGCTGCGTTGTTTGTACAAGAGGCAAATCGCTTTCATGCGGATATCTTCATCGAGAAAGATGGAAAGACAGTGAATGCAAAGAGCATAATGGGGATTATGAGCTTAGCAATCGGAACTGGTAGCATGATTACAATCACAACAGAAGGTTCAGATGCAGAAGAGGCTTTGGAAGCATTAACTGCATATGTACAATAAAGGGTTATCGCGAATGTGCGATAGCTTTTTTTATTTTTCTGTTTGTGGGGTGAGTTGAGTTTGAGTGGTGGGGGTATGTGATACCCTTGTACATAATAAAAAAGCGCCCTGTAGTAGGGCGCTTCCGCTTTTAGATGTATCCAGCTCCAGCGGCTAGAATGGTCGGTGGCTTCGCTTCTTCCGTCGAGGTAAAAAGCACCTCTTTGTCAGAAGCTCCATCCCCCTCTCATTCTGAACGAGCCGCTTCCGCTTTTAAGTATTAACGATTTGTAAAGATCTTATCGATTAAGCCGTATTCTAGAGCTCTTTCTGCTGTCATGAAGTTGTCGCGGTCTGTGTCGCGTTGTAGAACTTCAAGTGGTTGACCTGTGCGGTCAGCAAGAATTTGGTTTAATTTTTCACGTAAGAATAGGATACGTTTTGCAGCGATTTCGATTTCAGTCGCTTGACCTTGTGCTCCGCCAAGTGGTTGGTGAATCATAACTTCACTGTTTGGAAGTGCGTAACGTTTTCCTTTTTCACCTGCTGCAAGTAAGAATGCACCCATAGATGCAGCCATACCGATACAGATTGTTGATACTTGTGGTTTAATAAACTGCATTGTATCGTAAATTGCCATACCAGCTGTGATAGAACCACCAGGGCTGTTGATATAGATGTGAATATCTTTTTCTGGATCTTGAGATTCCAAGAATAAAAGCTGGGAAACGATTGAGTTTGCTACGTTGTCATCAATTGCGCTACCAAGCATAATGATGCGATCCTTTAATAGTCGAGAGTAAATATCGTAAGCGCGTTCTCCACGATTTGTTTGTTCAATTACTGTAGGAATTAAATTCATCTGTTATTTCCTCCTTTAAAAGCTTTCTTAGTCTTATAATACAATTATGGTCAATGAAGGTCAAACGAAACCACTTTAAATCAAAAAATATGTAGTTGTATCATGATTTATTCGCTATGTTTTTAAAATTCCCTGCTTATGTATCTTCAACATCATAACCGAATTACATAAATTTAAACGTGATTAATGGTGTGGAAAAGGCAAAAGAACGCCTTTTGTATAGAAGCGTTCTTTCATTTTTTATTCTTTTAACAGATAGGTTACTTTATTTAAGATTTTCTCGATTTGTTTTGCGTTTTTACTATACATATCACTCGCTGATTTTGATTTCGTTTCTAAAGAGAATAATTCAAGATCAGCATTGCATTTCTTTAAGGATGCAAATAATAAAGGCTTGTTTTGAGGAGAAGGCATTTGGAGTTTATCATTATAGATGTCGATAGTAAGTTGTCCGTATGAATCAACTTGACCAAGAAAGACATTTTCAATGACAACACCGAGTTTTTCTAGCTCAGAATGTAACCAAGCGCGATTATGTCCGCTAGCAGAAAGAGGTTCATCTAGTACATTTCCATCCATAATAACAGTTTGCGGTTCTTTTTCGTTTGGCACTTTTAAGCTGATATCTTTTGCTGTAAGTGGTTGGCAATCTTTCTTTAATAATACATTTAATTCACCGCTCGGTTCTAGTACAGCAAATTCAACATCAGCTACGCTGAACGCATTTTTTCCTCTGAGAAGCTCAAGTAATTCATCACTTGTATACTTTTCTTTCTTTAAATTATCTTCAAGTATTTTGCCATCTTTTATTAATACGGTAGATTTTCCTTCAAAAAAATCTCGAGCTGTTTTGTTCTTTAAAGAGAGGATTCCAGTGAAAAAAGGTACCACAGCGAAAATGAGTATCGCAAAGACGCCGTGGAAAAATTTTGAATCAAGCCCTGTAGATACTTGGGCAGCGATGTCACCGATTGTCATTCCGGCTATGTATTCAAAAAAGGAGAGCTGAGAGATTTGTCTTTTTCCTAACCATTTCGTAATAGCGAATAAAATAATTAATATGAATACAGAGCGAAGAATGACAAGTGTCCATTCCGGCAGGTGAGACATAGTCATTTCCTCCAGTCTACTTAAAACCCTTTATATTGAGGTTCTTCACGTTCTAATACTGAAACTCTATTCTGTAAATCGGTGATGATGCTGTCCATTTCTAACATACATTCATGAAATACACGTTTTGATTCCGCGTCCTGTGAATTTAGTGAAAGGGAGCTTAAACTTGCTTGAGCGCCCCTTACACTGGCAAGGCAGGTTTTAACGCTAGCGATAACTGTCATACGAACACCTTATCCTTTCGGTTTGAATAGCAATGCTCCAATGAAGCCGAAAATAATGGCAGCTGATACACCAGCACTCGTTACTTTAAACATGCCGGTAATAACGCCGACGATGCCATGTTTGGCTGCTTCCTCCATCGCGCCATGAACGAGGGCATTACCGAAACTTGTAATAGGTACAGTTGCGCCAGCGCCTGCAAAGTCTATTAATGGTTCATACAGATTGAATCCATCTAATATAGCTCCAGCAACAACGAGTGTTGCCATCGTATGAGCGGGGGTTAGTTTGCCGACATCAAACATAAGCTGTCCGATTACGCATATGAGTCCACCAATGACGAAAGCCCAGAAAAAAATCATTGCGTTGCACCTCCAAATTCAATCGAAACAGCGTGAGCGATACACGGAATCGTTTCTTCTTGTTGGAATGTAAGTGGAGATAGTAAAGCGCCTGTCGCAACGACAAGTATTTTTTTGAATTCTCCTCTTTTCATTCGGTTTAATAAATGTCCGTATACGACTGTTGCTGAACAGCCTGGACCACTTCCACCAGCTATGACAGGTTGACCTTCTCTATAAATGATGATTCCGCAATCTTGAAATTGCTCGCTCTTTACCTTTGTTCCATGTTTATGTAGTAGGTCGTAAGCGATTTCGCGACCGACATGTCCAAGGTCACCTGTTACGATTAAGTCGTAATAAGAGGCGTCAATTTGTCGTTCGCGTAAATGAGCTTCAATCGTATCGACAGCAGCTGGGGCCATCGCACCACCCATATTAAAAGGATCTGTTAGTCCCATATCAATAACTCGTCCAATGGTGGCCGATGTTACTTGTGGACCATATCCAGTGTCGCTTAAAATAGCCGCGCCTGCACCGGTCACTGTCCACTGAGCCGTAGGAGGTTTTTGACCACCATATTCAGTTGGATAGCGGAATTGTTTTTCTACCGCAGCGTTATGACTTGATGCCCCAGTTAATAAATACTTTGCACCTTTTGCATTTACGATACTTGCACCGAGTGCTAAGCCTTCCATAGAGGTAGAACAGGCGCCGAATAAACCGAGATAAGGTGTTCCGAGTGTGCGGCATGCAAAGCTCGTTGGAGTTATTTGGTTAATTAAATCCCCTGCGAGTACGAATTGAATATCGTCTTTACGGAGCTTTGCCTTTTCGGTAGCGCGGCTACAAGCTTCTTCAAATAAAATTTTATGCGCCTTTTCGTAAGAATCTTGTCCGAGCCATAAATCTTCATGCAGGGTATCGAAGTCTTCAGGAATTTTTCCATTTGCCTCAAATGGGCCACCGACTACACCTGTTGAGATGATAACTGGTTTGTTTTCGAATACCCATGTTCGGTGTCCTTGTAACATTTACAGCCCTCCCCATTGAAAGAGAATCGTTTTAATAAGAGCGATGACGAAAGCGGAAAATACGCCAAATAAGATGACCGATCCTGCTAGTTTAAACATGTTACCACCAACGCCGAGAACGAATCCTTCTGTACGGTGTTCAATACATGCGGCAATAACAGAGTTACCAAATCCAGTAACGGGAACGGCGGTACCAGCACCAGCAAATTGCCCAAGGCGATCGTAGACGCCAAATCCCGTCAGTAGCATGGAGATAAAAATAAGAGTTGCAACGGTAGGGTTCCCGGCAGATCTTTCAGTGAAATCAAAGTACGTAATATAAAAGGTGGAAATCAGTTGGCCTATTAGACAAATTAATCCCCCGACGAAAAAAGCTTTCATACAATTTTTTAAAACGGGGCGCTTCGGTTCGCGCTGTTGTTCGAATTTTTTATATTCTTGTTGCACAGGTGTTAAATTTTTATCTTTACTAGACATTTGAATCCTTCCTTCTCTTTTAGAAAACTTAAATATTAGATCCCATTTCTGATTGAATGAGTTTCAATTGATCTTTAATGCCATCCTTGCTTATTTTCTTGTTCTTAATTTTGTTTTCAAGTTCTTCTATGAGCATAAAAATCTTTTTGTCTGTACTTACACGAATATCGAAAGTAGGGTTTTCATCACTTAGCTTCTTTTTTAATTTACTTCGTAAAGGTTTTAAACCAAATCTTTCGTGATGTTCAGGTTTAACGGCTATGTAAAGATCTAAATTTGTATTAACTGCGGTAGCTTCTATAATTCCCTCCATAGCAAGAGCTTTTTTCTTAGCGTCTTGCGATATAGATTGATTAAAGGATTCTGTACTCATTTTTGTTAATTTAGGGCCCTTTTTCTCATCTGCCCGCTTAGCTTCTTCTTTCTTTACTTTTTTATCTAACGGGCTATTATCACATCCGGTAAGTGAACCGAATAGGAGCATAAATAACGCGGTTATGATTCCAAGTTTTCGCATTATAATCATTCCATTTCTATTGCAGTATGTAATGTGAGAGAAAAAGGATGATTGCATATCATCCTTTTTCTCAAATTGTGTACCATTAGATGAAATGGCACTTTTGGTTATTGCTGTGTGTATTGTGGTTCTTCTTGCTGGACTTCTTCAACACGCGGGTTTAAAGAATCGATAATTGTTTGTGTTTGTTGCGCAGCTGTTTGGAAAAGTTGCTTAGCTTGTTGGTTATCCGTATCAAGAGCGAATCCCTCTAAGCTAGCTTGTGCACTTTTTAATCCAGAAACAGTTTGCTTTAGTTTTGTAATTACAGTCATTGAATGAAGCCCCCTTTGGAATATCAATTCAAAGATTATAATTTGTGGGTTTGGGTGAATTTATGATTGGAAAATTTAGGTTTTTGAAGTTGAAGCTTTGATTCAAGCGTCAATGAATTCTTTGTTATAGTGGCGCTTTATAAGATGGAAGAGGATGATATGTAATTCATGATGTAGGTATGTTACCTGTTGAAGATTAAAAAGTAACTGAAAATTACATGAGGTTAAATTTCTGGTTATTCACAAAAAACATATCGATAAAATATATATATTTCTATTATTGTAGTTATTTTCAATTTAAAATAAAATTTTCTTGTATAGTAAAAAAAAGGATGTTTTCAGTTTTAAAAAAATAATATCTTCATTATCTTATTCGTTCAATCGAAGTCATTCACGAAAGAAGAACGTTATTAAATCAACGTTTCTTTTAATGCATAAAACATTTACGAATTGTTTTGTTAATCGAAAGTCTTGCGAATTCTTTTAAATCAACGTTTAGAAGAGAAAGTCGAAAGTAAAAAAAGTCATTTATGTTGTATTCGTCATTCATCAAAATGAATACACTATTCACCACAAGCCAACCCAAACGAAAATTTTCCGAACCCTCCAAGCCACCCCGCTGAGCCGTCGCAGGAGTCCTTTAGAGATAGTATTTGTGATTTTTGAATCAGGGGGTTGATCTCTCGCGAAGTCCTGACGCAGCCCAGCGAATTGTCTTTTACCCAATTCTCGCCGAGTTTCTACTATCAAAGAAAATAACGTTTCTAATGCGATTGGGCAGCCGTTATCGGAACTTACCCCCGACAGTGTGTTAAAATTAATCGAAGCGGAAAACGAGGATCTCCAATTGACTGGACGTGTAATCGGTTGGACAGTTTAAGAGAGTTGTATAAAAAGGGAGATGGCGCAAAGATGGTGAGATCAAAAGAGAATGATTTAACGGAGAAATTGGCAGAAGGTCACCGAGAATATGGTGACGGCAACTTTACAGTACAGAACATCGGTGATGAAACTAACCCGAATTGGACTGTCGTAAAAAATGTGAGGAAGGGATCGGCAGGCATTCGTGAAGGGGAAGATATATTTAGCCTGCGATCAAAATATATAAAATAGTGCGGAGATGGGCGGGCATCACTTCGCCTGTCTTTTTTTTATAGACTATATGCGTTCTATTTCGATTTAAGTAGATTAAGGGGGAACGAAAGAAGGAAAACTGCGCGCTAAAGCTAGTGTAGAAGAGGTTTTTATGCTTGCGTATTAGGTTAGCGTCAGGATATAATATCCATATGTAAAGAAGCGAACGTCTACGTGTTGGTGTTCGTATCCTACGTTTAACTTTCGGTAAGAACAAGTCGGAAGAAGACGGAGGCAAACCGTTGATATTATCGTAATAATCATGCGCCCATAGCTCAGTCGGATAGAGCGGTGGTTTCCGGTACCACGTCTGCCGGGGGTTCGAATCCCTCTGGGCGCGTTATGTATTGTTGTTGTGATGTGTTCTATTCTATTTAAAAGTATTGAGTAAATAGCACATAATAGCGTGAAGAACGTGTTGAAAATTAATAGTAAATCTAAAGAAACCCCTTGTATGTGATTAGAAATAATCGTGTATAGGGGGTTTTTCGTTATGAAAAGAATTAAAGAGTGAAATGCAATTCAAATCAGAACAGATTTTAGCACTAAAAGAAATTGTAACGAGATATATTGCACAAGCGTATTGTTAAGTTGCTGAACGAAGATATGACACGTAAGATAGTAGTGATTCACAAAGCAATAGGGACAGGCTAGCCGTCTTTGCCAGTAAGCTGAAGTTTAATAAAAGTGATCATCTTTCGTTGGCATTATCGGACTTTCTTGACCGTTATGAAGGAGAAGAAGAATGAAAAAAGGTTCTCGCAAGCTATTTGAAATAAAATCGTTTCTTACATGTATTGAAGAAGAGGAGTGCGGAGAAAAGGTCTATTATGTAACGATGGAACATCACAACAGTAGTGTGACTCGTCACAAGATAACGAAAGATGATGCATTCGAAATGTTAGTTGCGTATGCAAAAGGAATACCTGAAATCATGGAGGTCTTCATGGAAGGTGAAAATTTCAATGAAGTTTATAAGATAACGGCATCGCTAGGTATTTATTGCAGTTAAGTAAAAGGTACATGTCATAAATGTTGTTCACTTGTAAGAATAGACCCTGGAAAAATAACTCAGAGGTAATCCAAGTCACAATTCGAAAATTACACAAAGCAGATAAACAAGAAAGTATCTTTATAGCAAATCGCAACGCTGTGAATTTGGTGTGTGTGGTACTCGTAGAGGATACGAACGGAATTAATCTATCAAATGAAAATGCGACAATGGTGAAGAAACGTGTAATATTCGATATGTACTCGCCATTGTAAAAAAGGTCTGAACTTACAAGTATAAGTTCAGACCTTTTTTTATTATCACTTGTTATATCTGATAATAAGATTTACTATTAGTATGTGGTAATAAATTTTATGCGTTATTATTTTCTTTCAATATTATTCAAATTTCGGTTGTAAGATCTAAATCTCATTAATACATATAAATTAATAATATTTTGGAATGGGTGTCTGCGTGAGGATTCTCCTTTTACCAAACTTATTGTACAATAGAAACAAGGGGGAGATTAGTTTGAAGGCAAGTCTTTTACAAGAACAAAGCTTACGTTTGGCAATGACACAAGAGTTAAGGCAAGCGATTACAATGCTCCAGTATAATGTACAAGAATTATCGGAGTTTTTGTATGAGCAATCGTTAGAGAATCCCCTTATTGAGTTAGGTGGTTTTGAGAGGGAGAAGAAAAAGAGCTCTAACACAAGTAAAAGTACCCGCAAACAAGTCGAGAATCAAATGGAAATCTACAGTGTGGATTCTACAACGATTCAGCAACATTTATTAAATCAACTACAGTATTATAAAATAGATGAAGAAGAGCGAAAAGCAGCTTCTTTCATTATTATGAACATGGATGGAAATGGCTATTTACAAGAAACAAATGAAGAGTTATCAGAGCTTCTTTCTGCGCCAATTGATGTAGTGGACTGTTCCGTGGAGCTTGTTCAATCGTTAGAGCCAGCAGGGGTAGGTGCGCGTAATATTCAGGAATGTCTATCAATACAATTGAAGCGCTTACAAAGAAGGAATGGGTTAGCGGAAGAAATTATAGATGATCATTTTAATTATTTCGTTAAGAAAGATTGGCGAAAGCTCGTTCAAGTGTTGAAGTGTACCAACGAGGAATTACAGGATGCGGTGAACTGTATTACATCATTGCAGCCGAAACCAGGTCTTGCATTTTCTTCTGATAAACCACTTTATATCGTGCCTGATATGGCGGTAAAAAAAGATGGCGATCATCTCGTTTTACAGATGAATGAGAGAAATATGCCAAGAATTGAAATTCACTCTGAGTATAGTGCGTTACTAAATAATAGTGAAAGTGAAGTGGCTTCTTACGTATCGGAGAAGTATCAGCATGTGCAATGGATTATGCGCAGTTTGAAACAGAGAAAACAAACACTCTTACAAGTGATGAATATTATTATGGAAAAACAGCATGATTTCTTCTGGGGAGGTCCAGAGTATTTAAAACCACTTGCTTTAAAAGAGGTGGCGGAAGAGTTAGGTGTGCATGAGTCTACAATTAGTCGTGCAACGCGTAATAAATATGTGCAAACGCCGCACGGTTTATTTGAGATGAAATCGTTCTTTAGTAATTCTATTTCTACGACGGAAGATGAGGCGGTTTCTACAAAGCGTGTGAAACAATTCATTCAAACGCTTGTTGGAGCAGAAAATAAGAAAAAGCCACTTTCGGATCAAAAGATTTCAAAATTATTAGAAGAAGAGCATGAAATAGTTATTTCTCGAAGAACGGTTGCGAAGTATAGAGAACAAATGCATATTCCTGCTTCGTCTCTAAGAAAAACAATTGGATAGGTGAAGAAGATGAAGGTTGTACTATATACAAAAAAAGATTGTGGTCTTTGCGTGAAGGCGAAACAAGTTTTAAAAGAAGTACAATATGAATATTCTTTTCAAATTGAGGAAATAGATATATATGAAGATAATGACCTTTTAGAGAAATACCATCTAATGATTCCTGTTGTAGAAATAGGCGGAAGACAAGTAGAATATGGTAACATTCACAAAGGTGTCATAATAAACTATATAAACAATGCAGTTAAGAGTTGAATAAGTTTCTGTCTCCTGTTACAATAATACACGTAGCAGGGATTATTTTTTTAACCTAAGTGGGACGCAAAATGTCACTACGGGACATAAAGTGACCACGAAGGAAAATGAACCGATGCAGTGAGGAGAAAAGATATGCGCTCATGGATTCAGAACACAAAAAAATTATTACCTGATCTGCTACCTGTTATGCAAACGAGAATGCAAGTGCTTCAGTACATTAGGCTTATGCAGCCGATTGGAAGAAGAAACTTATCTGCAAGTCTCGGTATGACAGAACGAGTATTGCGAAGTGAAGTTCAAGTTTTGAAAGAACAAAACTTAGTTCACGTCGCTTCTTCTGGAATGACTTTGACAGAAGAAGGAACAGCTTTAGTTCTTGCTTTGGAAGACTTTATGAAAGAAATTTCCGGGTTAAAGGTTTTAGAAAAACAACTTAAGGAAACATTAGACTTGGATGAAGTTTTCGTTGTCCCTGGTGATAGTGATGAATCACCTTGGGTCAAACTGGAGATGGGCCGTGCTTGTGTGACTTGTATAAAAGACCGTCTGACAGTGAATAATATCGTTGCTGTGGCTGGAGGAACTACGCTAGCTGCTGCTGCGGACATGATGCAACTTGATTGCAAAGATTTACATATGCTATTTGTCCCAGCACGTGGTGGAATTGGAGAAGGTGTCGAGTTAGAAGCCAATACCATTTGCGCCAAAATGGCACAAAATACGATGAGTAATTATCGCTTATTGTATGTTCCAGATCACGTTAGTAGCGAAGCATATGCGTCTATTGTAACAGAGCCCTCCGTGAAAGAAGTTCTTGAGTTGATTCGATCTTCCAATATCGTCATTCATGGAATTGGTGATGCCTTAACAATGGCACGTCGCAGAAATACTTCAGAAGCAGATTGGTTAAAGATTCAGGCAAGCGAAGCAGTTGGCGAAGCTTTCGGTTACTACTTTAATGAACAAGGAAATGTTGTTCATAAAGTAAGAACAGTTGGTATGCAACTTGAAGATTTACAACATGTATCTCACGTTGTCGCAGTCGCTGGAGGTTCTTCAAAAGCAAAAGCAATACAGGCTGTAATAAAGCAAGGGCACACTTCAATTCTAATTACAGATGAAGGTGCAGCAAAACAATTAACAAAGGGTATTACCCTTTAATATAATCCCCCAAGGAGGAAATTTAAATGACTAAAATTGGTATTAATGGATTTGGACGTATCGGACGTAACGTATTCCGCGCAGCTCTTAACAACTCTGAGGTAGAAGTAGTAGCAATCAACGACTTAACAGATGCTAAAACATTAGCTCACCTTTTAAAATATGATACAGTTCACGGAACTTTAAATGCAGAAGTATCTGCTAACGAAAACAGCATCGTTGTTAACGGTAAAGAAATTAAAGTTATCGCTGAGCGTGACCCAGCTCAATTACCATGGAGCGACTACGGAGTAGAAGTAGTAGTAGAATCTACTGGCCGTTTCACTAAAAAATCAGACGCTGAGAAACACTTAGGTGGATCAGTTAAGAAAGTTATCATCTCAGCTCCAGCTTCTGACGAAGATATCACTGTAGTTATGGGTGTTAACCACGAACAATACGATGCAGCTAACCACAACGTAGTATCTAATGCTTCTTGTACTACAAACTGTCTAGCTCCATTCGCTAAAGTATTAAACGAAAAATTCGGCGTAAAACGCGGAATGATGACAACAATTCACTCTTACACTAACGACCAACAAATCTTAGACTTACCACACAAAGATTTACGTCGTGCTCGTGCAGCAGCTGAAAACATGATCCCAACATCTACTGGTGCTGCTAAAGCTGTAGCATTAGTATTACCAGAACTTAAAGGTAAATTAAACGGCGGCGCTGTACGTGTTCCAACTGCTAACGTTTCT
This sequence comes from Bacillus sp. RC252, assembly GCF_044909215.1. NCBI lineage: Bacteria > Bacillati > Bacillota > Bacilli > Caryophanales > Bacillaceae > Bacillus > Bacillus sp. RC252. Next base: position 207,451 of record NZ_JBIYDV010000001.1, on the reverse strand, counting down.
CTTGTTGACTTAGTTGTTGAACTTGACAAAGAAGTAACAGTTGAAGATGTAAACGCAGCATTCAAAGCAGCTTCTGAAGGCGAATTAAAAGGTATCCTTGGATACAGCGAAGAGCCATTAGTATCTATCGACTATAACGGATGTACAGCTTCTTCTACAATCGATGCATTATCTACAATGGTAATGGAAGGTAACATGGTTAAAGTACTTTCTTGGTACGATAACGAAACTGGTTACTCTAACCGCGTAGTAGACCTAGCTGCATACATGACTTCTAAAGGTCTTTAATTCTTAAGTATATAAGTAATCAATGACAAAACGAGGGAGAGGGTTTGTTCCCTCTCTCTCTTCTTTCGTTTTAGAAGCAAATGTGTTAAGCTTTTGAATGGGTTTTGTCAATCCTAACTAGTAGTCGGAGGGAAATCCAATGAACAAAAAATCAATTCGTGACGTAGATTTAAAAGGTAAGCGTGTATTTTGCCGCGTTGATTTCAACGTACCTATGAAAGAAGGCAAAATTACAGATGAAACTCGTATCCGTGCAGCTCTTCCTACAATTCAATATTTAATAGAGCAAGGTGCGAAAGTAATTTTAGCAAGTCATTTAGGCCGTCCAAAAGGTCAAGCAGTAGAAGAATTACGTCTTACTCCAGTAGCAGCACGTTTAGGCGAGCTTCTTGGTAAAGATGTTAAAAAAGCGGACGAAGCATTCGGACCAGTTGCACAAGAAATGGTTGCAGCAATGAACGAAGGCGACGTATTAGTTCTTGAAAACGTACGTTTCTATGCGGGCGAAGAAAAGAACGATGCAGAACTTGCGAAAGAATTTGCAGCTCTTGCTGATATCTTCGTAAACGATGCATTCGGTGCAGCTCACCGTGCTCATGCTTCTACAGCAGGAATCGCAGACTACCTACCAGCAGTATCTGGTTTATTAATGGAAAAAGAGTTAGATGTATTAGGTAAAGCACTTTCTAACCCAGAACGTCCATTCACAGCTATCATCGGTGGTGCGAAAGTAAAAGATAAAATCGGTGTAATTCGTCATCTATTAGACAAAGTAGATAACTTAATCATCGGTGGCGGACTTGCTTACACATTCGTTAAAGCATTAGGTCATGAAATTGGTCTATCTCTATGTGAAAACGACAAAATTGAACTAGCTAAAGAATTTATGCAACTTGCAAAAGAAAAAGGCGTAAACTTCTATATGCCAGTTGATGTTGTAATCACAGAGGAATTCTCTGAAACTGCAACAACTCAAATCGTTGGTATCGACTCTATCCCTTCTACATGGGAAGGCGTGGACATCGGTCCTAAAACACGTGAAATTTATGCAGATGTAATTAAAAACTCTAAGCTTGTTGTATGGAATGGACCAATGGGTGTATTCGAAATGACTCCATTCGCAGAAGGTACAAAAGCAGTAGGGCAAGCATTAGCAGATGCAGAAGATACATACTCTGTTATCGGCGGTGGTGACTCTGCAGCAGCTGTTGAAAAATTCGGTATGGCTGATAAAATGAGCCACATTTCTACTGGCGGCGGTGCGTCATTAGAATTCATGGAAGGTAAAGAGCTTCCAGGTGTAGTTTGTCTTAACGACAAATAAGTAGCAGCCAAAGAAAAAGGACGGTGCAAAGCATGCGTAAACCAATTATCGCAGGTAACTGGAAAATGAATAAAACTCTAGCTGAAGCAGTTAGCTTCGTAGAGGAAGTTAAAGGTCAAATCCCAGCAGCTTCAGCTGTTGATGCAGTAGTTTGTTCGCCAGCTCTATTCTTAGAGCGCTTAGTAGCAAAGGCTGAAGGAACTGACTTACAAGTAGGTGCACAAAACATGCACTTCGAAAAAAATGGTGCATTCACTGGCGAAATTAGCCCAGTAGCACTTAGCGACTTAAAAGTAGGCTACGTAGTACTTGGCCACTCTGAGCGTCGTGAAATGTTTGCTGAAACAGACGAGTCAGTAAATAAAAAGACTCTTGCAGCATTTGAACATGGTTTAACACCAATCGTTTGTTGTGGTGAGACTTTAGAAGAGCGCGAAAGCGGAAAAACATTTGATCTAGTAGCAGGTCAAGTAACAAAAGCACTTGCAGGTTTAACAGAAGAGCAAGTTAAAGTAACTGTTATCGCTTATGAGCCAATCTGGGCTATCGGTACAGGTAAATCTTCTTCTTCTGCAGATGCAAATGAAGTATGTGCGCACATCCGTAAAGTTGTTGCAGCAGCTGTTTCTCCAGAAGCTGCAGAAGCTGTTCGTATTCAATACGGCGGTAGCGTAAAACCAGAAAACATTAAAGAGTATATGGCACAATCTGACATCGACGGCGCTTTAGTTGGCGGTGCTAGCTTAGAGCCTGCTTCGTTCTTAGGTCTTCTGGGGGCGGTAAAATGAGAAAGCCAACAGCTTTAATCATTCTTGATGGTTTCGGACTACGTGAAGAAACTTACGGGAATGCTGTAGCACAAGCTAAGAAACCTAATTTTGATGGTTACTGGAACAAATTCCCTCACACAACGCTTACAGCTTCTGGTGAGGAAGTAGGTCTTCCAGCAGGTCAAATGGGTAACTCAGAGGTTGGTCACTTAAATATCGGTGCTGGCCGCATCGTATATCAAAGCTTAACACGCGTAAACGTTGCAATTCGTGAAGGTGAGTTCGATCAGAACGAAACTTTCCAAAATGCAATTAAAAGCGTGAAAGAAAAAGGTACTGCTCTTCATTTATTCGGTTTACTTTCTGATGGTGGTGTGCACAGTCACATGAACCATATGTTTGCTCTTCTTCGCTTAGCAGCAAAAGAAGGTGTGGAGAAAGTATATATCCATGCATTCTTAGATGGCCGCGATGTTGGACCACAAACAGCAAAAGGTTATATCGATGCAACAAATGAAGTAATTAAAGAAACAGGAGTAGGACAATTCGCGACTATCTCTGGTCGTTATTACTCCATGGACCGTGACAAGCGTTGGGATCGCGTAGAAAAATGTTACCGTGCTATGGTGAATGGTGAAGGCCCTACTTATAAATCAGCAGAAGAGTGTGTAGAAGACTCTTATGCAAATGGTATCTATGATGAATTCGTATTGCCGTCTGTAATTGTTAACGAAGATGACACGCCAGTTGCAACAATCAATAATGATGATGCAGTTATCTTCTATAACTTCCGTCCAGACCGTGCAATTCAAATTGCTCGTGTATTTACAAACGAAGACTTCCGTGAGTTCGATCGTGGTGAAAAAGTACCTCACATTCCTGAATTCGTTTGTATGACACATTTCAGTGAAACTGTAGATGGTTACGTGGCATTCAAGCCAATGAACCTTGATAACACATTAGGTGAAGTTGTTGCGCAAGCGGGATTAAAGCAACTTCGCATCGCGGAAACTGAAAAGTATCCGCACGTTACATTCTTCTTTAGCGGTGGTCGTGAGGCTGAATTCCCAGGAGAAGAGCGTATTTTAATTAACTCACCGAAGGTTGCAACGTATGACTTGAAACCGGAAATGAGCATTTATGAAGTAACGGACGCTTTAGTAAATGACATCGAAAATGATAAACATGATGTTATCATTCTTAACTTTGCAAACTGTGATATGGTTGGCCATTCTGGGATGATGGAACCAACAATTAAAGCAGTAGAAGCAACTGACGAATGTTTAGGAAAAGTTGTAGAAGCGATTCTTGCAAAAGATGGTGTAGCACTTATTACTGCTGACCATGGTAATGCCGATCAGGAGTTAACTGCTGAAGGTGGACCTATGACAGCTCATACAACTAACCCGGTTCCTTTCATCGTTACAAAAAATGATGTAGAGCTTCGTGAAGGTGGTATTTTAGGAGATATCGCCCCAACAATGCTTACTCTTTTAAATGTGGAACAACCGAAAGAAATGACAGGTAAAACAATTATTAAATAATTTGCTTATATAAAAAGGAGAGAATTTATTATGTCAACAATTATTGATGTTTATGCTCGCGAAGTCCTTGACTCTCGTGGTAACCCAACTGTAGAAGTAGAAGTTTACACAGAAAGCGGCGCATTCGGACGCGCTATCGTACCAAGTGGTGCATCTACTGGTGAGCACGAAGCAGTAGAATTACGTGACGGTGACAAATCTCGTTACCTTGGTAAAGGTGTTCTTAACGCAGTAAACAACGTTAACGAAGCAATCGCTCCAGAAATCGTTGGTTTCGACGTAACTGACCAAGCTGGTATCGACCGTGCTATGATCGAATTAGATGGCACTCCAAACAAAGGTAAACTAGGTGCTAACGCTATCCTTGGTGTATCTATGGCAGTAGCTCACGCAGCAGCTGACTTCGTAGGTCTTCCATTATACCGTTACCTTGGTGGATTCAATGCAAAACAATTACCAACTCCAATGATGAACATCATCAACGGTGGTTCTCACGCTGATAACAACGTTGACTTCCAAGAGTTCATGATCTTACCAGTTGGTGCTCCAACATTCAAAGAATCAATCCGTATGGGTGCTGAAGTATTCCATGCACTTAAAGCTGTATTACATGACAAAGGTCTTAACACTGCAGTAGGTGACGAAGGTGGATTCGCTCCAAACCTTGGTTCTAACCGTGAAGCATTAGAAGTAATCATCGAAGCTATCGAAAAAGCTGGTTACAAAGCTGGCGAGAACGTATTCTTAGGAATGGACGTTGCTTCTTCTGAGTTCTACAACAAAGAAACTGGTAAATATGACCTTGCAGGCGAAGGCCGTACTGGCTTAACTTCTGCAGAAATGGTTGATTTCTACGAAGAGCTTTGCAAAGACTTCCCAATCATCTCTATTGAAGATGGTTTAGACGAAAACGACTGGGATGGTCACAAATTATTAACTGAGCGTATCGGTGATAAAGTACAATTAGTTGGTGACGATTTATTCGTAACTAACACTCAAAAACTTGCTGAAGGTATCGAAAAAGGTATCTCTAACTCAATCTTAATTAAAGTTAACCAAATCGGTACTTTAACTGAGACTTTCGAAGCAATCGAAATGGCTAAACGTGCTGGTTACACAGCAGTTGTATCTCACCGTTCTGGTGAAACTGAAGATGCTACAATCGCTGACATCGCAGTTGCAACTAACGCTGGCCAAATCAAAACTGGTTCTATGAGCCGTACTGACCGTATTGCTAAGTACAACCAATTATTACGCATCGAAGACGAACTAGGCGAAATCGCTGTTTACGATGGTATCAAATCTTTCTATAACATCAAACGATAATTGTAGAAAATAAAAAACGACTGAACTTAGTCGTACAAAGTAATTGCGTACGGTTTGAATTATGTGATACAAAAACATGAATTTAGTCGTACAATAATTATTGCTTTTGACCTCCTATTTATATGTGGTAATCCACAATAAGTAGGAGGTTTTTTATATGTTAATAATGGATTTATTGAAGGAATTTACTTTTGATTTAAAAATAAAAAATTATGCACCTCGGACAATTGAAACGTATAATTATAATGCTGTTCAATTAATTAACTATTTGAGTGAACAACATGAGATATCTGAAATTGAAGATATTTCTTCTTTGCATATTAAAAAATTTATTCAATATCAACTAGAGGTAGGGAATAAACCAAGTTACATTAACACTATGATTAAATCGCTTCGAGCTTTTTATGTGTATTTGGTGGCAGAAGAATATGTAATGTTGAATATTTTAGCAAAGATAAAATTACTTAAAGAGGATAAAACCGTTATTAAAACATTTACAGACAAAGAAGTGGCAAAAATGATTGAAGCATACGATTTTAAAACATATTTAAATGCCCGTAACAAACTTATAATTGCTATGTTTGCTGATACAGGTATCAGAATGACAGAGCTAATTAACCTGCAATCAAGCTGGATTCATGATACTAATATGAAGATACTTGGTAAAGGTAGTAAGTGGCGTTATGTTCCTGTTAGTTTGATGTTAAGAAAGTACATGATACGTTATGAAAGGATTAAAGAAGCTTATTTCAAAAAGAAAATATTAGAATATGATAATTATTTTCTGTCTCGAAGTGGTAAACCATTAACAGGTGTACAAATTGAGAATATTGTTAAGCGTGCAGGTGAAAAAGCTCATGTTAGAGAAGATATACGATGCTCTCCTCATACATTAAGACATTATGCTATCCAATCTAACTTGAGAAATGGACTTGATTTGTATAGTTGTTCAAAGATAGCTGGGCATGAGAATATTCAAGTAACTAAGCGTTATCTGCAAGGAATCGAAACAGAGAATATTTTAGAAATGGCATCAAAGACAAGTCCGTTAATGAATTTATAGATACTTGCGGTAGCTACTTCGTAGCTCCGCATAGACCTCACTTCGTTCGGTGGGCTACGCCCTGCTTTTACAGCAATCTATTCTTGGTATTTCAAGATAAAAAATAATTTTAATGTTTAGATGAAAATGTTCTTAATTGAGTGGGGATTCTTTTAACGTAAAAACATATTAGTGTCAATAGTTATGTAACATGTTTTTTGACTTTTTTTATAATTTATGATATAATATTATTTGTAGTCAGGTTTAAGTGACCACAAAAACTAAAACATTAAGAACTAATTAAATACAACATTAAAAGAAACAAACCAAACACAAAATCATCCTCTTTTTATTAATGAGGTTATTTTGTGTTTTTTTGTTTTTGATAACATCCAATTGAAATTGATGTTGAAGGAGTGAAAATGAAGTCCAGATTTAAGCAAGCCGTTTTGGTACTTTTTCGGCTAGGCTTTAACAAGCGGTTTTTGCTTGTTAAAGGATGGTGGTAAAAAGTACATGATATACACATGAAAGTAAAGGGAATCACTTGTAATAAAAAATAAAATATTATTCTAAGTAATTACCTTTACTTAAAAATTTTAAAAAGGGATGGGAAAAGCATGGGAAAAACAATAGTTACAAAGAAAGAAGCAGTAGAACAATTTGGGTCTGAGGATTGTAAAAAGCATTTTATGAAATATAAGAAATTCACAAACAAGGATTTAGAAAAATCTTTAATAAATGAAATGAGAAGGTATTATCATTCGGTTAAAGCCATCAAAGCTGAAAAGGGTCGTGCTTATGTTTATGAACTTAGTGGTAAAAAAGATGAAGTTACACCTAAAGAAGATGGGCGGATTAATAATGGTGCTTGGAGTATTCCATACACAAAGAACATGGATATTATGGTTGTTTCTGTGTTAGAACAAGGTTTAGTCAAGGAAACTGCACACCCTCTTTCTAAATGGGCAGTTAACTTTGGTTTAATAACTCCTAATATGTACGAGTTATTGCAATCAAGATATAATGAGTTTTTGAGGTCACAGCACTTACAAGATTTGAAAGCAAATAATATTATTTTTGAAGGTGAAGAAAGAATCCTAGATGATTTTACTTATATGGTAAAGGAAATCAATAACCAGTTAGCAGGAACACTTAACCGAATGCAAAAGGCAGGTATTATTGAATATTATCCTGTTTACAAAGGTCATTTGATGGGAAAAGGTAAAACTATTAGCTTACATGAGGATACAGTTAAACAAATCTTAACACTAAAAAGAAAGTTGATGGAAAATTATAATGTAAATGATTGGTACATAAGTCTGTATAAAAACGCCTCAAAAACAAAAGCATATTATCAATCTTGGAGAAACGAACTTGCACAGGTAACAGATGAAAATGGTGATGTATTAGGATTGGATTATTTCTATAAGGTATACGCAATTATTTTGAAGGCAAGCAAGAAAAAGATTATCACATACCTTGAAAAATACAATAAGGATGTAATTGAGAAGTTTAAACAAAATGAAGGGTTATTTTTAACTGATAATGAAAGCACCTTTCATAGAGAACGACATGAATTTGTCTTGAAGAAAGCTCAGGAAGTGGAAAATAAATTCTTAGGCAAAAAAACAAAAACATATACATTAGAAAAAACTCTTCAAGAGGTTTATGGTATGGAAACAACAACAAAAACTTATTACAATGAAAGAGATTATTTCACTTTTGATGAAGGATATTACACATTATACTTTGAAAAATTGTATGCTGAACGTATCCAAAAACTTCAAGAATATTACAGCTATACATTTAAATAAATGTACCTTTAAAATTTAAAAAGGTCAACAAACGAGAATATGAGGTGTTGGAATTTTTGATTAACCTTATATAAAACATATATAATGCTAATCAAGCATTTCAAACATAAAGTGATAGAAATTCCCCCCCATTATTTTTAATGGGGGGGATAACTGTATAAAATAGGATTTTTATGTACAATGCTTCCGTCCATCTAAAAAAGTGTTACGTACGATTTTTGATGAAAAACTTGTTAATTAAGATGATTTTGCGTGTGTTTACCGTGTGATTTATAAATTGATATTACATTTTAAGGGAGGGAGGGTTGTAATTTCTTCCAACTTTCTAGTTCTTTAATTATGTTAAATAATTTATTTTGGTCGTTTGCACTAACTTTTTGAAGTAGCTTAATGTTGTTTCGGTAAGAGAATGACCCATTATGCTCAAAATTAATAATATCTATTTTTTTATAGAACCTTTTTAAATCAAAAAAATGTGAAATAGGATAAGTGTTGAACTAGCCTTTTTTGAATATTGTTCCTTCTATATTAAGGGATGTTATAATATTTGTTAAGAAGTATTTAATTTTAGGATAAAGGGGGATGTTTATGGAAGATAGAATGATAATATTACCTGATAAAGAGCTAGGAAATAAAGAATATAGTATTGGGAAATCTCAATCTGTAGTCATAATAGGAGCAAATGGGGCAGGAAAGAGTAGATTGGGTGCATGGATTGAACAAAATAACTTGGAGAATGTGCATAGGGTATCGGCACAACGCTCTTTAGAAATATCAAATTATGTTAATTTGAAGGGTTTTGAACAGGCATTTGATGACTTCTTTTGGGGGGATGCAAACTACAAAGGGCCTGAGCAAAAAAAGGGTATCAGATGGGGATGGGGAAAACATACCACCTCTTTATTGAATGACTATGATAAGGTTCTTACTACTCTATTTGCAAAACAAAGCAAGATAAATGATGAGTTTGTAAAAAAATGTAAGGAAAAAGAACGACAAGGATTACTTCATGATAAGGCACCAGAGACTGAGATTGATATAATCATTAAGATTTGGAAGGATATATATCCACATAGGGAACTTAAGCTGGAAGATGCGAAGGTTTCAGTTAGTTTTTCTGAAATGGAATATCATGGTAGTGAAATGAGTGATGGTGAAAGAGTAGCATTATATTTAATGGGACAGTGTTTATGTGCTCCACTAAACTCAATTATTATAATAGATGAACCTGAAATTCATCTGCATAAATCTATAATAAATAGATTATGGAATAAACTTGAAGAAGAACGACAAGATTGTTTATTTATATATATAACACACGACATCCAGTTTGCAACTGCACATAAGAATTGTAAGAAGTTATGGGTACATGAATATTTAGGGGATGAAATGTGGGAGCTGGAATTTATAAATGAAACGGAAGGATTACCTGAAGAGTTGCTATTAGAAATTTTAGGCTCAAGGAAAAGGCTCTTGTTTATTGAGGGGGATAGAGACAGTTTAGATTACTCGTTGTATAGGCATTTTTACGATGATTTTCATGTAATCCCATGTGGTAGCTGTACTAAGGTAATAGAATCTACCAAATCTATGAGAGGTAATACCCAATTGCACCATTTAGAGGTTTATGGATTAATTGATAGAGATTATAGAACAGAAGAAGAGATTAAATCTTTACAAGGTCATAACATCCTTACATTGGATATTGCGGAGGTCGAAAACCTTTTTTGTGTAGAAGAAATATTAGAAATGGTAGCTGAGCATATGATATTTAATGAAGAAAAAGTTCAGGAAGTTAAAGAAAGTATAATTCAGTCTTTTAAGCGGGATATTGATAAACAAATAAATAATGCTGTAGTTAATGAAATTAAATATAGATTATCGGTGTACGATGTAAATAAAAAGATTTTTTCGGAAATAGAGCAAGCTGTAAATGATTTACCTGATAGTCTAAATGTAAATGAAATTTATCAAAAAAATAAACTTATTTTTAGTAATCTCCTAGAGGAAGGTAAATATAGAGATGTTTTAAAATATTATAATCAAAAAGGGATATCAAAAACTATTGGAAGGTTCTTCGGGCATCAAAATAATGATTATTGTAACTTAGTTTTAAGGTTATTAAATACTGAGAAGAAAGAAAAAATTATACAAGGGTTATCGTTGTATTTGCCCGCTTTCCCTAGTTTAGAGAGTCCAGATTTACCTGTTATCCCTATTGGAGCCGATTAAAACTCATCTGAAGTGGAAAAATTTTGTTTTAAAAACAAGAAGTTAAAATCTTGTTAGATATACATTTTACAAAAAATATAGGTAAGTATCTCATGGAGAATTTTTGAATGAGGTAAAAGGATGAATGAAATGTTCATCCTTTTTATTTTACGACATATGTATTCATTAGTTATTTATATACGTTTGAAACAGCGTTTTAGGTAGATAATAGTATTTTTATATTATAATTTTTAAATAAATATGTACAAAATAATATAAGATTTAGTAAATGTTTGATTAAAGTGTATATAAATGTATCAATTGAGTACACTCTATTGATACATAGCGAGGTACTTGATATACTTAGGTTATTAACGTCTCATATAGATGTATCAAAATAAAAGGGTGAAATTCACATGAAATATGGTTATGCTCGTGTGTCATCAGCAGGTCAAAATTTAAGTGCACAAATTAAACAACTGCAAGAAGCAGGATGTGAAACTATCTTTAAAGAGAAGGTCAGTGGAAGGAAGAAAGAAGATAGAGAGCAGTTTAACATGCTCCTTGAGAAAGTACAAAAAGATGATACTATTGTTGTTACAAAATTAGACAGATTTGCTAGAAGTACTAAGGATGCTTTAAATACTATTGAGTACTTAAACAGCAAAGGAGTTGCCCTTATTGTCTTGAATATGGGTGGAGATAAGATTGATACAAGTACGGCAATTGGTAAGTTAATGATTACTGTTTTATCTGGAATAGCTGAGTTTGAAGCTGATATGATTAAGGAAAGACAATTAGAGGGCATTGAAGAAGCAAAGAAAAGAGGTGTCTATAAAGGGAGACCTAAGAAATACACTGAAAATAACAAAGGTTTACAGTATGCCCTTGAGTTATTTCACAACAGACCAACGAATAAGATGACAGTTAAAGAGATTGAGGAAATAACCAAGATAAGCAGGGCAACTCTTTATAGAACAGTAAGAGAACAGGAAAGTAGTGTCGAATGAAAAGAATTACCATATATAGAAAAAGGTAGGGGGCTCCATATCACCTTTTTGTATGATTTATTAATCGAATAGTGTATAAGCACATCTGCCCCCGCACTCTGAATAAAAAATCATGCTTGTTAAATTGTTTGGTCTCTTTATAGTGAAATATTATTATATATATTAATTTTATTTATTTTTATATTATGCTAAATGCTGGATTATTTTTCTTAAGTGTGTGGTTTTTGCAGTTATATATATGGAAGCTTATTTTTAATAGAGAGGAGATATAACTTGAAGGGGAATTTTAAAAGTTCAATAATGATTATTTTATTTTTGATGTTCGTATCTTTTGGCTATTTTAGTTTTAGATTAACTGAGAATGAAACAGATTTAACAAGTAAGGTATTGGGTTGGGGGATGAGTTATTTTTGTCTATATCTAAGTTTAACAATATTGTTTTCGAAAAGTAAAAATAGGTTTATTGATTTGTTGTTAAAGGTTCTTGGCTTTCCAATTTTATTAGTCATGCTAGTTCAGTATTATTTAGCACCAATCGTTACGATAATGATGTTTATAGTATTTTATATCTCTCCTACTGCTGTAGTTTTAAATTTATCGAATGTATTTTCTTTTTTTAAGCCTTACCTTGGTGGAATAATATATTTAGTTAATGTTTTTGCAGTTTTAGCCTTCGCTTACTTCGGTAACGGTATTATGAAGTTTGTAATGAGTACCTTTAAGACTAGGTTAGTTAAGGATGTATTAGATAAATACTCTACAGTCTTGTATACGAGAATTTACAGTTATGTGTTGATGATTTTAATTTATGTAATATATAATTTTATAACATTTTCACAAAGTGACCTTTTAAAAGTATTACCTATAGAGCCTGTTTCGGTTATTAAGGAAGTATTTGTAACTTTTGTTGCAATAGATACTTTGATTCAAATCTTATTAACCAAGAAAGAAAATAAACAATCTAAAATTGAAGCGTCTTAATAGAGGATGATTGATTGTTAAATAAATACTTCGTAACTAATTAATGGATTTTTGGTACAATAAGGATAGAAGATACATAGTTTTACAGTGGAATTTATTTATTATTATAGTGGAGGGAAAAATGGACTATATAATTGCGAATAAAGAATGGATATTTTCAGGTATTGGGATATTTATAGTAGGTGGGATAATTAGTTTTTTTAAAAAAAAATCTTCGGTCAAACCAATAAACAATAAATATCAAGATGGCAATAATAATATTCAAACAGATGGAACGGTAACAATAAATAACACAACTCATGTATATGAAAAAAAAGAGTCGGAAAAAAAAAGTCCACTAATTGAATTGGAAAATAAATTTTATTCTATTTTTGAGTATCATGGAGTCAGCAGGTTACAAATACCATCTTTTATTGATAAGAAGTTTAATATTGAGTACTCAGACATAGTTGATGAAAACTCAATCATTCCAAAACTTAATGAAGATTTACTTAGCTGGGTTTCTTTGAAATTTGGCATTAAAAGAAGTTGGTTTGATGAAAAGGATGAAATATCTTCAAGTAGATATATGTATGACAGTATCGATTGTTATAAGTATACAGGTGAATTTATAAGTTTGTTGAGTAAATTAATTGATGAATATCCTGTTTATGCTTATAAGAAGTATATTGAAGTTTATTTTCTTAAAACATTTAAAGAGTTTAAAGGGGATAGCTCAGGTGAGGGGGGGGTAGCTGATGTATTGGTAATCGTCAGTGTGAAAATAGGAAATACGACTACAAATAGTGTTAACAAATATATTTTGATTACACCACATCTAAGATGGGATTACTGGAAATCGAGACATGATATTAAAAGAATGATTAGAATAGCTGATAAGTTAGACATAACGACTATGGGGTATGATATCTCGGAAAGTGAATATTGTGAAATCAGTTCGAGGGAAGTGGTACCGAGGGCTATATTGAATCGAAAAAGAATGACTTGGTATCCAGAGGATTATGATGGTTCTTTTAATGATAGGATAGATGAAATTGAGTATGAGCATAGTAAATCATTCCAGGATTCCTTAAGGAGCATAGATGATAAAATTTATGAAATGCTTGAAGAGAAAAGACAGCAGTTTAAACAAAAGATTTAATAATGGTATGACATGAAGTTACTGGTATGTCTAAGGTGCTCTTTTTAGTGAAAATAAAAATTCAACTCATATGGTGGCTTGGATTCTTTATATTGAATAAGCTATACTATGATTAAACTAGTTCGTACACGGTTTAAGTTAAATGAGAAAAGGTGTTAATGAACTAAGTCATACAACCATATATAAATAGGAAGAAACAAGTTGGATAATATTGTTTTAATCATGTTTTTATAAAATTTCTATGAGCCGTACTGACCGTATTGCTAAGTACAACCAATTATTACGTATCGAAGACGAACTAGGCGAAATCGCTGTTTATGCTGGTTTACAATCTTTCTACAATATCAAACGATAATTGTAGAAAATAACGAAAGACCGTGAGAAATCACGGTCTTTTTTTTATGTTAAAATTGTTCATCTGTCATGAATGACATGAAATATTTAAAAAAGAGATTGTAATCAAAATCTATAGCAATTTGCTGTGAGGGCCGATTGACGAATGGGCTTGATCCTACTAAAGAGCGGAAATCACCGATGCTTACTCCTTGAGCGTAAGATTCGGTCATGACGGTAATTGGTGATTTGTAGTAGGTAAACATAGAATTATCAAGTAAAGCTAATATCGGTAGCGTGTCATGAAAAGGGCAGCCTTTTAATTGTGGTAAAATTTTTTCGTAATATCCATAGTAGTAATGATCGAATAGAGGTTTGACGAGAGAAGCCTTTCCTTTCGCCTCAATATATTCAGCCATGTCAGGTGTAACGATGGAATACTGCGTTACATTTAACGGGTATATGTACATGTTGGATGCGGATTGTAATACAATGTTAGCCGCGATTGGATCACCATAAAAATTCGCTTCTGATACGGGAGTTACATTACCTGGGTGCAAAAAGGAACCACCCATTACATAATAAGATTTAATTTGCTGCATTAAGTTTTTATATAAAATAAATAAAATAGCTAGGGAAGTGAGTCGCCCTAAACTTACAATGATTAGTTCGTCTTTATACTGCTCGATAAGAGGGATAACTTCAAAGAAATTCTCCATTTCTCCGTTTTGTAACTTTTCATTTGGGATGATTGGTCCTAATCCTTTTTTACCGTGAACATCGGTAAAAAAAGCAGGTGGACATCCATTGAGAGGACGTTCTGAACCACCGAATATTTTTATATCTCTATTTATTGATTTTTGTTTAAGAAAATGAGCATTTTGTACGGCCATTTCTTTTGGAACATTGCCGTAATCAGCGACAATCCCAACGATGTCAATTTCATCGATAAAGAATGCGAGGAGGAGGGCTATCGTATCGTCGATTCCAGGGTCACAAAAAATGAGAACTTTTTTAGACATATGTTCACCACCTATCTTTATATATATGTGTGCTAGAGAGAAGGCAGAATGAAAATGGAGTTAAGGGTTTTATTTTATTGAAATAATAACCATAAAAATTCAGAAAATATAAACTTTATATATTAGGTCAAGGTTTTTGACGTAAATTACATTCGGAAACGCAGTCATATCAAGGGTGTAAGCGTATAATATAGTGGATTTTCGTTGTTGATTTGATAAATTGCAGGTTTTTACAATTTATACTATGATAAGGATATTAACAGAAGATCGTATAAACATGAGGGATGATGAACATGAAACTTACAAAGATTCTTGTCCAAATTGCTGCTCTTTATGTATTTTATATGGTTGGAAATTGGGTGCAAGAAATGTTGAATATTCCGATTCCGGGAAGTTTGATTGGTATGTTCCTCCTACTTGTTTTACTTAGCCTAAAAGTACTTCCAGTGAAATGGTTTGATTTAGGAGCAGAAACACTCGTTGCTATTATGCCGTTTTTATTAATTCCGCCAACGCTTGGCTTAATGAATTACGGTGCTTTTTTTATGAGTAAAGGAATTTCTCTTTTCATTACAGTTGTAGCGAGTACGTTTTTAATTATTATTGTCGCAGGACATACAGGACAATATCTTGCGAATAGAAAGGAAAAAGAGACACAATGAGCCAAATATTAATCGGAATCGGTTGGGTTCTTTTTACGGTGCTATTATATCAATTATCTAAAAAAATCTACGGATTATTTCCAACGCCATTTACCATTCCAATGCTTGTTGCAACAGGATTAATGGCTTTCTTATTTATAGTGCTTGATATACCATATCAAAATTATATGGAAAGTGGTGGTGGCTGGATTGCGAAGCTACTCGGACCAGGTGTTGTAGCATTTGCAATCCCGCTTTATAAACAACGTCATGTTCTGCAAAAATATGTTGTACCAATTGCTGGTGGTGTATTAGTAGGTACAACAGTTGCTATTGCAAGTGATTTTGCTATCGCCACACTTATGGGAACAGATAAAAGCTTAATTTTATCTTCTTTACCAAAATCAGTGACAATGCCAGTTGCGATGAGTGTATCTGAACAAGTTGGTGGTGTCCCGTCCTTAACAGCAGCATTCGTCGTTATCGCAGGGATTACTGGAACGATTTCAGGACCAATTTTATTAAAATGGAGCCGTGTTACAAACTCAGTTGGTAAAGGGATTGGCTTTGGATGTGCGTCTCATATTATGGGTGTTATGAGAGCGATGAAAAATAATGAGCATGAAGGTGTTATTGGATCGGTAACAATGACATTAACAGCAATTTTGACATGTTTGCTCGGACCGTTATTCGCAATGGTGTTTATGTAATAGAAGAAAAGCGAGAGCGACACTATAGGCTCTCGCTTTTCTATAGGATTTATGCTAACATTTAAACTAACTGAATCTTTGTAGGAGGTACGCCAAGTGCATACGTTATTATCAGTGTTACTTATTATTGTATCGATTTTAATGATTGTTATGGTACTTATGCAGTCTAGTAATAGCTCAGGCCTTTCAGGCGCTATTTCAGGTGGTGCAGAGCAATTGTTTGGTAAGCAAAAAGCACGTGGAATTGAAGCGGTATTAAACCGTGTTACAGTTGTCTTAGCTGTACTATTCTTCGTACTAACAATTGGTGTTACGTACTTAAATTTATAAAATTAAAAGAAGAAGCGTTAGCGGATTATGCTAATGGTTCTTCTTTTTTTGATTTGTTATTCAAAAAAAGTTTCTAATTAGATTATAGAATTATAAATATGGTACACTAAGAATAGAAAGAATACGACTAGATTACAGAAGAGAAAGAGGAGAAGTACATGATGAAATTAGCATCTCCGAAACCATTTACATTTGAAGGTGGAGACCGCGCTGTTTTATTATTACATGGATTCACAGGGAACTCAGCTGACGTACGCATGCTAGGGCGTTTCTTAGAGAAGAAAGGCTATACTTGTCATGCGCCAATTTACAAAGGACACGGTGTACCACCAGAAGAGCTTGTTCATACAGGCCCTGAAGACTGGTGGAAAGATGTAATGAATGCCTACCAGCATTTAAAAGATCAAGGTTACGAGAAAATAGCTGCGGTTGGATTATCATTAGGCGGAGTATTCTCATTAAAACTTGCTTATACATTACCGATTTTAGGTGTTGTACCAATGTGTGCACCGATGTACATTAAAAGTGAAGAAATTATGTACCAAGGTATATTGGCATATGCCCGCGAATATAAAAAGCGTGAGCAAAAATCACCAGAACGAATTGAGCAGGAAATGTTTGAATTTAAACAGACACCAATGAATACATTAAAAGCATTACAGGAGTTGATTCGTGACGTACGCAATAATGTTGATATGATTTATGCTCCAACATTCGTTGTACAAGCACGTCATGATGAGATGATTAATACAGATAGTGCTAACATTATTTATAACGGTGTAGAATCTACGTTAAAAGACATTAAATGGTATGAAGACTCTACGCATGTCATTACACTTGATAAAGAACGTGATGTGCTACATGAGGATGTATATAACTTCTTGGAGCAACTAGATTGGTAAGGTCTAGTTGCCTCTTTTTTTCATAAGGGAATTTTTATCCCGCTATTTGTGGGCTAATAATCAGTGGGGACGGACAAAAAACCACTGGTTAAAGTTACACTTTATGAAAGCTGTAAAAAATCATTGGGAGATGATTAAAGTTTCACTTTATACATCCCCCATCTTTCGGATACACTAAATAATATAAGGGTTTAAAGGAGGTATTTCTGCTTGGAAGAAATCATGCAAGAACATATTGATAAGTTGTTATTATTTATGAGGGAAGAAGCGTATAAACCGTTAACGATACAAGAATTAGAATCGGCATTTGGAATCGAAGGCTCTGAGGGCTTTAAAGATTTCGTAAAGGCACTTGTAATGATGGAAGAGAAGGGGCTTGTTATCCGCACACGTAGTAACCGCTACGGTCTTCCAGAAAAAATGAATTTAGTACGCGGTAAATTAATTGGGCACGCACGTGGTTTTGCGTTCGTTGTTCCAGAAGAGAAGAAAACTGGAGATGATGATCTTTTCATTCCACCCACAGAATTAAACGGCGCACTTCATGGTGATACAGTATTAGCACGTGTTAGCTCACAATCAAGTGGATCACGCCCAGAAGGTACAATCGTTCGTATTTTAGAGCGTGGAACGAAAGAATTAGTTGGTACATATACAGAATCGAAGAACTTTGGGTTTGTTATACCTGATAATAAGCGTTGGACAAGTGATATTTTCATCTTGAAAAGCGCATCAATGGGCGCTGTAGAAGGCCATAAAGTAGTTGTGAAAATTACGAGTTATCCAGAGAATCGTTTAAGTGCGGAAGGTGAAGTTATTCAAATTCTAGGTCATAAAAATGACCCAGGGGTAGATATTTTATCTGTTATTCATAAACATCATTTACCTTTAGCGTTCCCTGAAGAGGTGATGGAGCATGCAAACAGTGTACCAGAAACGATTTCAGAAGAAGATATAAAAGATCGCCGTGATTTACGTGATCAAATGATTGTTACAATTGACGGTGCAGATGCAAAAGACTTAGATGATGCTGTTACAGTAACGAAGCTTGAGAACGGTAACTATAAGCTTGGCGTTCATATTGCGGATGTAAGTCATTACGTTCAAGAAGGTTCTCCAATTGATGTTGAAGCGGCAGAGAGAGCAACGAGTGTATATCTTGTAGACCGTGTAATTCCGATGATTCCGCATCGTTTATCAAACGGTATTTGTTCATTAAATCCGAAAGTAGACCGTCTGACACTATCTTGTGAAATGGAAATCAACAATCTAGGCGATGTTGTAAAACACGAGATTTTCCAAAGTGTAATTAAAACGACAGAGCGTATGACGTATGCTGACGTAAGAAGCATTTTAGAAGATGAAGACGAAGCGCTAATTGAACGCTACGAGCCGCTAGTACCAATGTTTAAAGAAATGGGGCAGTTAGCACAAATTTTACGTGAAAAACGTATGCGCCGTGGTGCGATTGACTTTGACTTTAAAGAAGCGAAAGTACTAGTAGATGAAGAAGGAAAACCGACTGATGTTGTAATGCGTGATCGTTCTGTATCAGAGAAGTTAATTGAAGAGTTTATGCTTGTTGCGAACGAAACAGTAGCGGAGCATTTCCACTGGATGAACGTACCGTTTATGTACCGTGTCCATGAAGATCCGAAAGAAGATAAGCTTGAGCGTTTCTTCGAGTTTGTAACAAACTTCGGATATGCAGTAAAAGGACGTGCGAATGAAATACACCCTCGTGCATTGCAGCAAATTCTTGAAATGGTTCAAGGTCAGCCGGAAGAAATAGTCATTTCAACAGTTATGCTTCGTTCTATGAAGCAAGCACGTTACGATTCGAACAGCTTAGGACATTTTGGTTTATCAACTGAGTTCTACACGCATTTCACATCGCCAATTCGTCGTTACCCAGATACGATTGTTCATAGATTGATTCGTGAATACATCATTAATGGTAAAGTAGACAACGAAACGCAAGCGAAATGGCGTGAAAACTTACCTGAGATTGCAGAGCACTCTTCTAATATGGAACGCCGCGCTGTTGAAGCAGAGCGTGAAACAGATGAAATGAAAAAAGCAGAGTATATGGTTGATAAGATTGGCGAAGAGTATGACGGTATGATTAGCTCTGTAACAAACTTCGGTTTATTCGTAGAGCTTCCAAATACAATTGAAGGTCTTGTACACGTTAGCTATTTAACAGATGATTACTACCGTTATGACGAAAAACATTTTGCGATGATTGGGGAACGTACAGGTAACGTATTCCGCATCGGTGACGAAATTACAATTCGTGTTATTAACGTAAATAAAGACGAGCGCGCAATCGACTTTGAAATCGTTGGCATGAAAGGCACACCTCGTCGTAAGTTCAAAGATCGTCCAGTTGTGATTGAACAGCCAAGAACAGGCAGAAAGAAACGCGGTGGACGTAGCGAACGTAGTAATGAGCGCGGTGGTGAACGCGGCACAGGAAGAAAGTTTGATCGTGGTGGACAAGGAAAAGGAAAAGCATCAGCATCTGCATCCACATCCGCTAGTCAGCCAGGGAAAAAAGATGGTAATGGTAATGGTAATGGTAAGAAGAAAAAAGGATTCTTTGAAAATGTACCAGGATTCAAGAAGAAAAAGAAAAAGCGCAAGTAAGAAAAGAGTGGCTTCGCCTTACATTCTGAGCGAGCCACTTTCGCTTTTTGTTGTAAGCTAGCTACAGTGGCTAGAATGTTTGGCGGCTTCGCTTCTTCCCAGGAGGCAAAGAGCGCCTCAAGGTCAGAAGCTCCAATGTCCAAAGATTCTGAGCGAGCCACTTTCGCTTTTGGTTGAATCCAGCTACAGTGGCTAGAATCTATTGGCCATTTCGCGCCCTCGGACGAAGCAAAAAGCGCTTCTTTGTCGGGAGCTCCAATGTCCAAAGATTCTGAGCGAGCCACTTTCGCTTTTGGTTTACATTTGTTACAATAGTAAAAATAGAGGAGGGACGTTATATGCCAAAGGGTACAGGTAAGGTTATTGCGCAAAATAAAAAAGCATTTCATGATTATTTCATCGAAGAAACATACGAAGCAGGGCTTGTCCTTCAAGGAACGGAAATTAAGTCGATTCGCGCTGGACGCGTGAACTTGAAAGACGCGTTTGCACGTATACATAACGGTGAAGTATGGGTTCATAATATGCATATTAATACATATGAACAAGGGAATCGTTTTAATCACGATCCGCTTCGTACAAGAAAGTTACTTCTTCATAAGAAAGAAATTGATAAGCTAGCAGGTTATGCAAAAGAAACAGGTTATGCATTAATTCCAGTTAGAATCTATTTGAAAAATGGATTTGCGAAAATGGCACTTGGTTTAGCAAAAGGTAAGAAGCAATATGATAAGCGTCACGATTTAAAAGAGAAAGAAGCTAAACGTGAAATTGCACGCGTGTTCCGTGATCGTCAAAAGATGTAATACAGATATTTACATTTGTAAAACGGCGCGCGTATGATATAATAACTTATGTAAGATTGTTGCACATTGAAAAACAGCTCTTAGTAGCTATCACGATATTTCTTCGTATGCTCCATTTTTATCATGGGGACGTTACGGATTCGACAGGGATAGTTCGAGCTTAGGTTGCGAGTCGAGGGGATCGGCCTCGTTAAAACGTCAAAGCCTATAATTGGCAAACAAAACAATCTTTCTTTAGCTGCTTAATTGCACTAAAGGTTCCTCCCTCCATCGTCCATGTGGTAGGGTAAGGGACTCAAACTAAGTGGACTACGCCGGAGTTCGCCGTCTGAGGGCGAAGGAAGAGAACAATCAGACTAGCAACTTGGAAGCCTGTCGATAGGCTGAAGAGTTC
This sequence comes from Bacillus sp. RC252, assembly GCF_044909215.1. NCBI lineage: Bacteria > Bacillati > Bacillota > Bacilli > Caryophanales > Bacillaceae > Bacillus > Bacillus sp. RC252. The sequence goes on along the minus strand of NZ_JBIYDV010000001.1, from coordinate 186,210 downwards.
GCGAAATGCTAATATATCGACTACACTCGTAGAAGCTTAAGTGCCGATATTTTTGGACGTGGGTTCGACTCCCACCGTCTCCACCAATACATAACTGTTTGGTGGTTTTTTATTTTGTATGATATGAACCATAACTTTGCCAGAGTGGCGGGGGTATGGTTCTTTTTGTTTTGTGGTTTGATAAAATGCTTAAGTTGAGGACGGTACCCTTGAAACAGAAACTGAGGGAATCGTTATTGATAATAAGCAGCTAGATAATATAGTTGCTCTTAATGATTAAATAATATGTATTTAAATCTTCATATATTTTGTGTTTTTATCCATATCTATTGTAAGATTATATAGAGTTCTCCTAATAAGCTGTTATAATGGCTTTTTTTAGGGATTTAATATTTATAAATCTTAAATTATTTTTTGGGGATAACTTTTTATCTAACTAAGTTATATTGAAGTAGAGGTGAACCATCGGTGAAGCAGGTGTTAGTAATTAAGAATGAACGGTCTTTTGCAAAGAAAATCGTAAGCGGTCTAACGCAAGAGGGCTATTTCATTTTAAAACTTCACAATGAAAACCAAGGTTTAAATATAGTATATGAACAAGATTGGGATATTATCATATTGGATTGGGATTCATTAAGTATATCGGGGCCAGAAATTTGTAGACAAATACGACTTGTTAAAACGACACCGATAATTATTGTGACCGACAATATTTCTAGCAAGGATTGCATAGCAGGGCTACAAGCAGGAGCAGATGATTATATAAGAAAACCATTTGTGAAAGAAGAATTAGTAGCAAGGGTTCAAGCTATTTTAAGGAGAAGTGACTGTATCCAGCAAAATGAGACAAACTTTTTTCAGTTTAAAGATCTCTTTGTGGATGCATCTAGCCATATTGTGAAAAAAGGTGGTAAAAATCTCTCGCTTACGAAGCGCGAGTACGATTTACTTGTATTTTTAATTAAGAATAAAAATACAATATTGAGTCGTGAAATGCTTTTGAATCAGGTTTGGGGATATAACGTAGTAGTCAATCCAAATGTAGTAGACTTATATATTGGGTATGTAAGAAAAAAGTTAAAGTGCGAGAAGAAAGAGAGATATATTCAAACGATACATGGCAGAGGCTATTCAATGGTTGAATGATAAAAATAAAATAATAGGTAAAGTACAGTTTTACTCGTTTTTTCTATTAAACCTGATAATCAAATAGTTTCTGTGAAATATTAAAAGACGGAAACTATAAAAAGAAGATTACTACCAGGCAATGGATTATGAAAAATTAGCTATTAATGGGCATTTTTTTTGTAGCAGAAATCATGGTTTATAAGGTGCCCAATCTATTGATTAGTACGTGTGGGGGATGACTCTGGTGCGCATTAGATGAGACTGTATCTAATTTATGTTTAATTTTATTAACTCACACCATTCACAAGATTTTCACATAATTAATGACTATACTTATTAACAGGATATTCAAATGAAAATGATTATCAATAGCAATTTAGATGCATAAAGGTTACTATCTAATTTAATCTATGGACGTTATCATTTTCGAACTAAATTACATTATAAGGAGTATACGTATGAAAAAAACTATGCTTTTAAAATTAGTAAGTATTTTAGCAATTTTCACTTTAATGTTAGCAGCTTGCTCGGATTCAAGTAAGGAAACTTCGAAAGCTAATAAAGGTGATAGTAGTGATAAGCCAAAAACAGTTGAAATCACTGATGCACATGGAACTGTTAAAGTCCCTGTAAATCCAAAAAATGTAGTTGCTTTGGATAATAGAACTTTTGAAACTTTAGCTGATTGGGGAATTAAATTAGCGGCTGCTCCAAAGGATGTAATGCCTGCAGATTCAGCATATGTAAAGGATAGTAAAGTTCAAAATATTGGAAATCACCGCGAACCAAATCTTGAAATTATTGCAGCGGCAAACCCTGACCTTGTAATCGTTGGTCAAAGATTTGCTGGCCATTACGAAGAGATCAAAAAATTAGTGCCAAATGCAGCTGTTATTGATCTTAATGTTGATGTTTCTGAGAAAGCTACTAAGCCTGGAGAAAACTTAGTAAAAGGGCTTAAAGATTCTACAATTTCTTTAGGAAAAATCTTTGATAAAGATAAAGAAGCTAAAAAATTAGTAGCTGATTTTGATAAATCTATTGAAAATGTAAAATCTGCTTATAATGGAAAAGATAAAGTTATGAGTGTTATCGTTACTGGTGGGAATATTGGTTTTGCTGCTCCTCACTCTGGTCGCGTTTGGGGACCAATGTATGAAATTTTCGGTTGGACTCCAGCACTAGAAGTATCTAATTCTACTGCAGGTCATAAAGGTGATGACGTTTCTGTTGAAGCTATTGCACAAACAAATCCTGATTGGCTTTTCGTATTAGATCGTGATGCTGCAACATCTGATGCTGCTACTTCAGCTCCTGCTAAAGATGTTATTTCTAAATCACCTGCTCTTCAAAACACAACTGCTGTTTCTAAAAAACAGGTTGTTTATGCACCAGAAGATACTTACACAAATGAATCAATTCAGACTTACATAGAGTTATTTGGTAATATTGCAAAAACTTTAGCTAAGTAGTGTAAAGGAGTACGAAACAGTGTCAAAAAATATGATTTCTAGGGTTGAGAATACTTCTCAACCCCGGTTTTATAATCACAATAAAATATGGACAAAACCTTTTATAATAGCGATTATGATTGTTATAATTTTAGGGATTATATCACTGTTTACTGGAGTTTATGATATACGCGGACAAGAGGACGGAATGGAGATGTTTTTTATAACTCGTGTTCCGAGAACAGTTGCATTAATGCTTACTGGTGCTGCAATGGCGATGGCAGGACTCGTAATGCAACTCATTACACAGAATCGTTTTGTTGAACCTACTACAACGGGGACTATTGAATGGTCAGGCTTAGGCCTGCTTTTTGTATATTTATTATTTCCTGCCCCGACTTTAGTTCAAAGAATGACTGGTGCAATCATTTTTTCTTTTATAGGAACTATGATTTTCTTTTTATTTTTAAGAAGAGTTAAACTTCGTTCGTCTTTAATTGTCCCGATTATCGGATTGATGCTTGGAGCAGTTATTTCTGCAGTGTCTACTTTTTTGGGACTCCTTTTTCAAATGACGCAAAGTATTGAAACCTGGTTTGTAGGTTCATTTGCTAACGTTCAGGTTGGAAGATATGAATATTTATGGCTGATTGTTATCATTACTTTGCTTATTTTTATGTATGCTAATAGATTGACTTTAGCTGGACTAGGAGAAGATGTCGCAACAAGCCTTGGAGTTAATTACAATAGAATTGTTCTTTTTGGGACTGGCCTTATCTCTGTTGCAGTTGGAATTGTTGCAGCTGTTATTGGACACTTACCTTTCTTGGGATTAATTGTTCCAAATATTGTTTCAATGTTTAGAGGTGATGATCTTAGGAGTAATTTACCTTGGGTATGTGTGATCGGAATGGGGACAATAACTGCCTGTGACATCATTTCTCGAACAATTATAAAGCCGTTTGAAGTACCTGTTTCTTTAATACTTGCAACAGTGGGAGCAGTCGTGTTTATTACTATTTTATTGAGACAAAGAAAACCAAGGAGGCTACGATGATCACATTAGAATATAGAAATAAAGAAAATGTCGAAATCGATTCTAGCCTTCATAATGAAAGTAGATCAGCTAGTGCTTTTCGTTCTAAGAAGGAAGCAAGACGTTATTGGATTTTACTGATAACATTGATTGCTTTAGGCCTCCTTTCTTCATATGGACTTTTAGTTTATAACAATCCAGTTCCGATAGATTCACCTTCTTTTATCCCAGTTGTTAAGAGAAGGATAGTAGCTATTGTTGCGATGATTATTGCTGCAGTTTGTCATAGTTTGTCGACAGTTGCTTTCCAATCTATTACGAATAATAAAATTATTACTCCTTCGCTTTTAGGTTTCGAATCACTTTATTCAGCAATTCAAACGAGTACAATATTCTTCTTTGGTGCTAGTGCATTGATAAATTTTAGTGGAATTGGATCATTTTTATTCCAAGTTGTTGTTATGGTCTTCATGAGTTTGATACTTTATGGATGGTTACTTTCCGGTAAATACGGGAATTTACAACTTATGCTTTTAGTTGGAATTATTATTGGTACCGGGCTAAATTCTGTGTCAACTTTCATGAGAAAACTACTTGCGCCTTCAGAGTTTGATATTTTACAAGCAAGGTTATTTGGTTCTGTTAATCATGCAGATCCTGCATATTTTCCTATTGTAATTCCTATGGTCATAATTGTAGCAGTATTAATTTTGGCTCATTCTAAGAATTTGAATGTTTTGTCACTAGGAAAGGATGTTGCTACTTCCTTTGGGGTTAAATATCAACCTAGTGTAATTTATACGCTTGTATTAGTTGCTATTTTGATGTCCATTTCAACAGCTCTAATTGGGCCACTTACTTTCTACGGCTTTTTAGTAGCAACTTTGAGTTATCAGGCGGCGTCAACTTATGATCATAGATATATTTTTCCAATGGCTTTTGCAATAGGATTTTTGATAATGACGAGTGCATACTTTTTAATGTATCATGTATTCCATGCTCAAGGTGTAGTTTCAGTTATTATTGAATTATTTGGTGGAATCATATTCTTAACTATAGTTTTAAGGAAGAGGGCTTTATGATAAAAATTGATAACGTTAAAAAGTTCTATACTGATAAGGTAAAAATAGGACCTTTGGATATTGAAATACCAAAAGCGGGCTTTACTTCTTTAATTGGACCAAATGGTGCTGGAAAGTCTACGACACTATTGATGATTGGAAGACTCTTAGATATGGATGAAGGCCAAATTCAAGTAGCGAATATGGATGTTTCTGAATCCAAATCAAAAGACTTAGCAAAAATTTTGACTATATTGCGACAAGAAAATCATTTTGTAACGAGGCTTACTATTAGACAACTAGTTGGGTTTGGGCGCTTTCCTTATTCAAAGGGAAGGTTAACTAAAGAGGATGAATCTATTATTTCTAAATATATCGATTTCTTGGATTTAACTAATTTAGAGAATAGATATTTAGATGAGCTTTCTGGTGGTCAAAGGCAAAGAGCATATGTAGCGATGGTATTGTGCCAAGAGACTGAATATGTACTTTTGGACGAGCCTCTGAACAACCTTGATGTTGCTCGTTCTGTTCAAATGATGGAGCATTTGAGACGTGCAGCTAATGAATTCGGAAGAACAATTTTGACTGTTATGCATGACATAAATTTTGCTGCTAAATACTCTGACAAAATTTGTGCTATGAAAGATGGACAAATTGCTGCTTTTGGAACAGTGGAAGAGGTTATGGACCCAACAATTTTGACAGATATTTTTGAAACAAAAATAGAAATTATCAATGGTCCTTATGGGCCAATCGCTGTTTATTAGTTACAAAGTGTAAAAAATGAGTATGTCAAAAAAATACTGTAGCTTGCGTAAATCATGCCAGCTACTCTAGTTGAAGTTGCTGTCTGTATTTTATAGGCAGCAGCTTTTTTTTATGTGATTGCCGCCCATGAGGACTCTTAATATTTCTGGATGCTCGTAACAGTCCTGCATGTATTTCATTACTTCTAGTCCTGCGACGCTTCCAACAATAAACTTGTAAATTACTCATAAAATGCAAAGGAATGCTTCACCTTTTCAAGTATCTACCAAACGAAAAATTTATCTCTGTATAACTTTTTATAAGAATTCAGCTTGTTTTTTTGTATGCAATATTGCATATAAGAGTGTATTGATAAAAGTGTAAGGGGTCACTATAATGAGGGCATAAAGATACATCACATTTTCGTAGCAATAAAAAAGGAGGAAATAATATGGAAATCGCAATGGCAGTTTTGAAATTTGTAGGTGGCGTAATCCCGTTAATTCAAGAACTTTTAAAAGCATTTATGTAGGTTTATTAGTTAGCTATCATTTATCAATCATTATCATATCTTACTAAAAAAAGAACGGGGTGATTTTTCTGAATATTAAGAAAAACACTAAAAGAAGAAAGTTCCTTACATGTTTATTAGTTAGTCTATGCACTATTAATTATTCATCTATTTCCTTCGCAGAAACACAAGCAGGTAATACAACTGATGTAACCAAAAATGCTAGTGGCATTGATACTGGTATAGCAAATCTTAAATATAATAATCAAGAGGTTTTAGCTGTAAATGGTGATAAGGTAGAGAGTTTTGTTCCGAAAGAAAGTATCAATTCAAATGGTAAATTTGTAGTAGTGGAACGCGAGAAAAAATCACTTACAACTTCACCAGTCGATATTTCGATTATTGATTCTGTGGTGAATCGTACGTATCCAGGAGCGGTACAACTTGCAAATAAAGCTTTTGCAGACAATCAACCGAGTTTATTAGTGGCTAAGAGAAAGCCTTTGAATATTAGTATAGACTTACCTGGCATGAGAAAAGAAAATACAATTACTGTCCAAAATCCGATATATGGTAATGTGGCTGGAGCAGTAGATGATTTAGTATCTACTTGGAATGAAAAGTATTCTAAAACACATACGTTACCTGCAAGAATGCAGTATACAGAATCTATGGTTTATAGTAAATCACAAATCGCAAGTGCCCTTAACGTTAACGCCAAATATCTTGATAACAGTCTAAACATTGATTTTAATGCGGTTGCAAATGGAGAGAAAAAAGTGATGGTAGCGGCATATAAGCAAATATTTTATACCGTAAGTGCTGAACTACCTAACAATCCATCCGATCTTTTTGATAATAGTGTTACTTTTGGTGAGTTAACTCGTAAAGGTGTAAGTAATTCGGCTCCACCTGTTATGGTCTCAAATGTAGCTTATGGTAGAACTGTTTATGTAAAATTAGAAACAACATCTAAGAGCAAAGATGTACAAGCTGCTTTTAAAGCCTTACTTAAGAATAACAGCGTCGAAACGAGTGGACAGTACAAAGATATTTTTGAAGAAAGTACTTTTACTGCTGTAGTATTAGGCGGAGATGCGAAAGAGCATAACAAGGTTGTTACTAAAGATTTCAATGAAATCCGAAATATCATTAAAGATAATGCTGAATTAAGTCTTAAAAATCCAGCATATCCAATTTCATATACAAGCACTTTCTTAAAAGATAATGCAACTGCTGCTGTTCATAACAATACAGATTATATCGAGACGACGACTACAGAATATTCAAGTGCTAAAATGACACTGGATCATTACGGTGCTTACGTTGCTCAATTTGATGTATCTTGGGATGAATTCACATTTGATCAAAATGGGAAAGAAGTACTAACACATAAAACATGGGATGGTAGCGGCAGAGACAAAACAGCTCATTACTCTACAGTTATCCCTCTTCCACCAAATTCAAAAAATATAAAAATCGTAGCTAGAGAATGTACTGGTCTTGCATGGGAATGGTGGAGAACAATTATTAATGAACAAAATGTTCCATTAACAAATGAAATAAAAGTTTCAATTGGAGGAACAACATTATACCCAACGGCTAGTATTAGTCATTAGATATAAAAAAGCGCCTTGTAATCAGGGCGCTTTTTTACTTATTCACAATTTTTACTCTTTCCAAAACCGTTCTAGCAAAATAACGATCATAGTACCTACGAGTAATCCGTTACTTAAAACATATTGTAAGGAAGAAGGAACGCCGCTAAATGCACTTTCTGGAAGAAATATTATTCCCAAACTGATTAATAATGAAATTCCTAATATAGCTAATCGGCGTTGCTTTAATTCTTCACGTAAAATGGATTGAAATGAAATGCCTATTACTTGGACAAATGTAGCTAAAAGTGCAGAATTAGCAATAGGACCTGGTAGCAAGGATATAAAGTTTACAATTGAGGGGATAAAAGAAATACCTGCTAATATAAGACTTGCTATAAGAAACGACTTCACCTTTTTTTGACCCGTTAGTTGAATAAATCCTGCTGATGCAGGTAATGGTACAATTCCAATTGTAGAGAACAATGATGAGATAATATGTGATATACCTCCGACCCATACACCACGGTTCAGTGTTTGCTTTTCATTTTCTTTAGATAGGGGAGCCACTTGTTTTACAGCCGAAATAGCAGCAATTGTATTTGCAACTAAAAGAAAGGTAAATAAAGTTGCAGTTAGAGTCATTCCAATATCGAATCTAGGTGTGCCCCAAGCAAATATCTCTGGTAACTTAACTAGCGTTGTATGTGAAGGTATATGAGATGATTTTCCTAATACTGCATACAAAAGCCAACCACATGAAATTCCAAGTAACACAGCGTAACTTTTCATCCATCCTTTCCCTTTAATTGATAAGAAAGTAATAAGGGCAAAAACAAAGAGCGCAATAGTAGCTGTTGTATAGTCAGGATGAGTTACAGCTCCTTGTAATCCCATCATTCCTTTTAGTAACACACCACTAAGCTGAAGAGATAATATTAAAAGAAAGGTTCCTGTAACCAAGGGTGTAAATAAACGTAAGATTCGATGAACAAGCCCTGTTATACCAAGAAAGAAGAGTAATATACCTGCAATAATTAATCCGCCTTCTAAAAATTGCAACACGTCTTTTGCGCTTTGTCCCTGATGCATAGCAACTTGTCCCAATATGACAAATATACTTACCCATGAACCGGCTGGCCCATCCGCTATGGGATAGCGATGCCCAAACCATGCTTGTATAAATGAACTTACTCCTACAACTAAAAAAGTTCGTTGCATTAATGTTGAGATATCTTCTATTGATAAATGGAATATGCCACCAATAATGATAGGCAATGCAATTGCATTTGCTAATAAAAACACAAACCACTGTAGAATACTAAAGCTCGTATCAAAGTATTTTTTATTCATATTAGTCTCCTTTGCCGAAAAAGAATTTCATAGTAAAAATCCACCCGTTCTATATAGTTAGATTAAAAAGGATGGATTTTGTAAATCTATAAAATCATTTTAATTATATAGATAGATTTTTAATTAATTACCATGTACGGAACGGTAAGAATTTCCCGTTAAGTGTAATAACGATACGAGGATCGCCACCTTTTGGATCTTCTTGTGTATCCACACCTAGATTGAAGTTAATTGCACTCATTACACCTTCGCCAGCTTTTTCTAAGATTAATTCTCTAAGAGTTGGTGCGTATTGTAACATCATTTCATATAATCGATATAAGATTGGGTCAGTAGGAGGCATTTGCATTACTTGACCTCGAAGTGGAACTACTGTTAATGCCTGAACTACTTCTTCATCTAATTCTAATAGTTTACCAATTTTTTCTGCTTCCGGACGTGTCATTGTAGCTTGTCCTAATAATGCTGTTACAACCCAAGTCTCAGAGTTTTCACTTACTTTTGAAATTTGGTCCCATGTTAAACCTTTTGCGATTTTTGCTTCCATAATTTTTTGCGTAGCTTCTTGTCTATTCATATCTAATAACTTCCCTTCATTTAAGTAATAATTAATGTTCCATACCATTTAATTTTTTATATCCATCAACTACTAAATCTAATTTGCCTGTGTGAGGATCAATAACTAGACCATGTACAGGAACATCTTTTGGAATAAGTGGATGATTTCTTACTAAATCAACATTAGCTTGAGTTGAACCGTTGACATCATCGAATCCAAATAACCATTTTTCAAGGTCAACACCAGCATATTCAATTGCTGATAAAATTTCTGGTGAAGCTACTCCGCGATCTAATATTTTTTGAAGTGTTCCTTTTGGATTAGTTTGGCTTGCACCACATCTATGGTGTCCGATAAGAAAGATTTCATCTGCATTTAAATCATATACTGACGCTACAACACTTTGCATAACGCTATCGAAAGGAGAAGCAATTTTACCACCTGCATTTCTGATAACTTTTGCATCACCATCGTGTATATCTAAAGCTTTTGGAAGTAGCTCAATTAAACGAGCATCCATGCAAGAAACAACAACCATACGTTTTTTAGGCATTTTTGTCGCTTCACAAGGAGCGTATTCCTTATTTTCTACAAATTGTTCATTGAACGATAGGATTTCTTGTAATAACATATTTGTAACCTCCTTTAAATCTAGATGTATTTTTTTGTTGCGTCCTCTATGTTATAAGTGAATATAACTGATAAATAATGTGATGTAAGAGGATAAACTAAGTATAGTGAATTGTATCGATAAGCAGAATAAGCTGGCGAAACACTTTCTGGCTTTCTACTTTCACGGTGAAAGGATTGGTTTATATCATTGATCAAACAGATTTTGAGATACTAAAATTATTAGGAGAAAACTCAAGAATACAATGGAAAGAACTTGGTCAGAAAATACATATGACGGGGCAGGCTGTAGGAAATCGAATTCGAAGGTTAGAGGATTTAGGGATTATTGAGCAATACACAATCGCAATAAACCGAATCAAATTAGGACAAGTAGTGACTGCATTTGTTACTTTGTTCGTAACAACAGCTAATCATCAAGAGTTTATGAATTTCTTTCAAGGAGAAGAAGGAATTTCTGAAGTACACCGTATAAGTGGTGAGGGGTGTTATTTATTAAAAACACATTTCGCTTCTAATGAAGAATTGGATAACTTTCTAGGACGACTATTAAAGTATGGGAATTACCGTGTTAACCTATCAATAGGGAAGTTAAAATAAACTTTCTGCAAGTTTATGGTTCTTTTTGCTGGTGGGAAAGATATGGTTCCAAAAATAAAAGGATTATCTCTTATTAAATAAGAGATAATCCTTTTATTTGTTTTTAATAATTATTGATTATTTTACATCTGATTTTTCTTTTTTCATTATTTGCTTTTGACTAGTGAAGGGAACTTTTTTAACATCAAAACCCCTGCGCTGTATGCAACAGGGATTCTAATATTACTTATCTGACGGTATGATCCTATTTCATTTTATAGCTTATTTAGAAGAATCATGTACAGGTTTTGATTTAGTGTCCTCAGGCATTTCAAAGGTTTGATTATGGTTAGATTTCACATCTTCGTTAGGAATTGCTGGCACTGCGTCTTCAGGTGAATTATGGATTGGCGAAGAAGTTGTTGTTCCATCTACACTTGTTGTAACTGACATTGGTTGATTTTGATCAATTTTTCTACCTTTGTCCATCTTTTTTGCGGATTCTTTTTCACTTTTATTTGTTTGTTTCCATTCTATTTTTTTATTCGATTCTAGTTTGTTCGTTTTCATATCTTCTGTATCTACTGCACCACCCGCTAATAATCCTGTACTTAAAAGTGTTCCTGCTAATAATGTTTTAAACATTTTCCATTACCTCCTTGTTTAAGATTACATTTAGCATAAAACAAGTATCTGGAGTTTATTTGGAGTTCATCTAGATTTTATGTAAGTTTTGCATGTAGGGGCACCATACGAAAAAAGAAAATTGTGCGTTTGGACAAAAAGTAGCCGATTCCCTGTATGTTAAGGAACCGGCTACTTTCTATACTACCTTTTTATGTTTATGAAATTAAAAATGATAGAGTAGAAATCATGTATAAAATAAATGTAAGTAACACAAGGAAGAATATAAGCAGGGTATTGGATACACATCGTTCTATTCTTTTTTTCATTTAAATTTACTTTATTTTTTCAATTTGGTAGGATCAATTTGAAGTTGACCTTTCCAAGAACCAGATAATTTTCCAATCCTGCTTATATTTACATCTAATGTAAGTGGTTGTTTGAAAGAATCTTTCCCTTCAGGACCTTCGATAAATGTAATGACACCTTCTGGTCTATCCTTAAAACGAATACCTATATGCTTTAATTCTTCACCGGATGCTTTTAGTTCTAATGGTCCACCATTTGCTCCTTGAATAAATGCTAATTGTCCGAAGTACCCATTTTTCTTATACTCTGGGTTTTTTTCTTGTTGACCATTTACTTTGCCATCATCTTTAAGTTGTAACCCCGTTGTATCAAATTCAAACGGTACTACATTTCCATTTTCTTTTTCAATTTTGTAATGAACGGATATACGTGCATCCGCTACATATAATTCTTTCAGATGTACTGTAACACCTTGATCTGTAATCTTTTCATCAAGAGGAATAAATTGCCCTTTTGTAACGTCTCTTCCTTCATCAATAATCGTATCATTTGAAATTGCATTGGAAAAATAAGAGGCAACATCTGTAGCTGCCACTCGAACTTGTGGAATCATGGCTGTTGAAAAAAGCCCTGCTACCGCTACTGCTATATACATGAAACGTTTTGATTTTTTATTCATATTTGTAAATAATCCCTTCTTCTGTTCAGGTTTTTGATTGATATAAGAAACATCTTCTAATTTTGCGCGATTTTCAAATGCTTTCCACGCTTGGTCTACATCAATTTTGATTTCCTTTGATGAATGTACTATTTCTTCCTCTAACATGACATTTTCCCATTGATTTAATTTGCTAATTTCTAGTAATAAGTCTTGGCATGCGTTACACGTATCTAAATGTTTTGTGAATTCTTTTCTTGTCTCATAAGGTAATTCCCCATCCATATATGCTTGAATAAATCCCACATCATAACAATTCATTTATTACGCCTCCTCTAACTGTTTATAAATCTTACGAAACTTTTGTTTGGCTCGGACTAATAATGTTCCAATAGAAGATATGTCGATTTGAAGCACTTCGGCAATTTCCTTATACTGAAAACCAGAAAATTTCATCAATAAAATGGTTCGATCCCGTTCATCCATGTTACTGAGTACCATTTGTACCTTTGTAATTTCTTCTTGTCTAATCCAGTCATCATCTAATGATGAAATATGTTGTACTTCATGATATTGTATGGTTTTATCTACTCTCGCCTGATGTCGTTTTTCAGATCGTAGATATTTATACGCTACATAAGTAGAAGATTTTATTAGCCATCCAGGTAAGTGTTCAATTCTCTTCCAATCGTTGCGATATAGCTGTAAAAAGACTTCTTGGGCTAATTCTTCAGCGATAGTCTGATTTTTGACAATCCATACGATCTGTTTCACAACGTAAACATAGTTTTGTTTAAACAAATCTTCAAATGTCACATCCGAAAAAGGGCTGTCTTCCTTTTTTATTTTTAACATGTCAGTTAAAACCTCACTCTCATTTGATGCCTGTATTATAGAGAACCCGGAATAACGGGTTTTGTGACAAAATTTTTTATTTTTTTATTATGTACGAAAAAAATATTCATCTGTTAAGGTGAAAAAAGGATGGCAGTGTTCGAGTTGTAATAGTGTTTCTAACTATGCACATAAGTGTATTTTACAAGATTAAACACGTCTTATTGAAAAGGCGATTAATAATAGTGAGTTGGAAGAGCTTCTGAATGTGCAATTAAGCTCAATCGTGAAAAGGTTACTTCAAGTATTGGAAGTTCTATATACCGGTGAGAGTAAAGGGAGGAAGTATGATTTAACTTCTTTCCAATGATAATTTTGCTATAATAAATACGTACGTATACGAAGGGGAGTTTAAAGAGAAAATGAAATCATTTAATATCGATCATTATATAGCTAGCGTGTTACAGTGGATATTAAATATAGCTCTAATTATATTATCCATTGTTTTATCTATCTTTTTAATTAATGAGACAATCACGTTTATTCAATACATATTTTCGGCGAAGAAGTATACATCTTATAAATTAGTTGAAAGTATCATTGTCTACTTCTTATACTTTGAGTTCATCGCATTAATCATTAAGTATTTTAAATCGAATTATCATTTTCCGTTACGCTATTTTATTTATATCGGAATTACGGCTTTAATTCGATTGATTATTGTATCTCATGAGGAACCGATGGAGACGTTATTATATGCAGGATCCATTCTTGTTTTAGTCATTGCTTTATACATATCAAATATGAGAGATTTGAGAAAAGAGTAGTAGTGCAGACATCAGTTTGCACTACTTTTTCATCTTGACCTTCAAGTTACTTGAAAGTTTACAATGTAAATAGGGCGTTTGAAATCGAAAAAAATTGAGAAATTAAGTGAAGAGGTTATTTTACTTGGAGGTTATAGAAATGAATCAGGAATTAAAGTTACGTCCTTTAGAACGGGAAGATTTAAAGTTTGTACACGAACTTAATAATAACGCACATATTATGTCTTATTGGTTTGAAGAGCCGTATGAGGCATTTGTAGAACTACAGGATTTATATGATAAACATATACATGATCAAAGTGAACGCCGTTTTATCCTGGAGAAAGATAATGAGATGGTTGGATTAGTCGAGTTAGTGGAAATCGATTATATTCATCGAAGAACTGAATTCCAAATTATTATTGATCCGAATTATCAAGGACATGGTTATGCAGCGGAAGCGACGCGTTTAGCGATGGATTACGCTTTTTCTGTATTAAATATGCATAAACTTTATTTAGTTGTTGATAAAGAGAATGAAAAGGCTGTACATGTTTATAAAAAGGTTGGATTTATCGTGGAGGGTGAGTTACAAGACGAGTTTTTCGTTGATGGTAACTATCATAATGCGATAAGAATGTGTATGTTCCAGAAGCAATATTTTGAAAATAAGTAGTTGAATTATTTGGAAGTAATCTTGACGCTTCATAAAACCGTATGCTAAAATCCCTTTTAAGTATTAAGGAAGGTGCAGAACATGCTTTATATAAAATTTGTAAAACTCATTAGAAAACTTTGCTCCGCACAAATGTATACGGTGAAGCGTTGTACGGAGCTTAATCAAGGGGTATAAATCCCCGATATTCATCGGCTGAATAACTTTTCTAAAAAAGTATAGTTTATCTATGCTTATTTGGTTTTGGTTTTTAGCTGATGTATAAAATAGATTAAGGGGCCATAGACAATGCTTTGTCTATGGCCCTTTGTGTATATTATTCCGATGAGTTTTTACAATAAATTGGAGTAGTATAGGAAAAAACCACGAAGCAGAGGGCTAGTGTCGAATGACGCTATCTCTCTGCTTTTTTTAATTTCAGGAAAAGAGGAATACGAATGAGTTTACTTAAAGTTGAAAGTTTATCACATAGTTTTATAGATAAAGCCTTATATGAAAATGCTTCTTTTGATTTGCATAAAGGAGAACATATGGGGATTGTTGGACAGAATGGTGCGGGGAAAAGTACGTTAATGAAAATATTGATTGAAGAAATAATTCCTGATAAGGGAGACATAAAGTGGCAGCCTAATATTCAAATTGGGCATCTTGATCAATATGCAGAAATTGATGGAATTTATACCATTTCACAATATTTAAAGAGAGCTTTTCATGATTTGTTTGAAATGGAAGATAGAATGAACAAATTGTATGAAGAAAGTGCTATGACAGGTGATCCTGACAAATTGTTAAAAGCGGCCGCATATCAAGAACAACTTGAGGCTCGTGATTTTTATTCGGTAGATAGCACAATTAATAAAATTGCAGCTGGCTTAGGTGTTAATGCTATTGGCATGAATCGTATAATCGCTGAACTAAGCGGGGGACAACGTGCAAAAGTAATTTTAGCGAAGCTTTTATTAGAAGAGCCTAATATTTTATTACTAGATGAACCGACGAATTTTCTTGATAAAGAGCATGTGGAGTGGCTTGCTAATTATTTAATGAATTTTGAAGGGGCTTTTATTGTAGTGTCACATGATTTTGATTTTCTGGAAAAAGTGACTTCTTGCATATGTGATGTAGAGTTTGGAACGGTTAAGAAGTATTACGGAAAATACTCAGATTTTGTAAGACAAAAGAAGCATTTGCGAAAAGATTATATTCGCCAATATCATGCACAACAAAAGAAAATTGAAAAAACGGAAGAGTATATTCGTAGAAATATTGCTGGAGTGAATTCAAAAATAGCGCAAGGACGTAGAAAGCAGTTGCAACGTATGGAAAGAATTGCGCCACCAAGTTTTACTTATAAACCGTCTATTCATTTTCGGGAACTTCCTATTTCAGTTCAAACAGTTCTTGAGGTAAATAACCTTGAAGTTGGTTATGACTTTGCTCTCTTACCAAAATTGAATTTCTCAGTAATGGGTGGGCAAAAACTTGTTATTACAGGGTTCAATGGAGTAGGGAAATCTACTTTATTAAAAACAATCGTTGGCACTATTGCTAGTATTTCTGGAGAATTTCACTTCTCAGAGCAAATAAAGATTGGATATTATGAACAAGATTTAAATTGGAGCAATGATTCTTTAACGCCGCTTCAAATTATTTCAGAACAGTTTCCTAAACTGAATATGAAGGAAATACGTCATCATTTAGCTGCGTGTTGTGTGAAGGATACTCATGTTTCGCAAGAAATTCATACGTTAAGTGGTGGTGAACAATCGAAGGTGAAACTGTGCGGATTATTATTATCACCGTGTAATTTTTTAATCTTAGATGAGCCGACGAATCATTTAGATGCAGAAGCGAAGGAATCTTTGCAAAAGGCATTAATTCGGTTTAAGGGTAGCATCATACTCGTATCTCACGAAGCAAGTTTTTATCATGGTTGGGCAGATAGTATTTTCAACATAGAGAGCGGTTTAATTGAGGAGAGTAAAAAAGATGATAAATGATAATGATTGGAAAGTGAAAATAATAATGTTTTTGACCGCTCAAACGATTTCGTTGTTCGGTTCATCTCTCGTACAGTACGCGATCATATGGTATATCACCCTTACAACATCATCAGGAGTGATGTTGACCATTTCAACTGTTTGCGGTTTTCTACCACAAATTGCGATATCTTTATTTGCTGGTGTGTGGATTGATCGTTATGACCGTAAAAAGATGATTATGTTATCGGATGGGATTATAGCGATTGCTACGTTAGTTTTGGCAATTTTATTTTTAACAGGATATAAAAGTATTTGGATGTTTTTTATAGTATTACTCATTCGCTCAGCTGGTACAGGGGTACAAACACCGGCTGTGAATGCGTTAATCCCACAAATTGTTCCGAAAGATTATCTTATGAAAGTAAATGGGATAAATAGCAGTATTACATCTATAATTATGTTTCTTTCTCCAGCAGTAAGTGCTGCAATTCTTTCTATTGCCAGCATTGAAACGACATTTTTTATTGATGTTATTACGGCTATAATCGGAATTAGTATTATGTTTATCATTCAAGTTGAAGGACATGTGAATGTAGAGAGTAAGCAAAAATCTAATCTACAAGGTATAAAAGAAGGGTTTGTTTATTTAAAAGAAAATGTATTTATTAAAAGGCTACTCGTTTTATTAATCATTATCATGATTTTAATAAGTCCAGCTGCCTTTTTAACACCTTTAATGGTAACTCGTTCCTTCGGAGCAGAAATGTGGAGACTTACTGCTAGTGAGATGACCTTTAGTGCTGGTGCAGCAGCTGGTGGCGTACTGATTGCAGCGTGGGGTGGCTTTCATAATCGTATGCATACAACGGCGATAGCCTGTGCGTTATATGGTCTGCTTATGATAGGACTAGGAATTGCACCGATATTTATTATGTATTTAGTCTTTAATTTTTTAATTGGTATAACAATGCCATGTTTTAATACGCCAGTTACTGTGTTATTGCAGGAGAAAGTAGATCCAGTTATGCATGGCAGAATGTTTAGCCTCGTACAAATTGCAAATTCATGTGCTTTGCCTTTGGGGATGATTATATTTGGCCCTTTGGCTGATGCGTTTAGTGTAGAAATTTTGTTAATTTATGCGGGGATATTCGTACTATTGTGCGCAATTTATGTTGTATTAAGTAGGAGATTTGAAGTGTAAATATTCATGATTTAAAAGGTTTGCGAGGCAATTTAAGATGTTTCGTAGACCTTTTTTATTTCACTTGAGTCAACAATTATTTATCGTTAAACGATAAATAATTGTTGACTTGTAATGTAGTTGGATTTATTATGATGGTAGTAAGAATAGTGAAAAGGAATACAGAAAATTAATTATGAAATTGAAGGAGAATATATTATGAAAAACAAATATTTATTAGCGGCTAGTCCGATGTTTTTAGGAGTGTTATGTATAATTATGTTTAATATAATTGGTTCGGAAGTGAAGCCGGATGGAACTTTAGTGGAACCATTTTTCTTAATTCCATTAGCTTATTTATTTGTTTTTACTGGAATTATTGCGATTTTGTTCATGGCTATTTTCTCGATGCTTCAAAAAAAGAAAGCATGCTAAAGTGAAAAGACCGTATATTTACGGTCTTTTCGCTTTAGTATGGAGTAGGAAGCGGGGATCCTGGTGGTCTCCACCAAGATTCAACGGTTTTCCAAGCGGTGTTAAAATCGTAACCTCTTCCAAGTAAGTAGCCGATAGCGACAGCTTCGGTTAATGCGTGTTGATAGCCGAGATGAGCAGCTTCACGTAATCCGTGAGAAACAGCAGGACCAATTATAGCGATTGTTTGGTGTTTTAGTGGATT
This sequence comes from Bacillus sp. RC252, assembly GCF_044909215.1. Taxonomy (NCBI): domain Bacteria; kingdom Bacillati; phylum Bacillota; class Bacilli; order Caryophanales; family Bacillaceae; genus Bacillus; species Bacillus sp. RC252. Next base: position 167,803 of record NZ_JBIYDV010000001.1, on the reverse strand, counting down.
TTGGGGATGCCAATGTTGATCTCGATAATAGTTATCTTGAGTAAAAGGCTGTTGTTCGTAGAAACTCATATTCTCACTCCTTTTCATATATTTGTGGGCATTTATATACTCTATGAAGGTGTTTGATGTATGGGTTGGGCTAAAAACATGTTTTATGTAAATTTAAAACACTTGCATTGTATGTGAACATAACATGTAAAAGGAATTCATTCTGTATAAAAAGTGAGCTGAATAATGATGAACCATCATTTTTACACTGGAAGACAAGTAGGTCCGGCTATTACAATGGCCGGGGCACAGATGACAATTCAGGCAGTGCATCAGGCTATTCAGATGCAACAACAAGCACAAGTAGAGCAAATGATGCAGAGTCAGTATATACCGTATACACAGCCTCCGATGCAAATCGTACATTATAATGTGTATCCAGCTGGTTTATTTTCAATTCCGTATGGTGCAACATACTTTTTATGAAAGAAAGCGACTGATAAAAGAGTCGCTTTTTTATATTCCACCTAACTTCATCCCAAGGAATGCGAAGATGATACCAATCATATAAGTAGCACTTAAATATAAAAATAGTACGCCAAAGTTTTTGCGGTTGAAAAGCTGAACAGACTCTAATTTAAACGTTGAAAATGTAGTGAAGGCGCCCATAAATCCTGTGCCTAATAATAGTTGCCAGCTTGTAGTTATTCCTTTGCCAATTATATATCCGAGTAAAAAGGCTCCTGTTATATTAATGAGGAATGTAGCAATTGGAAATGAAGTTTTATTTCTCTCTTTAAACCAATTACTAATTGCAAATCGTGTAATGGCACCGAAGAATCCTCCGACTGCTACTAATAAAGTGTTAATCATGATTTTTCACCTTCCCCAAGGCGTTTTTGTAGTGAAAGATCACCAAGTTTATAGCCGAGTCCAGACATAATTAGACCACCTAGCATGCTGCATAATACATACAAAAAGGCGATACCTAGCTCAGAATGATTGATTAGTTTGACAGTTTCGACGCTAAATGTTGAAAACGTCGTAAATGAACCGATAAAGCCGGTTCCAATCCCTGTGATAACTTCGGAAGGTAAGATGTTTAACCGAGCGATATAGGTGGTCAACCAAGCTAGTAAGAAACAGCCAATTAAGTTAATCATTAATGTAGCGAATGGTAATGAATGATGCCAAAATATATCGATAGTAAGGCCTAAATAATAACGAGAAAGGGCTCCTAATATACCAGCTATGCCAACAATAATATATATCAATTTCTTCACCTCCCTAATAGTTTATTCAAAAAAATAGACTCCTACCAGTGTACATACTGGTAGGAGTCATTAGCTAATTCGCGGTTATGGCGAACTCCATCGCCTATAAGTTCTATGTATAGTTTACTAAATATTATTTTGGATTGCCAATAAATATGTTAATGAAAAGTGCGGAAAGTAGGGGTTGTTATATTCTTTGAAGTTGTAATTTCTCTGTTGTGGGTTGTAATTACATTACAGTCTTGCTTTCGTAAATGTTATGATTGAATTTCAAGATAATTGCAGTGAGGGATACAACGATTATTTGTTAGCTAAATATAATGATATCAAGTTTTCTTTATGGTAAAATATTTCTTGTGTCTTTAATTTACCTTCATTTAACTGAAAATACAGAAAAATAAAACGTTATTTAATAAAAAGGGGTCATGTGTGTTGAAGAAATTTTTAAAAATAGTATTAATATTTATTTTAATAATAGCTTGTATTCTAGGTGGCTTTTTAGCTTATATGACACTTACAAAAGAACAGCCAGCGAATGTTTTAGACGTAAAGGTTGAAAACAACAAAGAGCGTGTACTGCAGCCAGGAAATGAATTTAAAGTTACAACATTTAATATTGGATATGCTGGATTAGATAAGGATCAAGATTTTTTTATGGACGGTGGAAAAGGTTCTGGCTCGAGTAGCAAAGAGCAGACTGAAGTTAATTTAAAGAATATGCTTTCGTTTTTACAAAATGAGAATAGCGATTTTGCGCTGTTACAAGAAGTTGATATAAAATCCCTTCGATCATTTGATGTAAATGAGCATGAGTTTTTAAAGCGAGGATTATCAGAGTATGCATCTTCGTTTGGAAAGAACTATGATACCAAATGGGTTCCTGTCCCAGTCACGAAACCGATGGGATATGCTGAGGGAGGATTAAGTACATTTTCTAAATACGCAGTTCAAACAGCAACGCGGTTCCAACTACCCGGAATGGAGCCTTGGCCGAAGCGTTTATTCGATTTAGATCGAGCGATTGTTGAACATAAAATTCCTGTTAATAATGGGAAGTATGTTAGGCTTGTAAATGTACATTTATCTGCTTATGATGAGGGCGGAAAAATTAGAAAGCAGCAAGCAGAGTATTTAAAAGAATATATGAACAAGTGTTATCAAAATGGTGATTACGTAATATTAGGTGGAGATTGGAACCAGTTACTTTCTAATGTTCAATTAAGTGATCCTAAGTTTGTGAAAGAGCGTCCTGAATGGCTAGTAGAGTTACCAACGGACTTTGCGGATGGAGGATTTCAATGGGCTGTAGATCCATCTGTGATGACGGTAAGGGATGATGTGAAGAAGTATGTGGAAGGTGAAAACTTTGTCACTATTATTGATGGCTTTATCGTTTCACCGAATGTCGAGATTGTAAATGTACAAGGCAAAGACTTAAAGTTTGAAAATAGTGATCATAACCCAGTTAGTGCGGTATTTAAACTGAAATAATTGGTATGTATAAGTGTAGAAAGTAATATGTTAAAGGCTGTCACATGCGGTTAATTAGCAAGAGGAGTCGTTAAAGAATATTTTAGAAAAACAATTTCACTTTAAAAGAGCGCAAATGATGTGCTCTTTTGCATTTAAACGACTACTTGATAGGAATTTAATTGCTTTTCTCCGCATTTTCTGCCAAGCTTAAGGAGAAAAATACTTCGAAGAAAGAAATATATAGGTGACGCATATGATTGAAGTTAAGACTTCTGAACTTAGTGATGGAGAATTTAATAGAGGTGTATTTGCAACTCGTGATATTAAAAAGGGTGAGTTGATACACTCAGCACCAGTTATCTCTTATCCGAATGAACAGCATGAACACATTGAGAAAACGTTACTTGCTGACTACGCATTTGAGTATGGGGTAAATCATACGGCATTCCTTTTAGGATACGGCATGTTATTTAATCATTCATATAAGCCGAATGCAACGTATGATATTGTCTTTGAGAATCATACGTTTAACTTCTTTGCTTACAAAGATATAAAAGTTGGAGAAGAGATTCTAATCAATTATAATGGTGAAGTTGATGACGATGAGCTATTATGGTTTGATAAGGAAAAAGAAGAGAACGAAAAATAAGTTAAAAAGTATAGAAAGGGCACATTCTGTGGGATGTGCTCTTTTTTATTGATGAAAATAAAGTAAAGATTACAAAAAAATACCACTTTTCTTTCGTATGGTATAGTAAGATATTGAAGGGTATTACTTTGAAAAACCTATATATTTTACAAATTGTTGTCTATATGGTTACATGTCAAGTTTAGTAGCCCATTTGGGTTGCTTTATTATGCGATATATATTTTAATATGAGTGGAACCTCTTATAATTTAAGAGGTTTATAGGTGTGCTTTATGTACACTGTATTCACCACGTTAGCTGTTGTTTTGTAATGCATTTTTACGTGGGGATATTATGGACCCGTATATAGCGGGATAAAAAGATTATAGAAATAGAGGAATCGTAAAATGAATATGCAAGAGGTTTATAAATATTTAAGTACGGTATTGCCTGAAGGTCATGTAAAGAAAGATGAAATGCTAAAAGATCATACGCACATTAAAGTGGGTGGGAAAGCAGATGTATTTGTTGCGCCTACTAATTATGATGAGATTCAAGAAGTGATAAAGTATGCTAACCAATATAATATTCCAGTTACGTTTTTAGGAAACGGATCGAATGTTATTATTAAAGACGGTGGTCTTCGTGGGATCACAGTAAGTTTAATTCATATTACAGGTGTTACTGTAACAGGAACGACGATTGTAGCACAGTGTGGTGCAGCAATTATTGATGTATCACGTATTGCATTAGATCATAATTTAACGGGTCTTGAGTTTGCTTGTGGTATCCCAGGTTCAGTTGGCGGAGCGTTATATATGAATGCTGGTGCTTACGGCGGTGAAGTATCGTTTGTATTAACAGAAGCTGTCGTAATGACAGGTGATGGAGAGCTACGTACTTTAACGAAAGAAGCATTTGAATTTGGATATCGTAAGAGTGTATTTGCGAACAACCATTACATTATTCTTGAAGCGAGATTTGAGCTTCAAGAAGGTGTGCGTGAAGAAATTAAAGAAAAAATGGATGATTTAACGTTTAAACGTGAGTCAAAACAACCTTTAGAATATCCTTCATGTGGTAGCGTATTTAAGCGCCCACCAAATAACTTTGCTGGTAAATTGATTCAAGAATCAGGACTACAAGGTAAGCGAATTGGCGGAGTGGAAGTTTCTGTAAAACACGCTGGATTTATGGTGAATGTTGATAACGGAACAGCACAAGATTATATCGATTTAATTCATTTCGTACAAACAACTGTTGAAGAAAAATTCGGTGTGAAATTAGAGAGAGAAGTAAGGATTATTGGAGAAGATCTACAGTAATCTTTGAATAAAAAACGTATAAAAGTATGAATTATTTCAAAATAACATTTGGTTATTGTTGACAATTTTATTTTGATTCAATATAATGGCTAATAATTTAACAAATAAAATATACGTTGAAAGAGCCCAGTAGCAGTTTGTCACTGTTATCAAAGAGAGCTAGGGATTGCTGGAACCTAGCACAAACAAACTTGTGAATTACACTCTGGAGTATCTTAGGTAACGCTAAGCGGACTAGCAATCGATATTATTGCTAAGAGTGGTATGAATAGCTATGCTATTTATGCAAACTGGGTGGTAACACGGTGAATAATCGTCCCTATGTCTATCGTAGACATAGGGGCTTTTTGTTTTCAAAAAAATAAAGGGGATGACAAAAGATGAATATTATTGATGAATTAGAATGGCGCGGTGCTGTGAATCAACAGACAGATGAAGAAGGTTTACGTAAGTTAGTAGAAGAGAAAAAGATTTCACTATACTGCGGAGTGGATCCGACTGGTGATAGTATGCATATTGGACATTTAATTCCGTTCATGATGATGAAAAGATTTCAATTAGCTGGCCATCATCCGGTTATTTTAATCGGAGGGGCAACAGGAACAATTGGTGATCCGAGTGGTCGTCAATCCGAGCGTCAACTACAAACGTTAGAAGTGGTGCAGCATAATGTAGATGCGTTAACAGCACAAATGAAAAATCTATTTGACTTTGGCGGGAATAGCGAAGTGAAGATGGTAAATAACTATGACTGGACACATAAAATAAACATTATCGAGTTTTTACGTGATTACGGAAAAAACTTTAGCATAAATAGCATGTTAGCGAAAGATATTGTCGCAAGTCGTTTAGATACAGGGATTTCTTTCACAGAATTCACGTACCAAATCTTGCAAGCGATGGATTTTCATCATTTATACACAAAAGAAGATGTTCAATTGCAAATTGGTGGTAGTGATCAATGGGGAAATATTACGAGTGGTCTAGATTTAATTCGTAAGTTAGAAGGTCATGAAGCGAAAGTATTCGGATTAACGATTCCATTATTATTAAAATCAGATGGTACGAAGTTTGGTAAATCAGCAGGTGGTGCGGTTTGGCTTGATCCTGAAAAGACAACGGCGTTTGAATTTTACCAGTTTTGGGTGAATACAAATGATCATGATGTAATTAAATACTTGAAATACTTTACGTTCTTAACGAAAGAGCGAATTGATGAATTAGCTGTGAAAGTAGAAACAGAGCCTCATAAACGTGAAGCGCAAAAAGTATTAGCAGAAGAAATGACGAAATTCGTTCATGGAGAAGAAGCATTTTTACAGGCAGTGAAAATTACAGCAGCGTTATTTAGCGGAGATATTAAATTGTTAACAGCTGATGAAATTGAACAAGGATTTAAAGAGATGCCAACATTCCAGTCTTCAAAAGAGACGAAAAATATTGTAGAGTGGCTAGTTGATTTAGGGATTGAACCATCTAGAAGACAAGCACGTGAAGACATTAATAATGGAGCTATATCTATGAATGGTGAAAAAGTAACGGATGTAGCTACGGATGTTACTGTAGAAAATTCATTTGATGGACGATTTATTATTATTCGTAAAGGGAAGAAGAACTACAGCTTAGTGAAATTAGGAGAATAGTTCTTGTGAAAGAGTGGAAGTAGGTAAGATATCTACTTCCGCTCTTTTCATATACACAATTTCGACACGAAAAAGTCAGTATATTTCGATAATTAAAGAGGTTATATTATTCTTTTGCCGAATAAATAAGTTAGAGAAAATTACGGATAAAGTGAAACTTTAATCAGTGGGGGGGTTGTTCATCCCCACTGATTATCAGCCCGCAAATAGCGGGATAAAAATAGCCCGAACCATGCAGGGCATGATTCGGGCTTATATTCAGATTAGTAAGCTAAGCTGAATAGACCTTTAATGTGTGATAAGTAACGAACGTTACTTGCTTCTTTCATTAATGATGCTGGTAGGCCTTTAAGCGGAGTATTGCTTGCTCCGATTGTAGCAACAGCATCTTTACGTCCTAGACTAGCAAGTGTTCCAGAGTTGATAGGTGCGAACTCTTCGAATGCTTTGCCTTCTAGTGCTGCGTATAAGTTGTATCCAATTAACTCACCCATTTGCCAAGCAATTTGTGCAGTTGGTGGGTATGGACGACCGTCTGGAGAGAAGACAACAGCGCTGTCTCCAGCAACGAATACGTCTTTGTGAGAAGTAGATTGTAGATGTGCATCAACAGTTGCACGACCGCGGTTTACTTCAAGACCTGATTCACCAATTAATGGGTTACCTTGTACGCCGCCTGTCCAAACGAATGTGTTAGCAACGATTTTTTGACCGTCTTTTAAGTCGATTTCATTACCAGCAACGTTTGTTACAGGAAGACCTGTTAAGAATGTAACACCGCGTGCTTCTAAGCTAGCAGTTGCACGTTCGATTAAGTGGTCTGGTAATACTGGAAGGATTTTTGGACCTGCTTCAACAAGAAGAAGTTTAACTTCTTTTGGATTTACGCCGTGGCTTTTTGCAAGTTTAGGCATAATGTCAGCAAGCTCACCAACTAGCTCAACGCCAGTTAATCCGCCACCACCGATTACGATTGTAGCATCAGCTTCGTTTTTCGTTTTAGCGTATTCACGAATACGGTCTTCAACGTGTTTGTAGATTTTGTTTGCATCAGCAGCAGATTTTAATACCATGCTGTTTTCTTCTAGTCCTGGAATACCGAAGTAAGCAGTTTTACTTCCTAAAGCAACTACAAGTGCATCGTAAGATAAAGTAGTGCCACCAGCTAGTTTGATTTCTTTGCTATCAACTGAGAATGACTCAACTGTTGCAATTTTAAGATCGATGTCTTTACCTTTGAAAAGCTTTGTAAGTGGCATTGCAATTGCTTGCTCAGCAACGTTACCAGCTGCAAGGCGGTGTAGTTCAGTGATGATTTGGTGCGTTGGGTATTGGTTAATCACTGTAACTTGTGCTTCTGATTTGCTGTAGTATTTACGTACGTTTAAAGCGGCAAGAAGACCGCCATAACCAGCGCCTAAGATGACAATTTGTTTTGACATAGTATGTTATCCCCCGTCTTTACTAATTGTTGTTATAAGTTAAATTATTTATTATTACGTTCTGCACTAATTTGAAGGTATGCGTTCACAAAACGGAACATTTTTTGTGCTTGTGGGTCTTTTAGTAATTTTAATAGACCGAACAGGCCGATAACTTCGTTGCTTTCATCAGCACGATCTTTCGCTTCGATAGCAGTTGCAGCCATGCTTTTCACTGTATCTTTTACAGGTTCTACAAGCTCTGTGATTGCACTAACAGTGTCGCTTTTTAATACTTCATCAGTAGCAACAGTTTGAGCGAAGTCATAAGACTTAGTTAAAATGTTAACAAGCTCAGTTAATTTTGGAAGCTGTTCCACTAGTGTTGTTAATGATTCTTGTACCTCAGGTTTTAACAACTGATCAAGTACATCAAGTTGTCCTTGGCTAGCAGAAATTTGTACAGTTTCTTGTTCTGGCTTTGTTTGAGTCATAGTTTCTGGCATCTCCAATTCTCCTTTACGATAGCAATACTCTTATTTTTGATAGATAAGATAGTAAACACTTGCGAAACTTTATACAAAGTTTCACAAAGCACAATAAAATGCCTTTAAATTTATGACAGCAAGTAAGCTGAAATCATAAATCCAAAACCATAATGTCCTACCTATTATTTATGAACTGTCCGATACATGGCTTGTCCGCATAATGGAAAGTTCCCTTATCGGAAAGTGTATATAATATATATCCTATATTATATACTATATACACGTATGTTAACATAAAAATGATTCCTAATTATTTGATATTGATTCTGTAACCTAGTACTGACAAGGCATGAAAGCGCATAAATTATTTTATCTATCTTAAAAATGTACATATATATAAAGAAAAAAAGGAGGAAATGGACAAATTTATGTTCATTTTTTCCTTTTTTTATTGTTCACCTTCTGTAATTAGCATTGATGTGTTACCGCTTTTTTCAAGGTGGCATTCGCCCCAAGTACAAAGAGAATCAAGAATGGATTCTAAAGACCAACCGTAGTCTGTAAGAGAATATTCTACTTTCGGTGGTACTTGATTGTATACCTTTCTTTGAATAACTCCGTCTTCTTCTAATTCGCGTAATTGCTGTGTTAACATCTTTTGTGTAATACCAGGCATGAGACGTTTTAATTCACTTGTTCTCTTTGTACCTTTCGTTAAGTGGCAAAGAATAACGACTTTCCATTTTCCGCCGATAACCTCTAAAGTCGCTTCAACGGGAATATTATATTTCTTCATATAAAAATCTCCTTTGATGAATGTAGATTTCAGTTCTCCAACAAAAGAAGCTAAATAATTTAAATGTTACTAAAAAGTACCTATAGCACTTTAAAGTACGTACTTTTTATCATGTTGAATATGTTCCATAATAGCATACGTAAGAGGGAAATGAGTAGTACGGTACTAAAAAGTGCCTATGTTACTTTTTGGTACCTATCGTACTTTAAAGTGCGTTCTTCAAAAAAAGAGTGAAGCCATTCATAATAGCATATATCAGCAGTAACATTATTTTTGTAGAAGATAAAAAGGCCTTTTTATCACACTATTATGATTGGATTTCTCGCATTAAGGAGGAGTTCAATTGAATTCATATACAGTATCTTCTTCAGCGGTACAGACGAATCGAAGAAGTATGTTTGCTTTATTAGCACTAGCAATTAGTGCGTTTGGAATTGGTACAACCGAATTTATTAGTGTCGGTTTATTACCATCTATTTCAGAGGATTTACATGTTTCTGTTACAACAGCGGGTTTAACCGTTTCTTTATATGCATTAGGGGTAGCGTTTGGTGCCCCAGTATTAACGTCATTAACAGCTAGTATGTCGCGAAAGACGTTATTAATGTGGATTATGATTATTTTCATTATTGGTAATGGAATTGCGGCAGTAGCAACGAGTTTTACTGTGTTGCTTATGGCGAGGGTTGTATCTGCGTTTGCACACGGCGTTTTTATGTCAATCGGATCCACAATTGCGGCTGCGCTTGTACCAGAGAATAAACGTGCTAGTGCAATAGCATTTATGTTTACTGGTTTAACCGTTGCGACGATTACAGGTGTACCAATTGGAACGTTTATTGGTCAACAATTTGGCTGGAGAGCATCTTTTATGGTGATTGTGGTCATTGGAATTGTTGCCTTAGTCGCAAACAGTATGTTAATTCCGTCTAACTTAAAAAAGGGTACACGAGTATCATTTCGTGATCAATTCAAACTTATCACGAACGGAAGACTCTTACTTGTTTTCGTCATTACTGCATTAGGATACGGAGGAACATTCGTAACATTTACGTATTTATCTCCGCTATTACAAGAAGTAGCAGGATTTAAATCGAGTACCGTTACAATCATTTTGTTAGTGTACGGGATTGCAATTGCGATTGGGAATATGGTCGGCGGAAAATTATCGAATCATAATCCAATTCGAGCACTATTTTACATGTTCTTTATTCAAGCAATTGTATTATTCGTACTAACATTTACAGCGCCGTTTCAAGTAGCAGGGCTTATCACAATTATTTTTATGGGGCTATTCGCGTTTATGAATGTTCCAGGGCTACAAGTGTATGTCGTTATATTGGCTGAGCGTTTCGTGCCGAGTGCCGTTGATATCGCATCAGCAATGAATATTGCAGCATTTAACGCAGGAATTGCTCTTGGGGCTTATTTGGGCGGTATTGTAACGAACTCGTTAGGATTAATTCATACAGCTTGGGTAGGCGGCATTATGGTAGTAGGCGCTGTTATTTTAACAGCTTGGAGTATGAACTTAGAAAAAAGAGATCAAGCAAAATAAAGGAGAGAAAAATATAATGAAAAATTTACAAAGTAAAACAACATTGCATAACGGTGTGGAAATGCCTTGGTTCGGTTTAGGTGTATTTAAAGTAGAAGATGGACCGGGACTTGTAGAGGCTGTGAAAGTAGCCATTAAAGAAGGATACCGTAGCATTGATACAGCTGCGATTTATGGAAATGAAAAAGCAGTTGGAGAAGGCATTCGCGCTGGTATAAAAGAAGCAGGAATTTCTCGAGAAGATTTATTCATTACTTCAAAAGTGTGGAACGCAGATCAAGGATATGAAACGACACTTGCTGCATACGAAGAGAGCTTAAAAAAATTAGAACTAGATTATTTAGATTTATATCTTGTCCATTGGCCTGTTGAAGGGAAATATAAAGATTCGTGGAGAGCGTTAGAAACACTTTATAAAGAAGAACGCGTGCGTGCAATTGGCGTAAGTAACTTCCAAATCCATCATCTGAAAGACGTACTGGAAGGTGCGGAAATTAAGCCGATGATTAACCAAGTAGAGTATCACCCGCGTTTAACACAGAAAGAACTACAAGCTTTCTGTAAAGAACAAGGAATCCAAATGGAAGCATGGTCACCACTTATGCAAGGGCAATTATTAGATAATGAAACTTTACAAGAAGTTGCTGATAAGTACGGTAAAACAACAGCGCAAATCATTTTACGTTGGGATCTTCAAAATGAAGTTGTAACGATTCCGAAATCAACGAAAGAACAGCGTATTATTGCGAATGCTAATATATTCGACTTTGAATTAACAAAAGAAGATATGGAAAAGATTGATGCTTTAAATCAGAACCACCGCGTTGGTCCAGATCCTGATAACTTTGATTTCTAAACTTATAGTGGAAGAAAGAGTGCAAATAGTTTGCACTCTTTTTTGTTTTACTTATGCATAAAAAACGTTTCTAACTAAATAATAAACAGTAGTAAATTTGTTATTTTATAAGGGGTTGTAGACATGAATATAAAACGATCGTTCAAGATAATGGCCGCTTTTTTGAGTGTTTTATTTGTATTTGCGAACTTATTATTCCCGCTTCAAAAAGCATTTGCAGAAGTTATGGATCATACGAAGTATGAAATGGATTGGAGTTATAGTAGGTCAAAGAAGAAACCAATTCGAACAGAGCTTATTAAAACGGCAGATGGAAAAATTGCATTTTGCTTAAATGTAGATTTGAAATCTCCGAGCGGTCAAGACTTACCTGAAATGGGTAAAGTAGATATTAACGTATACCGTGTACTATTAAACGGGTATCCGCAGAAGAGTCCACAAGAATTAGGCGTTTCCGATTGGAGAGAGGCACATTACGCAACGCAGCTCGCGGTGTGGAATGCGTTAAAACAAATTGATATTAACGATTTAGATTTCCGTAATAAAAATGTAGAAAAAGTAACGAAAGATATCGTTGCGAAAGCAAACGCTAGTGAAGAACTACAAGAAATTACGATGAGTGTAGTACCATCAGAAGAACAAGAGGCAGTATTAAAAAATGAGTTTTTTGAAACAGGTTTATACACAGTGCAAACAAATGCAAAAAGTGGAACGTATAAAGTGCAAGCGACAGGTGCACCAGAAGGCGCGAAGTTCGTAAATGAAAAAGGCGAGGGGAAAACAGAATTTAATGTAGGAGAAAAGTTCCGCATTTTAATTCCGAAACAAACACCATCGGGTGGATTTAGCTTTAAAGTATCAGGGAATTTAACGAAACTACAAGGAATTGCACATAAAGGTACACCGACTATTCAAAATGCGGTTGTATTACTTGAGCGTAGTGAAGAGAAAACAAGTCCAGAGTTGGCGGTAAGTTGGAAGAAAGCAAATGGTCATGATAATAAACCAAATAAACCCTATACACCAAATGAACCACATAAACCGAATCAAATTAAAAGATAGTGGAAAAAGCATTGGCGTTTGCCAGTGCTTTTTTGCATGCTTTGGATTTCTTATATCGCCAGCATTAATGTTTTGATCCGTACGTTATAATGGAAACAAGAAATTAGAAAGAGAGATAAAAAATGAAACTTCGTATTTGTGAAATAACGAAAGAAAATCGGCATAAAATTGCTAACTTAAAAGTAACAGAAGAACAGCATAAATTTATTGAAAGTACAGTTGAAAATTGTTTAGTTGATGCTGAAATAAAATATAAAGAAGATGCAGTTTCAGTAGGTCTATATGATGACGATGTACCTATTGGATATGCAATGTATGGCTGGTTTGAGGAAGAAGAAAAGGCTGTATATTTAAATCAATTTGTCATCGATAGTGCATGCCAAGGAAAAGGATATGCAAAACCATTATTGCGTTTGTTGATGGACCATTTTCACACAGAATATAATTGTAAAGTTATGTATTTAAGCATACATCCAGAAAATAAACTTGCACAAAAGTTATATGAATCAATAGGCTTCCATTTAACTGGTGAAATTGAAGATGAGTGGTTACATGGAAAAGGATTTATAATGAAACGTATGTTGGATTAATAAAAACCTGTCCGAAAGAATAGTATCTTTCGGACAGGTTTTTATTTTAAAATAACATTAAAAATTAGAAATCTAAACATTACGATTTTTGGATTAAATTCATAAAATTGTAATATTAATCTAATCGAAAAGGCTATCTAACGAGAAAGAAATCATGTACAATTCATTTTGGAAAAACTGTCCATAGATGGATGCCTATGAATGAATTGTAAAAAACGATATTTTTATACGCATTTTTCATGTATAGACAACAATACTTGATGAAACCATCTCTCATCATTATTTTGACATGAAAAAGAGAACTCATCACGAAATATAGAGAAAGGTGAGGAGGAACTTTCGCTTTAAAAAATTCGCCACATAAGAAAGCGGATACATTTAAAGTGAACGATGGTAAGAGGTGTAGGGGCGCGAGGTTGAGTTGTATATATTAAATGGTTGTATAAAGATAATTTGATTTTACAGTAAAAAAATATATCTATGATGGTTTGCATGACAAAAAGAATCGGGGACACAGATTATGTCGAAGAAAAAGAAGAGTAGGGTATTAGTAGCTGGTATATGCATATCTACATTATTATCACCAGTAGCTTTCGAAGCGTCAAAAGGATATGCGGCACCTTTGGAAGAAAATAAGGGTGGGAATTTAGAAGAGAATAAATTTGAGCAGAGGACGTTTCAGTTGCCGGGTAAAGGTAGCGTAGATGAAGAAAATAAACGTTTAAGAGTTACTTGGAAACTTTCTGCTAATGAGCCAACTGGAATTTATGCAGCGCCAAATGAAGAGGTTACAATTGACATAAAAGGAACGCAGTCTATTCAAGCTTTCATAGGAACGAGATCTTATGATGAAAAGGATCCAGAAGAGTTTGATTTAAAACCAGGGAAAAACGTTATTTCATCCCCAAGAGGCGGTATTTTATATTTTTATAATATGAATAACGAAGGAGAGGTAACAGCTTCAGTTACGAATGGTGGTAGCCATTTCCCTTTGTTTATTTTAGGTAAACATACGAAAAAAGATTGGGATGAAATGTTAAAAAAATATAAGGATCCTTATGCAGTTGAATTAAAAGGTGAGCGAAGCTTAATTACTACTACTTACGATTCTGTGCAGAAATATATGAAGAATACGGATCCAACAGAGCTAATGAAATTACACGATAAGATTATTCGTTTGGAAAACGCAGTGGCAGGATTATCTGAGGACGGTGTTGGGGTTGCAAAATCTCCAACTCATTATGTTCAGTTTGTTGAAAAACGGAAGCCTGCTGAAGGGAACTTTATGTTTGCGACAAATTATCATACAGGATATATCCCGACGGCAATGAATAGAGTTTTAGATTTAGAAGTACTTGAAAAGGATGGCTGGGGACCATGGCATGAAGTTGGACATTTACATCAGCAAGAACCTTGGAAGTGGTCTAAAGTAAGGGAAGTCACAGTAAATATTTACTCATTAGCTGTTCAAAAGGCATTAGGGAATCAATTAGAAATGGATGAGCACTATAAAGAGTCATTTGAGTATTTAGAGAGACCTAAAGCAGAAAGGGTCATTGATGAAATCAATCCTCTTACAATGTTTTGGCAATTAAATGTAGTGTATGGAGAACATTTTTATCCTAGGTTACATCAAGCTTATCGTTTGTTGCCTCAGAGTGAAATGCCTAATTCTGATGAAGAGAAAAAGCAACTATTTATTTATATGACATCAAAAGTGGCTGGGCAAAATTTAATTCCTTTCTTTGAGGAATGGGGATTAACGCCAAATGATGATACTAGAGAGAAGATAGAAAAATTAAATTTACCTAAATTAGAAAAAGAAATATGGAAAGCTACTGATAGTAATGATATTCGCGAGAGGCAAGTTGAACCGTATAAGGTTCCGTATGGTGAACCTGCTAATGAGGTACAAAACCTTTTAGTTGGTACGGATTCTGATGAAAACGAGGCGAGTAAACTCGTTCAAAATTTAGGTGAGAATGTAAAAGTAACAGGTAAGATCATATGGCCTAAATTAGAGAATGGAAAACAGGAAGTGTTAGTAGAAATTGAAGATGAGAAAGGAAATAAAAATTCAATTCCTGTCCAAGTTAATGGAGTTTATGGTGACAGTATAATTTTTCAAGGACTTTCAAATGAAGTAATGTCGACAGTGATGCTTCGTCACAATGAAAAAAAATTAAATGTAAACTTTACTAATAATAAAATACATTACCGTTTTGAAAAAGAAGAATATATGGGCTTAACGGTATATGATCGAAATGGGATTGAAAAGAAAAGTGTATCGGCAGAAGGGCAAGAAAATGGAAAACGATTTGCGCTTGAACTAAATGGATTGGATTTTGAATATGGTGATGTAGTAAAAGTATTCCATGCAGAACCAGACCGTTTGAAGTGGTATCAAAATAACGCACTTGTAGATCAAGGAAATGCTAAAAATAAAAAAGAAAAATTATTCCAAATCACTCCGCAAGGGTTCGAATTTAAAGATGGTTTACAAGAAGTAACAGCAGTACCGCAAAAAGTAGTAATCGGAACAGAAGCTGAAAAGTTAGAAGCGAAAAACTTCGTACAAGTAAAAGATGGAGAAGTGAGTGGTTTTGCAGAAAAACCAAATACATCAAAAATCGGTGAACAAAAAGTAAAAGTAGAGACGAAAGATCGTTTTGGAAATAAGCAAGTGACGGAAGTTCCTCTAACAGTAACATATGGAGATAGCTTACTTGTATATGGATTAAGCTATGGTACTGACGATATGAAGTCAATTATAACGTTACATCATGATACGAAAAAACTGAGTGCAACAGATACAAAGAATCTGATTCATGATTACTTTAAAGATGAGAAGTACTTTGAATTCACACTGTACGATAAAGGGGGAAAAGAGAAGAAAAATATAGCGGTAAAAGGTTTGGAGAATACGAAAGCTTTTGCCAAGGAAGTAAATGGACTTGCATTTGAGTATGGAGATGTGGTGAAAGTATACCATGCAGAATCTTCTCGTTTACATTGGTACCAAAAAGATTTATATGTGGGAGAAGGAAACAGTAAAGAGATAAAGGAATTAGTCTTCAAAATTACTGAAAATGGATTTGAAAGGTTAGACGGTGAGCAAACAGTAAAAGCAAATCCACAAAAAGTAGTAATTGGAACAGATGTAGAAAAGTTAGAAGCGAAAAACTTTGTTGAAGTAAAAGATGGAGAAGTAGTTGGATTTGTAGAGAAACCAACTACATCAAAAATCGGTGAGCAAAAAGTAAAGGTAGAGACGAAAGATCGTTTTGGAAATAAGAAAGTGACAGAAGTGCCGTTAGAAGTAATTTACGGAGATAGCATTATGTTCTTTGGTACAAATTATGGCGGAACAAACATTAAATCGGTTGTAACTTTGAACCATGAAGAGAAGAAATTCGGTACAACAGATTCAGAAGGTAAAATGCATACTTCATTTGCGGATGAGAAATATATGGGAATGAATGTATATGATAAAGATGGGAAAGAGAAGAAAGCAGTATCTGTAAAAGCGTCTGAAAATACGAAAGCATTCGCAGAGCAATTTAAGGGAATGTCGTTCGAATATGGCGATATAGTAAAAGTGTATCAAAGAGAGTTTGATAGATTTAAAGTGTATAAAAAGAATGAATTCGTGGATGCACAGTATGGCGTTCATGAAGTGTTCTTTAAAGTTACGGAGCAAGGTTTCGAAAGAATGGAAGCTCAGCAAGAAATAAAGGCAGTACCACAAAAAATAGTAATCGGAACAGATGATGCAAAATTAAATGCAAAAGATTTTGTTCAAGTGAAAGATGGAGAAGTGATTGGTTTTGTAGAGAAACCAAATACAACGAAAATCGGAGAACAAAAAGTAAAGGTAGAAACGAAAGATCGTTTCGGGAATAAGAAAGTAACGGAAGTATCACTAGAAGTAACGTATGGGGATAGCTTGGTATTTAAAGGGCTAAATTATAGTACTGATATTAAATCGATTGTAACATTGCAACATGATCAGAAAAAATTCAGTACGACAGCTGATTCGAATCCGGTGCACCATTATTTTAAAGAAGAAACGTACTTTGAATTTACATTATTAGATCAAAAAGGAATAGAGAAGAAGAAAGCGACTGTAAAAGGTGTTGAAAACACGAAAGAGTTTGCAAAAGCGATTAACGGCTTAGAATTTGAATACGGTGACGTTGTAAAAGTGTATCATGCAGAATCGGATCGATTTAATTGGTATCAAAATAATAACTTTACTGGTCAAGGTAAGGCGAAAGTAGAAAAAGAATTATTCTTTAAAGTAACAGAAAAAGGTTTTGAAAGAATAGAAGCTCTACAAGAAGTAAAGGCAGTACAGCAAAAAGTAGTAATCGGAACAGATGCTGAAAAGTTAGAAGTGAAAAACTTTGTTGAAGTAAAAGACGGAGAAGTAATTGGATTTGTAGAGAAACCAGACACAATGAAACTCGGTGAGCAAAAAGTAAAAGTAGAGACGAAAGATCGTTTTGGAATAAGACAATAACAGAAGTACCGATTGAAGTGACGTATGGAGATAGCCTGGTGTATCAAGGTGTGTCCAATGTTACACGTTCTATTGTTACGTTAAATCATGACGAAAAGAAATTACATGCAACATTTACGAATGATGTGATTCATTATCGTTTTGTGAACGAACAGTATTTAGGTTTTGCGATTTATGATCAAAATGGAAATGAGAAAAAGCATATATCAGCAGACGGTCAAGAAACCTCAAAGAATTTTGCAGAACAAGTAAATGGTACTCCATTTGAGTATGGGGATGTTGTAAAAGTGTATCATGCAGAACCAAGTCGTCTGAAATGGTATAAAAAGAATGAGTTAGCAGAACAAGTAGCTTCAGCAGAAGTTGTATTTAAAATCACTCAAAGTGGATTAGAACTAGTAAAGGGAACATTGTAATAAAAAATGCGCGTAGATATTGGATCTACGCGCATTTTTTTCTATTACTCAGCTTCAGAAACAACTGTGAAGCGTTCGTTTACATGTTTTGGATTTTCGATTTCATCAAGTGCTGCAACTGCGAAGTCTTCGTAACTTACGTAGCTATCACCTTTTGAGTTAACAAGAAGGTTGTCTTTTCCGGCTGTATAAGAGCCTGTGCGTTTTCCTAATGCAAATAGTGCAGAAGGGCTAATGAATGTCCAAGTAATATCATTTGTTTGATTTAGGATTTCTAAGTTTTTACCTTGGTTTTGAGCTGTTGCAAGATATTCATTTGGGAAACCTGGCGTATCAAATACACGCGTTGTTTTCTCTTCGTCTACAAATAAGCTTCCAGCGCCGCCAACTACAAGTAATTTTGTGTTAGGTGCACCTTTCATAGCTTCAATTAGTACGTTTCCTGCATCTACGTGAAGATGTTCTTCTCCTGCTGGAGCGCCGAATGCATTTACAACTACATCAAATGCTTGTAGGTCATTAGATGTAAGAGCGAATACATCTTTCTCTAAAACTTTTATATTTTCTTCTGTAATTTTTGCAGCGTTTCTTACGATTGCAGTTACTTCATGTCCGCGATCTAATGCTTCTTTTAAAATACGACTTCCTGCTTTACCAGTTGCTCCGATGATTCCGATTTTCATAATAAATCCCTCCAAAGTGTTTTGTTAAAGTGTATATCTGAAAGTAAATGAATTTGTTGTAATAAGGTTTGTTACAACCTGATGTAATCATTATAGTTACAGGTTGGTGTTTTTGTCAATGGGGTAGTTTGTAGATTTACTTTTTGTTTTAGTATGCACAGTTAGAGGGAGGAGAGTCATAAAGATATTGTTACTTCGTGTCTGGCTAATATTTGGAAATTGCAAATTGTCGAAAAATGTTGATTTTTAAATGTTTTTTAAATATAATTCGTTTTATGGAGAAAAGGAGGGGTTAATTGTATGAATATTTTAGAGCAATTTGTTTCATCAACGAATACAATTCTTTGGTCATATATTCTTATTGCAATGTTAATTGGTTTAGGTCTTTATTTTTCTATTAAATTGAAATTCGTACAAATTACTCATTTAGGGGAAATGGTTCGATTAATGAGTGATGGATTAACTGGAAAGACACGTAAAAAGGGAAGTGTATCGTCATTCCAAGCATTTTGTATGAGTTCAGCAGCTCGTATTGGTATCGGGAACTTAGCGGGTGTAGCGCTAGCTATTTCTATGGGAGGACCTGGAGCTGTATTTTGGATGTGGGTTATTGCGATTATTGGGGCGTCTTCAAGTTTCGTAGAAAGTACGCTTGCGCAAATTTATAAAATAAAAGATGGCAGTGGCTTCCGTGGTGGTCCTGCTTATTATATGGAAAAAGGTTTGAATAAACGTTGGATGGGAATTTGGTTCTCTATCCTTATTACAATTAGTTACGGTTTAATTTTCAACTCAGTACAAGCAAATACAGTGACATTAGCATTTAAAAATGCATTTGGTATTGAGCGTTATGTTGTAGGGATTGTGCTTGCGGTATTGGTTGCGGTTATTATTTTTGGTGGTGTGAAAAGTATTGCGCGTATGTCAGAAATGATTGTTCCGCCGATGGCAATTATTTATATTGCAGTAGCTGTGTTCGTTGTTATTAAAAATTATTATTTAATACCGGATATGTTTACAGAAATCTTTAAAGGTGCATTCGGTTTAGATTCAGCTGTAGGTGGCGGTATTGGTGCTGCAATGAAGTTTGGTATTCAGCGCGGATTATTTGCGAATGAAGCAGGTATGGGTAGTGCGCCAAACGCGGCTGCAACAGCTGATGTAACGCATCCAGCTAAACAAGGATTTATTCAAACAATTGGAGTATTAGTGGATACATTCTTAGTATGTACATCAACAGCGTTTATCGTACTATGTTCTGGTGCGTATAAGGCAACAAATTTAGAAGGTATTGAATTAACGCAAGTCGCGCTAAGTTCACAAATCGGTTCGTGGGCAAGTAGCTTCTTAGCGATTATCATTTTCTTATTTGCTTTCAGCTCATTACTAGGAAACTATTATTATGGTGAAACGAATATTGAATTTATTAAACGAAGTAAAACTTGGTTAACGATTTATCGTATTGCGGTTGTAGGAATGGTACTATTCGGCTCTGTTGCGACGCTTCAAGTTGTATGGAATATGGCAGACTTATTTATGGGTCTAATGGTAATCACAAACTTAATTGCGATTACACTTCTTGGCCGATTTGCGTATGCTGCGTTGGCGGACTATGTGAAACAAAAGAAACAAGGAAAAGATCCGGTATTCAGTGCAGATTCTATTCCTGGTTTAACGAACACAGAGTGTTGGGATAAGCCGGCGGTAACAGATAAAGAAAAAGCAGTATAATAAAAAGGCGAGCATCGAGATGAATTCGATGCTCGCCTTTTTTGTTGTAGTAAATGATAAAAAGGGTGAGAGGTAATTATTAATATAATTTTTGTTTGTTCATTCCTCTCGTTATTTGTAGGGAACGTACTGTCTTAAAAGTATGACTGGTCGAATAGGATGAGTGATTGAGTATTGGATAAATGCACGTACTAGTTATATTTTCACGTAAAAAACATGTATGTTAGGAATCTTCACGTATCCATGTAATGAAACCTAACATAAAGTTCTTGATTACTAAAAGTTTTTAGAATATAATTTTCTTATTGTCATGAAGAGGGGGAACGCAATGATGGATTTTTTAACTCAGGTTATTGGGGATATAAATAATGTTCTATGGTCATATATTATTATTGCGATGCTAATTGGACTTGGACTTTATTTTTCTTTCCGAGTAAAGTTTGTTCAAATACGTTACTTTGGAGAAATGATTCGCTTACTTGGGGATGGAGCGAGTTCAAAAACAAGAAAAGCGCAAAAAGAAAAAAGTGGTGTATCGTCATTCCAAGCATTTTGTATGAGTACAGCATCTCGTGTAGGAACTGGTAACTTAGCTGGTGTGGCAATTGCGATTTCAGCAGGAGGACCAGGAGCTGTATTTTGGATGTGGTTAATCGCGGTAATTGGAGGAGCTTCTGCATTTGTAGAGAGCACATTAGCGCAAATTTATAAAGTGAAAGATGGGAACGCATTCCGCGGTGGTCCAGCGTATTATATGGAAAAGGGTTTAAAGAAACGCTGGCTAGGAGTTGTCTTCTCTGTTCTAATAACAGTTAGTTTCGGATTAATTTTCAACGCCGTGCAGTCAAACACAGTAGCCGCGGCTTTTGATGGAGCATTTAACACAGATGGTAAGTTTGTAGGTCTGTTTATGGCTGGTTTACTTGCAATCATTATCTTCGGCGGAGTAAAACGTATTGCACGTGCGGTTGAAATGATTGTTCCAGTAATGGCAATTATATATGTAGCAGTGGCATTATTCGTTGTTGTAACAAACATTACGGCAATTCCATATGTATTTAAAGAGATTTTCCTACATGCTTTCGGAATTAAAGAAGTAGTGGGCGGGGGATTAGGAGCTGCGATTTTATTAGGAGTAAAACGTGGATTATTCTCAAATGAGGCTGGTATGGGTAGTGCGCCAAATGCAGCTGCGACTGCAAACGTAACGCACCCAGTTAAACAAGGTTTCATTCAAACTTTAGGGGTATTTACAGATACATTATTAATTTGTAGTTGTACAGCATTTATCATTTTATTATCAGATGTGCCTGGAGCGGCTGATTTAAACGGAATTCAATTAACGCAACAAGCATTAAGTCAACATATCGGACCGTGGGCTTCTATATTTGTAGCAGTTGCAATCTTCTTGTTTGCATTTAGTTCATTGGTAGGTAACTACTACTATGGTGAAACAAATATTGAGTTTTTAAATGGAAGTAAAGTTTTACTAAATGTTTATCGAATCGCGGTACTTGGTATGGTTATGTTAGGTTCTGTAGCAACAATTCAAATTGTTTGGGACTTAGCAGATTTATTCATGGGTATCATGGCTATTATTAACTTAGTGGCGATTGTATTCCTTTCTAAGTATGCTTTCGCGGCATTATCAGATTACGTAAAGCAAAAGAAACAAGGAAAAGATCCAGTCTTTTATGCGGAGTCTATTCCGGGTTTAAACAATACAGAGTGCTGGGACAAGCCAGCAGTAGCAGATAAAGAAAAAGCTGTATAATAAAAAAGGAACGAGCATCAGAGAAATTTGATGCTCGTTTTTTTATGGTGATAAACTAAAGGAAGAGGGAAAATACGAACATTAATGAGTGTTTTATAATAAAATGTATTTTTTTTAAGAAAAGTGCGGATGTGAG
This sequence comes from Bacillus sp. RC252, assembly GCF_044909215.1. NCBI lineage: Bacteria > Bacillati > Bacillota > Bacilli > Caryophanales > Bacillaceae > Bacillus > Bacillus sp. RC252. The sequence continues at coordinate 145,439 of NZ_JBIYDV010000001.1, read as the reverse complement.
TTATAATTTGTGTTAGAATGGAAAATGGCTTTGAGACAAGAGATTTTATGGCTTTTCATATCCGATTGAAGGTTTTGGAGGAGAAATGGAAAGTTCGGATTATTCCTTGTTTTGAGTAGTCAGACGTTCAACGTTAATGAAGAGTTAAATGGAGGATTTTATTAATGAAGTTTGTTATGTTTCTTGTAGGACTACTAGTTGTATTCGTACTCGGCTTTCTTATAAGTTCTGATCGTAAGAAGATTAAGTATAAACCAATCGCAATTATGCTTGTTATTCAGCTAGCGTTAACGTATTTCTTATTAAATACACCAATTGGTTATATTTTAGTAAAAGGAATTTCAGATGGATTTGGAGCACTTCTTGGATATGCGGAATCTGGAATCGTTTTCGTATTTGGTGGTCTTGTTAATAAAGGAGAGGTTTCATTCTTCTTAACAGCTTTATTACCAATCGTATTCTTTGCAGTGTTAATCGGAATTCTGCAACACTTTAAAATTTTACCGATATTTATTCGTGCTATTGGTACTATGCTAAGTAAAGTAAATGGTTTAGGAAAATTAGAATCATATAATGCAGTAGCGGCCGCAATTGTTGGGCAAGCAGAAGTATTTATTACAGTAAAAGATCAATTAAGTAAAATCCCAAAACATCGTTTATATACACTATGTGCATCTTCCATGTCGACAGTATCGATGTCGATCGTTGGTTCTTATATGAAAATGATTGAACCAAAATATGTAGTAACAGCACTTGTATTAAATTTATTTAGTGGTTTCATTATCATTCATATTATTAACCCGTACGATATTACAGAAGAAGAAGATACACTGAAGTTAGAAAATAAGAAAAAACAGTCATTCTTTGAAATGTTAAGTGAATATATTATGCTTGGTTTCACGATTGCGATTACGGTAGCAGCAATGTTACTTGGTTTCGTAGCATTAATTACAGCAATCAATAGCTTGTTTGATTCAGTGTTCGGTATTACATTCCAAGCTATTTTAGGGTATATTTTCTCACCATTAGCATTCGTAATGGGTATCCCGCAAGCGGAAATGGTAACAGCGGGGCAAATTATGGCAACAAAATTAGTATCAAACGAGTTTGTTGCGATGCTTGATCTAGGAAAAGTAGCTGGTGATTTATCAGCTCGTACAGTCGGTATTCTTTCTGTATTCCTTGTATCATTCGCGAACTTCTCATCTATCGGAATTATCGCAGGTGCAACGAAAGGGATCGATGAAAACCAATCAAACGTTGTTTCATCATTCGGATTACGACTTGTATACGGTGCGACATTAGTAAGTCTTTTATCGGCGATTATCGTTGGTGTTATGTTATAAAGTGAAACTTTAATCAGTGGGGGGGCTTTATCCCCCGCTGATTATTAGCTTTCACCAATCGGGCTTTTACGGGTAGTTAATCACCCACCTAACTTCTTTGTTTTCGCTGAATTTTGAGGTGGGGGTCTTACTGCCCGTTAAAGCGGGGTAAAAAAAATAGCCCTAGCTAGGGCTATTTTTTTATGGTAAATTTACATGAAAAAACCAATTATTTAGGAATATATTAACATATAAAAATATTTTAAAATTTATATTGCATTTCAATTAGTTAACGCTTACAATTTGATTTGTAGGTGGTATCAATTTCAGACTTTCAAGTATGGTAGGAGAGAAGAGGCTACCTTTTATAAATTGTAATTTATGTAAACGCTTACTGATTTTAGATAACAGTTGAATAATATTTAGGGGTTTAAATTTTTTTAACATTAATGGTCAGACGTCATTCGTTATACGTTATACGACCAATAACTCGTGGGAGAAGTGGAGGATTCATATATGAAAATAGTAATGTTTCTAGTCGGTTTACTTGTAGTGTTTGTACTAGGTTTCCTTATAAGTTCAGATCGTAAGAAAATTAAATATAAGCCAATTGCACTTATGCTTGTCATTCAATTGGTACTTGCGTATTTCTTACTAAATACAAAGGTCGGATTTGTGTTAGTAAAAGGAATTGCAGATGGGTTTGGCGCCATTTTAAAATTTGCGGAAGCTGGGGTTAATTTCGTATTTGGTGGTTTAGCGAACGATGGACAAGCACCATTCTTCTTAACAGTATTATTACCAATTATTTTCTTAGCAGTATTAATCGGGATCCTGCAACATATTAAAGTTTTACCGATTATCATTCGTGCAGTCGGTTTCGTATTAAGTAAAATTAACGGTTTAGGAAAACTAGAATCATATAATGCGGTAGCAGCTGCAATTGTTGGTCAAGGTGAAGTATTTATTACAGTAAAAGATCAACTAAGCAAATTACCGAAAAATCGTTTATACACACTTTGTGCATCATCAATGTCAACAGTATCAATGTCAATCGTCGGTTCTTATATGAAAATGATTGATCCGAAATATGTAGTAACAGCACTTGTACTAAACTTATTTAGTGGATTCATTATCGTTCATATCATTAATCCATATGACGTAAAAGAAGAAGACGATATTTTAGAATTACAAGAAGATAAGAAACAAACATTCTTTGAAATGTTAGGCGAATATATTATGCTTGGTTTTTCTATCGCTGTAACAGTAGCGGCGATGTTAATCGGTTTCGTAGCATTAATTACAGCAATTAACGGTGTATTCGATTCAATTTTTGGAATCACATTCCAAAGCATTTTAGGATACGTTTTCTCACCGTTAGCATTTGTAATGGGTATTCCAACATCAGAGATGCTAACAGCAGGACAAATTATGGCAACGAAATTAGTAACGAACGAATTCGTTGCAATGCTTGACCTTGGAAAAGTAGCTGGTGATTTATCAGCTCGTACAGTAGGTATTTTATCTATCTTCCTTGTATCATTTGCGAACTTCTCATCAATCGGAATTATCGCAGGTGCAACGAAGAGTATCGATGGCAAACAAGCAAACGTTGTATCATCATTCGGACTAAAACTTGTATATGGTGCAACGTTAGTAAGTATATTATCAGCGATTATCGTTGGGGTTATGCTTTAATAAATTAAGAAAAGCAATGAGCGTAGGCTCATTGCTTTTTTGTTTAACTTGCTTTATCCAAGCCTTTTTTAAATCGTGGTCTCTCTAAATAAGTTCCCAGTCTCCACACATATTCTACAGGCCCCATTCGGTATTTCTGTAGCCAATAGGTACTAACGAATAATTGAATCGTATAAATTCCAATGGTTAAAAGAATACCGAAGAAATAGCCGATTTTACCGTATAAGCCAAACCCATATGCGTAAAAAATGGTTGTTGCAATAATAGATTGTGCTAAGTAATTACTAACTGACATTTTTCCCATGTTCGCCATGTATGTTAGTAAGCGCGATGCTTTTTTGTAATGGAACAATAAAATAATTGTACACCCGTAAAGGAAGGTCATGGTTACGGGTGTAAAGCCATTTTGTAACATAATTAAAATCGGATGCTTTACGAACATGGTTAAAATTTTGATTGTAAAAGAAAAAATACCAGTAATAAGCCAGATTTTTTTGACAGCAGGTATATGTTTATCAATCTCAAATAGCCATCCCTTTTTTCCTACGTACATGCCGAGTAAGAAGAGTGGAGACATAAAAATTAATGCGAAAATTGACAGGATAACTAATCCGAAGATACCGTTAATTCCCATGTAATCAAAAGGATTTTCAGTTAATCTAAAGTTGATATGATCCATATAGCTTCCAGTTTCATGAACTTTATGCTCTTTTTCAATATAAGGTGCGACATCATTGAATGTGTTTGATGTTGGTTCAGATTGATAAGATGCGAACATAATGAGTGCTAATAAAATGGATGCCCAAATGAGTAACGTTTTTGGTTTTCGATTGATGAACATCATTAAGAAAATCCCGACAATCCCGTAGGCAAATAAAATATCTCCCTCCCAAACAAAAGTGCCGTGAATGTAGCCTAGTAGTAAAAGAATGCTAATACGCCTTATATATGTAGGGAAAAACTTTTTTCCTTTTGCGATAATACTTTTTTGTAACAAAATAATGCTAAGCCCAAATAAAAAAGAGAATAGGGAAATAAAATTCTGTGTGCCGAAAAATTGAATAAACCAATTAGCACTTTCATCGAGTTTTCCGAAAATATAAGTGGGTTTTTCATTAGCGAATAACCCGAATTGAATTAATGTTATATTAACAAGTAAAATGCCAAATAAAGCGAAACCACGAATGGCGTCAACAAATTCTACACGTTGGTTCATTTTTTCTCTCCTCGTATATTGTTTTATATTGAAAATAATACCATTTATTTACTGTTGTTATGTCAAATACAAGGAAATTTAAGGTGATTTTAAGCTAGAGAGAAAATAAAAAAATCACCTTAATCCATTCATTAAGGTGATTGAAATATTATTCAGCTGGAGGCGTAAATGTACGTTTTTCTAGTTCAGCATCTAGCATAAATAGTGCGTTTGAATCGCTTGTAATACGTTTTAATTTTTGGATGATGCTATCAAATGAAGCTTCTTCTTCTACTTGCTCGTCAACGAACCATTTTAAGAAGGTAATTGTTGCGTGTTCACGCTCATCCCAAGCGATATCAGATAAGTGATAAATGCGCTTCGTTACTTCACGCTCGTGCTCAAGTGCTACTTCAAAAGCATTCAATACAGACTCATATTCGTTATTAGGATGATCAAATCCAGTAATAATAGCGCGCTCGCCGCGGTCATTAATATAGTTGTAAAGCTTCATTGCGTGGAAACGTTCTTCTTCAGCTTGTACAAGGAAAAAGTTAGCGAATCCATCATAGCTCTCAGCTGTACAGTAAGCAGCCATTGCCATATAAGCGTGGGCAGAGTAAAATTCAAAGTTCATTTGTTCATTTAATGCGTCGTGCAATTTTTTAGATAACATAAAATCCCCCTTATTATTGTGACAATAATATTATATCATAATTGATAACATTCTCATTTAGATGTTTCAAACCTTTTCGAAAGCTTTGTGACGTGTGCTTCCATAATGTCCTGCAAATCTAAATCATATTTTTGCGAAAGAATAATAAGATTAGATAGTACATCACCAAGTTCTTCTTTTAGTTCTTGTTTTAGCTCTTCTTCTGTTTTCGCATCTTCATCAGGACGATCGCGGCCGATTTCAATAGCGCGAACAACTCGTGAAACTTCCCCAACTTCTTCAGTTAAGAAATTTAAGCGAATAAAGGCATTATACTGTGACCAGCTTCGTTTTTCGTAAAATTCCTCAACCCATCTTTGAAATGCAACGATATCCATTTCTTCCTCATCCCTTCAATATGTTGTACAATGTCAATTGTATCATAACAATATATAGTTTCGGGGTGTAGGAATGAGAAAGATTTGTGTGTTTGCAGGTTCCAATTTAGGGGAGAGACCAGAATTTAAAGAGCAGGCAATCCAGTTAGGCAAAATGTTTGTTGAGAACGACTATGAGCTCGTATACGGTGGTTCATGCGTTGGATTAATGGGAGAAGTAGCAAACGAAGTTCTTCGTTTAGGTGGACGTGTAACAGGTGTTATGCCGCGCGGTCTATTTCGAGGAGAAATCGTACATACAGGATTAACAGAATTAATTGAAGTAGAAACAATGCATGAGCGCAAGGCGAAAATGGCAGAGCTTGCGGATGCTTTCATTGCATTACCAGGCGGATATGGAACGTTTGAAGAGCTATTTGAAGTTGTATGTTGGTCACAAATTGGTATACATAATAAGCCGGTTGGTTTATTGAACATAAAAGACTTTTACGGACCAATTTTGCAAATGGTTGAACGGGCAGCAGAAGAAGGCTTTATGAATCCATCGAATAAAGAGTTAATCGTTTCCGCTGAGACGGCAGATAAACTAATTCATGAAATCCAAAATTACGAGCGTCCTGTCTTGGGGACGAAGTGGAAGCAATTATCATAGTACATTTTTATAGCGATTTATAGAAACACATGTCTTTTTATCGTAAAAAGGCATGTGTTTTTAATATAGTTAAATATATTAATATTAAAATATTAAGTTTTCAAAAAGGAGAAATAGATGGAGGAGTTTGTGTAGTTACGTCCTGTTTTTAAAAGTATTTTAGCAGCGTCTATTCTTGTTATGCTAATTGTTTTAAGACAGAAGAAAGAGCTGATTAATGAGTTTTCGCTTTGGTTTATTTCGGTTATATGTATTGGTGTTTCTGCGATAACACTTGTTATGCTAGGATTTATTGCTGATGAATATAGTTTAGGTGGCGATGTGCAGTCTTCTAATATGTTTATTGGGATTGTTTTGATCAGTGGTCTGAATTTCGTTATTTACTATAGACGGAAATAAAAAGGAAGGCATTCCATATTACTTTGGAATGCCTTTATCATTTTGATTACTTTGTTTTTTATACAGGTGCCAGCCACCCCAGCCGCCACCAATTGCTACAACAACGAGGAAAGCATAGTCTTTAACCTCGACACGTATATTGAAAATATTAGCTATAAGTAAGAGAATCCCAACTGTTATTAACGCAAAAAATGCTCTAATTAAGTAGTCTTTCAACTGAACCACTCCCGTCATTTAAGTCGTAAATGATGAACTTGGAAAAGCTTTTTTGGATCTAATTACTAAAGGGTGTTTCCTATATTTTAACATAAAAGAGATTGTAATATATTGATAAAAGTAGAGGCGGGGAGTGTTATTATTGTCGTGATTTGTCGGTAAGTCGATATTCTTTGTTGAAACGTCGATATATTGCGAGTTACGATCGATATAATGAAAAAAGCGACTCTGAACGAGCCGCTTCCGCTTTTAGTGGTATCTAGCTCCAGCGGCTAGAACAGTCGGTTGTTTCACTCCTTCATTCGAGGCAAAAAGCGCCTCGGAATCAGGAGTTCCAACACCCTCCTGTTCTGAACGAGCCGCTTCCGCTTTAAGTGGTATCCAGCTCCTGTGGCTAGCTCTTCGTGTCTAAGAACCTTCCACATAAGAAGGCAAAAAGCGCCTTCTATGTGAAAGAACCTTAGCCAGTCAGAGCTGAACGAGCCACCTCCGCTTTAAAATCTATTATTGATTCAAGAACGCGCGTAGCATCCAAGCGTGTTTTTCTAGTTCTGTGTAGATGCCTAGTAGTAGGTCAGATGTCATTTCGTCATCAGAGTTTTGAGCGATTTCCATGCCTTTTTTCAGTTCGACTAGCATCATTTCGTAGTCTTTCATGATTGCTTCGACCATTCCTTCTGCAGTTTCTCCGTAAGCTGCTTCTTGAATAGAAGATAGTTCTAAGTATTCTTTCATTGTTGCTACTGGTTTGCCGCCAATTGCTAAAATACGTTCTGCAATTTCATCGATGTGAGTAGCTGATTCTGTGTAAAGCTCTTCAAATTTTTCATGTAGTGTGAAGAATTGAGGTCCTTTTACGTACCAATGGAAGTTGTGTAATTTTGTAAATAAAACGCTCCAGTTTGCTACTTGTTTGTTTAATGCTTCGATTACTTGTTTGTTCATTATGATCAATCTCCTTTTGAGTTATTATGTTATATGAATTACTAATTTATAATTATTATAATCTAGTAATTTGTATAAATCAACCCTTTCGCTGGAATTAATTTGAACAAATTATGAACTGTTGTAAATAAAACTCCCTATTACTGTGAAGTAATAGGGAGTTTTATTTGATATATAGCTTCTGCTTTTAATTATTATACTGCTTGCTTATTTTCTTCTACATCCTGTCCATCCCAACACTCTGTATTCTTTAAGCCAGGGATAGAACTTGCAATGAAAACAGGATCTTTTCCTTGTTTCTTTTGCTTTATATAGTCTACTAATGCCGCATAGGCGAACTTGCTAAGGAATGAGATGGCAATTAAGTTTGTAAATACCATTAGTCCCATAAAGAAATCAGCTAAACTCCAAACCGTTTGAAGGGCAGCGATAGATCCGAAGAACACCATTCCGACAACTGCAACACGATAAATCAGTAACCATGTTTTGCTTTCTTTAATGAATGCGATATTTGTTTCACCATAATAGTAGTTTCCTAGTAATGAGCTGAAAGCAAATAAGAAAATGATAATCGCTAAGAAAGTGCTTGCCCACGGTCCAATTTGTGAACTTAATGCTTGTTGTGTTAATTCAATACCTTCTAAATTCGATCCTTTGTAAAGTCCAGAACATAATACGATAAACGCTGTTGATGTACATACTAAGAATGTATCTACGAAAACACCTAATGCTTGAACAAGTCCTTGTTTTACAGGGTGAGATACATCTGATGTTGCTGCTGCATTAGGAGAGCTACCCATACCAGCTTCTGTTGCGAATAAACCGCGCTGAATTCCGAACTTGATTGCTGCTCCAATACCACCAGCGAGGGCTTGGTCTAAACCGAATGCACTGTTAAATATTTCTGTAAAAATGCTTGGTAACATATTGAAGTTGTTAATAACGACAAAAACAGCTACTCCGATATAAATGATTGCCATTGGAGGAACAATCATTTCTGTAATACGTGAAATGCTCTTGATACCACCAAAAATAATAACTGCAACTAATAAAGCTAATAGAGCTCCTACGATCGTTCGCTCTAGTCCAAAAGCATTTTCAAATGCTATTGTTACCGTGTTTGCTTGTACAGAATTGAAAATTAATCCGTACGCAACTGTAATAAGAAGTGAAAACCAAACACCCATCCAGCGTTTGTTTAACCCTTTTTCCATGTAATACGCTGGTCCACCACGGAATCTGCTTCCATCTTTTACTTTATAAATTTGCGCGAGCGTACATTCTACAAAACTAGTAGCTGCTCCAAGGATAGCGATAAACCACATCCAAAATATTGCCCCAGGTCCACCCATTGAAATGGCTAATGCTACACCAGCTAAGTTCCCGATACCAATACGTGCTGCTGCACTTAAGCAAAATGCTTGGAATGGAGAGATGCTATCTTTCTTTTTTTCTTTTCGATTAAATCCTTTACTAATTAAACTGACCATCTCACGGAAATGAGTAATTTGGACAAATTTTAATTTGAAAGAGAAATAAAGACCGAAGCCGATTAACATTGCAATAAGAATATATGACCATAAAATATTATTCGTTACCTCAAGGAATCTGCTAAAGATATCAACCATATAATACACTTCCTTTTTTTCGTAATAAGAAAATTATATGCAAAAAATATACCAGAATCAATTTTTCTAAAAAATCATGTTACTTAAATGTGTTTTGTGTTATGATTATGTTACATCGTAATATTTTTAGAATTATTTACATTTTAAAAAACTAAATTTAAAGCGAAAAAGAGGGGATAATTTGAAAGAAGAATCTTTATTGAAAGTAAGTCTTAAGAGTTTGAAAATAAGAAGTAATTTATTTTTTATCATTACATCTTTAAGTATCTTTTTAGGAGCCACTTATTATTACAATAAAAGATTTCCAAGTCATAGGTATCCTGAATGGTTAGAATTTCTAAAATTGATTGGATGAACAAAAGACAGAAAAACAGAAAATTAAAATAAAGAAGTTATGGAGGAGCTAAATATGAATATTAGAGAAAGTGAACTTCCGGGTATTGGTTATAAATTTCAAATCGTTACGAAAGGTAACGAAAAGATGGTGATCGTCATTCATGATGATGGGCGTAGAGAAATGTATCATTTTGATTCAGATCATGAAGAAAGCATCTCAAGTATTTCATTACGTGACTCAGAGGCGAGACAAATTGCAGCAATATTAGGTGGAATGGTATACAAACCTAGGGCATTAGAAAATGTTGAGATGGTCTTTGAAGGTTTAGCAATTGAGTGGTTTAAAGTGGAGAATGCAGCTCCGGCAATCGGAAAAACAATTGGCGACCTTGAAATAAGAAAAACATATAGCGTAACGATAATTGCAGTTATGAAAAAGAATATGAAAAAGCTATTTAATCCAGGTCCAGACACGGTGATTGAAGAAGGAGATATGCTTGTAGTTTCTGGTGAGAGAGAAGAAATTAAAAAGATTATTAATGAATTACTTTCGAATAGGGGGACTGACTAGATGGATACTTTAATTTTTGAAGTTGGTACAGCTTTAGTTTTAGTAGCAATTGCGGCGGTAATCGCTGGAAAGTTTAAATTCTCAGTAATTCCTTTTCTAATTGTTCTTGGCATGTTAGTAGGTCCGCACGCGCCGACAATAGGTGTTATCGATCTCAAATTTATTGAAAGTGCAAGTGTGATATCCTTCCTTGGAAGGATTGGTGTTCTGTTCCTTCTTTTCTATCTGGGATTAGAGTTTTCGATGAAAAAACTAATTAAATCTGGACGTTCTATCGCGATTGGCGGAACAATCTATATTTTGATTAACTTTTCACTAGGATTATTATACGGATTTATAATGGGATTCCCGTTACTCGAAATCTTAATTATTGCGGGTATTATTACGATTTCTTCTAGTGCTATTGTCGCAAAGGTATTAGTTGATTTAAGAAGAACTGGTAATAATGAAACCGAATTAATTTTAGGAATTATTATGTTTGAGGATATATTCCTTGCTGTATATTTATCAGTAGTTTCTGGCTTAGTTCTTGGGGATCACGCTTCCTTCTTAGGTGCCCTTACTTCAATTGGAATTGCTTTAGGATATATGCTTCTATTCTTTATTGTGGCTAGAAAAGCAACGCCGTTATTAAATAGATTGCTCAATATTAGTTCAGATGAAATTTTTATTATTGTAGTATTTGCTTCGTTGTTCTTTATTGCAGGTTTTTCAGAAACAATTCACGTTGCAGAAGCAATCGGGGCACTTCTTTTAGGGTTAGTTTTCTCTGAGACAGAGCATAGTGATCGAATTGAACATCTTGTTGTTCCATTTAGAGACTTCTTCGGAGCTATCTTCTTCTTCAGTTTCGGATTAAGTATCGATCCGTTTTCATTGGGCGGAGCAATATGGTTAACGTTAGGTGCTGTACTTCTGACGATAATCGGAAACTTTGTAGCAGGGATGATTGCAGGAAGACAAGCTGGATTATCTCATAAAGCATCAACAAATATTGGATTAACAATCGTTTCAAGGGGAGAATTCTCAATCATTATGGCTAATATCGGTATCGCGGGTGGGTTAATGTCGGTATTGAAACCATTCTCAGCACTATACGTGCTTATACTATCGATCTTAGGTCCACTTCTGACGAAAGAGTCAAAGAATGTATATAAATTTTTAAATAAAATCTTTAAGTGGGATACGAAGACTAGATAAATTTTGAAAAAATAAAAGTACAAGATATTTACTGCTTGTACTTTTATTTTTTGCAATGAAAACAGTAAAGAGAGGTAAATGATGTTAGGAGAGTTGATTCATTCAGTTTTAGTTTTTCTAGAAGGACTTGGTTATTGGGGAATTATGCTGGGATTAATGATAGAGGTTATCCCAAGTGAAATCGTATTATCTTATGCAGGTTATTTAGTATCAACAGGAAGCATTACATTTTGGGGGGCTGTCGCGTTCGGTACAATTGGTGGTGTAATCGCACAACTATTCATTTATTGGATCGGTCGATACGGAGGAAGACCTGTTCTTGAGCGATATGGAAAATATATTTTGATTCAGAAGAAACATATTGATTATGCTGAAGCGTGGTTTAATCGTTACGGAACTGGTGTTATTTTTACAGCGCGTTTTATTCCTGTTGTGCGTCATGCTATTTCGATACCAGCGGGTATTGCGAAAATGTCACATGCTAAGTTTATTACGCTAACTACACTAGCTGTTATTCCATGGTCAATTGTATTTGTATATTTAGGTTTTAAATTAGGAACAGAGTGGGAAAGTATTAATAAAGTAGCTGGGCCATATGTGAAATACTTTGCACTTGCTGCTATTGTTTGTGCAATTGGTTATTTTATATTAAAAAAAATGATGAAAAAAAAGTGATTACGGAAAAAGAATCTATGCTGACATAGATTCTTTTTTATTGTCATTTTTTAAAGGATGAAAGTGTATGTTTAATATTTACCATATTGTGGCATATATATAGGAAAAGGGAGTTTAGGAAGGGGATTATTGAGAAATGGAACTCCAGTTTCAAAATGTATATCAACAAGTCGAGAATTGGTATGTGTTGGATTCGGAGCTTCCTTGGGATGTCAAAAAGTTAAGAAATGATTTGTTTTCTCTTATTGAAGTAAGTGCAACGCCAGTTATTTTTTGTGATACGTGTGATGCGAATCATGTACTTTTATCATTAGGAGAAGAAGAAGAGGAGTTTTTATTCCCAGTAGGTGGTTTTTATCATAAAGAAAAACAATTAATTTTCGTTTGTATGTGGGAAGAATATGAGCAAGTGCTCAAAACGCTATTGCATGAATTCAGGCATGCGATGCAGCATAAGGACGATGTACTATATGTTGGAAATGAACTATACGAAGAAAGATGGATTGAGAAAGATGCGAGGCGTTTCGCGGAGAGGAAGCTAGATGAATATAAAAATAGAAATTTAATCTGAAGCATAGTGGAGAAAAATCACTGTGCTTTTATTTATTGCTAATTAAAAATAAGTAGTTGACCTTTAATAAGTTTAGTTCTAAACTAATAGTATCAAATGAGCGAGGTGATGGAATGAAAGCAGGGGAAAGACTTGGAGTACTATTATGGTTTCGTTTATCACGCTTTTATAATAGAAGTATTCGTGAGACGAATCAGCATTTGAAAAAGTGGAATGTATCTGCCGCTCAGTTTGATGTATTAGTTCAAATTGGAGGAAACGATCGTTTAACGCAGCAAGAACTTGGAAATAAGTTGTTTGTTACGAAAGGAAATGTTACTCAACTTTTAAATAAGATGGAGCAACTAGATTGGGTTCAGCGTGAACAAGAAGGTACTACGAAATATATTTCATTAACAGAAAAGGGAAAGGTTCTATATGAAGAAATAGTCCCGCCGCAAGAAACATTTCAAGCAGAGCAATTTGATAAGTTAAATAGAGAAGAACAAAAACAATTATTAGAATTACTGAAGAAGTTGCAGTGATAAAATTAAAAATAATTATCTCGATTTCGAGATAATATGAGGTGAAGGATATGTTTAGAAAAGTTGATCATAAAAATATGGGAAGAGCAAATCACGGTTGGTTAAATACACATTTTCATTTTTCCTTTGCAAATTATTATAATCCAAACAACATGAATTTTGGAGCAGTACGTGTTATGAATGATGATTTAATAGCGCCACAAACTGGTTTTGATATGCATCCGCACCGTGATATGGAGATTATCTCTTACGTTATAGATGGTGAATTAACACATGAAGATAGTATGGGGAACCGCGGGATAATTGAGCGTGGGCATGTTCAATATATGAGTGCAGGTACTGGTGTATTTCACAGTGAGCATAACTTAGGAAGTGAAACATTACGGTTATTGCAAATTTGGATTTTACCAGACCGCGACGGTCATAAACCAAACTATGGTGAGTTTAAATTTGATTGGAGTAAACGTGAAAATGAGTGGTTCCATATGGTATCTCCTTCTGATGGAGATGCACCAATTCATATTCACCAAGATGCAAATTTATATTCTTTATCATTAGAAGCTGGTAAAGAAATTCATTTCCCTGTTAAAGAAGGACGTCAATTGTACATTGTACAAATTGAAGGTAGCAGCGTTGTAAACGGTGAAACACTTGTAATGCGTGATGCAGCGGAGGCTGTAGAAGAATATATTCGCATTCAAGCGAAAGAGAAGTCTCACTATTTAGCAATTGAAATGAAAATGCAATAAAGTGAGGCTTTAATCAGTGGTGGCTTTCCAGCATATAAATAGCGGAATGAAAAGTTATAGGAAAGAGGACATCGTTTTTCGATGTCCTCTTTTTGGTGAGTTTAATTATCAGAAAAAACTTTCTCAATTTTTGAGAGCAGGTATTAGAGAGATTATTCAGAATATTTATAAAGGTGTTAAAAACTTTTAGGGAAATGGGGAGTGTTAGATTGAAAAAGCAAGTAATTTCATCAGCATTAGCATTAACTGTTATCGCAAGTGGGTTTGGGGCATTTGGAGCAACTACGACGAAAGCAGAAGAGCAAAAAATCCAGTATCACCAAGAGTTTAAAACACCAGCTTACATAGGTGAAGAATGGAAAGCGCCGGAAGGACTAGATAAAAAAGAGACGGTCTTTCAATATTTAGAGAGTAAAAAAGATATGTTTAAACTAGCAGGAAATATTGACAAACATTTCAATATCGTTGGTGAAGAAAAAGATGCTGAGTCTGGTACAACACATGTGAAGTTAGTTGAGAAGCATAATAACATTCCTGTGTATGGTTCAGATCAAACAGTTACGCTTGATAAAGAGAACAATGTAAAAGCATTTTTCGGACAAGTTATTCCGAGTTTAGATGATAAAAATATTCCTACATCTGCAAGTATTAGTGCGGAACAAGCAGAAACGATTGCAAAAGCTAATATTGAGAAAGAAATTGGTAAAGTAAAGAATTATGATGGTGTGAAAAAAGATTTATATGTGTATGAAAAAGATGGTCAATACTATCTTGCATATCTTGTAAAAGCGTCGGTTTCGAAACCAGCTCCAGGATATTGGCATTACTTTGTTGATGCAACAAATGGAAATGTTATTGAGAAATATAATGCTGTAGATAACATTACTGGATTTGGTTACGGAGTATTAGGTGCTAGACAATCATTTGAAATTGCTCAAGATACGAAAACAGGAGCGTTCAACTTATTTGATGGTACACGAGGACAAGGTGTCCATACATTTGATGCAGAGAATATGAACGAAGACTGGTTTAATTTATTCTCACAAATTCTTGGATATACAGGAGAAGAAATTGGAAGTAAATCTAAGTTCTTCGAAGATAAAGCGGCAGTTGATGCGCATGTGAATGCAGGAAAAGTATATGATTATTATAAAAAGACATTTAACCGTAACTCTTTCGATGATAAAGGTGCAAAACTTATTTCTGCTGTTCACGTAGGTGAATCTTGGAATAACGCAGCGTGGAACGGTGTACAAATGATGTATGGTGATGGAGATGGTAAGACATTTATTCCATTATCAGCTGGGCTAGATGTTATTGGCCACGAATTAACGCATGCTGTAACTGAACATACAGCAAACCTTGTATATAAAAATGAATCAGGAGCGTTAAATGAATCGTTATCTGATATTATGGGCGTCATGGTTGAGAAGAAGAGCTGGGATTTAGGTGCTGATATTTATACACCTGGTAAACCTGGAGATGCACTTCGTTCTCTAAAGGATCCAGCATCTATTCCAAACCCATTAAAACCAGGTGAAGGTTACCCAGATCACTATAATAAACGTTATACTGGAACAGCTGATAATGGCGGCGTTCATATTAACAGTAGTATTAATAATAAGGCGGCGTATTTAGTGTCTGAGGGCGGCACGCATTACAATGTGAAAGTAACTGGAGTGGGCCGTGAAGCGACAGAAAAAATTTACTATCGTGCTCTTACAAAATATTTAACTGCAAACTCTGATTTCAAAATGATGCGTCAAGCTGCACTTCAATCAGCAGAAGATTTATTCGGTAAAAACTCTAAAGAGGTACAAGCTGTAACGAAAGCTTATGACGCTGTAGGAGTAAAATAATAAGAGAAAAAAGACCTGACTGGATTGTCAGGTCTTTTCCTTATTTAGTCACGAATACCTAATGCGATTTTCGCCATACGCGACATACGTTCTTTTGTCCATGGCGGATTCCATACAACGTTTACTTCTATTTCATTTACTTCAGGTACGTTCGTTGATAATACTTTTTTAACGTCTGATACGATTTGGCCAGCCATTGGACAACCGATAGAAGTCATCGTCATTGTAATGACAGCATTATTATTTTCATCCGCTGTAACGTCATAAACTAATCCGAGATTGATAATATCAACACCTAGCTCAGGGTCAATAACAGCTTCTAAGTTTGCATATAACTTTTCTTCAAATGCTTGTTGTGACATGTGTAGCACCCCCTAAATATTAATGATATCGGTTCTCATTATAACGGATATGCGGGATAAGTGCAGGAAATGAGCTCAAAAAAATATTCCTCCCTGAGAGAGGAATATTTTTTTGAAAAGCTATTCAGTTTTAAAATGAGATACAAGCTGATCTAATTCTTCAACTGTTTGTTTCATTTGTGTTGCAGTGAGAGTCATTTCATTCATCACGATGACTTTCTGTTCAGCAGATTGTGCCGTTGCGGCTGTTTCACTAGATACTTCATTTGAAATAGAAGCGATGTTATTAAGTGAAGCGTTCATTTCTTCAGCGCTTGCAGCCATTTCTTCAGCAGTTGCTGATATGTCTTGCATTTGAGTTGATACTTTATTTACTTGTTCAACAATTGTTGTGAAAGAAGTACCAGCCTCACGAACGACAGTAATGCCTTCAAATGCTTCAGAGCGGCCTTGAGACATCATAGAGCTAGCAGTTTCCGTATCATTTTGAATTTGATGAAGCAATTGGTTAATATCTTTTGCCGCTGTTTTTGATTGTTCCGCAAGTTTACGAACTTCATCAGCTACGACAGCAAATCCTTTTCCTTGTTCACCAGCACGAGCCGCTTCAATAGAAGCATTTAAAGCAAGTAGATTCGTTTGCTCAGCGATATTAGAAATAGATTGTACAGCCGTATCAATATATTTCGTATGGGTGATTAGACGTTCGACTACTTCTGATGTAGCATTTACAGCTTCATGTATCGTTGTCATTTGTGAAACAGATTTTTGGATAACAGTACTTCCGTCGTTAGCGTGTTCATATGTAGCTACAGCAAGTTCGGCTACAGATGAAGCAGATTCAGCGATACGCTGAACACTTATTGCCATATCATCCATCGCAGTCGAGCTTTCTTCCATACTAGAAGTTTGCGATTGAATACTTGAATTTAAGTTGGACATCGAGCTTTGAACTCTTATTGTTGCCTCGCGTGATGTATTAGTCTTTTCTAGCATATTTTCAGAAGCTGTTTGTACTTCTACAGATGTTTTTTGAACACGATTAATGATATGCTGCAAGTTTTCTAACATTTTATTAAATGATGTAGCAATAGCACCGATTTCATCATTGCTATTTACTTGTAGACGGGCTGTTAAGTCGCCTTCTTGAGAGGCTAATTCTTTTAGTTTAGTATCAATTTGTTGAATTGGTTTTACAAGCTTACCAGAGAACCACCATGCAAGAATAATTGCAGTTACAATACAAATAACAAGTGATAAGAAGACAACATATTCAATTCGTAGTGAAGATTGATCGATTTTTTCAATAGATTGTTCACGTAATTTAGCTTGTTCATTAGTGTAATTTGTGAAATCACCGATTACTTTATAAACAGTGCCATTCTCTGTAGAAGCTACTTGTAAAGCTTCTTCCCATTTTTGTTCTTTTGCAAGAGTGAATACTTTCTCTTCAATGAACTTTCTCCAAGTGGATCCTAATTCCATTGTGCTTTTCACGGACTGAGAAGTGTTAGGGTTAGAAAGAAGTTGCCCTTTTGTATCTTCAAGACGTTTACTCATCTCATTAAACTTGTCTAATTCGACTTGATCATGTTGTAGTAAATAACCTCTTAAAGCAGAAAGTTGTACTTGATAAGCGTCTCCGCGCTCTTTCAATTCTGTTGCAAGAGGAGAAATTTCTTTTTGTAATGTTTCAGCTTTATGAGACTGATCCATGGTAAAGAATAAAATAAAAGCTAAGGCGATGCCGAATAAAGCGCAAATCATTCCCATCATGAACATTAGTTTTTTTCGAATGCTAATAAAATTCATATGATAAAAATCCTCCTTGTAAAATCTTAGTATTAGAATTAATTAATTAATGTAAAAAATTGAAAGAAAGCTTTACTCCATCTGGAATAAAGCTTTCTTCTTTCCTTTAGGAATTATAGCAGACAGAATGGGAGATAGAAAGAGATATTTTAGCGTGAAAAAAGAGAGACTCTAAATCGCTCTTTCTAACAATTTAGAGTTCGTAGAAGTATAAATGAAATTTTCATTTTAACTATTTGTTTTGAAATGAGAAACGAGCACTTCAAGTTCTTGCACAATTGTTTTCATTTCTGATGATTTTTTAGCAACGACACTCATTTTGTTTACTTGGTCACCAGCTGAAGTTGCTGTTTTCGATGTTTCGGCAGCAACTTCATTTGAAATAGAAGCGATATTATTTAAAGCTGCATTCATTTCTTCAGAACTTGCGGCCATTTCTTCAGCAGTTGCAGACATTTCTTGTATTTGTGTAGAGAAATTGTTAATGTGGTTAACAATTTCTGAGAATGAAGATCCAGCGGTACGAATGACTGTAATTCCTTCAGAAGCTTCTGACTGACCTTGTGTCATCATGTCATTTGCTATTTTTGTGTCCGCTTGAATTTGATGAAGTAAATGGTTAATGTCATTTGCTGCTAGCTGAGATTGTTCAGCAAGTTTTCGTACTTCATCGGCAACAACAGCGAATCCTTTTCCGTGTTCACCAGCACGGGCCGCTTCAATAGAAGCATTTAAAGCGAGCAAATTCGTCTGCTCGGCAATATTAGAAATAGATTGAAGTGCAGTATCAATATGATTCGTATGTGTAATGAGTCGCTCTACCACTTGTGATGTAGCGTTAACAGCTTCGTTAATTGTATGCATTTGTGTAATAGATTTTTCAATGACTTTATTTCCATCATCTGCTTTTTCAGAAGTTGTAACAGCTAGGCTAGCGGCAGAAGAGGCAGCTTGTGCAATGCGCTGAACACTCGTTGCCATATCATCCATTGCGGTTGAACTTTCTTCAATGCTAGAAACTTGTGAACGAATATTGTGCTCAAGAGCATTCATAGTCTCTTTAGTTTTTGCGGTATTTTCCATAGAAGCAGTTGTTTCGATAAACACATTTTCAGAAGCTTCTTTTACACTTGTTGATGTTTGTTGAACTTGCTTTATTATACGCTGTAAGTTAGCAAGCATTTGATTAAAGGAATTTGCGATGTCACCAATTTCATCTTTACTCGTTACGTGTAATCTAGCGGTTAAATCGCCATCTTGAGAAGCTAATTCTTTTAACTTCGCATCAATTTGTCGAATCGGTTTAACGAGTTTACCAGAGAACCACCATGCCAATAGAATAGACGTTAATGTACATGTAATGAGTGAGAAGAAAATAATATATTGAATAAGGGATGAAGAAGACTCTACGTCAGCAATTAATACGTCCCGTTTGTCATTTTCTTCATTTGCATATTTAGTAAAACGACTTAAAAGATCATTTACATAATCTGTTTGAGCAAGAGCAATTTTGGATGCTTCATCCCATTTTCCTTCCCGTGCAAGAGGGAGGACTTCATTATCTACGACGCTGCGCCATTTTGCTCCCATTAAAATGGCCACTTTCATTCCTTCTGGGAGTTTTTTATCACTTGTTACTTTCTCCCTAGTATCAGCTAGTTTTTTTCCTTCCCGGTTGAATTTATCCAATCCTTTTTGGTCATGTGATAATAAATATTCTTGTAAACCAGCGACTTGCGCTTGGAACCAATCGCCACGTTCTTTTAAAATCGTTGCTCTTTTCGATACATCATTCTTTAATGTTTCGATTTCACTTGCTTGATTCATCGCGAATGAAAGAATAACAATAAGAGCAATGCTAAATAAGGAAGAAATGCTTAAGAGTGTGAACAGTAGTTTTTTTCGAATGCTAACATATTTCATTGTTACCCCTACCTTTTTAAAAACTATTTATTGTAATTTATAAATATTGAGAACGAAACTAATAAAAACATAATTAAGAAGTTATTAATCTGTTCAATGAAAATTATAGCAGATAATGGAATATGGCAGATTAATGTGATTAAATGTTCTTAAAATGTATACATTTGTATATCAAAAAATTCATAAATAAAAATCAGAAATGGTATTGTAATTTGAAATAACATCCTGTATACTTCTAATTAGTTGATAACGATTATCACTATCAACTGAACATTACTCTTCGTTATGTTGGTCATACCCCTTTTTGACGACGTAAGTCAGAGACGAATGTTGAAATATCTTGTGTCCTATTCTACAGAATTATGGTAATCTCCAACCTCAACTTATATGCGTAAGCATGCAAAAAAAGGATCCTATCCGTGAAGGGATCCTTTTTTGCATGTTGTCGCAATTAATGTGTATAGACCTGGTATACGTTCTTCAATTCCTTCGGGTGAAGTAGAAGGGAAAACCCACCTTTGATGAGACCCGTGTTCTTCAACTAGCTTTTCAATTTTAAAACGTTCTTCCGCAAGTGTTGTAACAATTTCTCCTAACGTCCAGCGGCGTATGTTTGTCTTCGGTAATGATCCTTTCTGCGATTCTGTAAGAAGAATGCTATAAGCAACATCATCTTCAATCAATTCTTCATCGAAATAATTTCCATTGGCCCGAAATGATGGATGATCTACACCTAATAATTTAGTGTAAATAGGATGATAGTCACGAAGGATAAGCATTCCATCTTGTTTAAGTAAGTTAGCAATCTTTTGAAAGAGTGGTTTTAAATCTAAAAAGTAATGAAGTACACCAAGTTCCAGCAATACGACATCAAATGATTCGGAAAGATTTACATCCAGTACATCAGAGACGATGTATTGGATAGAGACACCAGCAGCTTCGGCTAGTTCGGTTGCGTATTTTTCATTACTTGCTGAAATGTCTACAACTGTTACATCGGCTCCTAAAAGAGCAAGAGCAACTGCTTTATTTCCTTTTGATCCGAGTAAATTAATAATACGCTTTCCTTTTGGAGATTGTATGTAAGGTAAATAATGATTTACCTCGCGCACGGGATTTTCCATGAGCTTTTTCGCATAATCCTCTGGCGCCCCGTGGCGATTTGTCCAAGCTTCATAAGCAGCTGCGTTCCAGCTTTTTTCATTAATAGTACTTAGTTGTTTTTGATTCAATTTTATCACTCCTTTTGTGAACGTATAGTTATTCGGTGAATGAGTAGGATTTCCTGTTTTTTTGAATAAAAGTTTGATTTTTCTGTTGTTAAGTCGTAAAATACGTTTTATACATAAAAGCGTTGAAAAGGAAAAGTAGAATGGAACCATTCTTTCCAGAGAGCTTCGGTAGCTGAGAAGAAGCAAGAATATTCATTTGAACAATGGCCTTTGAGCTTCGTCCTGAACTTATCAAATGATAATAGTAGGCGGCGACGAGAGTTGGTACTCGTTATCAAAACCACAGTATAAGAGCATATAGCTCCGTACTTGTTAAGGTTAGTTATGCGAATGACTGACGAAATAAGGTGGTACCGCGACTGTTTATACAGCCCCGCCCTTATCTTTTTTAAGATAAGGGCGGGGCTTTTTATATTTTAAAGGAGGAATATAAGATGAGTATTTTTATTGGAGGCGCTTGGCCGTATGCAAATGGTTCGTTACACCTTGGACACATTGCTAGTTTGTTACCAGGAGATATTTTAGCACGTTATTACAGGGCAAAAGGTGAGCATGTGTTGTATGTTTCAGGAAGTGATTGTAATGGAACACCGATTACAATTAGAGCAAAGCAAGACGGTGTGATGGTGAAAGAAATTGCTGATAAGTATCACGAAGAGTTTGAGCGATGTTTTCGTAGCCTTGGTTTTACTTATGATTGCTATACACGTACAGATAGCGAGCATCATCATGAAACTGTTCAAAAAGTCTTTTTGCGACTATTAGAAGAAGGTTATATTTATAAAAAAGTAGTTGAACAAGCTTATTGCGAAACGTGTACGCAATTTTTACCGGATCGATATGTAGAAGGTATTTGTCCGCATTGTCATGAAGCAGCAAGGGGCGATCAATGCGATGCTTGTTCCGCTATTTTAGATCCACTCGATTTGTTAGAAAAGAAATGTAAGTTATGTGGTAATACGCCATCAGTACAGGAAACAGAGCATTTCTATTTTGCATTGCATAAATTTCAGCAACAAATTAAAGAGGCCGTAGAAATTGCAAAGCAGAAAGGAACATGGCGCGACAATGCAATTCAATTAACAGAGAGATATTTAAAGGAAGGATTACAAGATAGGGCAGTGTCACGTGATTTACCAATTGGGGTACCAATTCCAGTGGCAGGATATGAAGATAAGAAAATTTACGTATGGATTGAAGCAGTGACAGGATATTATTCGGCGAGTAAAAATTGGGCTGAAGAAACAGGGAAAGATGATCAAGAGTTTTGGGATAAAGAAGCGAAAACATATTATGTACATGGTAAGGATAATATTCCGTTTCATTCAATCATTTGGCCAGCGGTATTACTTGGAATAGGAGAAGAAGCGATCCCGCGTCATATCGTTTCGAATGAGTATTTAACAGTAGAAAAAAGAAAATTATCGACAAGTAAAAACTGGGCAGTATGGGTGCCTGACATATTAGAACGCTACAATCCCGATTCTATTCGTTACTTTTTAACAGTTAACGCACCAGAAAATCGTGATACTGATTTTTCATGGCGTGAATTCATTTACAGTCATAATAGTGAATTGTTAGGTGCATACGGGAACTTTGTGAACCGGACATTAAAGTTTATTGAAAAATATTATGGTGGTACTGTACCGAAGGGAAGTATTGATGTAGAGCTGAAAGATAAAGTAGAAGGATTATATAAAAGTGTAGGAGGGGCGATTGAACAAACTAAATTTAAGGTGGCACTAGAAACAATATTTGATGCAGTACGCTTTGCAAATAAATACTTTGATGAAAAGCAGCCTTGGAAACAAAGAGAAGACGACCCAGTTTCATGTGAGGAAACAATTTATAATTGTGTTTACCTAATAGCAAACTTTGCACAACTGCTTGAACCATTTTTACCGTTTTCAAGTGAAAGAGTTAGAAATACATTATCGAGTGTTAAAGTAAATTGGGAACCTCAAAATACGTTGCCAAACCGAATTGATAATGTGCAGCCATTATTTGAGCGAATCGATGTAAAACAAATTGAGCATGAGGTAGAGAAGTTATATGGAGCGGTAAAGTGAAATATAAGGAAAAGACCTTTCAAATAAATGAAAGGTCTTTTGCTATGTTGTATAACCCTCTTTTTTATCTTTCAAAAGAAAAGCACAGCAAGGATTACGAGAATAATAGCCGCAATATCATATGTTATTTTAAAGGTAGTAATAAAGTTTAACATATCGTAACTTTATTCACATTTATATACAAGTTGATGTTGTCACGCACTATGAACACGATTATGTTTTTTTTCTTTCCTAGCAGTAAGTAGTTGTGGTGTGAAAATACCGAGTAATATAACCACAATCCCAATCCACTGCATTGGCGATACAACTTCATGAACAAGTGTAATAGAAGCGATAATTGCTGTTGGTAATTCAGCTGCACCTAATATTGTACCAAGTCCCGTTCCGACTTTTGGTACCCCAATTGAAAAACAAATGACAGGTATAATAACCCCGAACAGTCCAAGGAAGAAAGCATATTTCCATAGGCCTGCTTGTAAAGCGCCGTCCGTTAAAAAGGTAGGCGGGAAAAATAAGCATACAATAAGAGTAGCACTCGTTGTCATAAGAAAGCTTTTCGTATAAGGCGGAACATCTGTAGCAACGCGCCCGCTTACAAATACATAGAATGAGAAAGAGACGGCAGCTAATAGTCCGAAAATAATACCTTTCGTAGAAAAGTTTTGTCCAAGACCTTCAAATACTCCACCAGCAAACAATGTACCAGTAAATAAAATAATAATAGATATAACTTTCTCACGGCTTGGGAATGTCCGGTTGGCAATCGCTTCGATGACTACACCAATCCAAGTGAACTGAAAGAGTAAAACGACAGCGATAGAGGCTGGCAATTCTTCTACGGAAATAGCATAGAAAATACCTGTCATACTCATTGTTGTGCCGACTGTTAGTAACGAAAAGAATTGTTTTTTTGATACTTTATGACGTGAAAAGAACAGAACGAGTAAAAGTAGTCCAATCCATCCGAAGACATATTGCCCTCCTAGTAGTTGGTGTGCGGAAAATCCGTCGATGAATCCGAGTTTAAAAATAGTTGAAAGTACGCCGTAGCTACAAGCGCCGAATAAAACTAGTAATGAATACTTAAACTTCTCCATAAAAATCCTCCTTTTAAATAATAAAAAACGCCCGCTATCCAAATAAGGATAACGGGCGAACGAAACAGAGTTAGATACTCTACAAAATTCCGCCATTCATACGAAGTATGAATTTGGGGTATGAAATTAGAGTAGGTTTTACATTGCTTTTGGGAATACAATGGAGCATTTTACACCTTGAGGTGTGTTTTGTATTCCATAAGGAAACTGATGTTTATCTAATATTTGTTTTACAATATATAACCCAAGACCACTACCTTGTACTAAGCCATGTTTGTCAGGATTTGCGCGATAGAATGGTTCAAATAAATGGGCAAGTTTATCTTCATCAATTTGAGAACCTGTATTTAATACTTCTAATGCGTAACCGTTTGGCTTTTCATAAAGTTTTATATATACATGCTGATGGTCAATTGTATAATGAATTGCATTTGAAATAATGTTAAAAATAGCAGTTTGCATAAATTTAGGATCAGCTAAAATTTGTACATCTTGTTTAATGTTAGATTGAACATTTAATTGTTTTACAGATACAAAATAATCTACTTTCTTTATAACGTCCTCAATAATATTAGTTAATGAGATAACTTTTAAATTTGGTTTAAATTGAGGGTTTTGTATTTTGGATAATTCTGACACTTTTTCCGTTAATATGTTAATATCTTGCATCATCTCATATGAACGCTTTAAATATTTATCTCTATCTTTATAAGCGCCAATTCCGTGAATCATGCCATCGAGTTGTCCCATAACGGCTGCGATTGGTGTTTTTAATTCATGGGATATCATAGACATAAATTCTTTACGAGATTGTTCTAACTGTTGTTCCTTCTTGAGTTCATTTCTTAAATCTTGATTGCTTTCATGTAAATTTTTCACAATAGTAGGTACTTGTGAGGCAGTTACTTGCAAATTAAAATCTGTTTGATCTGTATTTTTGTTAAGTAGCTTTTTATCTGAGAAATCAAGATTCATAATATCTTTTAAAGCATCGCTCATATATCGGAAAGGTTTGGCGATTATTTTTGCGTAGATTAAAGATCCAAGCAGAGATAATGCAAGCATTGTCGCCCCAATATGTGGAGCTAACTGCTGCAACACATCTGTTAACTTTGGATTATCATGTGTATCATTTGCTTTACTTGCTGCATTTTGTGTATGTAAGGCATCATTGTTAGTAACTTGCTTTCCCGCTTCTGTAAGTGAAGACGTTGTGTTACTTTTCCCCGGAATATTTTGTGCATGTTCTTTTGCTTTTGCAGTTTGGCTAGGCTGCAAAAGATGATTGATGGCTGTAGAGAGTGTTTTCATGTCTATTTGAGAAGATTGAAAATTAGAGATGCTACTCTCTGACACAGCTTTATTTTGCTTTGTTTTAATTTGGTCGTTTTGTTTGTCTGATTCCGCTTGTTCCGCAGTTTGCGTTCCAGAAGCTTTCAAACGATCTTTATCGTAATTTGAGGCTAGAAAATAAATGATTTGATAAAGACAAATTGATAAAAGAACACAAAACAATAGGGTTTTGATGAATATATTTTTGGTGATGTTGTCTTTGCTACGATTCGATTTTGTAGCCAATGCCTTTCACCGTTTTAATATAAGGAATTTCTAATTTTTTTCGTAAGTTTTTAATATGTGTATCTATAACCCTCACATCACCATAATGTTCATAGCCCCATACCTTATTCAACAAATCACTTCTTGATAGTACTTTTCCCCGATTTTGCAGTAAAGTATATATAATTTCAAATTCTTTTGTAGTCAATTCAATTTGATTACCATGAACATAAGCGGCATATGCTGTAGAATTTAACATCAATTCATGGAATTGTAGTATAGTTGCAGCTTCTGCTTCCTTTGTTGCTGCTCTTCTTAATACAGCTTCTACACGTTTTATAAATACGGTGTAATGGAACGGTTTTGTAATATAGTCATCAATACCTAACTCAAATCCTTTAATTTCACTTTCTTCATTATGTAAGCCTGTTAACATAATGATTGGTACATCAGATTGTCCTCGCATAATTTTACAAATACTATAGCCATCTATATCTGGTAACATTACATCGAGGAGGACAAGATCGTATGAATTTTTTTGGAAAAGAAGAATGCCTTCTGTTCCAGCACCAACTACATCAACAGTAAAGTTTTGTGCCATTAGAAATTCACGAATAAGTTCTTGTATATCTGGGTTGTCTTCAATCACCAGTATATGCGTCATAGTAACACCTCCTAAATAACGCTTTTTACTGCAATATTCGAATTCATCATTTTTTGGATGACTCAGATTGTTTATACATATAATAAGCCCCCGCTATAAAATAGTAATGAAAGTAGCAAGGGGGATTGTTTAGTGTCACTGAATAGTTCAGAATTACAGTAGTTCTATTATAGTATGTATTGTAAAATTTATAAAATATTATAACTGTATAATTTTAATATCCATGTTTATCAATGTTACGATGATGTTGAATGCAATCTATTTTTATTATATATGTAAATACAGTTACTTTGCTACTGTAAATGAATAAATAAAATAAGCCAAGACATAAAATTCTTGGCTACACATAAATCTTGTTCTTAGGCTAATTTACAGTGACAGTAGCTTGCTGCTGAACGCGCTCAAATAACCAGTGAATATCATTGTTAAACATACGAATACAACCAAGTGTTGTTGCTTTCCCGATTGCTTGATTATTGTTAGTTCCATGAATCGCATACGTTGTTCCGTAAGTTCCTGCCATATTTAATCCGAGCCAGCGGTCCCCAAGTGGATTACGTGGATCGCCGCCTTTAATTTTTCCTGTATAGTAAGGACGGTTTTTAATTTTATTTACGATTTGAAAAGTACCCTTAGGTGTTGGTGTTGCTGCTTTTCCAGTAGCGACAGTGAAACTTTTTATGAATTTTCCATCTTGATAATAATCCATTTTATTTATTTTTGTGTTTACGATAAGCTGATCCTTCGTCGTAGCTGCTTCTGCAGTAGTGAATGGAAGAGTTAAAAATCCTAATGATAATAGCGCACTTAATAATAGTTTTTTCATTATATTCTCCTTTTACTTATTGTAGTAGTCTTACATACAATGAATTTGTAATCCTCGTAATGCTTGATTGACATTTTCATCTAATGTTTCAAAGAAGGTAGTAATCTTTGTATTACATTTGTTGTTTTTATCAATAAGTAATCTTTCATTTAATAACAGCTCACCATGTAGTCCAAAACCTTGAACTCGAATATTTAGTTCATCTTCAGTTTCAGAAATAATCGGTAAGAAATAGTGAAAAGCTTTCGTTGGAATGATGTAGCTTTTGCCAATCATGCTTTCTTGATTTGAATTAACCCATTTTCTCGTGACGATCTTAATGTTCTTTTTTGAAACGATAAAAGACAGCGTTGTAGATTTTGTTAAACTTACGTCAAATTCATTTGTTTCACATATTTGTAAATTAAAAACGGTTTCATTTTGATGAGATTCAACATTCGTATTAATAAAATCGTGCATTTTATAAGCTTCCATTTCTTATTCACCCTTTTTTCAATTTCGAAAAGCGACTTATATTTATTCAGTTTAATGTTTAGTCATATATTAGCTAAATTTTTCAACAAATTCCGATATAATCTTACAATACGTATATGAAGCTAATATGAAGTTCATATGAGTTTGTGGTGGTTTTTTATAGAGAACAAAATAAGGTGGTTTTCGAGAGTTAAAAACTGGATGGAAAATGTATATTAATGGATTTCCTTCGCGTGATATATAGTTGTTAGCTTGTTTTTAAATGCTAATAGATATAAGTAAATAGAGAACAAAAAACTTTAGAATGAGCCTTACAAAAATGTAATAAAAATGTAAGCTATTGTGATAGTTATTTCGACAATTTTTTTATACAATAATAGTAACAAGTTGTACGTGAATGAAAGGGGAGATGACATGGAATGGGTTCATGAATTATTTCAGCAATATGGGTATTATGTAGTACTTGTAGGCTTGCTGTTAGAATATATTGCACTTCCGTTTCCGGGAGAGCCAACATTAGCATATGCGGGGTTTTTAGCACAGAAGGGTGATCTAAGTTTACCTATTTTAATTATCCTATCCTTTATTGGGACAAGTGTAGGAATGACAATCCAATACTTTTTAGGAAATAAGCTTGGTATGCCTTTTGTTCAAAAATACGGGAAGTACGTATTTTTAACACAAAGAAAAATTGATTTAACGAGAATGTGGTTCGATAAATACGGATATTTCCTTATCTTTATTGGCTTTTTCATTCCTGGTGTACGTCATTTTACAGGATACTTTGCAGGTATCATTAACTTACCGTTTCGCCGCTTTGCGATTACAATTTATTCAGGTGCTTTATTCTGGGTATCATTCTTCTTAATCGGTGGCTACTGGTTAGGTGGTAACTTACATGATATTTTCGGATTACTAGGAGATCATATCGGCAAAATCATTTTCGGAGCGATTGTCATTGTAGCAATTACGTTAAGCATTCGTTTCCGCAAGCAACTAAAACGAGTATTTTTACAAAACGCAAGTTAATATGGAATCCATTCTATGTCAGATTTTAGGGAGGCAGTGCAAAAGCACTGCCTTTTTTATTTTATGTTCCAATCTATTTTCAACTTTCCTTTTAATTGATCTCCGCTAACTATAATGTAATAAGTTCCTGTCTTAATTGCCGCGAAATGGTATGTATTAGGGCCGGCTGAAGCTAAATAATTTTCTTCTTCTTGAAATTCACTAGCCATTTTTATGTCATCCATGTAGCCATTGGGATTTCCAGATGGTGATTCAATGGTGAATTCTAATATGTCACCTCGTTTTAGTTCAATCGGAATTTTATGTTCACCACTAAAATGTTGAAAAGATGCTTCGAAAGAGTTTTGGCTCCTTTTCTCTGTCCATTGCTCTTTCTGCGTGACATCAATGAAGTTAATCATGATGAGTGCAATAAATATAGCACTAGGGATGATATATCCAATCCATATAAACTTTTTTGTTATAAGTGAGCATAAATAGAAGAAAACAGAAAAAAGTGCTCCGATAGATCCTGCAAAAAGTAAAAAAAGAAAACCTGTTTCTTGAAAGAATAGGAATGGAAGAAAGAATATATAACCGCAAAGAATGTAAAGACCTAATGTTTTTAAGGTGCGGTAACTTTTAAACTTTACTTTATCTATGCAAACGGAACAAAGGATTGCATAAGAAATAAGGACAAGTGCAGGTAAAGAAAAGAGTAGTTCAGGTACCCCGGTCAATAACTTATATTTTGTTAGCCCACTATTGCCGGAAAGTGTGAGAATAGCAAGTAATAAAGAGAATAAACAAGCTGCTGTAAGCTTAGTGAGAACATAAGAAAGAATAGATGTTTTATTCATATGTAACCTCGCATGTTTAGTATTTTATATTCATTATATAAGTTATGTAGGTGATAATATAGAAGGTATTTTGTCAATTATTAACGTCAAAATGACAATTATAATTGACAAATATAAGGATATTATTTACAATTTTAATTAAATAAATGAAAAAGAGGGAAGACATGAAGCTTCAAAATCGAGTGAGGGAATTTCGAGCAAAGCATCGTTTATCACAAGGGGATTTAGGGAAAGCGATTGGCTCATCACGGCAAACCATTAGTTTAATTGAGCGTGGAGATTATGCACCATCTATTGTGTTATCGCTAAAAATCGCACAAATTTTCAATGTACCAGTGGAGGAAATATTTACGTTAGTGGAGGGGGAAGATGGAGATGAAGGGTAAGGGGAAAATGACGGCTATATTGAAGTTGTTAGTAGGAGCAATTTTTGGTGGGTTTATAGGGTATGTAGTAGGGGATATTGCAACAGAGGGTAATAGCAAAATACCTCCTGTTATTAGCATTGCTATGATGAGTGTATTTGGCGTAGCGATTATATATTATATTTGGAAGCGTACAAGAGCGCTCGCACAAACGAAAGATGAAGAAGAAAATGTTAAGGGACGAAGATTAGGGATAGCGCTTATTTATTTTCGAGTAATGGAAATTATTATTCCATCATGGTTTGTTTGTTCAGTTATCACTTTTTATAGAACGTATACAAGTGAGGGGAACTTGCTCTTTGTTAGTGTAAGTATTGTCGTATCTACAGTGTGCTTTATTGCTATAACTTGGTTAGGATCTGTAATGAGGAAAAGATATAACGCTCTATATCCAGAACAGAGTGTTACGTATTCTCAGTCAATGGAAATGTGGGCAAAGAATGCAGATGAAGGGCAAAAGCAAATTGTTCATGAAGCGGGATATAAGGCATATCAATATACAAACATGACACTTGCTTGTGCGTGGTTGGCGGCGATTGCGTATGCAATTTTAGATGGAAAAGACTTCTTTATGGTCATTATGATTTCGTTCGTTTGGGTATTACATGTTGGAACATATATGTACGAAATGCATAAAAAAATGATTTATTAAGGGGAGAAAAACGGTGGACATTTTAAGAAGACCTGCTTTTTCAATGTTCGTTGCTTTCGTTTGCTCCGCCTTATACGGATTCATTCGAATAGAAAAAGTACAGCAAATTATAGAAATATGGGCCTTTTTCGGGATTGCATTGCTTGTGTTAGCTATTCATGAATTAGGGCATGTAATATTCGGTTTGATGTGCGGTTTGAAATTTAAGTTTATGACAGTAGGACCTATTACTGTTCAAAAAGAAAAAGGGAAAATACGAATTCGAGAAAATAAAATATGGATGTATGTAGGTGGCGTTGCAATGTTAGTGCCGCCTTCCACACACACACCGAACCTCTCAAAAAAATGGGCCTGGATGACTTTAGGTGGACCGATTACAAGTGTACTATTCGGTATTACTTCAGGTTACATATACATGGTTAGTTATTATCAATATCTTTTATATTTTTCCGTTTTACACTTTACGATTTTTGCCGTTACAATAGTGCCGATAAAAGGAACATTCCTGAGCGATGGCATGCAATTTCTCATTTTAATTAAAGATGATGAAAGGGCTAGAGGGCATTTATATAATATTCAAGTATCGGGTGAATTATTAAGCTACAAACGGCCGAAAGATTGGGATGAGAGATTAGTGGAAATTAGTGAAGAAAAAATAAAAGAGGATAAAAGTATAAGAGAAATAATGAGCGGACTTATGCTCGTATTTTATGCCCGAGCTGATCAAGAGGGAATGGAAAAAGCGATAGTGCATTTAGAGAAAATTGTGCAGTTACCTGTGACAAAAGAAAATAAATATTTTGTTGGTAGTTTTCATAGTTGGTATCTTTTATATAGAGTACTTTATCAGCAGGAAAATCTTTACTTGCAAGAAGCGAAGAATCATGCGAAGGCAATTACAATGCTGGACTTACATGGGTATTACCGTGCACAAGGAGTTATCAAATATTTAGAGCAAGATATGGAAGCATGCCATATTTATATGAAGAAAGCGGATAAAGAATTGAAGAGCGCTGAGAAGAGTGAAATAGGATATTTACAATTGGATAGAGAGTGGTTCGAGCAGTTGAAGGAGAGGGTATCTTACGATGGGTGAGGTATCCTCTTTTCTATATGTAATCTTATGCCGTTCCATAAAAAGTTCGGGGCGAGTAAAATGAGGTAAGAAGAGCAAAGTTTGGAGGAGTTATATATGGAAATTTTAGCGATTATTTTGCTAGTCTTACTCATTTATGTAATTTTTAAAGTGGCATATGTAGCAGTAAAAATACTCGCAGTCCTATTAATTATCTTTTTAATTGTAGAGTTCGGCAGTAAGCTGCTTGGGGGATAGGGTATGTTGTGCGTTTTGGTTATCGAAGGATGTCATTGAATCGATATAATGAAAAAATCGTTGATATATTCCGGTAAGTACCGGATGGGGTATATGGAAAAGAAGTTGCCGTGGGGGTAACTTCTTTTTATTTGTTTATAAAATGTTTATTTTTACCGTCTATTCTAGTAGCAAGGAGGCGATAAGAATGAAAAAAGAGGTTTTAGAAGTAAGAGATGTGACGAAAAGAGTGAAGGGAAGAACGTTGTTAAGTCACATGTCTTTTTCTGTTTATAAAAATGAAATTTGTGGTTTTGTTGGGCCGAATGGTTCAGGGAAGACGACTCTGATTCGAACGATTATGGGGTTAATTCGACCGAATGAAGGGGAAATCTTAATTAATGGCATTAGCGTACAAAAAAATCGGAAAGAAGCTCTTCAGCATGTAGGTGCAATTGTAGAAGCACCAATTTTCTTTCCTTATATGTCAGGGCGAAAAAATCTACGCAACCTAGGTAGGATTACGTTACATACTGGTGGAGAAGTTCTTGAAAAAAAAGTGCAGCAAGTATTAGAAATCGTCGGTTTAGAAAATCGCGCTGACGATAAAGTTGGTACGTATTCGTTAGGAATGAAGCAGCGTTTAGGAATTGCGCAGGCACTTCTTGGGGACCCAGAGTTTATCATCTTGGATGAACCGTCTAATGGATTAGATCCAGTTGGAATTAAGCAACTTCGTAAAATTGTACTCGACTTACAGCGTGAGAAGGGAATTACTTTTTTCATTTCTAGTCATTTAATTCGTGAGTTGGAGCTTATGTGTAATTCCTGGGTCATGATTCGAGAAGGGTCACTAATATGGCGTGGAACGACGGAAGAGTTACAAGGAAGTGATAAAGAATTAGAAGATACTTTCGTGGAGATGATGAGCTCATGACGATGTTAGTACGTTCTGAATGGGGACGGCTTTGGGCAAAGAAAGTAACATGGCTTTGTTTTTTGATGATACCGGTGATGTTACTTGGGGCTGCGAAGTACTATTTGAAACATAATCAAGAGGTAGAAAGGACAGCAGTTGATTATACATATGCGAATTCATTCCCTGTACTTGCATTATCTGAAATGCTTATGAGTATATGTAATCTTGTTTTACTCGTTTTGATTGTCCTTGTGTTTGCTCAAGAGTATCATAGCGGTCAAATTCGGATGGTAATACAAAGGTCATACACGTATTCTGAGGTTCTTATTGCGAAAATAATTACGATATTAGCAGTAAGTTTGCTATTTATAGGTGTCTATTTTATTTGTAGTTATTGTATTGGCTATATTTTCTTTGAGCATGAACCAAGTATTCTTTTGTTTTATTTCACGGAAAAAATGAATGCACTTGGCGTTTTCTTATACTGTATTTCTTATTATGGAATTGCTTATCTTACTTTAATAGCGATGGCTAGCATATTAATTATGCTAGCGGTTGTAAGTAAATCGACAACAAGTGCAACACTACTTGGTATGGGATTTATTATATTTTCTTTTGGATACCCAGCCATGGCGTTAGTGATAGGGAAATCACCGGCTTTTCTTTATATTAATTATTCTTCTTTAATTAAATTACAACATGAAGGAATTGCTATATCTTTATCTGGTAGTTCAAGAATGATTCTTTTTGGATCTGTAATTTTACTTATATACATTGTTATTTGTAATGCTGTAACAGTTTATTGGATAGGAAAAAAAGATAATTTTGTGTGAGGTGTGAAGAATGAGACAAATACTTATAAGTGAATTTGAACGGATTTTTGATAGAAAGAAGACGAAAGTATTAATTGTTATTTTTGTACTGCTACTTATTTTACACAGTGTATGGGTTCATACTTTTGGAGTTGCTATTTACGATACAAAAGGGACGGAAGCAATCTTAAGTAATTTAAATTTTCCTGTTGCAGTTACAAGAGAATGGTATTTTACTCTATTCTTATTAATTTTTCCAATCTTATTTATTGATAGCTTTAATAGTGAAATTTCATCTGGCGCATATCGTCTTGTCATGATCCGTCCGGTAAGTAGGTGGGAATTATTATTGGCAAAATGGATGACTCAAATGAGTATCGTAAGTTTATTTTTGTTACTGGCATTGATTGAGAGTTATATATATGGAACATTTTTTATAAGGCATGCAGAGGAGACGATCTTTTTGGATAAACAAGTCATTTATGGGACGGGTGCCTCTATTTTATATACTGTGAAATATTATTTAATATTATGGTTTATCGCAAGTGCTTTAATCATGTTGAGTAGCTTTGTAAGCCTTTGGTTTCAAAATGCTATCATTATATATTTTGTGATAGTTGGTTTACTAGTAGCTGGTTTGTATGTGAATGAAGAAATAAGTTATTTTGTAATGGGAAGTGAATCAATTTTAAGAATATTAAGTGAGAAGAAAGCCATATTTTACCTAATAAATGGTACAATTTTAGGAGGATGTGCAATAGCGGCTATGTTTAGTTGGTGTAAAAAAGATGTATTTAATTAGGAGGGACTTACTGTGGCGGACAAAATACTACTTGTAGACGATGAGCCAGATATTCTTACATTTATTGAAGACAGTCTTGCCATGGAAGGCTATGAAGTAAGAAGTGCATTAAGTGGTGAAGAAGCTTTGAAAAAATTAGATAGTAGCGTGGATCTCATTATTTTAGATGTTATGTTGCCTGATATGAATGGATTTAAAGTGTGCGAGAAGATGAGAGAGTCTTATGCATGCCCTATATTATTTTTAAGTGCGGATAGTAGTGAACGGTCTCGTATAGAAGGTTTATTGATTGGTGGAGACGATTATATTAATAAGCCGTTTAGTTTAAAAGAGTTGAAAGCTAGAATTGTTGCTAATTTGCGCCGTACGACAGAATTGCAAATGATGGGGCAAAAGAATTTAATGCGTTATGGCGATTTAGTAATAGATTTGCAGAGTTATGAAATACTATTAGGTAAAGAAAAAATTCACTTTACAAAAAAGGAGTATGAAGTTGTGAAAATGTTAGCACTTCATGCTGGCCAAGTTTTGACGAAAGGGCAGATGTTTGAAAAGATTTGGGGATATGATAGTGAAAGTGATGTCTCTACTGTAGTTGAGCATATAAAGAAAATTAGAACAAAGCTTAGTGTATATGATAGACAATATACATATATTCAAACTGTGTGGGGAATTGGATATAAGTGGAGTGTACAGAATTGATGCAAAGGTTAAGGATTAAACAACAGCTAGTAATTGGCTTTTTAATAGTTTTAATTGGTAGTTTAATACTGACAGTTTTAACGGCAGCTAGTGGTTGGTATTGGCTAACGAAGAGTGGAAAAGTATTTCCTGCAAATTATTATGAACAAAAAATTCCTATGATAAAAGAATATGTAAAAGATAAAGGAGCCCTATTGTTAAATGAAAAAGAGCGAAATGAATTAGAGAAAATTATCCCTAAAGAGGGAATTAAATATCAAATTGTTAATAGGCAAGGAGATATTTCTTATGGTACATATAAAAAGAAGTTAATAACAAATGAGAGACCAATTTTGAGTGTTATTAATACGAATATTCATGAGGAAGAAGATGATACTGAAGTTACGACATATCTGCCTTTAGTTGATAAGACTGGGGAGCTACGGGGAGCGATAGGACTTAATTATCATTTGACAATGTCTACTGCTTCGGCAGTTGACTCCTTGTTTGTAATCTTATTTTTAGCTTCGCCCTTTATATACATTACAATTTTATCTTATATTGTTTCAAACCGAATGGGAAAAAGAATAAAGAAACCACTCGCTGAATTATCAGAGGCTTCAAAAAGAATTCAAGAGCAGGATTTAGATTTTCATTTAGAATACAACGCGAAAAATGAAATTGGTGAGTTAGTCGGTTCGTTTGAAAATATGCGCGCAGCATTAGCAACAAGTTTATCACGGCAATGGGAGTTAGAAGAAGAAAGAAGAGAATATATTAGAGCTATTTCTCATGATTTGAAAACGCCGCTAACGATTGTACAAGGTCATACAGAAGGTTTGCAAAGTGGCTTATGGAAAAATGAAGACTTGTTACATCGGTATTTACAAACGATTGAACGAAATACAAACAGAATGACAAAACTTCTTGAGGAGTTCCAAACAGTAAATGAGTTAGAAAGTTTCTCGTTTCAATTACGTTTAAATAAAGTGCATATAACCCCATTCTTTCTTAAAAAACTAGAAGAATATGAATGTATAGCTAGGAAAAAAGAGATTGAGTGGGACGTTACCTTTGAAAATAATGAGGGTGTACAAAACTTAGTATTTGATCAAGAGCGGATCAGTCAAGTAATGGATAATATCGTGATGAATGCAGTTCGGTTTACGCCGGTGTCAGGGAAGATGCTTGTTAAAGTATGTGCTTGGCATGGCGCAGTAGAGTTTCATGTATATGATTCAGGACTTGGTTTTCAAGAAGGGGATTTGAAGAAAGTATTGCAGCGTTTTTATCAGGGAGATCAGTCGCGTTCAGGAAGCAAGGAGCATTTTGGGCTCGGGTTATATATTGCCAAGACAATTGTTGAGAAGCATGGCGGCATAATACAGGTAGAAAATAGCAAGGTGCGAGGTGGGGCACATGTTTCATTTCGAATTCCGGGTGGGGTATCCAAAAGTAGTCAGTAAAAATAAAAAAGCTGGAAGAGTATCTTCCAGCTTAAGAGTTACTTTCAATTTGTTGACCATTTTCTTCTTCGTGGTCTTGTAATAGGTTGAATACGTCTGCTAGGCAGAATGCGATAAACCAAGTCCATAGACCATGGAAGAAAGCTGAGCTTAATTGAAGTGGTAATGTATAGTTTGTCATTGAGTAGGAAATACATCCACCAACGATTCCGATCATTGTTAATAACATTGTTTTTTGAGCATTTTCTTCTGGATTGAAGAGGAAGAAAATGTATCCGCCTAAAATCGAAGCGCTTACAAGGGTTTCGATTCCATTAAAAATGATATTCTCTCCAAGCTCTGTGTTTGTCCAGAAACAGATCACGCCGCCGACGATCGCAAATAGGACAGCTAGTGTGTATCGTATATATTGATTCATATGTTCATCTCCTTATGTAATAAGATGATTTGGAAGTCAAAAAGGTAGGTATAGTATATTGAAGTGAATTTTAGTTGTACGTATCTTTTATAAAAAGATCAGTGAAGAATAACTAAGATGATCGGTTTTTTTAAACCGTTACGTGTATGGTGTCTGAAATATACCCGACTGCTCGTTTCTTTTTGCTTATAAAAATAAGAGAAACTTCCAAGTCTATATACTCTTTTTTGTAAGTCTAGTTTTATTATAACATATTTAGTGATACAATAATAGAATTATCTGATTTTGTAATAAGTGTAAAAAATAAAAAACGCAAGGAATTGTAGTTCCTTGCGCCTTTTTATATACGTTTGAAACGGCCGACAATTTCAACTGTTTCAGTAATGTTCATAAATGCTTTATTATCCACTTGGCGGATAATACGTTTCATTTCGCCCAACTCGTAGCGAGTTACGACAGTGTAAATCATTTTTTTCTTATGGTTTGTATAGCCGCCGACAGCATCTACCATTGTTACGCCACGTATGCCGTGATGTAATAGTGAGCTTTTTATTTCCTCACCTTTTTCTGTAATTGTCATTATCGTTAATTTAATATGTTTTGTATGCACGGCATCAATTACTTTGCTGACTACAAACCGACTAATTAACGTATAAAGCGTAATATCCCATCCGAAAATAAATCCTGCTGCAACAAGTAAGATTAAGTTGAATCCAAAGATGATTGCTCCAATTGAAACATCGCGATGTTTCGCTACAATCAATCCAACAACATCAAAACCACCTGTTGAAGAAGCAAATCGGAATATGATCCCTGAGGCAGCACCGCAGATGACACCACCGAATACAGAAGACAGCAAAATATCATCTGAAACTTGGTGTACTGGGATAATGTTCATCGCTAAAGATGATACAGCCACAAAGTATGCCGTTAAAAAGGTTGTCTTCTTTCCTAAGTAAAAGTGACTTAAAATAAGAAGCGGAATGTTTAGTAAAAAGATAAGTGCTCCGATATTGTAGTGCATTAAATAACCGATAATCATCCCTACACCAGCGAACCCACCGCTAATCATATTATGCGGGATAAAAAACATATTCATAGAAATTGCATACAAAATAGAAGCTATAAAAATAACAACTAACTGTATGATAAATTCTAAATGAAATGTTTTAGCTGCTGGGAAGGATAAAAAGGCGGTGTCGGGAACGTAATCGGCGTCTCCTAGTTGACCCATAGTATGTTTCATCTCCATATTCATTTTTGATTACAAGAAGAGAATAAAGCTTTTTTCAAAAACTGGCAATAGTTTTATTATAATGCAAAAATTTTATAAATTTCTAACAAATTAAACCTATTCAAAGATACGTGTGAATATACTAAAGAAAGCGAATACATTGGTTTTCTAGCATAATTTTTTGAGGAAATATGCAAAAAAACTTTTGAGAACAAAAGGAAATAGAGAATGTTTGCTGAATATGCTAAAATGACTTTATTAAGGATGTGAAGCGATGGAATTTTTATTGCAGGATGCAATTCTATATATATCGTTTGTAACGACAGCGCTTTGTGTATTAGAAGTCTTTTTTCTTGCTAACGTTTCTCGCTTTGTGCGTCAGCAAGCATCGAGCGGTAGACAGAGAGCTTTTAAACTAGTAGATACGTGTGAAGAGGGTACAAGAAATGTACCGCTATTTTCTATTTTTTATAAATATGGAATGATTCGTTCTGTCCGCAGACAAGAATCGAGTGGAGAGAGTGACGAGGTAGGTCCGTATACACCAATGTTTCGCTAATTAATTACGAAACATTGGAGGAATGAACATGTTAAAATCATACCGAGCTAGGCTCATTAGTTTATCATTATTACTTGTTTTTATTTTATCTGGCTGCAGTAATGCAGGTACAATTGATTCACATAGTACGGGAATTTGGAACCATTATTTCGTATATCCAATCTCATTTATGATTCAATTTGTTGCTCATCATATACCTGGTGCTAGCTTCGGGATTGCCATCATTATCATGACGCTCGTTATTCGTTCAGCAATGATTCCATTAGCTGTTTCACAATATCGTAGCCAAGCGAAAATGAAAAAAATGCAACCTGAATTACAGAAGCTGAAACAGAAATACGGTGATGTGGGTAAAGATCTTGAAAAACAAAAGCAGTATCAAAAAGAAATGTCAGAACTAATGAAATCAGGCGGTTGGAATCCGTTAGCTGGGTGCTGGCCAATCTTTATACAAATGCCGATTTTCTCTGCTTTGTATTATGCGATTAGCCGAACTGAAGAGATTCGTACATCTTCATTTTTATGGGTGAACCTAGGACATGCAGATCCATATCATATATTACCGATTATCGCAGCGTTAACAACATTTATTCAAATGAAGGTGTTCCAATCAAATGTAACGCCTGGAGAACAAGTTCAAATGCTGAAAATACAGCAAATTATGATGCCTGCAATGATTCTATTTATGGGATTTGCGGCGCCATCAGGACTTGTGCTATATTGGATTACAGGTAACTTATTTACAATGACACAAACAATTGTATTAAGAAAAGTAATGGAACGTGAAGAATTACAATTACAAAAAGCTTAGATAAACGCCGCTCGTGATGAGCGGTGTTTTTTATTTAAATCGTTAAGGAAATTTTAAGAAACCAACATTACTATTGGCATTGTATACGAAAGTGTACATGCTTTAGAAATATGAAGGAGGAAATTTCCTATGAAGAAGAAAACAGTTGGATATTTAGCAATTGCAGGTGCTTTATCACTTGGAATTATAGGAGGAGCTGGTATACCAGCGTTTGCGGCAACTAATACTCCAGCAGCTGAGCAAGTTACAAAAGGAACTGCGAAGAAGAATTTAGATGAAGCAACAAAACAAAAAGTAAAAACGATTATGGATGATACAAAGAAACAGTTAGAGGGATTAGGTGTGAAATTCCCAGAGAAGGGTAAGCACAAGGAAATGTTTGCAGGACTAGATGATCAGGCGAAAGAAAAAGCAAAGTCGATTCTAGAGCAAGAAAAATCCGGGAAATTAACTCGCGAACAAGCAAATGAGGAATTAACAAAGCTAGGCGTGAAATTCCCAGAGAAAGGTGAGCACAAAGATATATTCGCGAATTTAGATGAGGCGACAAAAGAAAAAGCGAAGTCCATTTTTGAGCAAGAAAAGTCCGGAGCATTAACGCATGAGCAAGTGAAAGAGAAATTGAAAGAATTAGGCGTAACGCTTCCAGAGAAAGGGAAGCATGGTGACATGTTCGCGAATTTAGATGAGGCGACAAAAGAAAAAGCGGAAGCAATTTTGAAGCAAGAAAAGTCTGGAACACTAACTCGTGAGCAAGCGAAAGCGAAGTTGAAAGAACTAGGTGTGAAATTCCCAGAGAAAGGGAAGCACGGTGATATGTTCGCGAATCTAGATGAGGCGACAAAAGAAAAAGCGAAGTCCATTTTTGAGCAAGAAAAGTCCGGGAAATTAACTCGCGAGCAAGCGAAAGAAGAATTGACAAAACTAGGTGTGAATCTTCCAGAGAAAGGGAAGCATGAAGACATCTTTGCAAACTTAGATGAGACGACAAAAGAAAAAGCGAAAGCGATTCTAGAAAAGGAAAAGAAACAATTAGCAGATTTAAATGTGGATCTTCCAAATCATAAATTTTTTATGAAAAAAGATGATAAATAATTGAACTATGTAGTATCTTTCGTGTGGGCAACCGAAAGGTACATACGACAAATGCGAGGACCGATTTCTGTAAGCAGAAATCGGTCCCTTTTAATGATTCATTGAAATTCTTTTCATTGTTAGTATGTATCCAAAGATGCAGTAGAAGATTGCAAAACCGATAAACACTTCAGTATATTGGTATTTACCTAATACGTAGAAGGAAGCAGCTGGTATAATAGCTACCGCTAAAATGCTATAACCAGGATACTTATATCGATACATGATAGCGAATATAAAAGAAAGAACAGTAGCGATGATACAAAAAATAGCAATCA
This sequence comes from Bacillus sp. RC252, assembly GCF_044909215.1. NCBI lineage: Bacteria > Bacillati > Bacillota > Bacilli > Caryophanales > Bacillaceae > Bacillus > Bacillus sp. RC252. The sequence continues at coordinate 104,456 of NZ_JBIYDV010000001.1, read as the reverse complement.
TTATTAGTACACCTCCTACATGAATTATACCATTTTTAGGGAATTAGAGAAGTGTCGGAACTTCTGTTATAATATAAGAAGAGAAATGTTTCTTATGTTATATAAAAAATATATTGATTTTTTATAACAATTCAATATAATGGGAAACAACTACAAAATTCGACATCAAGAAGTGATGATGAGGATATGATCAGTTTTTTACGATTATCAGAGAGGGAGGCCTTTGGCTGTGAGCTTCCTAATACGGGAAAATCGATTACCACCTCTGAACTGCAGCAGTGAACGGATATCTAGTAATTGCATGCCGGCAAAAACCGTTATTTAGACTTGAGAAATTGGTGAAGTGTGTCACTTTACTAATTGAAACAAGGGTGGAACCACGAATACAACACTCGTCCCTTTTTTAGGGAGGAGTGTTTTTTTATTTCATTTTTGCATCACACTAGAATTGGAAGGAGGATACGCAGCATGCATCATGATGAGAAAAACAAAATTGGTTTAACAGTAGCACTTTCTATCGTAGTAGGAACTATTATTGGGTCTGGTGTGTTTATGAAACCAGGGAGCGTATTAGATTACTCAGGGAGTTCTAATATGGCTATTCTTGCTTGGGTAATTGGTGGTCTGTTGACGTTAGCAAGTGGTTTAACAGTAGCCGAAATTGGAGCGCAAATTCCGAAAAATGGTGGGTTGTATACGTATTTAGAGGAGATTTACGGAAGTTTTTGGGGGTATTTATCTGGCTGGATGCAAACAATTGTTTATGGGCCAGCTATTATTGGAACGTTAGGTTTGTATTTTAGTTCTTTAATGATTAATTTTTTCTATTTAGATAAAGTCTGGAATTTACCAATCGCAATTGGAACAGTTGTGTTCCTAGGCGTTATAAATAGTTTGGGAACAAAATATGGGGGCATCGTCCAAACGGTTACGACAGTTGGGAAGATGATCCCAATTATATTAATTGTTGTGCTAGGGTTTTGGAAAGGGAATAGTGATATCTTCAACGTAGTTGTACCGATATCAGAAAATCAAAGTATCGGGATGGCAATTTTAGCAACTTTATTTGCCTATGATGGCTGGATTTTACTCGCTTCTATTGGCGGAGAAATGAAGAACCCAACAAAGTTATTACCGAAGGCAATGACAGTTGGGATTTTAATTGTAACAGCTGCTTACGTGTTAATTAACTTAGCGTTATTAAATGTATTACCAGCAGCGAAAATTGTAGACCTTGGAGAAAATGCAACAGCGACAGCTGCGGGTATGTTACTTGGAGAATATGGCGGGAAAATTATTAGTATCGGTATTATCATTTCTATTTTCGGTTGTTTAAATGGAAAGATTTTAACGTTCCCACGTATTCCGATGTCGATGGCAGAGCGTGGACACCTTCCGTTTTCTAAGTTTATTGCAAAAGAAAATTCGAGATTTAAAACACCAGCAAATGCGATTACTGTTGAAATCATTTTAGGAATTATTTTAATGCTTATTAGTGATCCGAATAAGCTATCTGAGATTTCCGTATTCATTATTTATATTTTCTACGTAATGACGTTTATTGGTGTCTTCATTTTACGAAGACGTAACAAGGATAAAGAGCGTGCATATAGTGTACCGTTATTCCCGATTGTACCAATCGTTGCGATTTTAGGGTCATTGTTTGTACTTGGAAGTGCAATTATTAACGATCCGGTAAGCTGCTTCTTATCAATTGGAATTGTATTTACTGGACTTCCGGTATATTGGTACTTAAATAAGAAGAAAGAAACTGGAGTTTAATGATTGAAGGGCAGGCGTATTATACGCCTGCTTTTTTGCTATAAAAAAATTTGTACTTGCGTCCACTTTCTCTTTTGATTACTATAATGGTAGTAACCAAAAGAGAAAGTGTGGGGAAAGGCTTGAATTTTCGTGTATATATTTTAGCTATTGCGGCTTTCGTAGTCGGAACGGTTGAGCTAATTATAGGAGGAACGCTTGATTTAGTTGCTAATGATTTAGGTGTGTCGATTAGTGCAGCTGGTCAGCTTATTACAATATTTTCAGTAGTATTCGCTCTATCAGGGCCGGTTTTATTAGCATTAACAGGCAAGTTTGAAAGAAAGAAATTGTATGTTGTGGCATTATCAATTTTCTTAATTGGAAATATCATTTCGGCATTTAGTGTGAATTACGAGATGTTAATGTTCTCGAGGGTAATTTGTGCAGCGAGTGGATCGCTTATTATTGCACTATCGGTAACACTTGCTTCTAGTGTAGTAGAGCCGCATTTCCGTGCGCGTGCAATTGGAATCATTTTCATGGGTATTAGTGGATCACTCGTACTTGGAGTACCGCTAGGTCTTGTGCTCGGAAATGCATATGGATGGCGTGCACCATTTGTATTAATTTCAATATTAACGGTTATGGCGATTGCTTGTATTTCGTTGTTCTTAACGAAAGTACCAGCGACATCGGTATTATCAATAAGAGAACAAATTGCTACGTTAAAGGATAAAAAAATTGTAAGTGCACAGTTAACATCATTTTTATTTTTAACAGGACATTTAACGCTATACGCATATTTAACACCGTTTTTAAAAGATGTGATGCATGTTGAAGCAAATTGGATTAGTGTGTTTTACTTCATTTTCGGAATTGCAGCGGTACTTGGAGGTGGCCTTGGCGGCTGGCTTGCTGATAAATGGGGATCGAAGAAAAGTATTATTTCCATCATTATCGTATTTGGATGTGCAATCTTTATGTTGCCGATGATGACATTCTCATTCCCGCTCTTCATTATTATGATGGGTCTTTGGAGTATGCTGAGCTGGGCAATTTCGCCAGCACAGCAAAACTATTTAATTGAAATTGCGCCAGAATCAGCTGGTATTCAGCAAGGTTTAAATAACTCTGCACTTCATTTAGGAATTGCGCTCGGTTCAACAGTAGGCGGAGTTGTTATTGAGAAATCATCTGTTATATATAACGCTTGGGTAGGCGGCGTTTTCATTATATTGGCACTGCTTTGTGCGATTTTCTCTATTACGAGAGGACGCTCGAATCAGCTTAGGAAAGAAGAATCTATCGTTTGATAGGTTCTTTTTTTTGTGTGTAAAAAAATACAGGGGTTAGTAGAGAAATGGAGAAGGAAGTATATAGCGAGGTGATAGTATATGGATTATTCAATTATTGGTTTTATATTCACAGTACTTCCGTTATTTGTGATTGTTTTTGTATTTAGATGGATTCGTTTCATCTATCAAAATTCTGAGAAACAAGTAGAGCAAAATGAGAAGATTATTGAGCTTTTGAGGGAGATAAAGGAGCAAAAAAAATCGTAAAATGAACGTTCTGTATTTACAAATCAAAACCATCCGAAAAACCAACTACATAAAATTAAATTAGCGAAAGCGTAAAAAAGAGCTGTACCAAATGAGTATGTAAAACTCCGTTTGGTACAGCTTTTTTTGTATGGGAAATTATATTATCTATTCAAATGGTAGAATCGATTTTGGGATTTGTTAATACCTCAACTTCATCAACAATTCCTTAATTTCTTCATCCTGCATAAAGAGGTCATGGTGCTTCTCTGTAATCTTCGCAAGTGCAACGTCATGATAGAAGAACTCCGTAAAGAACTTCACGAAAGGTTGTGACATTGTTTTCATCGCTTGCCATGATTCTTGCTCTACACCAGCAAATAAAATTTCACGATCGTCAACGATGAGTAGTAAATAACGCTCTAATGCGTTAGGTTCTTGAGCTGGGATTAAAAAATGCATGTTTTCTAAGTCAGTTTCCACTTTTCCAACTATGAGGGACTCGACTTGGACGCCTTGTTTTGCTTTTTGTTCTAGTAAAGGAAGATATTCTAAAAGGGTATCGTTCCATGCGGAGATGCGTATGGATTCTTTTGCATCTTCTACAAGTTGCCTACTTTGTACTTTAATAGAAGACTGCATTTTTAAACTCCAAACGCGGTCATCTGTAAATGATTTTTTAGAAATATTATTTTCAAGTTCTTTAATATTAGATTGGAATTCTGTCGTTAACTTTTCAATTGCTAGCTTGAGTGGTAATGCTGTATACAATTTTTTCTTTTCAGAAACAGAATCCATTACCATCCCTTTATCAATGAGTCGTGCTAACACTTCGTATATTTTTGCTTTTGGAACACCTGAATGTTTAACGATAGTTGTTGCATCTAATGGGTCATTGCTTGATACGACAACTTCATAAGCTTGGCTTTCATATTGTGAGAAACCGAATTTTTGTAGCATAGTTCCCTCCGAACGAATGAGATTATATGTTAAGGATAATGAACTATTTGTTTTTACACAAGTGTTGAGATAACAAGTAAGTTGATTGAAATGAGAATAAATTTCAATTTTTTAAACTATATGGATTGAGCTTTCCTATTTATCTATTATACTTAATATAGTGATTAATACGATTGGATTTTACCGAGAAGGGGATGCTTGAGGGAATATGTTGAGAAGTTTACGTTTAAAAATTGCAGTAGTATTTTCGGTACTTATTTCTATGATGTTTGTAATATTAGGTACAGCTGTGTATCAATTGCAAAAAGAGAAAGAAACGCACTCCTTAGACCAGTATTCTGAAAATACGATGGATCTTGTGACAGAGCAGTTAACTGCATTTATGCAGCGAATTGAAGAAGATATGGGTCATTATGGATCTCATGATGATATTCAAAACATGCTACAAGATGGGGTTACTCCAGAAGAGGAGAGTTTTATTTTAAAGGAATTTTCAAGGTTTAAAAAGAATCATCCTGATATTTTAGATGTCTACATTGGGACGAAAGATAAAAAAACGTTGAGTGCAAATCTTGCAGATGGTGGGACAGTTCCAGACGGATATGATCCGACGAGTCGCCCTTGGTATAAAGCGTCAGAAGCAGATACAGAATCGACTATTTGGGGAGAACCACAATATGAAATCGCGACGGGTAAGTTAAGTATTGGAGTTTCAAAAGCCATTGTCGGACAAGATGGTTCTGTGTTAGGTGTTGTAGCAATGGATGTATCACTAGGAACGATTCAAAAGCTACTCCATAATATTCAATATAATAATGGCGGAGAAATGTTTGTTATAAATGATAAAAATATTGCCATTGTGTACCCGGAGAAAGTAGGAAAAGATGTTTCGAAAGAACCACTTGTTAAAAGTTTAAATAAAGATGAAACGAAATTTGCAGCGGCGACATTAGGTGGAAAAGATGTAGTAGCCTATAGTCAATTGTTTGATAAGATGAAATGGAAAATCGGGATTGTATATCCGAAAGAGTCCATTGATAACTTACTAATAGAAACAAGAAATACAGTTATTATAATGGCATGTATAAGTTTATTGATTGGAATATTAGCTTCGTATGTATTCTCAAGAAGATTAGCAAGACCATTACAACTATTAACAAATCACGTTCAAAAAGTAGCGGAAGGTGATTTAACACTACAAATGAAGGTGACAAGTAAAGATGAGGTTGGTATGCTTACGACTCACTTTAATGATATGGTTGAGCAAATGAATGAAATGGTAAGTAAAATTAAAAATAGTGTATCGACAGTACAGAAATCGACTCACAATCTGCATTATTTAACGAATGAAACTGTAGCAGCTAGTAGAGAAGTTTCAGGTGCAATGGATGATGTGAGCGGAGGCGCGTCTACTCTTGCTAATAGTGTAGAGGAGGTTTCAGCGCAACTTGAAAATATGGCGCAGTCGATGGAAGAAATGAATAGTTCCGTTGGTGAAATAAAGGGAGTGACTGGTAAGGCGGAAGAAGCATCTAAGCAGGGACTCAATACGATGCGAAATTTAGTTCGTACAAGAGAACAATCATCTTCTATCGTTGTTCATACGGAAGAAGCGTCCGGTAAGTTAGAGCAAAGGGTTGGATCGATTCAAAATGTGGTAGAACTTATAAAAGGTCTTTCGGATCAAACGAATTTACTGGCTTTAAACGCTTCAATTGAAGCAGCACGTGCAGGTGAGCAAGGTAAGGGCTTTGCTGTTGTTGCGGAAGAGGTTCGGAAATTAGCTGAACAATCAAAAGAGGCAACGGGTGAGATTACAATAATGATTAGCGATGTGCAGTTAGAAGTAAAACGAGTTGTAGAAGTTGTAAGCAAATTGAAAGACATTGCGGATATACAAAATAAAGTTACGACAGAGGCGGAGACAGAATTCCGCACAATTATGTCAGTTGTAAATACTATTAGTACCTCAGTTGAAAAAATTGTAGAAGAGGTAAATAACATAGGTCACGAGCAAGAAGAAATTACAGAAGTTATGCAAACAATTGCTAGCACGAGTCAAGAGAGTGCGGCTGTTTCTGAAGAGGTAAATGCAGCAACTGAGTCACAAGTGAATCATTTAGAAAAAGTAGCTCATACGATGGAAAGTTTGACAGAGAATATGCAGGACTTAGAAAGATTGGTTGAGCAGTTTAAAGTAGAAGAGTAACGTATTAGTAAAATGATGAGAATTTCGGTAAAATAGACAATGGATATATAAGAAGCAGTAATAGGAGGAAGATTATTATGGCAATTGTTGATGTATCGATTATTCCAGTAGGAACAGGTAATCCAAGTGTTAGTGAATATGTAGCAGAAGTACAAAAGGTACTAGAGAAAAATGCTGATCGCGTGAAGTATCAATTAACACCGATGAATACAGTAATTGAAGGAGATCTTCCTGTCATTTTAGAAGTCATTCAACAAATGCATGAAGTTCCATACACGAAAGGTGCACAGCGCGTTGCGACAACAATTCGTATCGATGATCGCCGTGATAAAGTAAGTACGATGGAGAAGAAATTAAACTCTGTTCAATCAAAATTATAAGAAAAAGCAGCGATCTTCGCTGCTTTTTTCATATAGGAGGAAAACAAGATGAGTGAAAAGTTTAATGAGCAGTTTGATGGTTTGCTAGAGAAATACACGGAACTATTACTTGGAGAGAGCAACGAAGAGCGAAAAGAGCAGGTACAGAAATGGGCACTATATTCTTATATGGCTAAGACGATGCCAGCTTTAGTGAAACATTGGAATGAGACGTATCCAGATGCAAAAGAAGAGATGGTACAGTTAATTACGAATATTAAAAAGCTGAATGATGAGAAGCGAAATGAGAAGTAAGAAGGCTTGAGATAATGTTACCTCAAGTTTTTGTTATTAATATCCTTATATAATTTACATGAAATATAAATGGTTTTGTGAGCATGTCGAATATTTTCGGCATGCTCATTTTTTCCTTAGTAAACCCGTTTTTTCTGAATGTCGAAAAATATTTTCTTCATATTTATAAACGAGGATATAGGGTTTTAAATGTTTTGATAGTATTTTATAAATTATCTAAATAATTATTTGTATCAAATAATTTTAAACAATGATATAATTTCGAAGAGGGGTAAAAAACAGATAAATTATAGTCATAGGGGTGAATTACATGGAACAATTAATGCGAAATTCGTTTCTTTTCTTATCTAAAAATAAAGCGCTAACAAAACTGGCTAAAAAGTACGGTTTACGCTTTGGTGCAGGTCGCTTCGTCGCAGGGGAAACGATTGAATTAGCGACAGCTGCAATTAAAGCATTAAATAAGCAAGGTCTTTGTGTAACAATCGATTATTTAGGTGAATTCGTTGATAACGAAGCGGAAGCAAATGAAATGGCTAGCGAATCGATTGAAGCAATTCGTGCAATTGGAAGAGAAGGTCTTAATTCGCAGCTTTCTTTAAAGATGACTTCTATGGGATTAGATATCTCTGACGAAATCGTAATGAACAATATGCGCCGTATTTTAGAAGCTGGAAAAGAAAATGGTGTGTTTATTACAATTGATATGGAAGACTATACGCGCTGCGGAAAAACAATTGATATCTTTAAACAATTAAAATCTGAATACGATAATATTGGTACAGTTATTCAAGCTTACTTATATCGTACAGAAAAAGATATGGAAGATTTAAACGCTTATAATCCTAATTTACGTCTTGTAAAAGGGGCCTATAAAGAACCTGAAGAAGTAGCGTTCCCGGAAAAGAAAGATGTAGATGACAATTATAAAAAAATTATTAAAATGCACTTATTAAATGGAAATTACACTGCAATTGCTTCGCATGACGAAGCGATTATTGAATATACGAAAAAACTTGCGGAAGAACACAACATTCCAAGGGATCAATTTGAATTCCAAATGTTATTTGGTATTCGTACAGAGCGTCAACTTGAGCTAGTAAAAGAAGGCTACAAAATGCGCGTTTACGTGCCTTATGGAAACGACTGGTATGGCTATTTCATGCGCCGTCTAGCAGAACGTCCAGCAAACGTTGCGTTCGTATTAAAAGGTATGATCAAAAAATAACCAAGGAGAAAATACTCCTTGGTTATTTTAATTGCTGAAATGCGTAGTGCGCCATTTTCTTCGTATCAGGATATAGCTGCGTACGAGTAGAAGATAACACGACGTTAATGACGCGTTTACCGTCTTTTTCATCAACTGTTACGACTGTGTATTTTCCGAGAGCTGATAAACCGCTTTTACTTCCAATCGCATATGGATCGTCATATAGTTCTTCTCGTCCATAGTTTGCGATTTTTGGAGATCGCTCTGAAGTATGTAGTGTTGTATGTATTGAATTCATATATTCTAAAACGATCGGATACTTCAAGGCTTCTTTCGTAATAATAGCAATGTCATATGGTGATACTTTATTTCCAAGTGCATCAGCACCGCTTGCGTTTTTGAAAGTCGCATGTTTTGTCCCAAGTTCCTTCGCTCTAGCGTTCATCATTTTCACAAACTCATTTTTTGATCCTGCGATATGTTCTGCAATTGACTCAGCGATTGGGTCTGCACTAATAATAAGCATAAGTTTTAATGCCTCATCACGTTTTAATTTTTCACCCGCGCGAAGCTTAATCTTCTTACTTTGACTTTCCGTTTTAATCGCATTCTCTGTAACCGTAATTTCTTCATCTTCTTTCACATTTTCTAGTAAGAGTAAGGTAGTCATCATTTTCCCTATACTAGCCGGATAAGAGCGTTCATCTTCCCGTTTTCCATACAAAATTTCACCTGTGTCTGCATCGATTGTAATCCCGTATTGCCCAGTAATGTTAGGCTGATCTGCTCTTACAACTTGTTGCCTTTGTGCATAAGAGAAGAAAATCATCCCTGTAAATAGTGTGGCAATCATTACAATCATAATTATTGTTCGTTTCATCGTCGTTCCCTCTTTTGTTTTCCATATGTACAAATAAATTGGGCAGAAAAAGCAGCCATTAATCATTATGCCACGTTCTCTGCCCAAAAATATAGCGTTATTTTTCGCCCATATTATGCTTCTTATATTGTTGGTTATTACTTTGACGCCCTTTTTCAACACCGTGATTATGCGGACCTGCATTTCCAGTTACACTTGCTGCGCTAATTCCAGCTTTTGAAGGGTTCTTCTTAAGTTTTGCCATATATATTCCTCCAGTTTCGTCAGATCATAAAAAGGAAAAGTGCATTTTAATGAAGAAAATACACATGTATAGCATAGCCAAATGAAAGAAATATATTTATTTCAGAAAATTTTATCAATAAATATATTGCGAAAATTCAAACTGTATCATATATTTATTAGTAGAGGCTCACTCATTGATTGCGACTTATGTCGAAAAATTGAATGAGCATTCATTCAAGAATAGGGGGAGAAATGGATGTTCCAAATTAAAAAGGCTGCTGTTCTAGGTTCAGGCGTAATGGGTTCAGGGATTGCGGCACACTTAGCTAATATTGGTATTCCGACATTATTGCTTGATATTGTACCACCGGCGCTTACGAAGGAAGAAGAAGCGAAGGGACTTACATTAGAACATAAAAGTGTGAGAAATCGTTTTAGTAATACGGCTGTGCAAAAACTATTAAAGCAAAAACCAGCTCCTCTGACAGTGAAAGGAAATTTAGCACTGATTGAAGCAGGTAACTTAGAAGATGATCTTGAGCGTCTAGCTGATGTAGATTGGATTATTGAAGTAGTAGTTGAAAACTTAGATATAAAGAAGAAACTATTTGAAAAAGTAGATGCTGTTCGTAAACCAGGCTCAATTGTGAGCTCAAATACATCAGGCATTTCCGTTGAAAAAATGGCAGAGGGTCGTTCAGACGACTTCCAGAAACACTTCTTAGGAACACACTTTTTTAACCCACCACGATATTTAAAACTTCTAGAGGTAATACCGACGAAAGAAACTGATCCACAAGTATTAAGCTTCATGAAACTATTTGGCGAAGACGTTCTTGGAAAAGGCGTTGTTATCGCAAAAGACACACCAAACTTTATTGGAAACCGCATCGGTACGTATGGATTGCTTGTAACGCTTCAAGAAATGATTAAGCGTGGCTATAGCATTGGAGAAGTTGACTCTGTAACAGGTCCATTAATTGGTCGTCCGAAGAGCGCAACGTTCCGTACATTAGATGTTGTTGGTTTAGATACATTTGTACACGTTGCAAATAACGTATATGAAAATGTACAAGAAGAAGAGCGCGACGTATTTAAAGTACCTGCTTTTATGCATGACATGCTTGATAAAAAATGGCTTGGAAGCAAAACAGGTCAAGGCTTCTTCTTAAAACAAGGAAAAGAAATTTTAGAATTAAACCCTGAAACGATGGAATACGAAGCGCGCAAAAAATTAAAAGCTGCATCCGTAGAGTTAAGTAAACAAGAAAAAGGATTAGCGAATAAATTGAAAGCGCTTGTATACGCGAAAGACCGTGCAGGAGAGTTGTTATGGAACATCATTACACCAACTCTTTTATACTCTGCAAAACTTCATAAAGAAATTGCTGATGATATCGTTGCAATTGACCAAGCGATGAAATGGGGCTTCGGATGGGAGCAAGGACCATTCGAAATTTGGGATGCAATCGGCGTTGAAAAGTCCGTTCAAAAGATGGAAGAAAACGGCGCAGTTGTTCCTACTTGGGTGAAAGAAATGGTAGAGAAAGGTTTCACTACTTTCTATAAACATGATAACGGCGATAGCTACTATTACGACAATGGTGAATATAAGCTAATCGAACGTAACAAAAAAGCAATTTCTCTTAAGCAGTTAAAAGAGAAAAACGGTGTGTTAAAGAAAAATAGCGGAGCGAGCTTAATTGATTTAGGCGATGGTATCCTTTGCTTAGAATTCCATTCGAAGAGCAATGCAATCGGTATGGATATTACGCAAATGATTAACTACGCTGTTGATGAAGTAGAGAAAAATTATAAAGGTCTTGTTATCGGAAACCAATCGAAGAACTTCTGCGTTGGTGCGAACCTTGCAATGATCTTAATGGAAGCACAAGACGACAACTACTTCGAAATTGAGTGGGTTGTGAAAAACTTCCAAGATGCAATGACGAAAATTAAGTACTCTTCTAAGCCAGTTGTAGCGGCGCCATATGGTATGACGCTTGGCGGCGGTACAGAAGTTTGCTTACCAGCTGCGAGCATTCAAGCTTCTAGCGAAACGTATATGGGCTTAGTAGAAGTAGGTGTTGGCTTAATCCCTGGCGGAGGCGGTAATAAAGAGCTATACATTAAACACTTAAACAAAATGGCAAACGGTGTAGAATTCGACTTACAAAAAGTTGCGAATAAAGTATTCGAATCTGTAGCGATGGCGAAAGTTTCTACATCAGCACAAGAAGCTGTATCGAACAACTTCTTAGGCGATAAAGACGGTATTAGTGTGAATGGTGATCACTTACTATATGATGCGAAACAAAAAGCACTTTCTTTATATGAAGCAGGTTATAAAGCACCTATCCGCAAAAAGATACCAGTTGTTGGTGAGACAGGATATGCAGCGCTTGTACTTGGTGCAGAGGCAATGCATTTATCAGGTTACATTTCTGAACATGATCTGCACATTGCGAAGAAACTGGCATATGTCATTGCGGGCGGAAAAGTGCCGTACGGAACAGAAGTTGATGAGCAGTATTTATTAGATGTAGAGCGTGAAGCATTTATTAGCTTAGTAAGTGAGATGAAATCACAAGCAAGAATGCAGCACATGCTTGTAAAAGGAAAACCATTACGTAACTAATAACGAGGGGAGATATCGTTCATGAGAGAAGCTGTCATTGTTGCGGGAGCAAGAACACCAATTGGAAAAGCAAAGAGGGGTTCATTAAAAACAGTTCGTCCTGACGATCTAGGGGCGTTAGTAGTAAAAGAAACGTTAAAGCGTGCGAATTATGAAGGACCAATCGATGATTTAATTTTCGGTTGTGCGATGCCAGAAGCAGAGCAAGGTTTAAATATGGCTCGTAATATCGGTGGGCTAGCAGGACTTTCTTACGATGTTCCAGCTATTACAATTAACCGTTACTGTTCTTCAGGCTTACAAAGTATCGCTTACGGAGCAGAGCGCATTATGCTTGGTCACTCTGAAGCTGTATTATCAGGCGGAGCGGAATCAATGAGTTTAGTTCCAATGATGGGACACGTTGTTCGTCCGAATAGTCGCCTTGTAGAAGCAGCACCAGAATATTATATGGGTATGGGGCATACAGCAGAGCAAGTTGCTGTGAAATATGGAATTTCTCGTGAAGAGCAAGATGCATTCGCGGTAAGAAGTCATCAACGTGCTGCGAAAGCATTAGCTGCAGGGAACTTTGCTGATGAAACAGTATCTGTAGATGTAACATTACGTACTGTTGGATCAAACAACAAACTGCAAGAAGAAACAATCATTTTCGCACAAGACGAAGGTGTAAGAGCAGAGACGACGCTAGACATTTTAGGTAAATTACGTCCAGCATTTAACGTTCGCGGTTCTGTAACGGCTGGTAACTCTTCACAAATGAGTGACGGTGCAGCATCTGTACTATTAATGGATCGTGAAAAAGCAGTGAGCGATGGCATGAAACCACTTGCAAAATTCCGTTCATTCGCAGTAGCTGGAGTACCACCAGAAGTAATGGGAATCGGCCCAATTGCTGCAATTCCGAAAGCGTTAAAATTAGCTAGTTTAGAGCTATCTGATATCGGTCTATTTGAACTAAATGAAGCATTCGCTTCTCAATCTATCCAAGTTATTCGTGAACTTGGTCTAGATGAAGAAAAAGTAAACGTAAACGGCGGTGCAATCGCACTTGGACATCCACTTGGCTGTACAGGAGCAAAACTAACACTATCTCTTATTCACGAAATGAAACGCCGCAACCAACAATTCGGTATCGTAACAATGTGTATCGGCGGCGGAATGGGAGCAGCGGGAGTATTTGAATTACTATAAAAAAAGTGGAAGCGGCTCGCTCAGAACAAGAGGGCGCTAAAGCAAAGAATGGAAGCAACAAAGGTTTATAAAAAATAAAAATGAGAGCCAGCTTCTTTCAAAATGAGAGAAGCGGCTTATGAAAATATGAAGGAGGAAATTTTCATGGAAAAAACAGTAGGAAATGCGGTTAAAGGCGGTAGCTTTTTAGTAGAGGAAATTACAATTGATCAAGTGTTTACGCCAGAAGATTTTTCATCTGAGCATAAAATGATTGCAAAAACGACAGAGGACTTTATCGTAAATGAAGTTCTTCCGGAGCTTGAATATTTAGAGCAACACGAATTTGATCGTTCTGTGCGTCTTTTAAAAGAAGCTGGTGAACTTGGTTTACTAGGCGCTGACGTACCAGAAGAGTACGGCGGAATTGGTCTTGATAAAGTAAGCTCAGCGTTAATCGCAGAGAAATTCTCGCGCGCTGGTGGTTTTGCAATCACTCACGGTGCTCACGTTGGTATCGGATCTTTACCAATCGTATTATTCGGTAACGAAGAGCAAAAGAAAAAGTATTTACCATTACTTGCAACTGGTGAAAAATTAGCGGCATACGCATTAACAGAGCCAGGTTCAGGGTCTGACGCATTAGGTGCAAAAACAACGGCACGTTTAAATGCAGAAGGTACGCATTACGTATTAAATGGTGAAAAACAATGGATTACAAACTCTGCATTTGCTGACGTATTTATCGTATACGCAAAAATAGACGGTGAGCACTTCTCAGCATTTATCGTAGAGAAAGAATATGCTGGTGTATCTACAAGCCCAGAAGAAAAGAAAATGGGTATTAAATGTTCTTCAACTCGTACGTTAATTTTAGAAGATGCATTAGTACCGAAAGAAAACTTACTTGGTGAAATCGGTAAAGGCCATATTATCGCGTTCAACATTTTAAATATCGGCCGTTATAAATTAGGTGTTGGTACAGTTGGATCTGCGAAACGTGCAGTAGAAATTTCAGCACAATATGCAAATCAACGTCAACAATTCAAACAACCAATCGCTCGCTTCCCATTAATTCAAGAGAAACTTGCGAATATGGCAGCGAAAACATATGCAGCTGAAAGCTCTGTATATCGTACAGTAGGTTTATTCGAAAGCCGCATGAGCACATTATCTGAAGAAGAAGTAAAAGACGGTAAAGCAGTAGCAGCTTCTATCGCTGAATATGCAATCGAGTGCTCTTTAAATAAAGTATTCGGTTCTGAAGTGCTAGATTATACAGTAGATGAAGGTGTTCAAATTCACGGTGGTTACGGATTTATGGCAGAGTACGAGATTGAAAGAATGTACCGCGATTCTCGTATTAACCGTATTTTCGAAGGAACGAACGAAATTAACCGCCTAATCGTACCAGGTACGTTCTTACGTAAAGCGATGAAAGGTGAATTACCACTTCTTCAAAAAGCACAAAAATTACAAGAAGAGTTAATGATGATGATGCCAGAAGAAGTAGGCGATGAGCCATTAGCACTTCAAAAATATTTAGTAACTAACGCGAAGAAAATTGGCTTAATGGTAGCTGGATTAGCTGCTCAAAAATACGGTAAAGCATTAGATAAAGAGCAAGAAATTCTTGTGAATATCGCTGATATCGTAAGTAACCTTTACGCAATGGAGTCAGCTGTTCTTCGTACAGAAAAAGCAATTAAAACAACTGGTCTTGAAAAGAATAAACAAAAAGTGTTATACACTGAAGTATTCTGCCAAGAAGCATTCAACGAAATCGAAGCAGATGCGAAAGAAACACTTATCGCAGTTGAAAACGGCGACATGCTGCGCATGATGTTATCATCATTACGTAAATTAACTCGCCACACACCACTTAACGTAATTCCGAAGAAACGTGAAATCGCTGCAAAAATTTTAGAAGATGAGCGTTACACAGTTTAATACCTTTAAATAACAGTAGTCGTTTATACGACTACTGTTATTTTTTTTGAAAAAATGAAATTTTTAGTGACATAAAACTAATGCCATTAGTATAATAAAACTAATAGCATTAGTTTTTTCGGAAAGGGAGCTGGAAATATGAGAATGATACATGAAAAAACGGTATATCAATTGTCATTTTTACCAAGAGTGTTTCCTGTGAATTGTTACTTTGTGGAGGAAGAAGATAGTTTAACTTTAATTGATGCGGCTTTGCCATATAGCGCAAAAGGTATTTTACAGGCGGCTGAGAACATAGGGAAACCCATTACTAAGATTGTATTAACACATGCGCATGATGATCATATCGGTGCACTAGACGCATTAAAGGAAGTACTTCCTAATGTTCCAGTCTATATTTCTAAGCGGGACGCAAAGCTGTTAGAGGGAGATACGACGTTACAAGAGGATGAACCGAATATACCGATAAAAGGCGGTGTACCTAAAAAGGTAAAAACGGTACCTGATGTTTTATTGGAAGATGGCGACCGAGTTGGATCACTTCTTGCGATTATGACACAGGGACATACGCCAGGATCCATGTCGTTTCTTGATGTACGAAATAAAGCTCTTATTGTCGGGGATGCATTCCAAACAAGAGGAGGTATGGCTGTTTCGGGTCAAATGAAATTTTGGTTTCCGTTTCCTGCGATGGCAACGTGGTGCAAAGAAATATCATTACAAAGTGCAGAGAAGCTAAGCGAATATGAGCCTTCCTTGCTTGCGGCAGGACATGGGAAAATGATAAAGGATCCAGGCACTGTCATAAAACTTGCTATTAAGGAAGCTAAGCGGAATATAGAAAGTATGAAAGAAGGTTAATTTATGTCACCGAGAATCGGACTTACATTACAGAAAATTGTAGAAACAGCGGCCGAAATTGCAGATACAAATGGAATACAAGAAGTAACGTTAGCTTCATTAGCACAAAGGTTAGGGATACGTTCTCCCTCGCTATACAATCATGTGAAAGGTTTACAAGATGTACGGAAAAATCTTGGTATTTACGGAATAAAACAGCTGCATAACAGACTGGAAGAAGCGGCTGAGGGTAAACGTATGGATGAAGCAGTTCATGCTTTAGGAGAAGCGTATGTAGCATTCGTACGCAAACATCCTGGATTGTATGAAGCAACTTTTTTACGAGATGAAGAAGTAAGAAAAGCAGGTGACGGAATTGTAAAGCTTTGTCTTCATGTTTTACAACAATACGGCTTAGAAGGAGAGAATGCACTTCATGCGACACGTGGATTCAGAAGTATTTGTCATGGGTTTGCGTCGATTGAACAGCAGGGTGGATTTGGTTTGCCGCTAGATTTAGATACAAGTTTACATGTGTTATTGGAAACGTTTATTAAAGGATTACATGTAATGAGAGATTGAATAGGAAGCGAGACACCCGGAAACCTTAGAATCGATTCTAAGGTTTTTTAATGCATATGATTTTAAAAGAACGGTAGGTGGGAGGATTAAAGTTTTACTTTACTAATGTTAAAAATAGTTTATATGATGTTAAAAATAAATTACAATAAAAATATAGAAAATAATGTAAAACGAGGAGAGGTTATGAAACAGAGTGGGAATTTACAAAATAATCTCATTGTACTTAGAGCAGAAAAACGCTGGTCACAAACGGATTTAGCGAACAAAGCTGGGGTAAGTAGACAAACGATCGCCTCAATTGAAGCGAATCGTTACAATCCATCTTTAATTTTAGCTTTTGAAATTGCGCATATTTTAGGTAAGGAGTTTCATGAAGTTTTTCAATATAAGATAGAGGGGGAAACGGAATGAGTATTGTAATAGGGATAATAATCTCAATAGCAGGACTGATAGGTGTTTTATATTCAACACGTTTTCAGAAGAATGAAGGGGAAGATGAAAGAGGCGAGCATATTACAGGGAATGCAGCTAAAATTTCATTGTTTGTATTTTTATTTCTATATTTAGTTATCTTTTTAATTGGGAATCTATATTCATTGACAGGCGAACAGTATAAGTTAGCAAATGCATTTTTATTAGCTGGAGTACTTTGTTCGTATGCTTTAACTATCGTAGTTTTGAAAAGAAAATATTAACTGGAAAAGAGCTGTTTTACATATGTATTTGTAAACGGCTCTTTTTAGTTAAATGATATTATTTTGCAGGCTTTAGAAATGTATGTATTGCTAATAAGAAGTTGAAAAACATAAATACGAAAGGGTCTTGGCTTGGATTCGGATCATAATTTTTTTGAGTGTTTGTAAGGAAGTTATGGATTTTCATAGTCATTGCTCCTTTGTATGTAGATAAATTGGTAAGAGGTTTATAAAATCGTGATTTTAATTAAACTAACACTTACTAATAGAGTCGCACTAATAAATATTAGGAAAAATGTATTGTTACGATTTTTATAATTGTTAAGTGCTATAAATAAGAAACAAATGAGAAATAACATATGTAACGGTATAGAAGTGAGTAATGGCTTTGAAGTTAATATATCAATTAATAATTTCATATATAGGATTGCATAAACAATAAAGAAGATAACTTTAAACTTTTTTTGCATAAGCATACCTTCTTAATATGGTTTATTTGTTAGCAGATGTTACAATTCCTATTTTAAACATTCGTATTATTCTGTTATTATAACAAAAATTCATTTAAATAAATAGATGTAGTTGGTTGGAGTATGAAAGGGATTTAAAAAAGTTTTTAATGAATATGATTTAAAAAGAATCAAATAATAAATGATGAATGAACAAAGAAAGGCGGGTATGTTCTATGCAAAACTTAACAGAGCTTGAAGTAGAAAACTTACGTCATTTAATTGGTGGACATGCGACGATTATTAACAAATTGGACCAGTATGCACAGGCTTGTACAGATCCACAGCTAAAGCAAATGCTACAAAAGGATGCACAAGATGCACGAAATACGAAACAGCAATTAATGAATTTTCTAGGATAGGAGGAAGAGGGAAATGAATGAAAAAGATATGGTAAATGATTATTTAGCAGGGTTAAATTCAAGTTTAACAAGTTATGCAAATTATATTTCTCAGTCTGATAATGAACAGTTACATCAAACGTTAATTCAAATTCGTAATCAAGATGAGATGCGTCAACGTAATATGTATGAATACGCAAAGCAAAAGAGTTATTACAAACCGGCAGCACCTGCTAATCCAATGATTGTACAGCAATTAAAAAGTCAATTAAGTGCGGAATAGTGTGATGAATGAAACGAGCGAATGGATTCGCTCGTTTTTTTGTTTGGTATATGTCAATAAATACATAAAAAATATTTTTTCAGTTGTAACAAATATGACGAAAATCGAATATAACAATTCACAAAAAGGACAAAAGTTTGTTCAATGTTTCACAAAGTATCCATGGTTTCTATCGTGGGAATCTTTATAATTAGGAGTGTAAAGAACAAAAGAAATAGATTACATGATCGATTAGGAGAGATTGCTATGAATAGAAACACAAGAAAAATTGCAATTATTGGTACTGGATTAGTTGGATCGAGCTGTGCGTATTCAATTGTGAATCAAGGCATATGTGAAGAATTATTATTAATTGATATAAATCATGAACGAGCAGTTGGAGAAGCGATGGATTTATCACATTGCATTAACTTTACAAATACAAGAACAAAAGTATATGCAGGAAGTTATGAAGACTGCAAAGATATGGACATTGTAATTATTACAGCAGGACCAGCGCCAAAACCTGGACAAAGCCGTTTAGACACTTTAGGAGCAAGTGCAAAGATTATGGAAAGCATTGTTGGCGGCGTAATGGAAAGTGGATTTGATGGCATTTTCTTACTCGCATCGAACCCAGTTGACATTATTACATATCAAGTGTGGAAGTTATCTGGATTACCTAGAAATCGTGTGATTGGTACAGGTACATCACTAGATTCTTCTCGCTTAAGAACAATTTTATCTGAAATGTTACATGTAGATCCTCGTAGTATTCATGGGTATTCATTAGGAGAACATGGTGATTCTCAAATGGTTGCTTGGTCTCACGTAACTGTTGGTGGAAAGTCGATTTTACAAATTTTAGAAGAGAAAAAAGACCAATTTGGTGAAATAGATTTAGATGAAATTGTTGAGAAGACTGCAAAAGCTGGATGGGAAATTTATAAGCGCAAAGGAACTACTTATTACGGAATCGGAAATTCTTTAGCTTATATTGCTCGCTCAATTTTCAATGATGATCACCGTGTTATCGCTGTTTCAGCCATTTTAGATGGTGAATATGGCGAATACGATATTTGTACAGGAGTACCAGCAATTATTACTAGAGATGGTATAAGAGAAGTGGTAGAACTAAACTTATCAGAAGATGAAGAAAGTCGCTTTGCAAAATCAAACGATGTTTTACGCGATTATATGAAAACAATTGGTTACTAAATTATAGGAGAAGGTGAAACAAATGAAGGAATATATAATGTCTCGTGTGTTTAAAGCTTCAGCCGGAATCGCACAGGGTATTTTCGTATCCCTTGGAATTGGTTTACTGATCGAAAATATAGGAAGAATTGTTGATCTCCCATTACTTATTACAATCGGAGTTGTTGCAAAATCACTTATGGCACCAGCAATTGGAGCCGGGATTGCCTTTATGCTCGGTGCAAACGGACTCGTAATTTTCTCAGCGATGGTAGCTGGAGCAATTGGAGCTGGTTCAATTTCAATTACTGAAGCTGGTCTCATCATTAAAACAGGTGAACCAATCGGTGCATTATTAACAGCGACTTTAGCAGTTTATATTGGTAAACGATTAAGTGGAAAAACTGCTTTAGATATGATGCTCGTTCCATTTGCAGCAATATTAGGTTCTGGTTTAGTCGGTATTTGGTTAGCTCAAAATATTAGCCCAGTTTTAAATACAGTTGGAGCATTCATTAAAGATAGTTCAGCTGGTAGCCCGTTTATCGCTTCTATCGTGATTGCTGTAGTTTGGGGATTGTTACTTATCTCTCCAGCTTCATCAGCTGCGTTAGCAATAGCACTTAGTTTAGACGGCGTTGCAGGCGGTGCAGCACTTGCAGGATGTGTTGCTCAATTTATCGGATTCTCTGTTATTTCAGCGAAAGAAAATAACTTAGGTGGCATATTAGCCCAGGCACTTTGTACTCCAAAAGTGCAGTTACCGAACATTACTAAAAATCCAATGATTCTCGTCCCAACTGTCGTCGCCAGTGCAATAGTTGGCCCAGTATCGGCACTAATTTTCCAACTGGAAGCAGGAAAAGAAATTGCAGGTCTTGGATTAAGCTCTCTTATAGCTCCAATTAATTTAATTTCCAGCCAAGGGTGGGAAGTTGTCCCAGCGATGGTAATCACTTATATCATCATTCCAGTAGCTGTTTCTTATATACTTTACATTGCTCTTAAAAAAGCAGGTCGTATTCATTCTGGTGACATGACTGTACCACAATCTTAATTTGAAAATCTCCTTAATATAGAGAAAAGCAGACTGAAGCCACAGTCTGCTTTTTACATTTTTTGATTTTGTTTTACTGGAACACGTACTGTTTCTTTTGCTAATAATAGCTGAACACCAAAGTATAGTACGCTTGCAAGCGTCATTCCAGAAATAGCGTCTACAAATGCATGCTGCTTCGTAAATAATGTTGATAAAATAATAAGCGTACCGAAGAAAGTAAGGATGTAATATTCCAAAGTATGCTGTTCTCTACGCTTAAAGGCAGCTAACATAATTACAAATGTCGTAAGGACATGAATGCTTGGGAAGCAGTTTACTGGATGATCAATACTATAAATATAGCGGACTAGTTCGGAAAATACATCTGTTCCAACGACGGTTGGGCGTGGTACAGTTGTCTGCCAAAAAAAATAAATCGAAAAACAAGCAAGTTTTCCAAGAATTACACTACTTAAAGTGACATAATATTGCTTTCGATCAGCAAAACAGTAATAAATAAGTGCACCGTATAAGTATGGAAACCAAAGTAAGTAAGGAATAATAAATGCTTTGACAAATGGAATCCAATCATCTACTACAGTTGTGACATCTACTGCGTGAACAGTAGATTTATTTAATACATCGTAAAGGGGACTTACGAGTACGAGTAGAAGTATATAACTTAACGGAAGAAGAGATGAAAGTTTAAATTTCTTCATGATAATCTCCTATGTTTTAGTAATGTAAATAAATTCAATTGATTATAATATAGAAAATCCAATTGGGCTATCGATTTTACTTACATTTTCTTGAATTCACCTTACATTTTTGTCACTTGACTTAAAAGAGGGGGAGGGTGCTATATGAAGCGTTCACTGTATTTCTTAGTTTTTATATTGTTATGCCTGGTGAGTACTGGGTGTGCAAAAGATAAAGAAGGAGAGAATTTAGAATATAACGGGAGAGCACTCGTCATTGGAGTTGTTGGTGAAAAGCCGAAAGATACATTTAGAAATATAAAGTTTGAAAAAGTGACGTTAGAAGAACTGAAAAAGGAATCTGGAGCAGTAGATGGTTTTCTAATAATGAAAGAGCACTTTCAAGAAGCTTCGAAAGAGCAGTATAAAGATGTATTTTCATCGCTAAAGAAACCAGTGTTTTTTATTGGTTTACAAGATAAATCATATTCAACTTTTATTACAAAAGGGATAGAGTATAACAGTGCACGAAAAGATGTAAATGCTATGTACGCGCAAGGTTTTGCAAATATTGGAAGTGGCGAAGGGCAACAATGGGGAGTAGGTTTATCGAATGGTGGAAATACAGAAGAAAGTATTCATAATATGTATATAGTAGTATTTCAAACCATTTCGGACTATTTAAGTCGATGATGAAGGAGCCTGTAAAAGGGCTTCTTATTTTTTAAATAAAGTGAAACTTTAATCAGTGGGGGTTTTGTCCAGCCCCCCACTGATTATTAGCCCGCACCAATCGGGCTCTTACGGGCAGTTATCTCCCACCTAACTTCCTCCCATTTGCCGAAATTCGAGGTGGGAGTCTTACTGCCCGCAAATAGCGGGATAAACGTTTGTTTAAGATATATGTTCGGTATAGAAAATCATGTATTCCAAAGGTGATATAGAAAAACATGAAATTAATCAAACGTTTGTTTAAGAGGTATGTTCGGTATGGAAGAATTCATGTATTCCAAAGGTTGTGGTAGAAAAACATGAAATTAATCAAACGTTTGTTTAAGGTATATGTTCGGTATAAAAGAATCTACGTATTCCGAAGGGTGAGGTAGAAAAATATGAAATTAATCAAACGTTTGTTTAAGATATATGTTCGGCGTGGGATGAGAAAAAATTATATATTTAATTTTTCTTAATAAATGGCGGAAAAATAAGAAAAATTAGCAGGATTATTAAAAATTATCACGAAATAAGTAAAAGTTTAGCGAATAATCGTTTGAAATAATAAAATGTTTTCTATATGATAAAGGTAAAGGTTAGTAAAAAAGTAGGTGAATTTATGACAGTAACATTTTATTCATATCCAAAATGTGGCACATGTCAAAAAGCAAAGAAATGGTTTGAGGCAAACGATGTAGCATATGAGATGATTCATATTGTTGAAAATCCACCGTCAAAAGAAGATTTACGTAATTTACATGAGAAAAGTGAATTACCATTAAAAAAATTCTTTAATACAAGTGGAATGCGTTACCGCGAACTTGGTTTAAAAGATAAGTTAAAGGATGCAAGCGAAGACGAAATGTACGAGCTTTTAGCATCTGATGGCATGTTAATTAAACGTCCAATTGTAACAGATGGAACGAGTGTAACACTTGGTTTTAACGAAGAGCAGTTTGAAAGTGTGTGGAAAAAGTACCAATAAGGTATTTTTACATAATTAATACATTCACTGGAGGTACAGTCATGAGCATTCCAAATAATTTACGTTACTCTGAAGAACACGAATGGGTAAAAACAGAAGGTAATGCGGTTGTTATCGGTATTACTCATTTTGCGCAAGGTGAGTTAGGCGATATCGTATTCGTTGAACTTCCTGAAGTAGGTGCAACAATCCAAGCTGACGAGCCATTCGGAAGCGTAGAATCTGTTAAAACAGTTTCTGAATTATACGCACCTGTAAGTGGTAAAGTTGTAGCAGTAAACGAAGAATTAAGTGACCAACCAGAACTAGTTAACGAATCTCCATACGAGGGTGCATGGATGGTTAAAGTTGAACTTTCTGATGCAAGCCAAGTTGAGAAGTTATTAACTGCAGAAAAATATGCGGAAATGACAAACCAAGACTAATTATAGTCGAAGAAAAAGGACAGCCTTTGTGCTGTCCTTTTTTATGTTGTGTACATAATGAATTTAAAAACATATATATTAATTATTATGTAGGAGAACGTTTTTGAAAAACTTTTTTCATGGAGGCTTCATGCTGAGCAAGCCGCTTCCGCTTTTCATTGTCTAGTTCCACCTCCTAGCCCTTCATGTCTAAGAACCTTCCGTACGAGAAGACAAAAAGCGTCTTCTGTGCGAAAGAACCTTAGCCAACAGGGCTAAACAGTCGGTTCCGCTTTTCTTTTGCAAAAATAAACAGGAAACAACATGAAAATAACGAATATACTATATACTAAGTTAAAGGTTGTATAGTATATGGTGATCGGGTGATGACATATGATTTATGTGGAAAAAGTCATTATTGTAGAAGGTAAATCGGATAGAAGAAAGATTGAATCTATTATTCGTGAACCAGTGGAAATTGTTTGTACAAATGGTACAATTGGTTTGTCGAAAATGGATGAGCTCATTGATCAATTTTTTGATAAGGACGTATATGTGCTAGTGGATGCTGATGATGCAGGAGAAAAGTTAAGGAAACAATTCCGAAAAGAATTTCCGCAAGCAGAGCATATTTATATTGATCGCTCGTATCGCGAGGTGGCGACTGCACCTTCTTCACATTTAGCAAATGTATTATGGGGAGCAGACATTGACGTTTATACAGAATATTTACGGTAAGGAATGATAGAAGTGATTGATTGGACAGGTGCCGAAGCTACAGCCCTAATAGGAAATGAAGAAAAAACAGTGTTATATGTGTATACACCAATGTGTGGAACATGCCAATTGGCAAAGAAGATGTTAACGGTCGTTGAGATGACGATTGAAGATTTAAAAATTGGAATGTTAGATTTAAATTATGCCCCACATTTAGCGAAAGAGTATGGGATAGAAAGTGTACCGTGTTTACTTATTTTTGAAAATGGGACACTGATGAAGAAAATATATGCATTTCATTCGGTTGAATATTTATATACGGAATTAAAGTAGGCGGCAAAGTTTTTGCCGCCTCGACATATTTCTTGGGAAATATGTCGACATGCATGATAGATACAGTATTTGTCGAGCGAAAATAACAGGATTGCCCTTTAATAAGAGGGAATGGTATGTAATAGAAAGTGATATGAGGGATGTGGTTTAGGATGAAATTATATTCTTTGCTTCAATCATTTGTAAATTACGCTAATGGTCAATATCATTTAGAACCGCTTTTAAGGCAAGGAGAAAGAACTGTTAATTTTCGTTTTGGAGATGAATGCTGTTCGTTACAAATTTCAAGAGATTATATAGAACTTTTGAAAGAGGCGAGAGGAACGGAACAAATCGTTTGTTTAGAGGAAGAGGATGTACAAAAATTAGTGACTGGAAATATGAGGTTGCAAAAGTTAATGAGTGATGGACGGGTACAATATTCTGGAACGTATCGAACGATGTTATTAGTTGAATCGATGTTTCATATATGTAAACCGATGTCAGTCGGAGCTTAAAATTCTGAAGTTTCTTTTTTTACGAAAATTTCTGTTGACAGAGCGTGTGGATATTGATACAATTCAATTCATAAAATATAGACAATTTTATAAATTTTAAATCAGACGAAAATTTAATCTGATTTCTCTTATTAAGAGAGGTGGAGGGACTGTGCCCTGTGAAGCCCGGCAACCGTCAACTTATGTTGAAATGGTGCCAATTCCTGCAAAGCAAATGCTTTGAGAGATGAGAGAGAGGGATAATGTTGTTATATACGCATATAAACCTTTCTGCTTCTCTAGAAGCGGAAAGGTTTTTTGTTGTTTGAATGCGGAGGACATTCAAATAATAAGAGGAGCTATAACGATGGACTACACGCATGAAAAATAAAAAAATGCGGAGTCTATCCAAAGTTTTATGAAATCCAGCTCCAGCGGCTAGAACAGTCGGTCGTTTCATCCCTTCCTATGAGGCAAAAAGCGCCTCTACGTCTGGGATTCCAACGCCCTCTTGTTCTAAACGAGCCGCTTACGCTTTTTAAACAAAAAAGGGGTGAACATCATGATTTTATTAGAAAATGTAAAGAAAATATATAAGGCAAAAAGCGGTGATGTCACTGCTGTAGATAACGCCAACTTACAAATAGAGAAAGGCGAAATATTTGGTGTTATCGGATATAGTGGCGCTGGGAAAAGTTCGTTAATCAGATTGTTTAATCAGTTAGAGAAACCAACTTCTGGCCAAATTACAATTGCGAATCGTGTGATTTCAGCGATTACTGGAAATGAACTTCGTAAGGCAAGACAAGAAATCGGAATGATTTTTCAGCATTTCAACTTACTTTGGTCACGAACTGTGCGTGAAAATATCGCATTCCCACTTGAAATTGCAGGTGTCGATAAGGCGGAGAGAAGAAAACGTGTCGATGAGTTAATTCATCTTGTTGGATTAGAAGGAAGAGGAGACGCGTACCCATCTCAGCTAAGTGGTGGACAAAAGCAGCGCGTCGGGATTGCAAGAGCGTTAGCAAATAATCCACAAGTACTTTTATGTGATGAAGCAACGTCAGCTCTTGATCCGGAAACGACAGATCAAATTTTAGATTTATTGTTAGATATTAATAAGCGTCTCGGCTTAACAATTGTATTGATTACGCATGAGATGCACGTTATTCGCAAAATTTGTAATCGAGTTGCTGTAATGGAGAAAGGGAAGATCGTAGAAACGGGTCCAGTACTTGACGTATTCCGTAATCCACAGCAAGACATTACAAAACGATTTGTACAGCAGTTAACAGATTCTGAAGATACAAATGAAACGATTGAAAGTTTAATAGAAAAGTATCCAGATGGAAAAGTAATTCGTTTGCAGTTTGTCGGTGAAGCGGTAGAAAGACCGGTACTTCAAAGGTTAATGCAGCGCGGTGATATAGAAGTTAGCATTTTGCAAGGAAATATCGCGCAAACGAATAACGGATCTTACGGGAGTTTAGTCGTTCATTTAAATGGTGAAGAAACAGCGATCCAGCAAGCAATAGAAGGGATTCATCAAGATCAAGTAGAGCTGGAGGTGATTGCACATGGATAAGTTAATCGCAAATATTGATTGGAATCAAATGTTAGAAGCAACTGGTGAAACGTTATATATGACGGCAATCGCAGCACTTGCCACATTTGTTTTAGGACTTATTTTAGGACTATTACTCTTTATGACAGCGAAAGATAATTTATGGGAAAATAAAGCGATTAATACGGTGATTGGAGCGTTCGTAAACATTTTCCGTTCTATACCGTTCATCATTTTAATTATTTTATTAATCCCGTTCACAAAGATTCTTCTTGGAACAATACTCGGAGCGAGTGCAGCGCTGCCAGCTTTAATTATTGGAGCGGCACCATTTTACGCGAGAATGGTTGAAATCGCGCTTCGTGAGATTGATAAAGGTGTAATTGAAGCTTCAAAAGCGATGGGAGCAAAAACAAGCACAATTATTTTGAAGGTGTTAATTCCAGAATCGTTACCAGCGTTAGTATCTGGTATTACGGTTACGACTATTGCTTTAGTAGGCTATACAGCAATGGCAGGTGTTGTTGGTGCTGGTGGTCTTGGAACACTTGCTTACTTAGAGGGATTCCAGCGTGGAAATAACGATGTAACAATCGTTGCGACAATTTGTGTATTACTCGTTGTATTTTTAATTCAGTGGATTGGTGATAGTTTAACGACTCGAATAGATAAAAGATAATGAAAACAGGGGGATATTTTAAATGAAAAAATTATTACTTACAGCACTTATTTCAACTTCAATTTTTGGGTTAGCTGCTTGTGGCGGGAAAGATAAAGATGAAAAGAAACTTGTTGTTGGTGCTTCTAACGTACCGCACGCTGAAATTTTAGAAAAGGCAAAACCGTTACTTGAGAAAAAAGGAATTGAGTTAGAAATTAAAAAATTCCAAGACTACGTGTTACCGAATAAATCGTTAGCAGATAAAGAATTAGATGCAAACTACTTTCAGCACATTCCGTATTTAGAAAAAGAGATCAAAGATAAGAAATATGATTTTGAAATAGCAGGAAAAATTCATTTAGAACCGATTGGTGTGTATTCTCAAAAATATAAGAGCTTAAAAGAACTTCCAAACGGGGCGACAATTATTATGAGTAATTCTGTTACTGATCATGGTCGTGGTTTAGCAATTTTACAAAAAGAAGGCATTTTAAAAATTAAAGACGGAGTAGAGCCAGTTAAAGCAACTCCAAAAGATATTGCGGATAATCCGAAAAACTTAAAGTTCAAAACAGATATCGAGCCTGGGTTATTGCCACAAGTGTATAACAATAAAGAAGGCGATGCGGTTCTAATTAATTCTAACTATGCAATTGATGCGAAATTAAACCCAGAAAAAGACGCGATTGCAATTGAAGGAAATGATTCTCCATACGCAAACGTAGTAGCTGTTCGTAAAGGCGATAAAGATAAAAAAGAGATTAAAGCTCTTATAGAAGTACTGCATTCTAAAGAAATTGAAGACTTTATTACTAAAGAATATAAAGGGGCAGTTGTTCCTGTAAAAGAATAATTGCGGAAAAAGGGCTGGTGTATGCCGGTCCTTTTTTTACTACATAACTATAGGGGAGAAGGGGACATCATATGAAAAAGATTCTATTGTCAGTTGTTACAGCACTGTCTGTATTTACATTAGCTGCTTGCGGGGGGAAAGATGAGAATAAGCTTGTCGTTGGCGCTTCTAATATACCGCACGCTGTTATTTTAGAAAAGGCACAGCCAATATTAGAGAAAAAGGGCATTAAGTTAGAGATAAAAAAATTCCAGGATTATGTTTTACCAAATAAGGCATTAGCTGATAAAGAAATCGATGCAAATTATTTTCAACATATCCCTTATTTAGATAAAGAGATTCAAGAAAAAGGATACAAAATTGTAAATGCAGGAAAAATTCATTTAGAGCCAATGGGCATTTATTCTAAGAAATATAAAAGCTTAAAAGAACTTCCAGATGGCGGAACAGTTATTATGAGTAATAACGTAGCGGAGCGTGGTCGTATGCTCGCATTGTTACAAAAAGGCGGCGCTATTAAATTAAAAGACGGTGTAGATGTTGTTAAAGCAACAGTAAAAGATGTTGTAGAAAATCCGAAAAATTTAAAGTTTAAAACAGATGTAGAACCTGGACTTTCACCGAAGCTGTACGAAAACAATGAAGGTGATGCTTTATTTATTAATTCAAACTACGCAATTGATGCGAAATTAAATCCAACAAAGGATGCAATTGCAATTGAAGGATCAGACTCTCCTTATGCAAATATTATCGCAGTTCGTAAAGGTGACGAGAAGAAAAAAGAAATTAAAGAGTTAGTAGATGTATTGCATTCAAAAGAAATTCAAGACTTTATCAATAAAGAATATAAAGGTGCTGTACTTCCAGTAAATGAATAAGTGCAGGAAAGGATTGGGAAATTCCCAGTCCTTTTTTCTTTATATATATAAGAAGAAAAGTGTATCATATAAGGATGCAAGGGAAATACTTATATACATTTGTGAAAAAATTGTTACTTTTTTTCGTCGTTTGCGATATCATTTTATTTGCTATAAGATTAGAATGAGAATAAAATGAGAATATGAACGTTTTAGTAATTTTTAAAATGTATATAGAGGATTAATGGAGGTATTGAGATGGCTGGTTCTACATTAACGGTTAAAGACTTACACGTATCAATCGACGGTAAAGAAATTTTAAAAGGTGTAAACCTTGAAGTAAAAGGTGGAGAAATCCACGCAATTATGGGACCTAACGGAACAGGTAAATCAACTTTATCTTCTGCGATTATGGGTCACCCAAAGTATGAAGTAACAGAAGGTAGCATCATCATCGACGGTGAAGATGTATTAGAAATGGAAGTAGACGAGCGCGCACTAGCAGGTCTATTCTTAGCAATGCAATATCCAAGTGAAATTAGCGGAGTAACAAACGCTGACTTCTTACGTTCTGCAATTAATGCACGTCGTGAAGAAGGCGAAGAAATTTCTCTTATGAAATTTATCCGTACATTAGATAAAAACATGGAATTCCTAGAAATGGATCCAGAAATGGCACAACGTTACTTAAACGAAGGTTTCTCTGGCGGTGAGAAAAAACGTAATGAGATTCTTCAATTAATGATGATCGAGCCAAAAATTGCAATCTTAGATGAAATCGACTCAGGTCTTGATATCGATGCATTAAAAGTTGTATCTAAAGGTATTAACCAAATGCGCGGCGAAGAGTTCGGCTGCCTAATGATTACGCATTACCAACGTTTATTAAACTACATCACTCCAGACTTCGTTCACGTTATGATGAACGGTCGTATCGTTAAATCTGGTGGCCCTGAGCTTGCTCAACGTCTAGAAGCTGAAGGTTACGACTGGATTAAAAAAGAATTAGGTATTGAAGACGAAACAGCAGAGCAAGAAGCGTAAGAGAGGAGCATAAACATGACAATCGGTACATTACCTTTCGATCAAGAAACAATCCGTCAGCGCGCAAGCGAAGTAAACGAAGCTGCTTGGTTGACTGAGTTCCGCTTACAAGCTCTTGCACAAGCAACTGAACTTCCAATGCCAACGCCTGATAAAACGAAAATTGAAAAATGGGACTTTATCGGAAAAGGCGACGCTGCTAAGCAAGAGCCTGTAAGTTCTTTAACAGAGCTTCCAGAAGCAGTGAAAAACTTAATCGATGAAAATAACAGCGTATTAGTACAACGTACTGGTACAACTGCTTTCGTTTCTTTAGCAGACGAAGCGAAAGAAAAAGGTGTTATTTTTACAGACATCGTAACAGCTGCAACAGAGCATGCTGAACTAGTACAAAAGTACTTAATGAAAGACGGCGTGAAAGTAGACGAGCATCGTCTAACTGCACTTCATGCTGCATTAATCAACGGCGGTGCATTCGTATATGTTCCGAAAAACGTTGTTCTTGAAACTCCACTTCAAGCTGTATTCTTAGTAGACGGCGAAGAAGCTAACGTATATAACCACGTATTATTCGTAGCTGATGCGAACAGTACTGCAACATATGTAGAAAACTACGTTGCAAATGAAAATGCTAAAGGTATTGCAAATATCGTAGCAGAAGTAATCGTGGAACAAGGCGCACAAGTGAAATTTGGTGCGGTTGATCTATTAGCAAAAGACGTAACAACTTACGTTAACCGCCGCGGCATTGTTGGACGCGACGGCCGTATTGATTGGGCTCTAGGCCTAATGAATGACGGAAATACAATCTCAGAGAACGTTACGAACTTAATGGGCGACGGATCATTTGCTGATACAAAAACAGTAACAATTGGCCGTGGTAACCAAACACAAAACTTTACAACTAAAGTTGTTCATTTCGGTAAACACTCTGAAGGTTGGATTTTAAAACACGGAGTACAAAAAGATAGTGCAACATCTATCTTTAATGGAATTGGTAAGATTGAACACGGTGCATCTAAATCAAATGCACAACAATCTTCTCGCGTTCTTATGTTAGACGAGAAAGCTCGCGGTGATGCAAACCCAATTCTTTTAATCGATGAAGATGATGTAATGGCAGGTCACGCAGCTTCAGTAGGCCGCGTAGATCCATACCAATTATACTACTTGATGAGCCGTGGGATTCCAAAACGCGAAGCAGAACGTTTAGTCATCCATGGATTCTTAGCACCTGTAGTAAATGAGCTTCCAATTGAAGGAGTAAAAGCACAGCTTGTTGAGGTAATTGAAAGGAAAGTTCGCTAATGAATATTCATGAAATACGCAAACAGTTTCCAATTCTTGATCAAAAAGTGAACGGCAAACAACTTGTTTATTTCGATAGTGCAGCAACTTCTCAAAAACCAATTCAAGTCATTGAAACGTTAGAACGTTATTATAAAGAATATAATTCTAACGTGCATCGCGGTGTTCATACGCTCGGTACGAAAGCTACCGACGCGTATGAAGGTGCACGTGAGAAAGTTCGCAAGTTTATTAATGCGAAATCAATGGAAGAGATTATTTTCACGCGCGGAACGACAACTGCATTAAATACAGTAGCAGCTAGCTATGGTCTTGATAATGTAAAAGAAGGCGATGAAATCGTCATCTCTTACATGGAGCACCATAGTAACATCATTCCGTGGCAACAAGTTGCGAAGAAAACTGGTGCAACTTTAAAATACCTTCCGCTTCAACTAGACGGTACAATTTCTTTAGAAGATGTTCGTCAAACAGTTACACCGAATACAAAAATCGTTTCTATCATGCACGTTTCTAACGTACTTGGAACGATTAACCCTGTAAAAGAAATCGGAGCAATCGCACATGAAAACGGTGCAATCATGATCGTTGATGGAGCACAAAGTGCACCTCATATGAAAGTGGATGTACAAGATTTAAACTGTGATTTCTACGCATTATCTGCTCATAAGATGTGCGGACCAACAGGTGTCGGCGTATTATATGGTAAGAAAGAATTGCTAAACAATATGGAACCAATTGAATTTGGTGGTGAAATGATTGATTTCGTAGACTTACAAGAGTCTACTTGGAAAGAGCTTCCGTGGAAGTTCGAAGCAGGTACACCGATTATCGGTAATGCAATCGGACTTGGTGCGGCAATTGATTTCCTAGAAGAAATCGGTCTTCATAATATTGAAAAGCATGAACATGAATTAGCGCAATACGCTTTAGAGAGACTATCAGAAGTAGATGGCGTTACAATTTATGGTCCAAAGCATCGCGCTGGTCTAGTTACATTTAATATTGAAGACGTACATCCTCACGATGTAGCAACTGTATTAGATGTAGAAGGCATTGCGGTTCGCGCAGGACATCACTGTGCACAACCACTTATGAAGTGGCTAAAAGCTTCTTCTACAGCACGTGCGAGCTTCTATTTATATAATACAAAAGAAGAAATTGATACATTTGTTGAATCGCTAATCAAGACAAAGGAGTATTTCACAAATGTCATTTAATAATTTAGATACGTTATATCGTCAAGTTATTATGGATCATTATAAAAATCCTCGTAACCATGGCGTGTTAGAAGATAGTGTTACCGTTAACTTGAACAATCCAACTTGCGGCGATCGTATTCAACTTACGATGAAAGTAGAAGAGGGTATTGTACAAGAAGCGAAGTTTGAAGGCGAAGGATGTTCAATTTCAATGTCTTCAGCTTCAATGATGACACAAGCAGTAAAAGGAAAGAAAATCGAAGAGGCTCTTAAGCTTTCTAAAATTTTCTCTGACATGATGCTAGGAAAAGAGTATGATGACAGCATTGATTTAGGAGATATTGAAGCATTACAAGGCGTATGCAAGTTCCCGGCACGTATTAAATGTGCAACATTAGCGTGGAAAGCGTTAGAAAAGGGCTTAAACGAAGATAAGTAATGTTAAAGGTTCCTAAAAACGAGGTTATATAAGGAGGGACACACCAACATGGCGAAGCAACTGCCAGATATCGGCGATTATAAATATGGTTTCAAGGATAAAGACGTTTCGATTTTCCGTGCTGGACGCGGTTTAACAAAAGAAATCGTTGAAGAGATTTCACGTATGAAAGAAGAACCACAGTGGATGTTAGACTTCCGTTTAAAATCACTGGATAAGTTCTATGAAATGCCAATGCCACAATGGGGCGGCGACTTAAACGACTTAGATTTCGATGAAATTACGTACTACGTAAAACCATCTGAGAAATCTGAGAAGTCTTGGGATGAAGTACCTGAGGAAATTAAAGCGACATTTGATAAATTAGGTATTCCTGAAGCTGAGCAAAAATATTTAGCTGGTGTATCTGCACAGTACGAATCTGAAGTTGTATACCACAACATGAAAGAAGACCTAGAAGATCTAGGAGTCGTCTTCAAAGATACAGATAGCGCATTAAAAGAGAACGAAGATATTTTCCGTGAGCATTTCGGAAAAGTAATCCCACCAACAGACAACAAATTCTCTGCATTAAACTCTGCAGTTTGGTCTGGTGGATCATTCATCTACGTTCCAAAAGGTATTAAAGTTGATACACCACTTCAAGCGTATTTCCGTATTAACTCTGAAAATATGGGACAATTCGAGCGTACGCTTATCATCGTAGACGAAGGCGCACACGTACACTACGTAGAAGGTTGTACAGCACCTGTTTACACTACTAACTCACTTCATAGTGCGGTAGTAGAAATCATCATTAAAAAAGATGCATATTGCCGTTATACAACAATCCAAAACTGGGCGAACAACGTATACAACCTAGTTACAAAACGTGCGGTTTGTGAAGAAAACGCAACGATGGAATGGATTGACGGTAACATCGGATCTAAATTAACGATGAAATACCCAGCAGTTATCTTAAAAGGCGAAGGCGCTCGTGGTTTAACATTATCTATCGCGATTGCTGGTAAAGGCCAACACCAAGATGCTGGTGCGAAAATGATTCACTTAGCACCAAACACGTCTTCAACAATCGTTTCTAAATCGATTGCGAAGCATGGTGGTAAAGTAACTTACCGTGGTATCGTACAATTCGGACCAAAAGCGAAAAACTCTCGCTCTAACATCGAGTGTGACACGTTAATCATGGATAACCAATCTACATCTGATACAATTCCTTACAACGAAATCAAAAACGATTACGTTTCACTTGAGCACGAAGCGAAAGTATCTAAAGTATCAGAAGAACAATTATTCTACCTAATGAGCCGCGGTATTTCTGAGCAAGAAGCTACAGAAATGATCGTAATGGGCTTCATCGAGCCATTCACTCGCGAACTTCCAATGGAATACGCAGTTGAAATGAACCGCCTAATCAAGTTTGAGATGGAAGGTTCTATTGGTTAAATAGAAATGCGGAGCCGACTGTCCAGACCCGTTGGCTAAGGTTCTTTCGTACAGAAGATGCTTTTTATCTTCTGGTGCGGAAGGTTCTTAGACATGAGGGTCTAGGAGGCGAAGCTGGACAATATATGAAAGTGGAAGCGGCTCGTTCAGAATGTGAGGGGGATGGAGCTTCTGACGTAGAGGCGCTTTTTGCCTCATAGGAAGAAGTGAAGCCACCGAACATTCTAGCCGCTGGAACTGGATAATATATGTATGAAGAAAGCGCCCTGCATAGCAGGGCGCTTTTTTATGTTGTATATTCGGGTTCGGCTGTAAGATACCCGTGTGGGTGTTCGGTAAAATATATCAGCGATTATTCAAATATATCGACCACAACTCGGAATATATCGGCGATTATTTCAATATATCAGCGGTTCGACAAGGAATATCGATTTGTCGACAAAATAAGACAAAAGAAATCCCAAACATACCCCCCGCAACATTTTATACGAAAAGAGAACGACCAGAGGTAAGACAAAGATACTGACAAATCCGCCGCATTGCTCGCTAAACCTCTCGAAAAATTCCCGCCCAAAACTAATCAACACACTAGAAAAAGTAATATAAAGTTTTCCATATTAAAAGGGCAATCTTTGGCTTTTTCTTATAATGCGAGTACAATGTAGAATAGCAAGAAAAGACGAAAAGTATTTACAGGATTATTGCGTACGTATAGCGTAAATGGCAGTAAGGAACTGAGAGGAGGTTTTTTCTCTGAATATAAATAAAGAAACAATCATCCACCTTTATCATACAAACGATATACATAGTCATTTTGAAAATTGGCCGCAAATTTCTCGGTTTGTACGAGGGGAGAAAAAGCGAAGACAGGAAGCGGGAGAGACTGTTTTAACTGTG
Organism: Bacillus sp. RC252; assembly: GCF_044909215.1. Lineage (NCBI taxonomy): Bacteria > Bacillati > Bacillota > Bacilli > Caryophanales > Bacillaceae > Bacillus > Bacillus sp. RC252. The sequence goes on along the minus strand of NZ_JBIYDV010000001.1, from coordinate 69,166 downwards.
GATATTGGCGATCATGTGGATCGTTTTCATAGTATTTCGGAAGCGACAAATGGACTTGGGAATACAAAATTATTAAATGAGGCGTTATATGATTATGTAACGATCGGAAATAATGAAGGAATTACGTTAGCGAAAGAGCATTTGAATCGTCTATATGATGATGCTGGGTTTGAGGTGCTTGTAGCGAATTTATTTGAAAAAGAAGGTGTACGTCCGGCGTGGGCGCAGCCTTATAAATTACATACAACGACAGATGGGATTACGATTGCCTTTATTGGATTAACGGTAGCTTATCCAGAGTTTTATCATATGTTAGACTGGCATATTGAAGATCCAATCATCCATTTAGAGTCTATTTTAGAAGAAGTTAAGGATACAGCTCATATTACTGTTGTGCTTTCTCATCTTGGAAAAAGTATGGATGAGTATATGGCGGAGCATTATGATATAGATGTTATTTTAGGGGCACATACGCATCATTTATTTGAGCGCGGTGTTCTTGTGGATAATACTTTGCTTTGCTGTTGTGAAAAGTGGGGACATTACGTTGGTCACGTTCAGCTTACTGTGGATAAAGAGACGAAGAGACTGTTGAAAAAAGACGGTAGAGCGATTAAGACAGAACGGTTAGGTGCTTATAGCGAGCCGTTATCCACAATTGAAATGCTAAAGGAAGAAAGTAAACAGATAATGGCTGAGCCTGTCGTTCATTTAAAAGAATCATTGCCGGTTGATTGGTTTAAGGAGACGACGTTTTCTCATATGTTGGCAAGTGCACTTAAAGAGTGGTGTAATGCGGATGTTGGGATGGTGAATGCTGGTGTACTTCTTGAGGGATTAAATGAAGGTGTTGTGACGCGCGGAGATATTCATCGGATTTGTCCACATCCCATTAATCCATGTCTGTTAAAAGTACCAGGGAAAACGTTAAGAGAAGTTATTTTGAAAGCGCGCCGCCCGAATATGGAGAATCTTGAGGTGAAAGGATTCGGATTTCGTGGAAAAGTAATGGGGAAAATGATTTACGATGGTTTGGAAGTGATTCCAGATACGATTCCAGGGAATAAAATTTTACTAGAGGATGTATTGATTAACGGCGAATCGCTGGAATTAGACCGGATATATACGGTAGGAACGATTGATATGTTTACATTCGGATACTTATACCCAGAGCTATCCACACTTTCTGACAAACAATATTATATGCCGGAATTGCTTAGAGATGTACTAACAGACATGTTGATAACTTATACATCTTCAGTCAAACTATAGGCTAGTTAACTTGTAACACTCATTTTTCTCTTGTCATAAAGATAAGAAAGAGAGGAGTGTGAACTATGGTTAATGTAGATCCAATTATAATTGATAACTATACGTTCATTGCTGTTAGCGTAAAACTTCCAAAGACAAATTTGCTAGCTGTAATGAGCGATAAAGGATATATTATGTGCGGTGCTTTAGATGTAGGTCTTCTAAATGAGAAGTTAGGTGATCGAGGAATTATTGCTGGCCGTGCGGTTGGTGTAAGAACGATTGAACAACTTCTTGAAGCACCGCTGGAATCAGTAACGACTGGAGCAGAAGCTTTAGGTATTCCGGTAGGCACAATCGGAAAAGATGCACTATTAAAAATGAGATAAGCATATATCGTCCCTCTTTCTTGCATAGAAATAATATAAGAAGGAGGGTTTTCTTATGGGCATATTTCGTTCGAAAAATTCGCGGTTTCGAAGGGGACCGATTTCCTTTCGGTATATACTGCTTATTTCATTTATTATTTTTATCGTAATGGTAGTTCAAGGTTTATGGATTGTAAATAAAAGTATTCAGCCAACGTTAATTAAGTATGGGGAAACAGAGACTCATAAAATGACAACAGCAGTTATGACGAAAGCGGTAAAAGACCGAATTAATGAAGGGTTTGATGTAGATTCATTAATGAAAGTGCAAACGGATAGGAACGGGAAAGTATCTACAATTGATTTAAATACAAAACAAGTAAATGAAATATTAACATCGACTACTGCATACATAGAAAAATATTTACAACAAGTAGAAAAAGGGGATACGAAAGCACTTGGTATTTTTGAAGAGAATGGGGTATCTATGTCAGTTCCTTTTGGGCGCATAACTGATAATGCGCTTCTTGGTAATATAGGACCGGATATTCCGATTAATTTTACGCCAATTGGTCATGTGAATACGGATATTAAACAATTAGTTGAGCCGCAAGGAATTAATAATACGGCGATCAAAATTATTATGGAAGTGGAAGTGACGTTACAAGTTATGATTCCGTTACGCACGAAAGAAATTAAGGTGAAGCAAAACATTCCGATTGCGACGCGCATCGTTCAAGGTGAAGTGCCTACTTATTACGGAAGTGGCGGAGTTACTGTACCAGATAAAAAGAAAACGGATAATTAGTCAGTAGTGTTCTATTGATTTATATTTATAAAAATAACCGTAGCAATTTGCTACGGTTATCGTTTTGTATTTGCTCGTTCTTTTCGTTCCCAAAGGCTTAAATGCATGTATGGATCGAAAGCCCATTCTGTATAGCCATTGTCTTTATACATGCCGAAATGTAAGTGGGGCGGGAATTTTCCAGCTGTACCAGGAGGACCGTAGCCGGTACTACCGACAAATCCGATTACTTTTCCTGGTTCGACAATTTGTCCGAGCTGTATTTCTTTAGAGAACCCGCCTAAATGAGCGTAATAGTGGTAATTATTATGAAGGTCACGAATACCAATGCGCCATCCACCAAGACGATTCCATCCTTTTGTTTCAATAACGCCATAGCAAGTTGATCGTACTGGTACGCCATATCCAGCAAAAATATCGGTTCCTTCATGAATCCTCCTGCCGCCAAAGCTTCTACCAGCACCGAAAGTACTACGATAGCTATGGTCACTGCGAATCGGGAGAGGGAAAGCATTACCTTCTAAATTAATGCGTCCATAATGTTTATAAATTCGGGCGTATTCTGTAATTAATTCAACTGTTTTTGCACGTCTATAATATTCCCAAAGCATAATGTTAATACGGTCTTCCGACGTTCCTTGTTTCTTTAAAATAGTTGCTGCTGTATGCAGAAGATCACGGTCGTTATTTGCATTTGCAAATCCATCTTTGTCACCATCTAAACCCATTCCGCCAAATAGAGAAATTGTATGGGGGAGAGTATCATTACTATTAACAGGTCCAGCCCATATTTCAGGTTTGAAATAAAGGGAAATGATGGCATCTGGTTTTTTCGGAATATCTTTTCTTACGCTCCGTATGTTTCTTTCGTATTGATCCATTGCGGCTAAGTAATACCACGGAATACCGGAAGATTGCTCAGTTTCTTTATATAGTGCCATGCGCTTTTCATATATGCTTTGCTGATTATCTTCACCGTAAGCGATGTTTTGGTGGAGAAGAAAGCAAATCGAAAGCAAAAGAGAAATTTTTCGAAGCATGAAATAGACTCCTTTCACAACATCACTCTTTTTAGTGTGGGATATACGGAGTATTTCATTATAGGGAACGATTGGAAAAAATCTTAGAATCTTCATTTGAGCAAATCGCTTTCATACGTTAGAATAGATATGTTACATTGAAAGAAGCGAACACGGTAAACTATTTCATATTGTGCGGAGTTGATAACCATGACAAAACAAACAGAGTATAAGCGCAAGCCCGAATGGTTGAAAATTAAGTTAAACACGAATGAAAACTATACAGGCTTAAAGAAAATGATGCGTTCTAAGAATCTTCATACAGTTTGTGAAGAGGCGAAATGTCCGAATATTCATGAATGCTGGGCTGTAAGGAAAACAGCAACATTTATGATCTTAGGTGCGGTTTGTACACGTGCTTGTCGTTTTTGTGCGGTTAAAACAGGCTTACCAACTGAGCTTGATTTACAAGAACCAGAACGCGTAGCAGATTCTGTAGTACAAATGGGCTTAAAGCACGTTGTTATAACAGCGGTTGCACGTGATGATTTAAAGGACGGCGGAGCAGCTGTTTTTGCTGAAACAGTACGCGCTGTACGTCGTGAAAATCCATTCACGTCTATCGAAGTATTACCATCTGATATGGGTGGGGTAGAAGAAAACTTAAAAATGTTAATGGATGCAAAACCAGATATTTTGAACCATAACATTGAAACAGTACGTCGATTATCTAACCGAGTTCGCGCTAGAGCAAAATATGACCGTTCATTAGAGTTTTTACGTCGAGCAAAAGAAATGCAGCCTGATATTCCAACTAAATCGAGCATTATGCTGGGCTTAGGTGAAACGAGAGAAGATTTAATTGAAGCAATGGATGACTTACGTGCAAACAATGTGGATATTTTAACTCTTGGACAATACCTACAACCATCTAAGAAGCATTTACCAGTTATTAAATATTACCCACCAGCAGAATTTGCAGAGCTTAAAGAAATTGCACTTAGCAAAGGATTTAGCCACTGTGAAGCTGGCCCACTTGTACGTTCTTCTTATCATGCGGACGAGCAAGTACGTTCTGCAAAAGAAAAAGTAGCAGAAGCGAAATAATGAAAAAAGAGAGCTAATCATTAGCTCTCTTTTTTCTTATACTCTAAAACTTTATTTTGACATGTGGATAAAATCTTTTTTAATTCCTCTGTGGATAATTCAATTGTAAATTCAGGTACACCAGGTGTAATTAAAATTTTATCGTAAGTATAAATTGAACTGTCCACAATAATCGTTACATCTTGTGAATAACCGAAAGGAGCTACACATCCTGGCGTGCAACCAGTCTCTTCTCTTAGCTCATTAGGAGAACAGAGAGATAAGCTCTCTCCTGTTATTTCCTTCATCTCTCCTCGGTTGAGGCGAGTGCCTTCTAACGTAAAGAATACGTAATGCTCCCCGGATTTTGATTTTAAAAATAAGCTTTTACTTGGAGTGCCTTGCAAACCAAGTCTTTCACGAACGATACGATCTGTTTCATAGTCAAGTACTGGTTCGTGTTCAAATTTTTCATAAGAAGCATTTGTTTTATGTAGTAAAGAAAGTACGTCTTCGTACATATTGAATGATACCCCTCTCTATTGTTAATACAGTCTCTTCTCGTGGCGTCAACTGAGTGTTTTGGAAAGGGATACTATTTGGACGATGCTTCCCATAATCGTTTTATGAAACTTTGTTCATCGATTGTAATTTCGTAAACATCAGGATTCGTTAAAGTTCTCCATTCACTAAAGCCGATCGTACGATCAAAGTGCTTTAAAATGAGCGTAAGTAAGTTTCCATGTGTAACGAGTAGTGTTGTAGTATGGTTTAACTTTAAAACGTCTTGGATAAGCGATATAGCACGGTCCGTTGCTTGTTTTGTTGACTCTCCGCCTGAAAAGGCAATATCTATGTTTGTAAAAGTAGATTCTAGTTTTTGCATCCAATCATCCATCGGAACGTTGCTTAATATACGTTCAGCTAATCGTTCATCCTCTTCGATAGATAGGTTAGCTTTGAGCGCATAGGGCCGAATGGAATCGATAGCTCGGACAAATGGGCTCGAAATAATATGATCTATTTGTAGCTGATTTTCTAAGAGGAATGCAGCAAGGGTGTTAGCTTGATCTTTTCCGGCAAACGTTAATTCGGCATCACGTTTTTGTCCAGTTGCGGAACAATGTCGTATTACAATAATTTTCTTCATAATTCATCCCCATCTTTCAAGTTGACGCTATATACTTCGACAAATGTGGAAATAATTCCTTTTTATTGGAAACGGAATAGTGATCTAAGTATGTGGAAAAGTAATGTGGATAATGAAAATTTGAGGTGCAATTATGAAAAAAATGATATGCATTGTATTCAGTATTTGTTTTCTCGCGCAATTGTCCACAACATATGCACAATCAAATCAAAAATTAGACTATCCAAGCAATCGAAATAAATCGTTTGTGAATGAAAATCTATTTTATGAACAGTTAGATAAGAAGGTCTATAAGGAATACAAAAATGCTTCGTATAGTGTTCGAAAGAAAATTTTATGGAAAGAAGTACAAGATGCAGAATTTACCTTCCGACAAAAAACAGCTGTCGGCTGTCGTAGTAGAGTGGTGATTCAGGATTCGTTTGTTCATCCAGATCGCCAAGTTTACCCCGCATTAACGGGCAGTAAGACTCCCACCGCAAAATTCAGTTTTAAAGAAAAGTAGTTAAATGGGAGATCAACTGCCCGTAAAAGCCCGATTGGTTCAACTAATAATCAGTGGATAAACCCCCACTGATTAAAGTTTCACTTTATTTTTTTGGTTCCTTTTCTCAAGATGAAGTAGATGAGTTTCATAAGTACATCGTTATAGATGCAGAAACAAAGAGGGAGCTGCGAGGGGGGAAAAGTTATCATCACTACGAAAATCCATATAAAAAATAACCCACCAACTGGTGGGTTATTTTTTACTCTGGCACACTTACTAATTTCTCTTTCATTTTACGAATAAGAATGAAACCACCAATCGCGAAGAGAAGAGTAATTCCTTCTGCTACAAAGATGTTAATCATTTTTGTTTGGTAAAGTGCTGCGAAAAAGTCTACAAGTGCGTGGAATAGTATAGCGTATACGAGGAAGATGTATTTCTTTTGTTTTACCGCGTATAAGACAAGCATTGTGAAGGCAATTTGCAGAACGAGTGCCATAATTCTTTCTAAGCTACCAAGTAAGTATAAGTAGGCAGGTTGCTGAATTAACATGTCCTGTAAACGACTGAGCTCAGGCATTTTTTCAACCATTTGAGCGAAACTTCCGTTGTTAATGGAATTAGCAAAGATTAATGCTTGTAGGGCAGAGAATCCGCCAACTAAAATGGATTCAATCCCGCCATGACCAATTCCATAAGCGAAGCCATCTTTATATTCTAGATATTTTTTTAGTAGGAAGAAGAAGGCAACGAAGCGTCCTAATTCTTCAAAAATACCAGCAGTTAGTCCGCCATAAATTGCAAAGACATACGGATTTTCTAAAAATGGAGCGATTGCTGGATTACCACGCATAAATAGGTGGAACGGTGTTTCGAGAATTTGGGTAAATCCAATAAAGATAAGAACACCAACGCCGACCACTTTCCAATTAATATTATATTTTTTACGGAAATAAACGAGTACAATAATTGGGACCAGAACCGAAACAACGAGTTGAAATATGATGCTGGCAATTACAGTATTTGAAACCATACTTTCACCGCTTTCTAATATATGTACATATCTATTATGCATGAAATATGGGAGAGATGAAACTTTTAGAGATAAATGAATTTACTTATTGACTCTAACGTTGCGTCATACTTTATCGTATGTATTAAGGGGGAGATACGCATGACAATGAGGGTAAAAGAAGTAGCTAATTTAGTTGGGATTAGTGTGCGCACACTGCATCATTACGATGAAATTGGGTTGTTAACCCCAGATGAGACGACAGAGTCTGGATATCGTCTGTATTCCAATGGAAATTTAGAAACGTTGCAGCAAATTTTGTTTTTTAAAGAGCTAGGCTTCCCTTTGAAGAAGATTAAAGAAATTATCAAGAGTCCGTCATTTGACCACAAAGAAGCACTACAGCTTCATAAGAAAATGCTTCTTGAAAAGCGAGCTAGGTTGGATAAAGTGATAGCGACGATTGATAAAACAATTAAGCATACAAAAGGAGACATTGAGATGACAAATAAAGAGAAATTTGAAGGATTTGATTTTAGTCATAACCCGTACGAAGAAGAAGCACGTGAACGATGGGGAGATGAGGCTGTAGATAAAGCGAATAAAACAGCGAAGGGTATGTCTACAGAGAAACAGGAGGAGTTTAATACTATTTACAGAAATCTAGCGACACTTCGAAATGGAGCACCGGATTCTAAAGAGGCACAAGAAGCAATCGGGGTATGGTACGATTACTTGCAAAACTTCGGTGAATATTCATTAGAGGCATTTAAGGGACTAGGTCAAATGTATGTTGCTGATGAGCGCTTTACGAAAAATATTGATAAGTTTGGCGTGGGATTAGCGCAGTTTATGTGTGATGCGATGGAGGTTTATGCAAACCGTAAGAAATAGTAAAAAGGTGGAGGTTTTCTCCACCTTTTTATTTTTTTATCATATCATTTAAAGTTTGATCCCCCGTATTGTTCAAATGAGGATTATCGCTCATTTCACGTTTTAACATATCAAGACTTTGTTCATATTCTTTATCGTTTAAGCTACCAGATTGAAGACCTTGAATTTGAGAAATCAACTTTTGGTTTGTTGATACATATGCTTTATAATAGCGAGGGACGATGGACAAAGCAGTTTTATATACTTGATCTGTTACGAGTTTCGGATCCGTTGTGTTTGCACGGTATACAACGAACACTTCGTCGTCGGTAACGAGTGTAGCGGCATTGGTGACGTCAGGAAGTTTGACTGTCATGCTCGTAATCATTTCGGCGACTTTCTCACGGTTAATGGCTCCTACTTGTTTGTTAGATACTTCATGTTTTTGTTTAGATGAATAGCCCACCCTTGTGAGCCGTGTATTTGTATTTTCCGTATGATACATGTCGTTTTTGTTGGAAACAAGAACACGACTTCCTTCTTCACGCTCCATTTCGGCTTTATTAGTTGATTGGCAGCCTGCAAATAAGGAAAGAGTGAGAAGAGAGAGTATAATTTGTTTTTTCACGATGTAGCACCTCCTCCTCCATAGCATGCACTAATTTTCAATTTTTTGTATTTGAAATTGTTGGTTGTTATGCTTTGTGATACGATAAAAAGAAGAATTCTTAGAGAGGAAGTTCATAATGGAGCAAAAACAAGAGATTCATACTACGGTGAGCGTTAATAATGTTCAGTACGAAGTGATTAAAAACTTTCGTGACGGTTTTAGTGAAGAAGCACTTAAAGAGCGCTATGCAGAAATTTTAAATAAATATGATTATATCGTTGGAGACTGGGGTTATGAGCAACTTAGATTGCGCGGATTCTTTGATGATAGTAATCAACGTTCGACATATGATACGAAAATTAGTACTTTATCAGAGTATTTATACGAGTACTGTAACTTCGGTTGTGCACACTTTGTATTACGAAAAGTGAAGAAATGAAAAAATCCTCTTACGATTGTAAGAGGATTTTTTCATAGCAATTATACCAATTATGAGGAGGCTGTTTACTTGCAAAGTAAACAGCACCTCGACAAATATAATTATTTTTTTCATATAAGCTTAATGAAACGGGATTACCTGTAAAGCAATCTAGGCGTATTCCTTTGTAGCCCATCTGTCTTGCTTCGCTTTCCCAAAAGGATAAAAGTACTTTACTATATCCTTTGCCTTGCGCGAGCGGATGGATGACAAAAGAGTGGACGATAAGAAAGCGTCCGTCTATTTCTGACCAGTCAATTAGTTTGTATTCTGGAGACTCTGCTTCGTTTAAGACAACAGCACCGACAAGTACTTGATCTTGGAATAGACAATACAATTCGGCCTGTTCTAGATGATAGGAAATGTGTTCTCGCGTCGGATAAGAATCATCCCATTGGTAAATTTGGTTCTGTAAGAGTAATTCTTTGCATGCTGTATACATTACATCTAAGTCATTCAATAAATCAATCGTACCTTTTTTCACCTTTAACATGCGAGTCCTCCTTACAAACAAATTGAAATGTAATCACCTTCAGAAAGAGTTTTGTTTGGTTTCATTTGTTGTCCGTTCAATTGGATATGCCCATTTTTAATTTTATCCACAATGAGTGCACGGCTCCAATCTGAAATATATGTGGATAACACTTTATCAATCCGGTGGGAACCGAAAACTATGTCTAATACGATCGTTATTTCGGCTATACCACTTTCTTTGTATTGTGTAATGGAAATGGTAGTACTTGTTTCCGTTTGTTCTTGCTGAGTCATATCGACAGTTTCGACGTGATCAGTAAATGATTTATAAATATGAAGTTTTTGATTCCACGTATGATCTTTCGGACATTTATAAATTGCAAATCGGTATATGTTCTTTCCGTTTGCGTTATGTCTGCGAATGTTCGTGTCAGTAAATAGGGTAGTGAGTCTGCAATTTTTACAATACTTTTCGATTGTTGCTAGTTCGTTTTCATATAAACTCCAAGAAAGTTGTACTTTCTGCATTTTCCTTCACTTCTTATATTAGTGGCAAAGGAACTTGAGACTCCCACGACTAAAGTCGCAAGCCCGAATCCTTACGGAGTTACGGGTGGGATTCTTGAATGACTAAGCGTTCGCAGTCCATTTCTGTTTTGAACAGCCTTCAAGGTGAGGGCATCTCATTGCCCCTCCTAAACCAGACCATATAGGTGCTTAGGCTGATTGACTATTACCATCAATCACAGTTGCGTAGCGAATATTCATCGCTCCAACGATATCGCGATGTGTCTCAAATCCACATTGACACTTGTATTTTCTATCCCGCGCCTTGTTCTTTTCAGAACATTTGGGACAACTTTGACTTGTATAAGCTGGATTCACATATTCAACCTGAATACCAGCTAGCATTGCTTTATACGAAATAAATTGTGACAAACGATAGAATGACCAAGTGTGTAGGTTTTTTTCGTTTTTACGGCTTGTTCTTGCCGTCTGTCTTATATTCGTTAGTTGTTCTAATCGAATGACAGAAATATGATTATCCACCGCAAAATCAATGATTTCACGACTTATTTTGTGGTCTTTATCTTGCATCCATCTCTGCTCTTTATCATCTAATCGTCGAATAGCATTCAATTTTTTGTCTTTTCCTAACTTCTTACGGACACTACGAAACTTACGCTTCTTATATTTGTTGTGTCTACCATTTCCAAAGAAACGAACCTTATCATCATCTGTGATTGCTACCGCAGGGACTTTGAGGCCTAGGTCTATCCCTAAAACTTTTGTTCCTACTCTTTCATTTGTAGGAAGTGTGACAGATATTTGGGCCATCCACTTATTCGATTTCTTTATGATACGAAGTGTACCTAACTTATGCTTTAACAAATCCAAATTGCGATTGTTTTTATCGATTAATAAAGCGCGTATCTTTAAACGAGTTGACTTTCCATGTATCATCAAAGGGACTGAAATATAATTGTAATCAAATGAATAATTTTGATTGTTCCATACGCAAACAGGCCTCTTTAGAATCGGAATAATTTTATAATTGCTTTTCTTTACTTTTGTAGCAAACAAACTTTTCGCGTCTTTAATCGCTTGATTCTTCACCGCACTTGGGATATTCGCTTCAATATCTTTTGTGCTTTTCTTCGTACTTTTCTTTGCTTCAACCATTTCTGATACAAGTGTATTTATAACTTTAATATATTCGTGGCTACTTTGTTCCAATAAACGGATTTGTTCTTTTGTTGGAATCAATTTCACTTTCACTGTTAGGGTCTGTGACATACATTTCATCCCCTTGTTTTTTGATTTCCATCATCGTTCATTTGATACATTTCTAGCAATAAAAACAAAATAAGAACGTGTCCATAAACTTTGCAACTGCATACGATGAGGAGCTTCTTCTCTCAAACGATTTGATGCCACTTTTTTATTTTTAGGACTAAGTGTTGGAGTATATTTAAAAACAAATGAATGTGTTTATTATCGTAATTACTTATTTATGGAAAATTACAAAAGGAATAAGCCCGAAGAAACTACATATACTTTGACGTTCCCTCTATCTATTCTTAATTATAACACAGAGGTTGGAAAATTCTGAATAACAACAATGAAAAAGCACCAGCTAACATAGCTGGTGCTCCAGATAAATTATATAAGTTCAAATAAAAATGAGCGTAATTCTTCTGCATTTTCTTCAGACATCGAAAATGCATGCTCTAAGTAGCCTTGTTCGTTTAAATCGTCAGGACCGATGATAGCAAATTTGTTGCTTTGCATATCAAGGACTATCGTTTTACCGTAATGACGATCGGAGTATAAAAGCGCTAAATCATGACGCTCATTTTCCCCCAAAAAGCTAACGAAACGAGTTTTTGTAGCGACTGTATCGTCGTACAGAAAGAAACGTTCTTCCATACACATGGCTCCTTTATTAAATATCTAAGTTTAAGTGTGGTTTATGATCTAAATGGTGATGCGTTTTAATGAATCGTACCGTTCTTGTTTTGTAACGCATAACGATAGAATATGTTTCAGCTAAATCTCCGCCAAGGAATTTCACGCCGTCTAATAATTCACCAGCAGATACACCTGTTGCTGAGAAGATTGCGTCATCACCAGCTACTAAGTCATCTAACATAAGAAGTTGACGAGGATCTTCTAATCCCATTTCACGACAACGAGCTTCTTCTTCTTCGTTCATTGGAACTAAGCGAGCTTGCATTTCACCTTCAAGGCATTTTAATGCTGCTGCAGAAATAACGCCTTCTGGAGCTCCGCCTACACCTACGAATAAGTCGATACCCGTTCCAGGTAAAGCTGTAGCGATTGATGCACCAACATCTCCATCACCAAATAGTTTTACGCGTGCACCTTTTGCACGAACACGGTCAATAATATCTTGATGACGTTCACGTTCTTGGATGATAACCGTTAGGTCACGAATTTTTTTATTGTTTGCTTCTGCTACAATTTCAATTGTTTTTTCAATTGGATCATCTAAGCTAATTTTACCAGCTGCTTTTGGACCAACCGCGATTTTTTCCATGTACATATCCGGAGCATGAAGAAGGTTTCCTTTATCTGCGATTGCGATAACTGCCATTGCATTTGCAAGGCCTTTCGCAACGATGTTTGTACCTTCTAATGGGTCAACAGCGATATCTACTTCTGGACCGTTACCTGTTCCTAGTTCTTCACCAATATACAACATCGGTGCTTCATCAAGTTCTCCTTCACCGATTACAACTGTACCTGCCATGTTTACTGAATCGAACATATCACGCATAGCTGTAGTTGCTGCATCATCTGCTTCATTTTTCTTTCCGCGGCCCATCCACTGTGCGGATGCTAAGGCTGCTGCTTCTGTTACACGGACAATTTCTAGTGCGAGTTCACGTTCCAAGGTTGCATTCCTCCAATTTCAAAAATCATACAAATATAACTATAACAAATAACGAGGAAAAGGTGAATTCGAAAAATTGTCGATTTTTTCAGAAGAAAGCGTTACAATTAAAATGTAAATGCTTTAATTTCCAGGTAGGTGACATTCATGTACTTCGTAGACAGAAAAAAAATAGAACAAATGCTAGTATGTTTAGAACGAGCAACAAATACATTTCAAGAGAAAAAGACATATGAAACCGAGTTTGAATTTTACGCATTAGAGCGCATGGCGCATCTTATTATCGATTGTATATTAGATGTAGGGAATGCGATGATTGATGGATTTATTATGCGCGATCCAGGAAGTTACGAAGATATTATTGATATTTTAATGGACGAGAGAGTTATAAGTGGAGAAGAGGGAGCGCATATTAAAGAAATTATTCTTCTTCGAAAAATGCTTACGCAAGATTATATTCAAATGAATCATGATGAATTATATAAGACGATTCAAAAACATATCGCCGTGGTAGAGAAATACCCAGCGAATATTCACAGTTATTTAGAAAAGGAATTAGGACCTGTATCTGCATTTGTACCAGAATAATTGTGCTTATAAGATCCCCGGGAATTCCTTTGGGGATCTTATATTGTATAGGAGAAAGAAAAGGGAGAAGGGTGAGCTATGGGGGAAGCACGTACTACGAGAGAAGAGATTGTACAATTACTGAAGATAAAAGGAGAGCATACTGTAGCAGAATTAGCCGAAGCTTTAGAAATTACAGAGATGGCGATTCGTCGACATTTAAGTAAACTAGAAAATGATGAGCTAATCTATTCAAAGATGGTAAGACAGCATGTCGGACGACCAACATATTTGTATGGATTAAGTCAAAAGGGAGAAGATACATTCCCGAAAGAATATAAGCAATTTGCTATTGATATGCTAGAAGATTTGGCTCGAATGGGCGATGAAAAAATGCTGCGTCACGTCTTGCAAGCGAGAACGAAACGAATGGAAGAACAGTTGCAAAAGAGGATAAGTAATCAAAGCAATTTAGCGTATAAAGTTCAAGAAGTAGCTGCTATGCAAGAGAGAAACGGTTATATGGTTCAAATAAAGCGAGATGGGGAGCATTCTTTCATATTTGAAAAGCAAAACTGTCCGTTAAAGGAAATTGCAGAGAGATTCCCGCAAGTGTGTGAAGATGAAAAAGATATGTATAAGCGGTTATTTGCAGATGCAAATGTGAAGACGTTAGCAAACATGTGCGTGGGCGATTGTAATTGTTCGTACCAAATAAAAGAGAAAAAATGAACGTTATGGGACGCTTTAAGGTAAAGCGTTTTTTTCTTTTGAAAAAGGGGTTAATATAAGAGTGGTATGATAGATATGAACGTTAGCATAGAAGGAGAGACAAACAGATGTATAAAGGCTATTTAATTGACTTAGACGGTACAATGTATCGCGGTGAAGAGCAAATTGAAGAAGCAAGCGACTTCGTAAAAGCGTTAGGAGAGCGCGGTATTCCATATTTATTCGTTACAAATAACTCAACTCGTAAACCAGAACAAGTTGCAGAAAAGCTTGTTCGTTTCGATATTCCAGCGAAAGCGGAGCAAATATTCACAACGAGTATGGCTACAGCGAACTTTATTTATGAGCGCAAACAAGATGCAACTGTATATATGATTGGTGAAGAGGGATTACACGCTGCTCTTGTGGAAAAAGGATTTGAAATTGTGGATGAAAATCCTGATTTCGTCGTTGTTGGTTTAGATCGTGATATCACATATGAAAAATTAGCGAAAGCGTGCCTTGCTGTGCGTAACGGTGCAACGTTTATTTCAACAAATGGGGATATTGCAATTCCAACTGAGCGCGGATTATTACCAGGTAACGGTTCATTAACATCAGTTGTTGCAGTATCAACAGGTGTGGACCCAATCTTTATTGGTAAACCAGAATCAATCATTATGGAACAAGCGTTAAAAGTGCTTGGCATAGGAAAAGAAGAAGCTTTAATGGTTGGGGATAACTACGATACAGATATTTTAGCGGGGATAAATGCTAGTATGCATACCCTTCTTGTCCACACTGGAGTAACAACTGTGGACAAGTTAACAGAATATGAAGTACAACCGACGCAAGTTGTGCACAACTTGACGGAGTGGATTGAGAAGATGTAATGAAAGGCAGGTAACCGGAAGAGGTTGCCTGTTTTTTTATGCACAATTGCATATGTACTATAGGGATTTAAAATGTAAAATTTATATGTAATGATGTGAAGGGGAAAATAAGAGTGTACTGGATGTCATGTATTATGTTTGTTTTTACATTATGTGTTTTGTTCTTTGTTCTATGGAAGATATATAAAATAAATGAAATGAAAAAAAGCGCGGGAAAACTTATTGCAACATATCCTCGGGTGAAACGACGTTGGATTGCCTTACTTGGACCGGTGTATTTCATCGGGCAATGTATGTATATATATGCTCAGTACGTAAGTGGCGATATTGATACAGTTGAACAGTTTCTCGTTCAGTCAGGTAGTTATGCTGTAGCAAGTTGTTTTATGATTTTAATAGCGATCAATCTTATTAAAAGTGTACAAATATATGAAAAAGGTGTAATAGACGGATTGAACTATTATTCATACGAAGAATTAAAAGGCTATAAAACATCAACATGGGAAAATCCAAAAGGAAATATATTTTTATATCGCGGGCGAGAAAAAATGAATGATAATGTGAATTTACTTATTAGACAGGAAGATATGAATGAATTAGAAAGCATTCTTCAAAGATATATTCCGAAATTGATGATGAAATAAAAACTCCGGTTGTTATAACCGGAGTTTTTTTATTAAAACGCACGATTCACTACGTCTTTAACTTCTTCAAGATATTGTTTACGCACAGCATTATCCACAGAAGGAACACTTGTATAGAATGTATGCTCAAATGTTTCAATGCCTGTAAATTCAAAAATACCAACATCAGTTGTTTTTTTCATTGCATCAAACATACCGCCTGCTGTGTATACTTCTTTCGAATTTCCCATCGTAGATAATAACAATCCTTTTTTACTGCTTAATAACTTTTCAATACCATTTTCACCGTAAGCATAAGCGAAGCCATGGCTAAATACACGGTCAACGTATCCTTTTAAAATAGCAGGAAGTCCCGCCCACCAAACTGGATAAATAAATGTAATGCTATCAGCCCAAGAGATATGCTCTTGTTCTTCTTTAATATCTTCTGGTGTATTTCCTTTGGAAAATGAGATGAAATCGGAAGCGCCTAATACTGGATTGAAGTTTAATTCGTATAAATTACGAACGCGTACTTGATGACCTTTTTCTTCTAATTCACTTTTTACAGTTTCTAAAATAGCATGGTTGAAGCTTTCTGTATTCGGGTGTGCATAAACGAGCACATGTTTCATTGTTCTTCCTCCTAATTGTGGATATGTGAATAGTTTTTATATATTCGTGTAACTATTATGGTTACTTCCGTTGCGAGAGTCAACTTTTCTGACGTGAGAAATAAAGTGAAATTTTAATCGGTGGGGGGTGTCCATCCCGCACTGATTATTTGCTCACACTAATCGGGCACTTACTGCCGGTTAATATAAATGTTAGTATGTGACAAAAAAATACAAAATAGTAAGGATTTTGCATTTTCGAATAGAATATATAGATTGGTAAATAGAGAGAAAAGGGGATATCGGGATGAATATTATTGAAATTGAAGGGTTAGAAAAATCGTTTGATATTGGGGATAGTAAAGTAAAGATCTTAAAAGATATTAATGTTCAAATTCAAAAAGGTGACTTTGTTTGTATTATGGGGGCAAGTGGATCGGGTAAAACGACTTTACTTCAGCTGTTAGGTGGATTAGATATTCCATCGGTAGGTAGTATTCGAGTTGATGGTACGGAGATTTCAACATTAAAAGAAAAAGAGCTCGCTTTATTTAGAAGGCATAAAATCGGTTTTATTTTTCAGCAGTTTAATTTAATTCCAGTGTTTAATGCGGAGGAAAATGTAGGGTTGCCTTTACTATTAGATAATGTTTCGTAAAAGAAGGCAACGGTGACAGCAAATCGTTTATTAGAGCTCGTTGGATTGAAAGGAAAAGAAAAGCATTTACCAGCACAGTTATCAGGTGGGCAACAGCAAAGGGTTGCGATAGCAAGAGCTTTTGCAAATGAGCCGGCTATTATATTAGCTGATGAACCAACAGGGGCGTTAGATTCAGAAAACAGCAAAAATATTATTGCGGTACTTCGCAATGCATGTGATGAATTAGGACAAACAGCTGTCATTGTAACGCACGAACCATTCGTAGCGGCTCATGCTGATAAAGTCGTTTTCTTATTAGATGGTGAGGTGATTCATGAGCATGCTGAAAGTAAAGGATGGAAATTTCGAAATATCCCGCAACAAGTTACTCAAATTCAAGAGATTATGAATCGTCACTTTAAAGTAGGAGGTAAAGGTGATGCGATGGGTAATTAAGTATGCGGTAAAATCGATGAAACAAAATTGGTTGCGAAATATGTTGATTGCTCTCGGTGCAGCATTAGGTGTTATGTTAGCGACGATGTTATTGCTAGGCAATCAATCAGTAGAGCAAAGTGTGAAGGAACAAGTAGTAAGTCGGTATGGAGATTATAATTTACAATTTGGCTATATAAAAAATGATATGTATTTAAATAATGAGAGTTTAAAAGGAATAGATGGCTTAGAAAATGCTGAAAAAATATCAAAAGCACTTATACCGTATCCTTTTCCACATTATAAAGAATTATCGGGAAAGCCATCTTATTGGGGTGTTGAGCAAGATTCTCCAGAAATGCATTCTTATAAAATATTAGAAGGACGATATCCGAAAGAAGGTGCTGAAGTAGCACTGACAAAGGGGTATACAGATCGTGAAAATATACGGGTAGGAGATACGATTAAACTGCCATTCCCGCAGCATGGTGAAAAGGCTGTGAAAGTTGTCGGTATTTTAAATCCACCGTTAATGGCGTCAATGGGTCATAGTGCTTATTTTCCAATCCATTGGCTTCAAAAAGAATTAAATTTACCAAATCAATTCAATCTCGTTCAAGTGAAAGTACAAGATATAAATGTGAAAAAAGCAATTGCTTTTGATGTACATAAAAAGATTGAAAATATAAAGGTGGACCAACGTACTTATGTAGATAAGGCATTTGAACGACTAAATGTAATGAAGCCATTAATTTTTAGTTTAGGTGGTATTGCCTTATTTGTTGTAGCCCTTTTAATAATGGGAAGTTTTTTCTTATCTGTCAGAAGTCGATTTAAGCAATGGGCATTATTACGTGCACTTGGTAGTAATCCAAATCAAATTATATTAGTCGTTTTATTAGAGGCTTTATGTATTGGGGCAATCGGATCACTAGCAGGAGTTATTCTTGGAGCAGGTACGCAAACACTCGCAGCATCATTTATTAATAAATGGGTGAATATTGAGGGTGCAGGGAAAGAATCATTCTCGATTTCAGGCGAGATTTTACTCATTACGTTTTTACCAGGAATTGTTATGTCTATTATAGGGGCTATTATACCAGCCTTCATGGTTAGAAAGATTCCACCAGTTCAAGCGCTTAGGCCAGGTCTTCCTAGTGATGAGAAAAAAGAAAAGAGATGGAGTGCTTTTAGTGGTAGCATTCTAATCATTGGTACTGTTATTGGACTAACGGGTAACGTATTAGAGCGGTATATCGGTTTTAATCCAAGTGCGATAGGTGCGCTGTTATTTGCGGTCGGTTTGTTATTTGCGATTCCGTTGTTTATTCGGATGATAGCACCAGTGATTGCAAAACCACTTCAAATGATATTACGAATTGAAACGACGATTAGCAGCCGGAATGTAATTCGTTATCGAAATAAGGCAGCTGTATCGGTTGCTATACTAGCATTTGGTTTTATGTTAGCACTTGTTGGAACGATGTATATAAACTCTATTTACGAAGGCATGAAAGATGGGTTACAAAAACATTTACCAGCTGATTTAGTAATAAGAATTCCAATAGAGTCGCAAAGTACTGAAGTATTACCATTTAGTTGGATGGAGAAGGTTAAAAAAATTGATGGTGTAGAAGAGAGCGTAGCAAATGTTACTGACTTTACAGCGAAGCTTATAAATTATGATTTTAAAAAAGCGGATCAAGAGTGGTATGAAAATGTGAGGAAAGATGATTTTGAATATGATGTGATAGAAGTTGTGGGGAATGATATTGTTGCTTATCAAAAAGTAACAAAAGCGAAAGTGATTACAGGACAAGATTTAAATAAGCCATTACAAGATGGTGAGGGAGTCGTTACGAAGAGAACTGCTAAAACATTAGGGATTCAGTTGCATGATACGATTGAAGTACAAGGAAAAGGGAAAGAAAAACAAACGATTAAAGTCGTTTCGATTATTGAGCAAGGATTAAGGGGAAGAGGATTAGACATTTTCGTAAATGAACAATGGGTTCGTGATAAGTTTCACGTGCAAGGATATGAAGCAATTCAAGTTATGACAAATTCTAATCAATCATTTGAAGAGATTAAGAAGCAAGTAAAACAAATTACAAATAATAAAGAGAACGTAGAAGTTATTAATAGCCATGATTTATTAAAAGAACAGGAGCAGTTATTATCGCAAATGATGATGTTAATTCGCTTGTTAGTTGTAATTGTTTTCATTATTTCTGGTATAGGGTTAATGAATGCGATTGTCTCAAGTTTACATGAAAGACGTGCTGAAATTAGTATGATTCGTGCGGTAGGAGCTATTCCGAAGCAAATGAGACGGATTGTTTTATTAGAGGGCACTTTACTTGGAGCGATAGCTGGTTGTATTGGGGTTTTAGGTGGAATTGTATTTAGTTATATTGTGTTATCAAGCTTAGAGTTAACGGTTATTATCATTCCGTATAATCAAGTTTTAATATTGGCACTAGCTAGCATTATACTCGGAGCAGGAGCAGCAATGATTGCTTCATTACAATTAAGAAAGTTTAAATTGAGTGATACTTTAAAGGAGTTATCAGCATAAAAGATTATTATATCCCGCTCATACAAAGTACAAAGAAGACGAATAAAATGATAACAATACCGATACCAAAGTTAAATACAAGAGTACTATCCATATATGTAACCTCCTTGTTTGAAAGTAAAAAGCACTCTGGCTGGAGTGCTTTTTATTATCCGAAAATGTCGCAACGAACGCCGCAACATATAGAAAGGGAATAATGCGTTTAAAGAGTTATATTAATTTATGCATTAATTTTGTAAATGAGCAGGTCCTGCTCAGGTATAGAAAAAAGACACTCTTTCGAGTGTCTTTCATGATGACAAAACGTGCCAATTGCTTGAGTTTGATAAGACGTTAATTTTCCGGTTAACAGTCTTTCTTAATCAAGAAGTGTAACAACAGCGATTCAAATAAATTTTAGCATTTTTTAAAGGGGTGTGCGTATGTAACTATGCATATTACGATTAGAGGAGAATCAAGTTTGGAAAATGAATGAGTAAATACATATAGATTAGTAGAGTATTTGATAAGGAGCGAGATGAATGGATATACATAAGTTAACAGAAGAAGAAGCGAAAGAAATAAATACGTGGAAGTATGAAAATCCCTATATGTTATATAGCTTTTCGGGAGATGCTGAAGTAATAGAAGAGTTGCTAGATGGAACGTATTACGGTTGTTGCGGAGAGAATGGAGAATTCATCGGCTATTTTTGTTTTGGAGAAAATGCACAAGTGCCAGGGGGAAGAGATGCTAATTTATATAGGGGAGAAGATGTAGTAGATATTGGGCTTGGAATGAAGCCGGAGTTAACAGGGAAAGGGATGGGGGAAATATTTTTTCAAGCGGGAATAGCATTTGCTACTGAGGAATTGAATTCGAAAATGTTTCGACTGAGTGTAGCGACATTCAATAAGAGAGCGATTAGGCTGTATAAAAACATTGGATTTCAAGTAGGACCTCTTTTTTTGAGCCGTGGAAGAGAGTTCATGCTTATGGAATATGAAAGGCCGTCAGTGTGAAACTGACGGCCTAGACCCCTTATTCCGAATGCTCAGCACGGTGCGCTAAACGACTTGAAGCAGCGGCAGCGATTCCGCCAACGATATCATCAAGGAATGTATGCACCTTTCCAGTTGATTTATCATTTAAGTATTCTAAAATACCTGGTTTTAATTTATCGATATATCCAAAGTTCGTGAAGCCAATTGACCCGTACACGTTAACGATTGAAAGTGCGATGACTTCATCAATTCCATATAGTCCTTCATCGCGTTTTACGATATCTTGTAACGGCTGACTTAACATTCCTTTTTCAGCAAGAACATCAAGTTCAATGCCTGTAATAAGAGCGTTTTGTACTTCTCGTTTTGATAGTACACGCTCAACGTTATAGCGACATTCTGACATCTCTAAATTTGCATGGTATTTCTTTTGAAGAAAATGAACAAGATCAGCAATATCGTCAATTGTTACACCGCGCTCTTGTAATAGTTGTAATGCTCTTTCTTGTAGTTGATTTGAGTCTTTCATGTTTATCACCTTTTTTTCTTTTTAGTATTTGTATACGTTTCGTTGCTTTATCATGTGCATAGGAATGAAAGGCGAGCACAAGCTCATATATATAAAGAAAAACCATAGGTGGCGACTGCGATGATTCAGCATATTTATGAGCATTATCACATGCATGTTAAAGAATTAATCCCCCTTGGCCCCTATAAAAGCTTTTGGATTCGCAACAAAATTTATGTACTTGTTCCAATTGGAGAAATGGAGGAAGAAGTACTTGTAGAGATGAAAAAGCTCAGTGATTATATGAACCAGCAAGGGGATATAACTGTTTCGACTTTCGTTCCGACTATACACGGCTACTATGTAAGTGAGATAGAAGAAAAAAATTACTGCTTATTAAAAGGTATGCGTATGTTAGAGCGACATGCTACATCATTAGGAAGTGAGCTTTCTATATTCCATAAACGTGGCGCATTCTTTCCAGAAGAAGTTGAGCAATTAAGCCGCATTGGTGAATGGAAAGCATTATGGGAAAAAAGGCTCGACCAATTAGAAAGGTTTTGGCAATCGCAAGTGATGAACCATCCTTCAGACGTATTCGATCAATTGTTTATTGAATCCTTCCCGTATTACTTAGGAGTTGCAGAAAATGCAATTCAATATGTTGTCGATACAGAAATGGATGATACACCACAAATAACTGACGCAGCAACAATTTGCCAAGAACGATTTACACCTTTATTATGGCAGCAAACGAAGCGTTTAAAACTTCCTTTTGATTGGGTATATGATCACCCAAGTAGAGATATAGCAGAATGTATTCGCTATATGATGATAGAAAAAAAGAAAGATTGGGAGCAAACGGTAGTTCAATTCATTACAGATTATGAACGTAATTATTCGCTCTCTTCATTTGGTTGGCGCTTATTATTCGCAAGGCTTCTGTTCCCGCTTCACTACTTTGAAACGATTGAACGATATTATCAAACAGGAAACGAAGAACAAAAAGGCATATATAGAGCCCGTTTAGAAATCATTTTACATGACGTGAAGCGCACTGAGCAATTTATGAATCATTTTTACGAGTCATTTCGTTTACCTGTTGATAAGTTAGGCATTAGGAAATTAGATTGGCTGTCTTAAAATGAAAAAAGAGACCGGGTGAGGTCTCTTTTTTATATATCACAATTGTATGTAATACATTATGCCCCTACCTGTTGATCTGCACATATATTTAAAATGAATTGATGTCTTTCGATTTTTTCATTTACTTTACTCAATAATTCTTGCTGGATTTCTTTAAATAAAAATTGATAACTTGCATTCCATGTTGGTATAACGGATGAAAGGTCTAATAAATACTCTTTTTTCTTTTCTAGTTCTTGAATTGTTAAGAAAGTGTTCCCCATTCTTGGCATGTGTCGTCCCCCTATGTTTTTTTCTGTATATGTGTGAACGATTCTATAGTATTAATTATCGCACTTTTTGAGAAGGATTTCCAATTTTGTTTTATGATGTTAAAGGGGAAGTGTTATTTGAATAAAAAAAGAGACCCATTTGGGTCTCTTTCTAGGAAGCGATTCTGAACGAGCCGCTTCTGCTTTTAGATAATGTCTAGCTCCAGCGGCTAGAACAGTCGGCCATTTCGCGCCTTCCTGTGAGGCAAAAAGCGCCTCTTCGTCAGGAGCTCCAATGACCTTCTGTTCTGAACGAGCCGCTTCCGCTTTTAGATATTATCTAGCTCCAGCGGCTAAAATGTTCGGTGGCTTCGCTTCTTCCGCCGAGGCAAAAAGCGCCTCTATGTCAGAAGCTCCATCCTCCTCACATTTTGGACGAGCCGCTTCCGCTTTTAATTAAAATACTTGTTCTACTTCAATAACGCCTGGTACTTCTTCAAGTAGTGCGCGTTCGATACCAGCTTTTAGTGTGATTGTAGAACTTGGGCAGCTTCCGCAAGCACCCATAAGGCGTAATTTTACGATACCTTCTTCAATGTCTACTAATTCAACGTCTCCGCCATCGCGAAGTAAGAATGGACGTAATTTATCTAATACTTCTAATACTTGTTCTTGCATATGTGGGTTTTCCATTTTTATCGACTCCTTTCATCAGTTTTATTATAATCAAGATAGAGGGGAAAATCTATTTTTTCTGTTCTTGTTTTATTGTCGAAATTTTTTATCATGTTTACAACGTGTTTTTTCAGTATAGGGGTAGGGAATAAGTTTGTAAAATGATGTGCTTATGTACTAAGACATCTGAATATACTGTTGAAACAAGAAGCGGGGGAGAAGAAATGGTTAATGTGCAAGTGTATGGGACGAAAGTAATTTGTGCGAGCTGCGTTGGAATGCCATCTTCAACAGAAACGTTTGAGTGGTTACAAGCGGCGATTGGTCGTAAATATGAAGGACAAGAAAATAAATTTAATTTCGAGTATATTGATTTTCAAGAAGAACAAGAAGATGAAGATAAAAAAGCATTCGCAGAGCGCGTAGTGGAAGAAGATCTATTTTATCCGGTCGTTCTTGTAAATGGAGAAATTGTTGGAGAAGGAAATCCTCGTTTGAAGGATGTTTACGAAGAAATCGAGAAATATTTATAAAGCAGGAAGCCTTTGCGAATTTGCGAAGGCTTTTTTTATTGGAGGGATAGATGTGGAGAATGGAATAAAACATGCTTTACCAGAAGAAGTAAAGCAATTAATGGAGCAGTACATAGTAGAATTAAAAGAAATTTTTTCGGATGAAAAAATAGTCGGGGTATATATTTACGGATCAATCGCGCTAGGAGCATTTCATATAGAAACGAGCGATGTTGACTTTGTTACGGTAATAAGTGATTCCGTGAATGAAGCTGAAAAACAACAAATTATAGAACTGCATAAAAAAAATAGTAAAAGTACGTTAGGTAAAAGAATGGATGGTATGTATATTCCGGTTGCTGATTTAGGGAAATACAATGATGAAATGAATGAGTACGTGTATTGTGCAGATGGTAAGGCTGATATTGGTCATTGGGATATTAACGCGGTCACATGGTGGACATTGAAAAATCAAGGTATTACAGTTAGCGGGAAAGAAGTAGAAGACCTTTCCTTTCAAATAAAGTGGGACGATGTAGTAAATACAATGAAATACAACGTAGAACATTACTGGTTTGAAAAAGCGAAGCGTCCTTATTTATTTTTCATAGAAGAATGGGTAGAATCAGCTGTCGTTACGATGGGACGTATTTTATATACGTTAGATCATAAAACAATTGTTTCAAAAGATAGAGGATTACAATACATGTTGGAACTTTACTCTCATAAGTGGGAGCCTTTATTAAGGGAAGTAGAGCGAATGCGGCAGAATCCAGAAGGAAAGCGAAAGCTCTCTAGGTGGAGACGGGCTGATATGACGAAGCGGTATTTGCTGTATGTAATTGAAGAGTGTAGGGGGAAGTGGTAGGGGAAAAAACAGACGATACAGTAAATTGTATCGTCTGTTTTTGTGTTAAAATTGGTATATAATGGTTAAAAAGGTTTAATTATACTGGAGGAGATAGGATGAACACAGAATTAGCTACATATGAAGAAAAGAATATACAAATGAGTATGCTCGAAGTAATTAGCATTATAATAATTACTTTTGGGGTAATGCATGGAATGGGTTTTTTGAACTTTTTATATAACTCCTCATTATATCCATGGTATGTAGACCATCTTATTCCACCCTTCACGTTTTGTGCGATTATTGTAATGTATGCACCAGCAAAAAATTATTGTTTACAGTTAGTAAAATCACTACAGGTCAATAATTTTAAACATTATGTAACGATAGTAATGACGATGATCATACTGCTTATATATCTTGCGGTATTAAATTTAGTTTTACCACATGGGCTTAGTGTGGATGAGTCAAATATAGTAATAGAGCCTACTATAAGTGAAATCATTTTATACGTAGTTGTACTCACCATTTTTGCACCGATTTGGGAAGAACTTTTATTTCGGGGGATATTTTTCACGAAATTATCTCAGCGCTTCTCTACACTTACTAGTATTGTTATAAGTGCTTTTATATTTACTTTAGGTCATCCCCTTACTTTAGGTAGTATGTTATATATTTTTGGTATAGGTGTATGTTTAGCCTACACATATAAGAAAACAAATAATTTACTCGTTCCATGGGGAATTCATTTATTAAATAATTCATTTTTTATATTAGTAAATTTTCAAATATAAAAAGACGCCTTTTTGAAAAGGGCGTCTTTCCTATTTTGCAGTAGGTAGAAAAGGCTTTACAAGTATTATGTAGAGGAAAGATAATAGAAAAAATATGTGTATGGGGGAAGACGATGAGTAAATATAAATTACATATAGACAAAGAACAATTATGGAGAGGTTGCATCTTAAAGTCGATTGCAGATGCAATTTTTGTAGCACATGCTCCTGATTTCTCACATGAAAGTTCATGGGATGGATTTAACTATAGTATGCAAGATAGTCAAGGCGGAAGAGGGACAATTACTTTTGATTCGAAGTACACAATCGTATGTCTTCAAGATGTGAATAGTGAGAGAATTGATGAGTGGATTGATGCGGTAAATTATTTTGAAGTGGCATCTTCGGAAGTGATAGAAATTGCTAAAGAGAAAGCACTCCAATACGTATTAGAAGAGGTAGAGGGGGAAACAGTTCCTTTCATTACGACGGCATTTTGGATTGAGGATAGCGGTGCATATTCAATTGATTCATTTGAAGAGATGGAAGAGCACGGTGGATTCTTATTAGAAATTCCATTACTTGATACGGAATCTGCAATAGAAAGAGTGGAAGAAGAGTATGAACTGACAGAGGAGCAAATCGATCTTTTACAACTCGTGTATGAGAGAAAAATCAAAAATCCAAACGAGAAAATTATGTTGTCTAAAGAAGAGGTAGCGATGATTGAAACGAATGATGACGAAGGGTTGGAAGTGAGTAAGGAGTCGTTTGAAGAAATGAATATTACTTGGGCGTTGTAGGAGGGATATAATGTTTCCAATTGGTGAGCAGCCGAGGATTATAAAGGACTTGGAAAATGTTACTGCTAGTTTAGAAGAATTAGCGATTGAGGGGAAAACAAAAAATATAGAACGATTAGCATCTTTACAAGTTAAGAAGTTATGGGTTTTCGCAGTAAATCAAAAGCAATTTGAGCATATTCTTACGTACGCTCGTCCAAATATATTGTACGTTTACGAAATGAGGGTCGAGGATTTAAGTAGTCTTCAAAAATTATCTGATTTACAACAGTTGTATATGTGCTGGAATACAAAAGCGAAGACGTTATGGGATATTGCGTATAATAAAAAACTCAAATCCTTACTAATTGATGATTTTTCTAAGCTAGAAGATTTAACTGCTTTAAGTAAGTGTCCGCAACTCAATACCTTTTACATGGGTGGTGGGATAAATACAACGATGAAAGTACAAACTTTACAACCACTCGCTGCATTACAACATTTGAAAAAGCTTACTCTTATGAACTTAAAGGTTAAAGATGATTCGTTAGAACCTTTAATACAATTAAAAAATTTGCGAGAGTTAAGTTTATCTAATCAATTTAAAGTGGAAGAGTATGCAAAATTATCTGTAGCATTGCCATATACGGAATGTAAGTTTTTTAAACCTTACGTATATATGAACGATGCAATAGAAGGGAAAAATATAATGGTGATTGGGAGAAGAAGACCATTCCTTAATTCGAAAACGGATGCGGTGAAGATGCAAAAGTATGAAGAACAATTTAAAAAGTTACAAGAGGAATATAAAGCACTAGTAGAAAGCACAATGTGAAGTTACATTGCGTTTTCTACTAGTTTTTTCATATACATATCAACTTCATGAAAGAAAACCGGTTCTCTTTCTTCGTTATTAAGATACACAGCACAATGCAAGTATTGCTGTAAGTAGCGATTAGCTTGTTCGTACTGTTTTAAGTTGTAGAAAGAAAAACAAGTAAGAAGCAAAAATGCTTTTTCTTGTAATATTGGAACGACAGCTAGTACAGGAGTTATGGAATGTATAGTTTCATGTGAAACATTATGTAATAGACTATTCTTTTTGATGTATATCCCGCATTAACGGGCAGTAAGACTCTCACTTCAAAATCTGGCGAAACGAAAGGTATAATTAAACTGCCTAAAAATGTAGTTGAAGTGGATTTTATTGTATCAATTGAGGAAGTTAATGATAGATTATTCATTAGTTGTGTAAGTGGAAATATGTTTGAAATAGTAGAGAGCTAATTTGTGAAGTCTCTTAAGTCGAGATTTTAGGTTTGGTCATATTACAACAGTAGTTTATATAATAGGAGAAGGGTGTGTCAAAATGATTTTGATACATCCTTTTTTACGAATATACAAGATGTTTAACATAGTGTATTAAATGTCTTATATATGAGTATTCTAATATATTTAATAGTAAAATGGAATATAGAATGGATAATTGTCGGAATGTATTCGATTTTTGTTCATTTTTATGAAATATAACTATTTTTTGTTAGATTCCTTCTTTTTATAGATATACAATAAAGTTATATAGAAATAAGAGAAGGATGATGTACGTGAAGGGCACTGTTTTACAGGAAGCGATAGCTCCTAAAGAGTTACATAAAGTTGTGAGAAATAATACTGCATATTACGACTTTAAGTGGGGGAAAGCAAAAGATCCCGAGACGGGAAATAGTTGGAACTGGATAGCCTTTTTCTTCCCATTATTGTGGTTAGCTTATCGCAAAATGTATAAATTATTTATTATTATTGCATTAGTAGGAGTTCCTACTTTAATTACCTCTGTTTTTATAGATATCCCGATGTGGATCGATTTTATTGTTTATTTCGGAACTATGCTATTTACTGGATGGCAAGGGAATCGTTTATATTACAAGCATACAGTTCGTGTTTTACATAAGGCAAAAGAGTTATCTGATGCACAACACAATTATTACTTCCAAACAAAGGGTGGCACTCATGTTGGGATTATGCTTGGATTAAATGCGTTATTATTTGTAGTATTTGGTGCAGCTGGTTATGGGTTATCGTATTTACCGACGGAACCAAATATAAAAGATGTAGTTCGTTTAAGTGATGAAGGGATTACATTGGAAGTTTTTACTGATGATCCAAAATGGACGTATGTAAAAAAAGAAGGACGTTTTGATATAGTAGAATTTACTGGTTATGATTATGAGGAAAAAAAGGATGTAAAGGTTAAGTTCGCTGTGTATTTAGATAAACAGAGATTTGAATGGAAAGAAATTTATTTAAACGATAAAAAGTTAAATGAAGAAGAAGCAGAAGAGTATCAATTTTATATTGAAGAAAATGCCTGGTATTAATATAAATAGATAATGATGTATCGCAAAAAGAAGAGTCTAATGAAGATTCTTCTTTTTATTTATGAGAAAGGATATGTAACAAGAAGAGAAAAACATTAGTAAACAAACGCCATACTAATTGAAATTTTGTAAAATACAATAAAAAATGAGAATTTGAGGTAGGCTTGTCAATAACGTGAGACTATGGCAGTATAAAGAAATGCTATACAAATTTTATTTATCGACATGTAAAAATTCGATTTGATTTTTACGTATAAATAATGAACGGAGGAAATGAATTTATGGCTACTTTACCAAATTGTCCAAAATGTAATTCAGAATATACGTATGAGGATGGCGCTCTTTTCGTATGTCCAGAATGTGCCCATGAGTGGGGTCAAGAAGCGGAAGCTGAAAGTAATGATGGTGCAAAAGTTGTAAAAGATGCGAACGGAAACGTTCTTCAAGATGGCGATGCTGTTACTGTAATTAAAGATTTAAAAGTAAAAGGAACTTCTTCAGTTGTAAAGATTGGTACGAAAGTAAAGAGTATCCGTCTAGTTGAGGGAGATCACGATATTGATTGTAAAATCGATGGTTTCGGAGCTATGAAGTTAAAATCACAGTTCGTTAAGAAAGTGTAAGATTAGCAAAGAAAAAAGACGCTCTGTAAGTAACTTGCAGAGCGTCTTTTTTATGATTGTACTTCAACTTCTTTCAACTGGCACCGCTTATTAAAGAACGTTTTATACCCAAGCTGTAAGAAGATAATAACAGAGAAAGCTGTACTTCCAGAAATGCCAAGTATAATCGCAATTTGATATTGGATAGCTGTAAATGGTGATACACCGGATAAAATTTGTCCTGTCATCATGCCTGGAAGACTTATAATTCCCATTCCGACCATGGAATTAATTGTTGGTAAAATAGCAGAATCGAAAGCGTCCCGTATGAGCGGAGCAGCTGCTTGTTTTGGAGTTGCGCCAAGCATAAGTGCACCTTCAATATGGTCTCTTTGTGATTTCATACTGTTTAAAAAGGTGTTTGCCCCGAGGCAAATACCTGTCATAGCGTTACCGATTAGCATGCCGGCAATAGGAACGATATACTGCGGAGCATACCAAGGATCGTGTCCGATAATGACAAAGATAAATAGTAGAAGAGGGCCAATTGATCCAGCGATCATGGAGAGGGCGGCTACTCGTTTTAATTCTTTTGACATAGGAAGGTTTATTCGTTTATAAATGTTGAAAATCGCAAATGTAGTAATAGAAGTAATGAGAGCTATTGTATAAAACGGATTACTATTTTCAAATATGTATGTAAGAACATATGCGACTAGTACGAGCTGAATTGTCATACGTAATGTAGCAATTGTAATTTGTTTCTCACGCGGTATTCCTTTTAATTTCACAAGCCCGATTAAAATAAGGATGAAAATATATGCAGCTGCAAGTTGCCAAATTTGTAGTTCAATAACGCCCTTCAATTGATAGCACTTCCTTTCTAGTTGCACCGTTTGTTTTACTAATTTCAATAATATCGTCTGCGATTTCTTCTGGAAGTTGTTGCGAGTGCGTGATGAAGATAACTGTTTTTTTCTTTTCTTTTGCCAGTAGAGTGAATTGTTTCATAACGCGGCGTTCTGTGTCACCATCTAGTGCCGAAGTTGGTTCATCTAATAAATAGACGGGCGGATCCATTAGTATAATACGAGCGAAAGCAAGTCTTTGTTTTTCGCCACCTGATAAAGAAGAGGCGTTATCTTCTAATTTTTTATCTAGGCTAACAGTCGTTAATGCGCCTTGCAGGGCATCGTCATTTGGAAATGGCTTTTCAGAAAATCGAAGTCCCATTAATAAATTATCTTTAATTGTTCCATCAAAAATAGGCGGAGTTTGTCCGAGCATGACAACTTCACGGCGTAATTGAATGGGAGGATAATCTAAAATAGATTTTCCGTTATATTCAATTGTGCCAGATGTGGGTGATTGTAAATCGTTTAACATGCGAAGTAATGTGCTTTTACCACTACCACTTTCACCGATAATACAAGTTGTTTTTTCTTTTTGAATCTGTAAATAAGGAATGTGTAGAATATCTTTATATGTGATGTCTTTTAATATAAACATAAATTGCTCCTTTCTGATTCTAGTTATATCGTATCAAAAAGAGAGAAAAATAGAAAAATAAAGTCTCTTTAGAAGGAACATCTTTTTTCTTTGTTTTAAAACTTTGCGAGTGGCAGGAAAAGGCACTGACTGATCCTATGCATAGCCAGTCCCTTTCGACCATTTAAAAAAATGCTTTTTTGTCGGTTTTTCATAGAATGACTGAGTAGTTACAAAAAATGAATAGAAAAAGGCTGTCTACTATGTAGGCAGCCTTTAAAGTATTAACCGTTATGATATTTGTACATCCAAAGAAGACCGGATTTTAATAATCTCGGTACACGTCCCATTAAGGGTTGGTTTGCTAGTAAACCAAATCCGTGTTTTTTGCCGAGAGAACCGAGAACACCTTTTAATTTAATAACAGGCAGTTCATCAGGAAGGGGTTCATTATTCCAACGTTTTAATAATATTTGGACAATTTGTTCTCCTTGACCTTCAGCAAGTTGAGCAGATGGTGCGTGTGGAAGTGCTGCACAATCTCCTACGACATAAACGTGCTCATTGTTTGGAATATTGTGATATTTCGTTAAAACAACCCGTCCGCTACCATCTTGTTCAACTGGAAGGTTTCGAACAACTTCATTTGCTTGAATACCAGCTGTCCAGACGATTGCATCACATTCAAGTGGTTCATCATGGTTGTATACAATGTTTGGTTCCACTTTTGTAATGTTAGAGTTTCGTATAATGGTAACTTTATGTTTTACAAACCATTCTTCTACGTATCTACTTAATTTCTCTGGATATGGGAATAAAATTCTATCTTTTCGATCAAATAAATAGATTTTTAAATCTGAACGGCTTTCGCGAAGTTCACTTGCCACTTCAACGCCGCTTAAACCAGCCCCAACGACAGCTACTGTTGCATTTGGTTCTAAGCTATTTAATTGTTCATATGTCTTACGTGTTTGTTCAATTGATTGTAGGCTATGTGTATATTCCTTCGCCCCAGGAACGTTATGGTATTTATCTTCACAGCCAAGCCCGATAATTAGATCATCATATTGAATCGTTTCACCGCCATCGAGATGAACGGCCTTCGTTTCGAGGTCAATATTTGTTACTGTTCCGTATTGAATATTGAGACGTGGGTGCTCAGGAAACGGTATGCGAATATGCGTTTCTGAAATTGTACCCGCAACTAATGCATAATATTCAGTTTTAAAGCAATGATATGGTACTTTGTCGATTAATGTCACTTGTACATCATCTGGAAGTTGGTTGCTTGGAAGTAGCCGCTGCAGAATTCTCATTCCACCGTAGCCACCACCTAGTAGTACGAGGTGTTTCATGATGGATTACCCCTTTTCTGTTGAAATATCCCCTAATCATACAATTTTATATTAATAAAATATTTTGACTTTACACAATCAAATTATATCGAATTTGTGAACAAATAACAATGCATGAATGAATACTCTGTTGTACAATAAGAAGAAAAGTAAAGTAAGTGGTTTTCATTTTCTAGTTACTATTTACTATTTCATTATGAGTAGTATGTTATATAAAGAAGACCATCTATTATGAAGTGAAATAGTGAAGTAACTAAATAGTTTAGAATATATAACGAAAACAACAAGAAACAGCTTAGTTTTCTTCTTATAAATAAAGTGGAATGGTAACAAGTAGAGAGGTTTACTTATCCGTTTCGCAAATTAGGTATGCACATACCATATAAAGTAAATGGTAATTTGTTTAGAGATACAGGGGGGAGAGAGTTTTGATTAAACCATTAATCGAATTTTGTGTAGGTAACCTTGCAAGCGGTTCGCAAGCAGCTTTAGAAAAATTAGAAAAAGATCCTAATTTAGACGTAATGGAATATGGTTGTTTAGGATATTGTGGTATCTGTTTTGAAGGTCCATTTGCACTTGTAAATGGTGAAGTGGTACAAGGTGCAACAGTAGAAGAACTTGTAAATAATGTATATGATTATATGGATGAAAATCCAATGTTTTAAAGCGTTGCAAACAGGCAACGTTTTTCTTTTTTCATTTATCTCGCTATTTGCGGGCAGTAAGACTCCCACCTCAAAATTCAGCTGAAGCAAAGAAGTTAGGTTGAAGCCCTGTTGCCCGTCCCCCCACTGATTAAAGTTTCACTTTATTAGGAGTGTTTATTTCGAAAAAAAAAGCCCTTTTAGAAGGGCTTTTTTCTTACACGATTTGTGTAAGAACGGCTTATTGCCAAAACACTGTCAAATATGAGAAACGGGGGACATTCATATTGTGTTCTAAAAGCATGCATTTTATACTTGAAATAATAAATTATTTTTGGAGTGAATAAAAATGAGCCAATTTTCTTTTACAAAAATGCATGGTCTTGGAAATAGTTATATATATGTAAATATGTTTGAGGAACAAATTAGAGAAGAAGATTTAGCAATTGTAGCGGAAAAGGTTTCAAATATTAATACTGGTATTGGTGCAGATGGAATGATTTTAATTTGTCCTTCTGACGTGGCACCAGTAAAAATGCGCATGTTTAATAACGATGGCTCAGAAGGAAAGAGCTGTGGAAATGGTTTACGCTGCGTAGCGAAATATGCGTATGAGCATAAACTAGTAGAAGGTAAAGTTTTCACAATTGAAACGTTAGCGGGCATTGTTACGGCAGAAGTAACGGTAGAAGATGACAAAGTTACATTAGCGAAAATCGACATGGGAGCACCTCGTTTAACACGTGAAGAGATACCGATGCTTGGTGAAGGAGAAACACCATTTATTCGTGAAAACTTCTTATACAATAATCACCGTTATGCATTTACAGCTGTTTCAATGGGGAATCCACATGCGGTTATTTTTGTTGATGATGTAGAAAAAGCGCCTCTTACAACGTTAGGACCGGTTCTTGAGACGCATGAAATGTTCCCAGAGCGAGTGAATGTTGAATTCATCGAGATTTTGAATGATGAAGAGATGAATTTCCGCGTTTGGGAACGAGGATCTGGTGTAACACAAGCTTGCGGGACAGGAGCATGCGCAGCTGTCGTTGCGGCAATTTTAAATGGGAAAATGGAACACGGTAAAGAAATTACGGTTCACTTAGCAGGCGGCGACTTAATGATCGCATGGACAGAAGAAGGAAATGTATTAATGAAAGGACCTGCGGAAATAATTTGCCGCGGAGTGTATGAGTACAAGATAGAAGCGTAAAGATGTATAATAGAATGAGAACAGAAAGGATGGTGTATTTCATGATTGAAGTAACAGAACAAGCAGCTTTTCAAATTAAAGATATGTTAAAAGATGCTGAAGATGGAGAGAAGTACGTGCGCCTTGCTGTACATGGCGGCGGATGTAGTGGTCTTTCTTACGGCTTAGGATTTGAAGTAGAACCAAAAGAAGACGATACAGTTCTTGAGTTTTTCGGTGTTGAATTTGTTATCGATAAAGAAAGTGCTCCGATTGTAAAAGGAGTAAAAGTTGACTATAAACAATCTATGCTTGGCGGCGGATTCACAATCGACAATCCAAACGCGATCGCATCATGTGGATGCGGATCATCTTTCCGTACAGCGTCGAATGCTGGTAAGCCAGAAGATTGCTAAGTTTTTTCATCCCTTTATTCTAAGTGGAAATTGAATGGGTAGGTTGCATATAAAGACCTTCTTAGCGATGAAACCAAATCGTTAGGAAGGTCTTTTCTTTTGCGCTAAAAAGAAAAAGAGCATGACAAAGATAACGAATATATGCAAGAAGAAGGGGACGCAAGATCGACGATATTTTTGAATTCGTAAGGAGATATGTGATTAAACCTATAATTAGATTTGTAAGTTACATTGTAATAGATATCATAATAGAGTGCGTAATAGAAGGTGTAATAAGCGGTATAAGGAAATTACGTGATAAGATTCGTGACAAGTGGAAAAATTGGCGTGGAAGACGTTATTGGCGTTAATAGATTGTCATGACTAGGCTAGATGAGTGTCAATGACGTTTTCAATGAAAAAACACTGATTAAAGTTTTAATTTACTATCTTACAAAAGTGTAATGTTCATGTCATGTTTTTGAATTTCTTCTTTAAAGCTTAGGCTTTAAGATAACAATATAAGAAAAACACATGAGGTGAAGGAAATGAAAAGATATATTGCACTTTTTAGTATTTTAGTTGTATTTGCAAGTCTATTAGTTGGCTGTGATTTAAACCGTATGGGTAAAGATGAGTACTACGTTCAAATTACTACTGATGGAATCGAAAAGAATGAAAAAGCTGATAGTGGTCAGCCGCACAAATCATTCGAGTATAAGCTACCTGCATTTGATAAGGATGGTAAAGAAAAAGAAATGGAATTTACCGCTGCGAAAAATCTTCGTAAAGAAGCATTTTTGCGTGTATTCCACTCAGATGAAAAAGGTGTAACTGCTTGGGAAGAAGTGAAAAAGGACGAGCTTCCTGCGAAAGTGAAAGAAAAATTAGGTGTGAAATAAGACAGATGGAAAAGGAATTGACGAACAAGGTCAATTCCTTTTTTCGTTCTCAAAATCCTCTTCTGAAATTACTTTAAATCCATGCCTTTTGAATAAAGCAGTTGTCACTCCGTAACCAGTTTGTTTATTGCCGTTAAATTCCCCTGTGTAAATAGTAGAACTACCACAAGATGGACTGCGTTCTTTTAAAATTATATATTCTGGGTTTAAAGCTTTTATTTGTTCTAATGCTTTATAAGCACCACGCACGAAAGCCTCCGTGACATCTTGTCCTTCTTTCGTCATTACTTTTGCTTTTCCATCTAAAACATCATCGCCATTACCGCCGATAATTTCAGCAGAAGGGCGTGGTGTTGGTAAACCGCCTAATACTTCGGGACAAACGAGGATGGTATCTTCCCTTTGTAATAACTCTTCTATTTTTGAAACGAGATTATCGTTACCGTCATACCGACAAGCAATACCACCTAAACAAGCACTAATTACAATCATATTTTCATCTCCAATAAAGTGAAAATTTAATCAGTGGGGGTTTTGTCCATCCCCCACTGATTATTAGTTGAACCAATCGGGCTTTTACGGGCAGTAAGACTCCCACCTAACCTCCTCGCATTCGCCGAATCTGGAGGTGGGAGTCTTACTGCCCGTTAATGCGGGATAAAAAATATTAAATATCACGCCAATTTCTCTTCCTGACTCTTACCTATAAATGAGGTGATAAAAATGGGAAGCTTATATAATTTAATGAAACCATATAGTGAATTTCGAAGTAAAGAAGAGTTTAATGTATATCAAAAACAAGTTTTTAAATGTTATCAGTTTCAACTAAATAAGACTGATTCTGCCGTCATTCATTTTTTAGGAAAATATGCGGTTAATGAGAAGAACGAAACAGTTGGTGTTGCTTGTCTGTTAATGGAGACAATTGCGACGAATATTGGAAAGAGTATTCGTACAGTACGTCGCTCGATTGCGAAGCTAGAGGAGCTTGGAATTATAAAGCGTGTTGCGACAAAAGAAAGATATAAGCGCGGGGGATATAGTGCAAACTTATATGTATTTCTTAAATCTGCAATTGACCGCATGGATGACCGTATGAAAATGTCCGCATGTGAAAGTGATGATCATACAGATGGCTGTAGTGGAAACGAGCAAAAAAATGAGGGGGAAACAATTCTTTCTAAAAACATTCCACAAATAAAAGAGAAAAGAAAAGTAACGTACGAGCTTGATGAAACGTATTGTCGTCACGATATACCTAAGCCTTTTATATATGCACTGGTGCCGATGACGAGTAATCCGAAGAAGATTAATATATTTTGGAGTAAGGTGGAACTTGCTTATAAAAAGAGCGGATTACTAGAGCAAGGTGCTTTATTAGAGGGAATATTAGCTGATGAAGAAGTGCGTGGAAATTTAATTTGGAGGGTGAAAAGTGTTGTGAGAGCGTATAAGTACGGAGAAATTCGTAAAGATGTTGGAGCACTATTGTATAGTACGATGCGAGATTTATTTTTAGAAATTGGATTAGAGTGGGGAGCGGCATTAAGGAGAAGTAAGGGAATACCGTTATTCGATCCATTTAAAAAAGAGCCATGCGTATAATACATGACTCCAAGTAGCTAATCGAACTTTCTTACAACTGGAACACGAATTGCTACAAATAGTACAAAGACGATAACAGCGATTGCACCGCTTTTCATAACCGTTACAATTGGAATGCCTATCCCAAGTGCAAGCGATGTAAATGCGTAAGAGAGTGGAATGAATCCCATCGATGAAAGCATGAGTAAGCTCATAACGCGTCCCATCATCTCTTCTTTTACTGTTGATTGAATCATCGCCATAAGTGGAACGATAGCCATCGCAATTGTAATACCGTAAAACATTCCAGCTAATAACGCTTGCCAAAGTACAGTGCTAAAGTTGATGGCTAGGAAGAATACACCAGACAGTAGCATCATGATAATACAAAATAGACCACGTCTGCGGTTAATGTTTTTTAATCCGACAATGACAGCTCCTATCGCCATCCCGCCGCCAACAGACGCTTCTAAGTAACTAAACTGAAGTGAATCACCGTGCAGAACGTTTTTGACGAAGAGCGGGAAGCCTACTTGCATTGGGCCGATTAAAAATAAATTTAAAAAGGCGCTACATATAAGGAAAGTTGAAAGAAATGGTGATTCTTTTACATATAAAATTCCCTCTTTAATAGAAGTAAACATGCCTTTATCTGTTTCATTTTTTTCGGGTACTGTAAATTGTATTTTTTGAACGAGTATCGCAGCGATAATGAGTAGCAGGATTGTAATTGAAAAGATTGTTTCATAGTTCGTAAATTTAATGAGAATACCGCCAAGTACAGGGCCCAAGATGACCGATCCTTGGTTTGTCATTTGAGTAAGTGAATTTGCTTGTGTTAAACGGCTTTTTTCTACAAGTTCAGGCAGAATAGATCCATCTGCTGACCAGAAGAAAGCGTCAGCAAGTCCGAAGAACAAAGCGAACAAAGCAAATGTATATAGTGTTACATCACCGACGATGAACCAGGTGAGAATGGTTGCGACAAGAATAGCGCGAATAATATTAGAGTAAAACATAATATTTTTTTTCGGGAATTTATCAGCTAATGCTCCGCCGATAATCATAAAGATGAGCCTTGGAACACTAAGAGCCACGAAAACAATACCGAGTGAAGCCTCAAGGTTTAATGTTTTTGCTATGTACCATGTTTGTGAAAAAGTAAAAAAGGCTAAAGCAAAACTTGAAAAGAGAGTAGCTGCCCAAAGAAAAAGGAAATTCGTATTTTTTAATAACGGTTTTCCGCTTCCTTCTAAAGCAGATTTATTTTGTTGTAGTTCCTCCATATTGCTTCCTTTCTATGTACCAAATTTAGACTGAAAAACCTATTAACAATCGTTTTATACAGTTTCTAATATTTCTATACTGCACTTTCTCATTGTAGACAATAATAATGAATTTGCACAGTGGCTATTTAACGACAAAAAAGAAGATACCAAAGGGTATCTTCTTTTTTGTCATTCACGCTAAAGCGATATAAATATCCACTTGTACGTTATTTGGATCTACTGCATTTTCGTCATAAAGCTCAAAGTCTGTTGTAAAAGCACGTTTGTTTTCTTTCGACCATTGCCAAATATATTCCCAAGCTTCACAAACGACTTCAGACACAGGACCTTTTCTCGTTGTAAATACCGCATACGTAGCAGTAGGTATTGTTAAAGTTGTCATATTTTCAGGAACGTCTTTTAATGAAGAAACAGGCATGCCAATAGTAAATTGATATGTACCAGTTTCATCTGATTCGTAGTTTGAGTAGAAAGCGAATGTTTCTTTTGTTTGTTGATTTGGGATGTGATGCATGATTTGTTCTTGGAAGTATTGGTTCCAAAGTTGTGGGATTTTTCCTTCAGTAGATGCTTCTTTCTCATTTTTCGTCGTAATAGAAACGCCGATTGCTTGGAAAGCTTCTTTCTTAATGATAATAGGTTCTTTCATGATAAAATTCCCCTCCATTGAATGAAACGTACGTTCTGTTTTATTGTAACATATTTTAGGAGTATGTGGTATTTTTTTCTAAAGTACATAGCTGTGAAGAAAGAGAGGTAATTTGGATTAGGGATCTTTATAACAAAAGAACTCCTTTCATGTAAAAGGAGCTCTTTTCATTTCTATATTAAAACATACTTGAGCTATGCATTGGTTGAAGTTTTGCGTTTGGATCGAAGTAAGCTTTTGCATTGTTTACTGCTGTCGGTGCTTCACCAAAGCCGCAAGCAATGAGTTTTACTTTTCCTTCATATGTACAAATGTCACCAGCAGCGTAAATGCCAGGAATATTTGTTTCCATTTTTGAGTTCACGAGGATGCTGTTCTTTTGAATATCTAAGCCCCAATTTTTAATTGGACCAAGTGAAGAAACGAAGCCGTAGTTTACGATTACGTCATCAACATCGATGATAATTTTTTCTTCTGTTTTTACGTGCTGAAGAACAACTTGTTCAATAGTATCATCACCGATAAGTTCAACTGGAACGTAAGGTGTGCTTACTTCTGCACGGGAATTCATTAAGCTTTCTACGCTATGTTCATGTGCACGGAATTTATCGCGGCGATGAGCAATTGTAACTTTGTCCGCAATCGGTTCTAACATCATTGTCCAATCTACTGCTGAGTCACCACCGCCGAATACAACGACGCGTTTTCCAGCAAATTTATTCATATCATCAACGAAATAATGTAAGTTTTTCTTTTCATATTTTGCTGTGCCTTCTAATTCTAAGCGGCGTGGTTGGAAAGCACCATTACCAGCAGTAATAATGACAGATTTAGAGTAGTGAGTTTGTTTATTTGTAACAAGTTTAAATATACCGTCAGCTTGTTTTTCAAGCGTATCAACAGCTTCTTCTAAGCAAACAGTTGGATCGAACTTTTTCATTTGTTCTTTTAAGTTATCAACTAACTCTTGTGCGCGCACTTTTGGGAATCCAGCTACATCATAAATATATTTTTCGGGATATAGTGCGGATAATTGCCCTCCAAGTTGAGGTAAGCTTTCAATAATTTTTACACTTGCTTGTCTCATTCCGCCATAAAATGCGGTGAATAGTCCTGTTGGGCCACCACCAATAATCGTTATGTCGTAAACTTTTTGATTTTCTGTCATTTTCATTCCCCCTATAGATGATGGAATTTTAATATTGATTTCATATATTGTTCATATGTACATGAAAATCCTGCAAATGATGACACTTTCAAATAAATGATAGCATATTTCAGTTAATAATACTTCTGGAAACGACTGAATAATAAGTAAGTTTGCGCATAGATGTTTTAGAATTGTATAAAATATAGCGAAAGGAAAATACATGAAAAAAAGGCTGAAAAACCCTTGAAAACGCTATGTTATTTTAAAATATTGATAATTCTCTAGGTGCTTGAATTATGGAATGAAACCGACTAATATAGGGAAGTATTATGTTAAATTTCTATGACAAATTTCGTACGATTTTTTGACTGCGTTTTGTTATGATATAGAATGTGATAAATTCCACATTCTTGACAAATAGAGTTTTTAGTACTTGGTATTATTTTTTATTACTATTATATAAAGAAAAGGGTTGTGATTTAGTGAAGACTCCAAAAATCGTAGTTTTAGGTGCAGGTTATGGCGGGATGATTACGACTGTTCGTCTGCAAAAAACATTATCTGTAAGTGAAGCTGAAATTACGTTAGTAAACAACAACAGCTATCACTACCAAGCAACTTGGTTACATGAGAGTGCAGCTGGTACATTACAAGATGATAAAATCTGTCTAGATATTCAAGACGTTATCGATACAAATAAAGTGAACTTTGTACAAGATACAGTAGTAGAGATTAAAGCTGCTGAAAAACGTATTATCTTAAAAGATGGTGAATTAGAGTATGATTACTTAGTAATCGGTCTTGGTTTCGAATCAGAAACGTTCGGAATTAAAGGATTAAAAGAGCATGCATTCTCAATCACTAACATTAATGCAACTCGTCAAATTCGTGAGCATATGGAAGAAAAATTCGCTCAATATGCGACTGAAAAACGTGATGAGTTAGTAACAATCGTTGTTGGTGGCGCTGGATTTACTGGTATCGAGTACGTAGGTGAGCTTGCAAACCGTATTCCTGAACTTTGCAAAGAGTATGATGTTCCACGTGAAAAAGCACGTATCATCTGTGTAGAAGCTGCTCCAACAGCACTTCCTGGTTTCGATCCAGCATTAGTAGAGTACGCTGTAAAACAACTTGAGAAAAAAGGTGTAGAATTCCGCATCGGTACAGCAATTAAGGAAGCAACTGAAGAAGGTATTATCGTTGCAAACGGTGATGATGCTGAACTTCTTAAATCTGAAACTGTAGTTTGGGCTGCAGGTGTTCGTGGTAATGGTATTGTGGAAGAGTCTGGATTTGAAGCAATGCGCGGACGTATTAAAGTGGATGAGTACATGCACGCTCCAGGTCATGAAGATGTATTCATGGTTGGTGATGCAGCGTTAATCATCAACGAAGAAATTAACCGTCCATACCCACCAACAGCACAGATTGCAATTCAAGAAGGTTATAATATTGCACACAATTTAACTGTGTTAGTTCGCGGCAAAGGTGAAATGAAAAAGTTCGCATTTGATAATAAAGGATCTGTATGTTCATTAGGTCATGACGATGCAATGGGCGTTGTTATGGGCAAAAAGTTAACAGGTTGGAAAGCTTCATTCATGAAGAAAGTAATTGACAACCGTTACTTATTCTTACTAGGCGGACCTTTATTAGTTCTTAAAAAAGGTAAATTGAAGTTCTTTTAATATATAGTAGAAAAAGCAGAAACGGCTATGAGCTGTTTCTGCTTTTTTCGTATTGAAAATATAGTATAATAAACAAAAAGAAAGAATATTCTGTTCGTTTTGATGGAGGAGGTTACATCATGGGGAAGCGAGGGAAAGTGTGGTTAGCTGTCAGTGGCTTAGTAGCTACAGAAGATGGGAGATGGCTATTCGTTAAGAAAAAATACGGTGGATTGAAAGGGCAATGGTCTTTACCTGCTGGTTTTGTTAATGAAGGCGAGACTGTTGATGAAGCTGTGAAACGTGAAATATTGGAAGAGACAGGCATTGTTGCTCATGTAAAGGGGATCATTGGTATTCGCTCAGGTGTTATTCATAATGAAATTAGTGATAATATGATTATTTTTCTTCTAGAGCCAGAGGGAGAAGACGTTATCGTACAGGAGAAAGAATTGTCGGAAGTAGCTTTTTTACATCCGGAAAATATTGCAGATGATCAAAATACTTCTGTACTCATCAAATATTTATTAGAAGGAAGAGCAGAGTCGCATTTTGAAATGGACAAAACATTAAATCCAGGAGAGCAATTTGGTTATACGGCTTATCATGTGTTTACGGCGTATGCGAAGGAGAGGGAGAAGAAGTGAGTATACCGGTACTACTTATTTCAATGATGTTGTTCTTTATTTTATTTTTTGGAATTGGATTTTTACTCAACATGATTTTGCGAGCTACGTGGGTAATGGTTATTGTATATCCAATTATTTGTATGCTTATTATTAATAAAGCGAGTGTATGGGAATATTTTTCAAAGCCAAAAGAAACATTTTCTTCATTTGGGACAAGTGTATCGCATTTAGGACACGCAGATGTGTTTATTCTATCTACTGGATTAGTAGGTGCTGCTTTAGCAGGAATCATAATTAAAAAACTTCGAAAAAGTGGATATCAAATGTTTTAATCTCCAATCAATTTGGAGATTATTTTTTTGCATATTCCTTCATCGTATAGGGAATGATTAACGATGAAGGAGTGTGGAATATAAAAATGTTAAAACGATATTGTATTCGCATTATGATGACTTGTTTACTTGCATTCGCATTATGCGTAACATGGCAGGCTTTCACAGGAGTTTCTTTATTAGAGATTATAAGATCATATGAAGGAACAAGTGTAAAAGAAGTACATGCAGCAGAAATTGAGAAAAAAGTTGCTCCGAGTAAAGAAGTGATAAATGCTTTAGAACAGGCAAATGACTGGTCTAAATATCGTGTTATAGAAATGACTGCAACTGGTTATACATCAGGTATAGAGTCAACTGGAAAGAGGCCGGGGCATCCAGAGTATGGCATTACATATTCAGGTGTTAAAGCAAAAAGGGATTTATATTCCACAATCGCTGCCGATTTACGCGTATTCCCGCTTGGGACAATTCTATTCGTGCCAGGTTACGGATATGGTGTTGTAGCTGATAAGGGCGGTGCTATAAAAGGAAATCGTCTCGATTTATATTATGATACGGTGAAAGATGTTTATAGCCAATGGGGTAAGAAAAAAGTAAATGTGTATATAGTGAAAATAGGAAATGGTAAGTTTTCGGAAGAAGAGTTGACGATGTTAAATCAAGACGAAACGATGCAAGTGTTTCGTGGACAATATTTAAAACAAAGATAGTCTAGTGGCAATAACGCTAGACTTTTTTCTTGTCTTATTTCACCATAGAAGATATTGGAGATAGCATCTTTATCCTGCTATTTGCGGCCGGTAAAACTCCCACCTAAAAATTCAGCTGGGGCAAAGAAGTTAGGGGGGAGCCCTGCTGCCCGTAAACGCCCGATTGGTGCGGGCTGATTAAAGTTTCACTTTATATGAAATGACAGAATTTAGAATTGTCGCATTTTATCGAAAATAAAGTTATAATGGACGTAGAGAAATTTAGGGGGTCTGAACATGTTTCAAGTACAAAAAGAATTAGTAAGTCATGAAGCGGTAATTGTTGCCTTATTTGAAGAAGATAAAACGAGTAGCTTTGTACAAGAACTGGATAAAGCGTTTGAAGGACAAT
Organism: Bacillus sp. RC252; assembly: GCF_044909215.1. Classification (NCBI taxonomy): domain Bacteria; kingdom Bacillati; phylum Bacillota; class Bacilli; order Caryophanales; family Bacillaceae; genus Bacillus; species Bacillus sp. RC252. The sequence continues at coordinate 25,222 of NZ_JBIYDV010000001.1, read as the reverse complement.
TACAAGTTTTATTAGAAGAAAAAGAACTTTCAACTAAGAAGAAAGCCATTTCAAAAGTACATAGCTTAGGAAAAACAAATGTTAAACGTTATTATTTTGTTGGTTTAGGTAAGAAAGAGTCATATACAACAGAAACGTTACGTGCGGCTCTTGGTAAGGCGTTTAAAGCGTTACAAGCAGCAAAAGTACAAGATGCAGCAATCTTACTTGATTCTTTCGTGACAGATAAATTAGATGCGATTGATGTAGCTCATATTGCGGCAGAAGTACAAGGTCTTGGTACATATGAATTACAAACGTATAAAACAGATAAAAAGGATCGTGTAGAATTAGAGAAGTTTACGGCTATTACAGCAGAAGATGCACAAGAAATTGAAGCAGCATTAACGGTAGGATACGTACATGGACGTGCAACGAATTCAGCTCGTACGCTTGTAAATATGCCGCCAAACGTATTAACAGCGACAAAGCTTGCTGAGTATGCAGTTGAATTAGCAGAAAAATACGATATGGATTATAAGGTTCTTGAGAAAGAAGAGATGGAAGAGCTTGGTATGGGTGCATTACTTGCAGTAAACCAAGGATCTACTGAACCTCCAAAAATGATCGCTCTTATTTATAAAGGAAAAGAAGAGTGGAAAGATGTAATTGGATTTGTTGGAAAAGGGATTACATATGATACAGGCGGTTATTCTTTAAAGCCACGTGAAGGCATGGTTGGTATGAAAGGTGATATGGGCGGAGCTGCAGCTGTTCTTGGCGCGATGGAGATCATCGGTGAACTTCGCCCCGAGCAAAATGTAATTGCTGTTATTCCATCAACTGACAACGTTGTAAGTGGTACAGCATTTAAGCCAGATGATGTTATTACATCTATGAGCGGAAAAACAATTGAAGTATTAAATACAGATGCAGAAGGTCGCCTAGCGTTAGCTGACGGTATTACGTATGCGAAGAAACTTGGCGCAAATTACTTAGTTGATGTTGCAACATTAACAGGCGGTGTAATTGTTGCACTTGGAAATCATACAACAGGCGCGATGACAAATAATGAAGAGTTGTTTGAACAAGTGTTAGAGGCTTCTATGGAAACGGATGAGCCAATTTGGCAATTGCCGATTTTTGAACGTGATAAAGAACGTGTCAAAAACAGTAAATTTGCTGATTTAAATAACTCACCAGGCCGTGAAGGACATGCGGTTATGGCTGGGACATTCATTGGTGAATTTGCAGAAGAAACACCATGGGTACACTTAGACATCGCTGGAACATCTGAAACATCAGGAGCACATGATTTAGGACCATCTGGAGCAACAGGTGCAATGGTGCGTACACTTGCAACACTTGTTGAGCGTTTCGGAGAAGAATAATTTTTGAAGAAAAGGCTGTCTCAAATTTTTGGGATAGCCTTTTCTTATTGATATGGTATGACTATTGTAAGTTTTTGTCGGTAAGTCGATACTCCTTGTCGAAACGTCGATATATTTGGAGTTACGGTTCATATAATTTCATTTATTATTTTACCGTTCCAAAAAGTGCTATATAGTGAAAGATTCGTCCTATAAAGAAATCGTATATAACGTCCCGCCTAATGCGAATGAAGTACGCCCTGTTTCCTCAGAGACAACTAATATAAGTGCATCAATTTTCTCGGATAAGCCAATTGCGGCCCTATGACGTGTTCCTAGCTCAGGATTGATTTCCATGCTTTTTGTTAATGGGAGAATATTAGCTGCTGAGACAATATGATTATTTTTAATGAGAACGGCTCCGTCATGAAGAGGGTTCCCTGGATAAAAAATCGATTCAAGTAGTGGCGCGGTTAAGTGTGCGTTTAATGTCGTTCCAGTTTGAATGAAAGAATCAAGAGCGTCACTTCGTTCCACAATAATAAGAGCACCGTGTTTTCGAGCGCTTAAATGTTGGACAGCTGTAGTGATGAAATGTGAACTTTCCGTATAAGGTGATAAATATGCTTGAATATAATATGTAGCTGCTAACGTCTGTACATTTGTTAACATATGATGAATATCTTCCATTTTACATAAAATACATTCATCTTCTTTATCGATTGCATGCTTCATGTTTGATAATTCTTTTTCAGCAATTTCAATCATCTGCTTTGTTTTTATTTTGAGCTCTTCTGACAAGCCCCATTCTTGCATAATCCTCATTCCCTTTGGTGGAGTATTTAACCATAGTGTATACAAATATTTATAGTAAAATCCTGCTAGATTTTAAAAAATATTGAGATTCAGGTTGTTTTTTTCATATAATGAAGGTACGACAGGCGAGAGGAGATGGAAGTATGAATTGGAAACAAGAATTTAGTCGCTGGCTTTCATATGCAGAATTAGACGCAGAATTAAAAGAACAGCTAGAAAACATGAAGCAAGATGAGAAGAAAATCGAGGATAGCTTTTATAAAAATCTAGAGTTCGGCACAGGTGGTATGCGTGGTGAACTTGGTGCTGGTACGAACCGTTTAAATGTATATACAGTTCGTAAAGCAACAAAAGGATTAGCTATGTTTATTGAAAAATTAGGTGAAGAAGCGAAAAAACGCGGTGTTGTTGTCGCGTATGATTCTCGTCATAAATCACCTGAATTCGCAATGGAAGTAGCTGCTACTCTTGGTGCACACGGTATTACAACATATGTATTTGAAAGCTTACGTCCAACACCAGTGCTTTCTTTCGCAGTTCGTCATTTACATACAGCAAGTGGAATCGTTCTTACGGCAAGCCATAATCCGCCTGAATATAATGGTTATAAAGTATATGGTGACGATGGTGGACAATTGCCTCCAAAAGAAGCTGATGAGTTAATTAGCTACGTAAATGCAGTAGAGAATGAATTAACAGTTGAAGTTGCTGATGTTGAGCAATTAAAAGCTGACGGTTTATTACATATAATTGGACAAGAAGTAGATGATGCTTATGCAGCAGAATTGAACAATGTCATTATTAATAAAGAGATGGTGAAAGAAGTAGGAAAAGATTTAAAAATCGTCTTTACACCATTGCATGGAACATCAAATATTTCGGTACGCCGTGGTTTAGAAGAAGTTGGATTTACAGATGTAACTGTTGTAAAAGAGCAAGAGTTACCAGATCCAAATTTCTCTACAGTAAAATCACCAAACCCAGAAGAGCATGCAGCGTTTGAGTATGCAATTCGCGACGGTGAAAAAGTAGGCGCAGACGTGTTAATCGCAACAGATCCTGATGCAGACCGTCTAGGTGTAGCAGTTCGCAATCACGATGGTGAGTTCCAAGTATTAACTGGTAACCAAACAGGTGCGTTAATGCTGGATTACTTATTATCACAAAAGAAGGAAAACGGAACGCTTCCAGAAAACGGTGTTGTTTTAAAAACAATCGTAACGTCTGAAATTGGCCGCACAATCGCAAAAGCATACGGTTTAGATACAGTTGATACGTTAACTGGATTTAAATTTATCGGTGAAAAAATTAAACAGTATGAAGAAAGCGGACAATATGAATTCCAATTCGGTTATGAGGAAAGTTATGGTTATTTAATCCGTCCATTCTGCCGTGATAAAGATGCGGTGCAATCCGTCCTATTTGTATGTGAAGTAGCTGCGTACTACAAATCACAAGGTAAAACGTTATACGATGGCCTGTTAGAAGTATTTAAGAAGTATGGGTTCTTCCGTGAGGACCTTGTATCGTTAACGTTAAAAGGAAAAGATGGTGCCGAACAGATTCAAAAGATGATGGCAACATTCCGCGGGAATCCTCCGAAAGAAGTAGCTGGTTTAACAGTCGTTGCAGTTGAGGATTATAAGGAAAGCACCATTACAACGTTACAAGATGGAAATAAGGAAGAGATTCACTTACCGAAATCAAATGTGTTAAAATATCAATTAGCAGATGGTTCTTGGTTCTGCTTACGTCCATCTGGAACAGAGCCGAAAATTAAATTCTACTTTGGTGTACAAGATGATTCCTTACAAAATAGTGAACAAAAGTTACTTACTATTAAAGAAGATATTATGAATCGTTTATAATAGAATAGAATGCTACTGATAGGAAAAGAGGAGAACGGAGAACGGCCTCCTCTTTTCATGTAGTTTTGTTTGATGTAGAGGATTATTACGAGCGAGTGTTATAAATTTGCACTTTACTAAGAGAATTAGAATGAAAAGCGAGGGTATTTGTCATGAAAAAAGTGAGAAAAGCAATTATCCCGGCAGCGGGATTAGGAACACGCTTTTTACCAGCAACGAAAGCAATGCCAAAAGAAATGCTTCCAATTGTAGATAAACCAACAATTCAATACATCGTAGAAGAAGCAGTAAAATCAGGCATCGAAGATATTATTATCGTTACTGGTAAAGGAAAGCGCTCTATCGAAGATCATTTTGATAACGCATTTGAATTAGAGCAAAACTTATTAGAGAAGAAAAAGTATGAGTTACTTGAAAAAGTACAAGCTTCTTCTAAAATGGTAGATATCCATTACATTCGACAAAAAGAACCAAAAGGATTAGGACATGCTGTTTGGTGCGCACGTAAATTCATTGGTGATGAGCCGTTTGCAGTATTATTAGGCGATGATATCGTTCAAGCTGAAAAACCATGTTTACGTCAATTAATGGACGAGTATGACAAAACACTTTCTTCTGTTATTGGTGTACAAACTGTTCCTGAAGCAGAAACACATCGCTACGGAATTATTGATCCGTTAGAGCAAGAGGGACGTCGTTATCAAGTTCGTAAATTCGTTGAAAAACCAGCGCAAGGTACTGCGCCTTCAAACTTAGCGATTATGGGACGTTACATTTTAACTCCTGAAATCTTTATGTTCTTGGAACAGCAACAAGTTGGAGCGGGTGGCGAAATTCAGTTAACGGATGCCATTCAAAGCTTAAATGAAATTCAACGTGTATTTGCATATGATTTTGAAGGAAAGCGTTATGACGTTGGTGAAAAATTAGGATTCGTTCAAACGACAATTGAAATGGCATTGCAGCACCCAGAATTACGTGATGATATGCTAGTAATGATGAAGAAAGTTTTAGACGAGCAAATGAAGCAAGAGTCTTAATATAATAAACAAGGAGCTGTTCCAATAGGAACAGCTCCTTGTTTATTATGAAATCGTCGAATGAGAATGCTGATAAGCGGAACGACGTACAGCATAGTATATGCGAGGTGCGATAATAGCGCCGATAATTGTAAACGCAATATCCTTTACTGCGAACCACATCATAATCATCCAGGCAGCTTTATAACTCATATTACCACCCATGAAAATATTGACTGCCCCGTACATATAAGTAGTACCGATAATATACGTTAAAATGATTCCGACGAAAGAAGCAATTGCAAAGGTGCTGAATGTTGGTCGCTCTTTTTGTTCTACTAGTTTTCCTGATACGTAAGCAACGATAATAAATGCGATAATAAAACCACCAGTAGGATCTAAAAGTGCTCCAAATCCAGCTTTGAAGTTAGCGAAGATTGGCGCACCTGCTACTCCAACAAGCATGTAAACAGTCATTGATAATGCCCCAAGTCTACTCCCAAGAAGAAGACCTGCTAAAATTGCGAAAAATGGTTGCATAGATAATGGAATGCCCGCTATTTGTAAGAATGGTGCCCACGATACAATATTTGCACCAATAGCCATAAGAGCGACGAACATGGCAGCTAATGCTAAATCTAAAACATGAAGCTTCTTCATAATGTTAACCTCCAGTTGTGTTTAGGTTAACATTATCGTAGCGAAAATATTTACTTGTTGTCAATCAAAATATTTTGATAAGAAGGCTTTAAATAGTCTCTAAGCAATGTGTATGGAATACGAAACTGCGGAATTCCGCTTGAATAAGGAGCAATTTCATATAAAGAGAAATAAATTACAAGATTATCCGGTTCTAAAAAGTAGTGAAACTTTTTAGTGCTCGTTACTTTTTCGACTGCATCAGGAAAATAAATGCTTTCATTTTGTTTAATTTGTCTTACAATCTCTGTGCGAATTATTTCTTTATATGTATCCTCTTGTTGAAATAAATCGTCTAAGTGTAATAATTTTTTTTCGTTTAAATCAAATGTATTTGCCTTCCACGTATACAGTCCGTGCGCTCCGCCTGTATATTGATAGTAATTCACATATAGACTTAGGAAAGGTGGTTTGTTTAAAGCTACTTTATAGTCAACATTTGCAACGTATGGATGAAAAGGTGTGCTAGATCCTTCTGTTTCTTCATAATATTTCTTCGCTTCTTTTTCTAATTTACTTTTAAATTTAGTAGTAGAGTTTTTGTAATAGGAATTCAGCTTATTTTGAAATTTCGAATCAGAAAAGTTGTGAAAGGAAGGCCTATTAATTTGATATTCTATATAAGGTTTCTTACCTTTTTGCGTTACAGTCTTAACATTGATTGTCAGGTTGGATGCTTTGGCTGCTATTGCACAATTTGGTACAATAGTCAGCAAGGAGAACATAAGCAATAGTATACAAAATTTCTGTTTCATTTAGGTGAAACCTCCTTATATAAGTGTTATAGGTAGTTTGAAATTAAACAGGTAAAATTATACATTTGATCTAAAGGGAGAGAGGTTGAAAACGATATGTCAAAAACTTTAATGGATTCGCTTGGAATTGAGTTGTTAGAAATGACAGAGGATAAAGTAGTTGCTACAATGCCTGTTGATGAACGTACGCATCAGCCGTTTGGATTTTTACATGGCGGTGCATCTGTTGCATTAGCAGAAACTGTGGCAAGTGTTGGTTCATACAATTTAATTGATCAAGAAAAATGTATTTGTTTCGGATTAGAAATTAATGCAAATCATATTCGCTCAAAGAAAGATGGAATTGTAACAGCAATTGGAACACCGATACATAGAGGACAATCGACAATGGTTTGGGATATTCGCATCATTGATGAAAATGATGACTTATTATGTATTTCAAGATGTACAGTAGCAATTAAAGAAAAACGTGAAAAATAGAAAAGAGGCAGCTCTGATGAGCAGCCTCTTTTCTTATCCCGCTATTTGTGGGCAGTAAAACGCCCACCTCAAAATTCAGGTTGGAGATTAACTGCCCGTAAATGCCCGATTGGTGAGGGCTAATAATCAGTGGGGGATGAACAAAACCCCCACTGATTAAAGTTTCACTTTATAATTAGAACTGGATTTTCTTCTCTAAGAAACCTTTTAGTTCGCTAATTGGCATACGAACTTGTTCCATTGTGTCACGGTCACGTACTGTAACAGCTTTGTCTTCAACAGAGTCGAAGTCGTATGTGATACAGAATGGAGTACCGATTTCGTCTTGACGACGGTAACGTTTACCGATAGAACCAGTTTCATCAAAGTCTACCATGAAGTCTTTAGCTAGTTCTGCGAATACTTCAGTAGCACCTTCAGATAGCTTTTTAGATAATGGTAAGATAGCTGCTTTATATGGTGCTAAAGCAGGGTGGAAACGAAGAACTGTACGAGAATCGTTTTCTAATTGCTCTTCTTCATATGCATCACATAAGAATGCTAATGTTACACGGTCTGCACCTAGAGATGGCTCGATGCAGTACGGCACGTAACGCTCATTCGTTTGTGGATCGATATAGTTAAAGTCTTCGTTAGAGTGTTCCATATGACGTTTTAAATCGAAATCTGTACGAGATGCAACGCCCCATAGTTCGCCCCAACCGAATGGGAATCTGAATTCAATATCAGTTGTCGCGTTACTATAGTGAGATAATTCGTCTTCACCGTGGTCACGAAGACGCATGCTTTCTTCAGTCATACCAAGTGAAAGTAACCAGTTTTTACAAGTTTCACGCCAGAATGCGAACCACTCTAAATCTTCACCAGGCTTACAGAAGAATTCAAGTTCCATTTGTTCGAATTCACGTGTACGGAATGTGAAGTTACCAGGTGTGATTTCGTTACGGAAACTTTTACCGATTTGGCCGATACCAAATGGAAGTTTCTTACGCATAGAGCGTTGTACGTTTTTAAAGTTTACGAAAATACCTTGTGCTGTTTCAGGACGAAGGAAGATTTCGTTTGTGCTAGACTCTGTAACACCTTGGAATGTTTTGAACATTAAGTTGAACTGACGGATTTCCGTGAATTCTTGGCTACCGCAATCTGGGCATTTTACTTCATGTTCTTTCATTAAGTCAGCCATTTGGTCGAAAGTAAGACCGTCAACGACCATTTCGATACCTTTTGCGTCTAATGCATCTTCAATTAATTTGTCAGCACGGTGACGAGCTTTACATTTTTTACAGTCGATCATTGGATCATTAAAGTTACCAACGTGACCAGAAGCGATCCAAGTTTTTGGGTTCATTAAAATAGCAGCATCTAAACCAACGTTGTGTGGAGATTCTTGAATGAATTTTTTCCACCAAGCTTTTTTGACGTTATTTTTTAATTCGATTCCAAGTGGACCGTAATCCCATGTGTTTGCAAGACCACCGTAAATTTCAGAACCAGGGAAAACGAAACCGCGATGTTTCGCTAAGTTTACAACTTGTTCCATTGAATACATAATAAAATCCTCCTTTTGAAAGTTAACGTATTTGCGATGACGTGATGGGTACTTTGGAAACGAGCAATATATGCTTTAAAAAACATAAAAAAACGCTCGTCCCAAGGCTTAATCGCCTAGGGACGAGCGTTTGCCCGCGGTTCCACCCTAGTTGATACACAAAATGTGCATCCACTTTATCACGTATTGCTCGAGACTGCCGTTTCCTCGCAGCTTCAGGCTTTCACTATCCCTGAATCGCTTTTTATGCAAGTACTTATAAGTCCGTCATCGCTACTTATATTAATAATAATGAACATATTTTAACACGTTCTTTTTTAAATCTCAATAGAGGAACGTGCCCATCTAGGATAGAGTCTCGCCTATTTTTTCGTTATTTATTCCGTAATTTTGCTTAATGTGCTTAATTGCTTCGCGTTTACTTAATGGAGCGAGTTCGTTGTTTTGAACGTATTCCCATACTACATCTGGTTTCGTTTTTGCATATTCGCGAAGGACCCAGCCGATTGCTTTTTGAATGAAAAATTCTTTTGAGGAATGTAGTTGTCCGATAATCCAGAAAAGGAGTTCTTCATCCATTTTTTGTTTATATTTTAGCTGGAATAAAATAGCGGCACGTTGTAACCATATGTTTTCTGATGCAATCCACTTTGGAATATATGCGGAAATTAATTCTGGATGTTTTAAAAAGATAGCACCTAAAAATGTAGGGACGATGCTATCAACAGAATCCCACCAAGATTTTGTGACAATAAGTTCTTCTAGAAATGGGATGTGAGTTTCATTTATGTGTTTTTTATATTTTTGCATGATATCGAGTGCGGCAGCTTGAAATTCACGTTCTGGTAGGTCCCAAAGTTCACGCATGATAATTTGGAAGTCCTTTTTATCTGGGAGAGTATGTATTTGAATGATGTCTTTCAATAACTGTCTTCTCTCAGGAGTTTGAATACCGAGAAACGGGAAGTGATTTTTCATATAACGTGCCATCGGTTCTGCTTTTTCGGGATTTTGATGAGCTGTAAAATGCTCTTGTAGTGCCTTTACAAATGGATGCATAGGTATGTGCTCCTCTCTCATTATCTTTCTCTTCTTATTATACAAAGAGTTTGGTTAAATTTTAAAACATAACTTGCACTGTAATGAAATATGTTGAGAAGAGAGAGGAGAGGATAAGATGGAAGATCAAGGCGTACTAGCAGGTTTCTTTGCTCTTAGTTTTGCGTTTATGCTTGTTATAATAATTTGGGCAATTATTTCGTATTTGTTAACGGCTTTTGCACTTTATACGATGGCGAAAAATGATGGTGCAACTGATGGTGTTCTTGCTTTTATTCCGTTTATAAATAGTAAGATATGGGGTGATTTAGCGAAAGATAAATTACCAGATTTCTTGAAAGAAGAAGCAGGGTGGAAAGTATTTGGCATATATGTTGGATGCTTCATCTTTAATTTCGTACCAATTCTATATATATTAGCAACAGCTGTATCACTTGTACTGTCTATTTATCTTATATATGCTATTTTGGATAGATACGGAACGAATTCCATACTATTTACGATCATTCATACAATCACGTTTTCGGTTTTCTTGCCGATTCATTTGTTCATTATTCGGAATGAACCGGTGAGGTATAACGAGTAGGCGTATCAAAGTTGCCCTACGGTCGATATATTTGATTCTATAATAATTCGGATATGCTGAAAAAAGAACGAAAGCGCCCTGCTGAGCAGGGCGCTTTTTTCTACTACATAAGATAGCGTAAGTAAATGTAAATGTGAGAAATGATTAATGAAACGATCATAATTGGGAAGCCGACTTTAAGGAATTCCATGTAGCTGAATTTATGTCCTTCACGACTTGCGATTCCGGCTACGATTACGTTAGCAGAAGCTCCGATTAATGTTCCGTTTCCACCTAAGCAAGCACCTAATGCTAATGCCCACCATAGTACGTCGATTTGTGCGTCAGAAGGTGATAAACCTAGCCCAACTGCCATATCGTTAATAAGTGGAATCATTGTTGCAACGAATGGAATGTTATCGATTGTTGCAGAGGCGATACCAGATACCCATAGAATAAGGATAGATGCCTGAGAGATATCTCCGCCTGTTATTCCAATTACTTTTTGAGCTAACATTTTGATAAGCCCGATATCGATAAGTCCTCCAACGAGTACGAATAGTCCCGCGAAGAAGAAGATTGTTACCCACTCTACACTTGCGAATACCTCTTCAATTTCATGTTCTTTCACACCGATTAGCATAAGTACAGTAGCGCCAGTTAAGGCGATGATAGCTGCATCAATATGGAAAATGGAATGAGTCATGAAGCCTACAATAGTAAGGCCAAGTACTGTTAAAGATTTCTTCATTAATACTGGGTCTTTAATGTATTGTTTTTCATCTAAGCTCATTAACTTTTTAATTTGTACAGGATCAGCAATTAATTGCTTACGGTACATGAAGTAAAGAATTGTTGCTATAACAGCAATAATGATGATTACGATAGGTGCTAAGTTGAATAAGAAAGCATTGAAATCTAAATGCTTATTTGCAGAACCAATCATAATATTTGGTGGATCACCAATTAATGTTGCTGTTCCTCCGATATTTGAAAAAATAATTTCAGAAAGTAAATATGGGACAGGATTTACTTGCAAGATGCGCGTAATAGATAAAGTAACTGGAACAACAAGAAGTACTGTTGTAACGTTATCTAAAAATGCGGAGCCAAGCGCGGTAAGTAAGGAAAGTGAAATTAAAATTTTAATTGGATTTCCTTGTGCTCCTTTTGCGGCTTTAATGGCAACGTATTGGAAGACACCTGACTTACTTGTAATATTTACCAGTATCATCATGCCGATGAGTAATGTAATTGTTCCCCATTCAATATGCTTCGTAAAGGCATTGTGTAAGTCAACGACCCCTGCAATTACCATGAATGCTGCACCAAGAAGTGCGATGACAGCACGGTTAATTTTTTCAGAAATAATAATGGCATATGTAATTAAAAAGACTGCGATAGCGAAATAATACTGCCAGTTTGCGAGTTCTTGCGTTGTTTCGTGCAAAACTCTCATCTCCTTTCATTCACTTTTCTTAGTGTGTCAAAAAATTAACTAGATGAAACACACATAACGTCATTATAAAGTAGAAAAATGGCGGATGTAAATGAAAGGGTTTATTTTGTCATATTTTCTGCATAGGTCATTTTTTCTTATTTTTAAAAATATTTGTGGGCATCTGACATATATATAAGATACATCCAATCTGAATATTTAAAATCGAATCAGCATTCGAGCTTGTTCGTGTAGGAGTGTCAAATAGAAAGGAATGACAAATATGATAAGGAAGGGATCGTATGGATGAACAACGATTTTTGTTTTTAGACTTTGAGTTTACGATGCCCCAGCATAGAAAAAAGCCAAAAGGTTTTTTCCCAGAAATTATTGAGGTCGGACTCGTTTCAGTTGTTGGTTGTAAGGTGGAAGATACGTATTCATCGCATATTAGACCGAAAACATTTCCGTCTTTAACGGATCGATGTAAAAAATTTTTAGGAATTAAACAGGAAGTAGTGGACAAAGGAATTTCTTTTCATGAACTTGTTGAGAAACTTGCAGAATATGAAAAGAGTGGTAGACCGACAATTGTAACGTGGGGAAATATGGATATGAAAGTCTTAAAGCATAACTGTGAAATGGCGGGAGTAGAATTTCCATTCTTTGGACAGTGTCGTGATTTATCGCTTGAGTATAAGAAGTTTTTTGGAGAGAGAAATCAAACAGGGCTGTGGAAGGCAATTGAGGCGTATGGAAAAGCAGGAACAGGAAAGCATCATTGTGCGCTTGATGATGCGATGACGACATATAATATTTTTAAGTTAGTAGAAAAAGATAAAGAGTATTTAGTCAAACCAGCACCTCCGACATTAGGGGAACTTGTTGATTTTTCGAAAGTGTTAAAGAAAGTGAGTACACAGTAACGACCAAATTGCAAAATATGTAATTTGGTCGTTTTGTTTTTTAAAGTTTGTAATCTTGCTTCAATTGCTGAAGTGTTTCTAGACTACGCCCCGCAAAAGGTGAATCATCTTCAGAAAATGAATTCATTTGAGTTTCTAATGCTAATTTTAGTGACTCTGTATAATCCGGAATTTCTCCTTCATATTTCTTCACCATTTGCTCTGGAATGTTCGTCTGTTCACGAAAAGCTAAAGCACGTCTTTCATGGAAGAATGGTACGTCAGCTTGTTTTACATTATGTAAATCACCTTGCACTGGATGTTTTAAAACAGCTAGTACTTTTACGACGTAACTGCCAGGACGGCTATTTGTAATTTCGCCGATGTATTTTCCAGTTTTATAAATACCAGTAACGATTTCACCAATTTCAAATGTTTCTCTCATATTTTTCACCTCAAGTTTATAGTAAGGAAAGTATAAGAAGGAGTCAAAGAAATTAGTTGATTTTTGAATGTCCTTGAGAATATGACAGGCTTCAATTATAATTTAAGATGATAAAACAGAAAATTCTGATGTTTATTCTTGTCATAAATTCCCCGATAAGGAGTGTTCTATATGATGCCTTTATATTTTCCTGAAGATAAAACGGAGTATATTATTCCAGGTATTGTTTGCGTTCTATTTATCATCGGTGCGGTTGCTACGTGGCGTATGTTTATTCGTGTATCAAAACGAGAAGCAGAGCGATTACAGAAAGTAGAAGAAAAGCTTTTAGCTGAAAAGAAACGGTAGTTCATTTTTGTATGTTTCCCTCTATGCTCGGACAATCTAAGGGCAGAAAGCATTTTGGAGGGAATTGAATGAAAAGACGGCTTTTTTTCAGTTGTTGTTTATTATTTCTAATGGCGGGTTGTGACCAAGGGAAGCCGAAAGAAATTGATGTGAAATTACATAATGCTTCAGGTGATGAAGTTGGGACTGCAAAAGTAGTTCAGCAAACAAGTGGAGTGAAAATTACGATTAAAGCGGAAGGCTTTACACCAGGACCACACGGGATACATGTGCATGAAATCGGAGAATGTAAAGCGCCACGTTTCGAATCATCTGGGAATCATTTTAATCCGGATAATAAAAAACATGGGCTCTTGAATCCGAAAGGTGCAGAAAATGGTGATTTACCGAACGTAGTTGCAGACGGTTCGGGAAAGATTAAAGCAGAAATCGATGCTCCGCATATAACGCTTGAAGAAGGAAAAACGACGATTCATAGAAAAGATGGAGCGTCTATTATTATTACAGAAAACGCTGATGATGGTATGACGCAACCAACGGGTAAATCTGGTGGCCGAATTGCTTGCGGTGTTATCGTAAAAAAAGTGTCGGATATGAAGAAAAAATAGAAGCTACCTTGAATGGTAGATTTTGTTGTAAAACCGCATGATAGTAAGTGGAATTATATCGATTTATCGAAAAAAAGGAGGCTATCCCAAAATCATTTTGGGATAGCCCCCTTTTTTGTTATGAGAATGTATGACGCAGTCTGTTTAAAATTTCTTCTAAAACAGATCTAGGACAGCCAATGTTAATTCTTATATGGGCTTCTCCACCTGTTCCGTATTTCTCACCAGGATCAACGATGATTTTACCTTTCTCTTCAAGCAAGGCTGTTCGTTTATTTTGAGAAAGGTCCAAGTGGGAACAATCAATCCACAGTAAAAAACTGCCTTCTGGTTTAATTATAGAAAGAGATGGTATGTGATTTTGAATATACTCACAAGCAAATTGAGCGTTATCTTCAACGTACAATCGAATTTCATTTAGCCAATCATTACATTCTGTATAGGCACTTTGCATTGCTGTATAAGCAAATGTATTTAATCCGTGGAATCCTTGTCTATGTTGGATAGACATAAAGGCATTACGGAGATTTTCATTCGGAATAATAATGGTTGATGCTTGTAATCCAGCGATATTAAATGTTTTGCTCGGAGCCATACAAGTAATAGTGCGTGCTGCTAATTCTTCAGATAAAGAAGCAAACGGTGTATGAGTATGGCCTCTATAAATAATATCGGCATGAATTTCATCCGCGACAACGGTTACATTATATTGCGTACATAACGTACCGAGTTTTGTTAGCTCCTCTTTCGTCCAAACGCGCCCGATAGGATTGTGAGGGCTGCAAAGAAGCATTAGTTTTACACCTTGTTTAAATTGAGTTTCTAGATGCTCGAAGTCTATCTTATATATGCCATTTTGTTTAAACAAGGGACTCTCACATAATTGTCTATTATTTGTTTTGACCATTTCAAAAAATGGTGGATAAATAGGAGGTTGTACGAGTACGGCTTCTCCTTCTTTCGTTATAGCTTGTATGCTCGTACTAAGAGCTGGGACGATACCTGCGCTAAATACAATCCATTCTTTTTGTATTTCCCAATTGTATTGGCTTTTCGTCCAATTACAAATGATATTCCCAATATTTTCAGGAGGAAGTGTATAGCCGAAAATAGGATGTTCTGTGCGTTTTTGTAATGCAGTTTGAATTGGTTTTGGTACTTCAAAATCCATATCGGCAATCCAAGCGTGGATGAGCTCTTCATTTTTATATGTATCCCATTTTGTACTATGCGTTCCGCGACGATTTACCGTTTTATGAAATAGTTGCATATGTTTGCTCCTTTCTTCTGTCAAACTGTTAAGTTATGAAAATTCTCACTCTTCTTATAGAATAGCTGATGTGATACGATAAAGAAAAGCATTAAAAAGTGAAAAGGCGGGAAGCAGATGGGTGCATATGACAAAATGATTGAGGTTGTGAAAAATTGGGATCCGTTTCAAATGGGGCCGGAGTTTTATGAAACAGAAGCGAGCGATGTTGTAAACGTCGTAAGTGTGTTTGATGATCCGAAATACATCGCAAAGAAGATTCAACATATATACTTTATGTCTTTTGAAGAAGTACCTGCACTTGAAAAATGCGAAAAATTAGCAGTAGAGTTACTCGTACTAAAAGAAGGCGGAAGTTGTTCATTATAGGCTGTCGGAATTTACGACAGCCTTTTTGTTTATTTTCATTTGTGAGGATGGATTAAAGCTTCATTTTATCCCGCTATTTGCGGGCAGTAAGACTCCCGCCTCAAAATTCGGTTGAAGCAAAGAGGTTAGGCGAGAAATCAAACTGCCCGTAAAAACCCCCACGGATTAAAGCCTCACTTTATTGCGCCGCAAACGTAATAATTTCTTCATAAACATGATCGGGCTTTTCTTCAGGTAGTAAGTGCCCTGTATTTTCGTAAGAAATGAAAGTTGAATTAGGTAGGTCCTTATGGAGACGGTGTCCTACATGTACAGGGACGACGCGATCTTTTTCACCCCAAATGAGTAATACTGGGGTTTCGATTTTTTGTAATTCAGTTGAAGATAAGTCACCTTCACGGTCTCTTATCATTCGAGTTAAAGCAGGGAATATACGATCATCATAAAAAGGAGCAGCGTAGCCTTCCATCATTTCATTGTCAATTAATGAATGGTCATGAACGACATTCATTAAGTTATGGACGATGCCCCTTCGAATAATCCAGTTCTTCACGTATAAGTGGAAGAACGGTAAATAAGAGGAGTACAGTAAAGGTAAGTTTGCGCGTGCTAAATAACTAGAGCTACATAGTAAAATCGTCTTTGAAATTAATTCAGGGCGTAGTCGGTTTACAAAGAGTGAAATTTGTCCGCCCATAGAATGGCCAACTAGTACAATATTCGAGAGAGATAAATGTTCGATTAAATCGATAATAATAGCTGCTAAATTGTGATAAGAATATTTAAAGAGATGAGATTTATCACTTTTTCCGAATGGTGGTAAATCAAGGGCAATTACTGTACCTTCCTTTGTTAGTAAAGGAATGAGTCGTCGATAGCTAAATGAGGAAGAGAGGAAGCCGTGAACGAGTACGAAAGTAGGTCGTTCTTTTTTAGTATTATGTTCATACAATTCGTAATGAATAGTAGTCCCGCGAGTGGAAAAAGTGAAGTAAGGGCATTTGCATTCATGGTTCATTTTTTGTCACTCCATTGATTTTTGTTCATATCATCTCCCGGCAAGAAACAAAATATGTTAACAAAAAAAGGCAAGATGACGATGTCATCTTGCCTTTCGCGTATTTATAATTACCCACGCACAATATTAGGTGGTGTTTTTCCTTGTAATCCTGCTACTAAATTTTCAGCAGCTGTCATTGCCATTTGCTGCCGAGTTTTTAATGTTGCAGATCCGATGTGCGGTAAAGTTACAACATTTTGTAATGATAAGAGCGGATTATCTTTTTGAATCGGCTCTTGTGTAAAAGTATCGATGCCCGCTGCAAAGATTTTCTTTTCTGTTAATGCATGGATTAACGCTTCTTCATCTACTGTTTTTCCGCGAGAAGCATTAATGAAGATTGCAGTTTCTTTCATTAATGAAAATTCCTTTTCTCCAATAAGATGATATGTTTCATCTGTTAGTGGAGTAAGAAGGACAATAAAGTCAGATTGTTTTAGTAGCGTCTGTAAATCACAATATGTAGCATCGAATTTTTGCTCTGCTTCTTCTTTACGGCGACGGTTATAATAAAGAACATTCATATCAAATCCGAATTTCGCTCGTTTTGCGACAGCTTCACCAATGCGTCCCATTCCGATAATACCGATTGTACTATGGTGTACATCTAGTCCGAAGTGTTCTTTTCCAATTTCAGCGTTCCATTCACCATTTTTCACGTAGGAGTCGAGTTCACAAACACGGCGACCGGCAGATAACATAAGAGCGAAAACAAGGTCGGCTACTGTATCATCTAGTACGTATGGTGTATTCGTTCCGATGACATTTCGCTTTTCCATCGCTTGTAAATCAAAATTATCGTAACCGACAGAAATGTTGCTTACTACTTTTAAGTTAGGAGCCGCTTCTAATAATTCTTCATTAATAGCAGATCCAAAATTTAATAAACCATCTTTATCTTGTATTTTCTCTAATAGAACATCACGAGGTACCTTCTCATCTTGATCCCATTTTTCGAAATCACAGTGTTCTGATAAATAGTTTTCTACAAATGTTGGAACTGGTTCGGCAATATATACTTTTGGTTTCACGGTTCCATCCCCTTTCGCTTTATCACGCATTTTTCCGCTGATTAAAGTTTCACTTTATTTTGACATAATTCACTAAAAAAATCTTCTTTTCAAACTGGAAAGGGTATTTGTATAATTTAGACACAACAGAAAAGGAAGGATGATTTATATGGTGACAGAGAAAGAATTGGAATTATTAGCTTGTCTTGAAAAGAATAGTCGTTTATCTGTAGATACATTAGCGAAGTTGTTAAATATAGAAGTAGAAGAAGCGAAAAAAATGGTTATGAAATTAGAAAGTGAAAAGATTATCGTGGACTATGTAACACATATCGATTGGACAAAAGTGAAAGAACATACTGGTTTAACGGCGATGATTGATGTGAAAGTTACACCGAAGCGTGGTGTCGGTTTTGATGCAGTAGCTGAACAAATTTATCGTTATTCAGAAGTAAAATCTGCGTATTTAATGTCAGGGACATACGATCTTTCTATTACATTAGAAGGAAAGACGATGGGAGAAGTAGCGATGTTTGTTTCTGAGAAATTAGCAACAATTGAATCTGTCGTTTCTACAACAACGCATTTCATTTTGAAGAAGTATAAACATGAGGGAATTATTTACGAAAAAAACGATGATGATAAGCGCATTGTGGTGACACCATGAAGCAATTTGAACTATCTAGAACGGCAGAATCTTTACAACCATCTGGTATTCGAAAGTTTTTCGATTTAGCAGCAAATATGAAAGGTGTTATTTCTCTTGGAGTAGGAGAGCCTGACTTTGTTACACCTTGGAATGTAAGGCAAGCATGTATTCGTTCTTTAGAACAAGGATATACGTCATATACAGCAAATGCAGGATTATTGGAGCTCCGTCAAGAAATAGCAAAGTATCTAAAAAAACAATTTGCAGTATCTTATGATCCGAATGATGAAATCATTGTTACAGTTGGAGCGAGTCAAGCGCTAGATGTAGCGATGCGTGCTATTGTAAACCCTGATGATGAAATACTTATTATTGAACCAAGTTTCGTTTCGTATGCACCGCTTGTTACGTTAGCGGGCGGGGTCCCAGTTCCAGTGGCGACTTCATTAGAAGCTGAATTTAAAGTACAGCCAGATCAAATTGAAGCAGCTATTACAACGAAAACAAAGGCAATATTACTTTGTTCTCCCAATAACCCAACAGGCGCAATGTTAAATAAATCCGAATTAGAAAAGCTAGCTGTTATTGTTGAGAAGTATAATTTAATCGTGTTATCGGATGAAATTTATGCAGAGCTCGTATACGACGAAGCATATACGAGTTTCGCGAGTATTAAAAATATGCGTGACCATACGATTTTAATTTCAGGGTTTTCAAAAGGGTTTGCCATGACGGGATGGCGTCTTGGGATGATTGCAGCCCCTGTTCAATTTTCAGAATTAATGCTCAAAATCCACCAGTATTCAATGATGTGTGCACCAACGATGTCTCAATTTGCAGCGCTTGAAGCATTACGCGGAGGAAATGATGAAGTAATTCGAATGAGAGATAGCTATAAAAAGCGTCGTAACTTTATGACGACATCTTTCAATGAAATGGGCTTAACATGTCATGTACCAGGCGGGGCATTTTATGTCTTCCCTTCTATAGCTTCAACCGGACTATCTTCAGCAGAATTTGCAGAACAATTATTATTAGAAGAAAAAGTGGCTGTTGTTCCTGGAAATGTGTTTGGCGGGAGTGGTGAAGGATTTATTCGTTGTTCATATGCAACATCGCTTGAGCAACTTATGGAAGCAATGAAGAGAATGGAACGGTTCATAGAGAATAAAAAAAGGACAAAACACAATACGTTTTGTCCATAAAAGGGGGGGAATACTAGAAAGCCATGTGTTAGTATTCTATCCTAATATTGGAGAATTATACGTATTACAGGAAATTTTTTCGTGAATTTTGAATGAGTTCTATCAAAGTGGTATAATTTACTAATATAAGGTGGGAGTATCCTCGGTGTTTTACTTAGGATACTTACCACTAATCGGATATTTAACAATAAATACATCTGCTTTGCTATTTACAATTGTAGAGAAAATGGTAAACGTATGGGAGTGTTTCACATGTCAGAACAATATACAACGGGAGTGGTTGTAACAGGGAAAGTAACTGGAATTCAAGATTACGGTGCATTTGTAGCTTTGGATGCAGAAACACAAGGACTTGTGCATATATCTGAAATCACAAATGGGTATGTAAAAGACATTCATGACTTTTTAAAGGTCGGAGATACAGTAGAAGTAAAAGTACTTTCAATTGATGAAGAACACAGAAAAATGAGTTTATCGTTAAAAGCGGCGAAAAGAAAGCAAGGACGAATTCTTATACCGAATCCATCAGAGAACGGATTTAATACACTGCGAGAAAAGCTAGCGGAATGGATTGAAGAGTCGGAGGTAATAAAGTAAAAGAGGAACGCATATGAGCGTTCCTCTTTTACTGTGACTTATGATATATATATTTGCAAATATGATTGCATGCAATCATATTCGTATGTCGGAGGCGAAAAAGACATACTGACTATTGAATTTCATGTGTTTCTGGGTGAGTACCAAGATTCTCGGATGGTTTAAATAGTAAGCCGAGATTGATAAGCCCAGAAATACCAACGATGCCGTAAATAATACGTGCAAGAGCTGATTTCTGTCCCCCGAAAATAGCCGCTACTAAGTCAAACTGGAAGAACCCGATCAGTCCCCAGTTAACAGCGCCGATTACAGTGAAGACTAATGCGATACGTTGCAAGGTACTCATGAAAAGTCCCCCCCTTAATGTGAAGCGTGAGCAAGCAAGGAGTTAATAAGAAAATTTAACTCCTTTATAGAATGGTATAGTTTTGTTGTTTTTATACATGAAAAATGTACGAAAAACGATGTATATACATCTATACCGAAAAATTCGAATTTTTATGCAAAAAATGAACTTTTTCTAAAAAATAAATAATGGTTACGTTTACAATTGCTGAATCGCTTGATTTACAACTTTAGTTTCGCTAAAGTGAATACAGAAATACATATACATAATTGGAGGGAAAAAGATGAGTACACATGTAACGTTCGACTATTCTAAAGCGTTATCCTTCATCGGTGAAAATGAACTAACTTATTTACGTGATGCAGTAAAAGTAACACATCATGCAATCCACGAAAAAACTGGAGCTGGGAACGATTTCCTTGGGTGGGTAGAGCTTCCGCTTCAATATGATAAAGAAGAATTCGCTCGCATTCAAAAATGCGCAGAAAAAATTAAAAATGACTCTGATATTTTACTTGTTGTAGGTATTGGTGGTTCTTACCTAGGAGCACGCGCAGCAATTGAAATGTTAAACCATTCTTTCTATAACACGCTTTCTAAAGAACAACGTAAAACTCCACAAGTGCTATTTGTTGGACAAAACATTAGCTCCACTTACATGAAAGATTTAATGGACGTACTAGAAGGTAAAGACTTTTCTATTAACGTTATTTCCAAATCAGGTACAACAACAGAGCCTGCAATCGCATTCCGTATTTTCCGTAAATTATTAGAAGAAAAGTATGGAAAAGAAGAAGCACGCAAACGTATTTATGCGACTACAGATAAAGCGCGCGGTGCTTTAAAAACATTATCTGATAATGAAGGCTACGAAACGTTCGTTATTCCAGATGATGTTGGCGGTCGTTTCTCTGTATTAACACCAGTAGGTTTATTGCCAATCGCTGTAAGTGGCCTAAACATTGAAGAGATGATGAAAGGTGCAGCTGCTGGTCATAATGATTTCGCGAAATCAGAACTTGAAGAAAACCCGGCTTACCAATACGCAGTAGTTCGTAATGCTCTATATAATAAAGGGAAAACAATTGAAATGCTTGTTAACTATGAGCCAGCACTTCACTACTTCTCTGAGTGGTGGAAACAGTTATTTGGTGAAAGTGAAGGAAAAGATCAAAAAGGTATTTTCCCATCTTCAGCAAACTTCTCAACTGACTTACACTCATTAGGTCAATACATTCAAGAAGGTCGTCGTGACCTATTCGAAACAGTTCTTAAAGTAGGTAAATCTACACACGAACTAAAAATCGAATTAGACGACAACGATTTAGATGGATTAAACTACCTTGCTGGTGAAACGATAGACTTCGTAAACACAAAAGCATACGAAGGTACATTACTTGCACATAGCGATGGCGGAGTACCAAACTTAATCGTAAACATCCCTGAATTAAATGAGTACACATTCGGTTACCTTGTATACTTCTTCGAAAAAGCATGTGCGATGAGCGGCTACCTATTAGGCGTAAATCCATTTGACCAACCAGGAGTAGAAGCATACAAGAAAAACATGTTTGCTTTACTTGGTAAACCAGGATTTGAAGAATTAAAAGCAGAATTAGAAGAGCGTTTAAAATAATGAAAAGCGATCGGGTCTCCGGTCGCTTTTTATTATTTTGTTGAAAGGTACATCGGTATATTCAAACTAGAATGGGTATGCTAAAGGAAAAGTCTAGGAGGGATGGGCTTGATTCCGATTCAATCAAAATTAGAAGGATGTACATATGCGTTATATAAGTTAGAAGAGGTTATGAAACCACTTGGATATAGTATTGGCGGCAATTGGGATTATGATAAAGGATGCTTTGATTATAAAATCGACGAAGAAGAAGGGTATCAATTTTTACGCGTACCATTTACAGCGGTGGATGGGGAACTAGATGTGCCTGGTGTAATAGTCCGTCTTGAAACACCGTATATTCTTTCGCACGTATATCAAGACGAACTAGATGATAATGTTAATGCTTTAACAGCTGGAACGAGTGGATTGGATCAATTTGCGGAGCCGCAAGATCCAGATGGAGATGTGAAAAGAAAGTATGTCAATATTGGTAAAGTATTGGTACAAGAACTAGAAAAACATTTTTTTAATGGTGAATAACGATGAGTATGTCGCTTTCGATGAGAATGAAAGAATGAACTGGATTGATCATATATTGTTCGTCGCGCTTTACACCTAGTAAGAGAATGTTTTGCTTTAAAAGAGTATAGCTACAATTTGCAAAGGATTGTCCGGTGCAGGACGGGGGAATCTCCATCAGTTGTAATTTGTTATCAGAGATTTCATCGTAAAGTGAGAATAGTACACCTGAAATGGAAGGGAATAAAAGAGAAGCGGTAAATACATAGCTCGTTAATTTATTTCCTTCTATAATTTCTGATACGCCAGCTCTCGTTGCATTTTGGATTTGTTCAGAAGTAAGAAGTTCAGCGATGCAGTGAATGTTTGGATTAAGTCCTTTTGCAGTTAAAATATTTAAAATGGACTGTGTATCTGCTAAGCTTTCGTTCTTCTCTTTATCCGCTGTTATTAATATAGTGTGAGCTGTTGTAATGTTAGCTTTTAATAAAGTTTGATCGTGATGCGGACAACCTTTTATAAATTCTAAATGATGAAATGGCTTTGGAAGTAAAGAAAGTGTTTCATCAATTAAAACGATATCAAGGTTCGGTTGTAATATGTGCATTTGTTTTACAACATGTTTTGCACGCTCATTCCAGCCAACGATAATCATATGACCATTAGAGGTAGCAGCTGCTTCACCTTTAATTCTCATATATTGTTTATTAATCATGTCGGTAGCGAATAGAACCATATAATAAGAACAAAATCCCGTCCCTAATAAAATAATACATATACCAATAAGTTTTCCTATCGTTGTATGGGGGGCGAAATCGCCGTATCCAACGGTGAAAATGGTAACGATTGACCACCAAACCCCGTCGAACCATGTGGTGAAGTGAGATGGCTCTAATATATGTATAAGAAAGCCGGAGAAGGCAGTAAGTACAATAATAAAACAAATTAAACGAAAAATAATGGAATCACGAAATGTATCTACTAAATTCGGACGGGATTTCAAGTTCCTATTCCTCCTTACTTTTCAGGACTACATTCATTGTTACCATTATAGAAAAAAGAAAAACTCTCTAATTAAAAAGAGAGTTTTTCTTTAACTACTCAGTCACTCTATGAAAAAACGCCAGAAAAGCATTTTTTAAAATGACCGAGAGGGACTGGTTATGTATAGTATAGGATCGGTCAGTGTCTTTTCCTGCCATGCGCGAAGTTTTAAAACAAAGAAAGGTAGAGGACCATTTTATCTCCATGGCAGTAATCTATATGCTGAAAAATGAAAATAACTTTCTATAGGTAATAAGGTACGTATTCTCGCGGGAGTAATACACCTTATCTAACTTCTAAATGAAAGGTATGGCTGGTTAGTAACGTTTTTCTTTATGTTACATACTCTCCACTTCGGTTTGTTGAACACTTTCAAGATGCTGAAGAGCATAATAAACATCAGCGGTATGTCTTTTTTGATCGATAGACAATTTCAAATGTAAATAGTGCGAACCATTTTCCAATGTTTTGAGCTTCATGTTCTTAACTTTTATATCCATTTCTTTTATTTCTTCAATTACGGTCGGGATATTGTCCATATTTCGTACAACGAGTTTCACTGCGATATCACGTTGGCGAAATGATCTAGGACCGACGTATTTCATCGCTAATGGTATAAGTTCTACACTAATCATAAGGAAACACATTCCGAAAATAGCCTCGATATAGAAACCAGCTCCAACGGCAATGCCGATGCCAGAAGCACCCCAAATCATAGCGGCGGTCGTTAATCCCGCAATACTATCGTTTCCTCTGCGTAAAATTACACCGGCACCTAAAAAACCAATTCCTGATACAATTTGAGCGGCAAGTCGAAGTGGATCCATATTCATATGATCGGTATGTGGTAAGTTGTAAGCTGCTTTAATAGAAACAATGGTTAGGAGGCAACTAATAATAGAAATAACTAAACAAGTTTTTAAGCCGAGTGGTTTACGTTTTAATTCGCGCTCTAAACCGATAGCGAATCCTAAAATAGCCGAGAGACCTAGTTTTATTAATAAGTCGGTGTAGTCCATGTGTATTCCTCCTTGTATGATATAGTATATGAATAAAACGTTTATCCCACTATTTGCGGGCAGTAAGCCCCGCCTCAAAATTCGCCGAATGTGAGAAAGATAGGTGGGAGACAACTGCCCGTAAATGCCCGATTGGTGAAGGCTAATAATCAGTGGGGGATGAACACCCCCCACACTGATTAAAGTTTCACTTTATATAGAAAGAAACGTTTTGTGACAGAGGGACTTTCTATAGAATATATGTAGGAATTACTTAGAAATGAAAGGGATGTTTCGTTTAAGTATATGATATTAAAAAAGAAATGTAGTTGGTTTCAAAAAAGTTTTCAAAAGGTGTTGCATTTCATTTTTTCACATGATATATTAATAAACGTCGCTGATGCAGAAACGCAGAAAACGACAAAAAAGAAATTGAAAAACATAGTTGACATCGAAAAATGAAGATGTTAATATGATGAAGTCGCTTCTGAAGCGGCAGATAAGTTCTTTGAAAACTGAACGAAACAAACAACGTGAACGTCAATTTTTATTTTTAGATGCTAGACAAACTAACTTTATTGGAGAGTTTGATCCTGGCTCAGGATGAACGCTGGCGGCGTGCCTAATACAT